>CAWKZU010000076.1:0-2839 GCA_963854585.1 Gammaproteobacteria bacterium | reverse complement strand
CTCAAGGCAGTATGACCCTAGGTGATTTCGTATTGATCAACGCCTTTATGATGCAGCTATTTATACCGCTTAATTTCCTCGGGTTTGTCTACCGAGAGATTAAAGGGTCAATGGCTAATATTGAAAATATGTTTGCTCTTTTAGATCTCAACTCTGGCGTCGAGGACATTGCAGATGCGCCTGAGTTAGTCATTACTCAGGGAGTTATCAGTTTTAATGGCGTGTCATTTCATTATAGAGATGACCGAGCCATTGTTGAAAACCTCAGCTTTACCATTCAGACTGGGGAGAAGGTCGCCATCGTCGGTGCTAGTGGTGCGGGCAAGTCAACCTTAGTTAAGCTACTGTTTCGCTTCTATGATCCTAATACAGGCAGTATTTTTATCGACGGCCAGGATGTCAGTCAAGTCAGTCAACTGAGCCTGCGTAACGCAATTGGTATCGTGCCCCAAGACACCGTTCTGTTTAATCAAAGCATCTTTGAAAATATTCGCTACGGCAATCCTCAGGCATCCGATGAAGAGGTTGTGCAGGCTATAAGTCTTGCACATCTCGAAGATTTTATTGCTCAGTTGCCCCAAGGTTCTGCCACAGTGGTGGGCGAGAGGGGCTTGAAACTTTCTGGTGGAGAAAAACAACGAGTGGCTATAGCGAGAACCATCCTTAAGCGGCCGCCAATTTTAGTCTTTGATGAAGCTACGTCGTCTCTAGACAGTAAATCTGAGCGTTCAATATTATCGGCGTTGCAGGAAATCTCTCAAGGTCATACTAGTATGGTTATCGCTCATCGGTTGTCGACTATCGTTGATGCTGATCGAATCGTTGTTTTAGATCAGGGTTGCCTTGTTGAACAGGGTTCACACGCTGAATTGCTAGCCTCTAAAGGGCGCTACTTTGAGTTGTGGAATGCGCAATTAAGAGCTAATGATTTATCAGCAAGCTAGTAACACCTAATACTATTGATAGATCACGATCCAACTGTAAAAGTATAGGGATACTATCAGGGGGGTTGCAATCAGGCCAAATACAACTTTGAATCTTATTGTCTGGTCAGTCCTTCTTTTTTCACTTAAGTTACTCATTCAGTCCTCACAAGAAATTGAAATATACGGATTAGTGAAACATCATATTTTGTTCGGGTAGCCTCATGCTGGTAGGAAATGAGTAGAAGCTATTTACGTAAATACGAATCATTATCATTATTGTTTACATTAAAGTGGAAGTCAACTACACTTTATGTGTCACGACGATAATAGACATCCTCGGGCACCGATTATCTAGAGTGATACAGATACCCATTGTTCAGTTGAATGCTGGGGTCACTATTCAGGGGATTGTTATTGATGAAATTAAAATTTATGTGTAGCGCTCATCGAGAGCATCTGATCAACGAACCCTCCAGAGCGGTTGCTTTTTTTACGTGCGGGTTCGATACAGCGCAGGTCTTTTGTGACACAAAGTCTTGGATGGAGGCGCTACCGCATGCTGGATGTGCGTTTGAAACTTCAGATGTTATTTTAACAATGAAGAGTGCCGAGAAAAAGAAAGCCATTGAATACATGACCTCATCAACGGTAATACTTGCGTTCATTTTACTTAAGCTTGGCAAAGTTGAGGATGCTAGAGATGTTTATTGGTCGACGATAACCCGTTTAGAGCTTGAGCTCTCTGAGCGTAGTGCGGAATACTCTGATCTTCATCAAAGTCTCAGGTTCTTGTACAACAGTATTGAAAGTTTGATACCAAATTATCACATACCGCAATACATCCTGGGTGGTGAGACTCAGGTGGCATATGGATCAATTCACTAGTTAAGTCGTGCATTATATAAGACCCTGTATCTAATGTGTCATTATAAGTCCCCGGCTATTGTGTCCTCCCAAAAGCTATCGTCCAGTACCTATTTATTTGGACCCTGGACTCACTTTTTGGGTTATAATTTTATTTTTAACGAAACCATAGAGATGTCTTATGTCCAATCACAAAGCGCTAAATATGTTTGGTCGTTCAGGTAATCCAGCTCTTAAAGCTGACACCTTTAGCCAGAGTGCGCGAGGGACGTCCTCATCTGGCGGTATTCAGTCCATGGCTTCAGGTACGATGACGCTGCAAGGAACGGTTAACAAAACGGGGATTTTGTTGGCATTGGTTGTTTTATCTGCGACCTACACATGGAACTTGTTTTTCGAGAGTGGTGATGCTGGTGCTGTCATGCCCCTTGCAATAGGTGGAGCCCTTATTGGTTTTATCTTTGCTCTGATAACCATATTTAAAAAACAATGGGCGGGTACTACAGCGCCAATTTACGCACTGGCGGAAGGGCTTTTCTTGGGTGCAATTTCCGCCATTTTTGAAGCACAATATCCCGGTATTGTCATTCAGGCGGTGGGGCTTACGTTGGGCACACTTGCGTCACTGTTGTTTCTCTACAAAACAGGTATCGTCAAGCCAACTGAAAATTTCCGGTTGATGGTCACCTCGGCCACCATGGGCATTGGGTTACTGTACTTGGTCAGTATGTTGATGAATATGTTTGGTTCCGGTGGCGTCGGTTTTATCCATTCTAACGGCCTGTTTGGTATTGGTTTTAGTCTGTTTGTAGTGGCGATCGCGGCATTGAACCTGGTGTTAGATTTTGATTTTATTGAACAGGGCTCTGAGATGGGTGCGCCTAAATATATGGAATGGTTTGGCGCATTTTCGTTGATGGTTACCCTGATATGGCTTTATCTTGAAATGTTGCGACTACTCGCTAAATTGAGAAGTCGCTAGTGGATGCTAATACGCTCATATTTGGGTCGATGGCGGTCATTTCATTAGCTATCTTTTTATACTTAGG
>CAWKZU010000075.1:0-2917 GCA_963854585.1 Gammaproteobacteria bacterium | reverse complement strand
CCGTCTGCTGAAGGCGCAGTTGTATCTTACTGCGTTTGTCCATGGACGCCAGCAGCCGTTGATTTTGATCCTCAAGCGATAGCTGTAATTGTGAGTGCAAAAGCTCACTGGTTCGGCCAATACGCCGTGAGAGGTTTTGTTTGCGCTTTACTACCGACACACAGGTGTTATAAGCCGGAATAAAACGTCTTACATGGAACTGTTTGAGTGTTCTGATCGTTGGAATTTTTTCTTCGCGCAGCATATCCAGTCGTGTTTGGGTCAATTTAAAGTAGGCCTCAGTCGCCGAAAACCGAAAGCTGTGGTCGGCAATTAATTTTTCGACTTGGCTTGCCTCAGCAATTAGCTCGGCCATTAGATTTTGCTCGTCTTCTAAAGTCTCTAACTTCTTGAGTTTTGCACTGGTCTTACTAAGGCTTTGTTCTAACATACTTATTTCTGGTAAAAGTGCCCGCGCAGTGGGCAGTGCCAAAAGGGTCATAGACCGATAGGTTGATATCTCCAACAAGTTGCGTACCGCCCTACCTGCCTGACTCGCATCAAGACCCTCATCAATAATGAGAGTTCGGCTGAAACCATCACTATGGCTCCGCATCGATGTCCAAACCGTAGCGTTACCCTCATAGATTTTACTGCCAATGAGCCGATGACCATCAAAGTAGTCGTTGAGCTCATTCATTTCGATTGGGGCTGATGACATGGATCGTAGGTCTATGTGATTAGCACTGATCACTTCACCTTCAATGGACCCTAGCCATTGCTCACTCAGATGAGCGAACCCGCTCTCGAAGGTATTTCCAGTCAGCATTTTATGGCAAATTAAAGTATAGGTGGAGAATTCATTATGTCTCTCCCATCGAAAATCAAACGCGTCTGCGCTTTGATAATAGCAACTCACCCCCTCGGCTGGAGGAGGCATATTATGAGCAGCTGCCAATATTTTTAAGCCGTCTAACTCCCTATCACTATCTGCGGGGTTCAAGACCACAATATTTGACACTTGAGCGGGTAACTCCACAACCGGGAATGGCCGATTGTGGAGTTCTTCTATTAACGAATCTTTAAGAGGATGGAACTTAATCATCTTGAACAGGCCTCATCTATTATAGTTTTTTGACCCGCTATCTCAGCTGATATTTAGCTTTCGATAGTGAAGGTTAATCCGGCATTAGCCCGCAAACGCTCGATTAATTCAGCACCCATAATAGGCGCGGTGGTCCAAATACCGCCCGATCCTATGTCCGGATTTTTAACCAAACATACAGCGCTTTCAGCGATCATTTTTGAGGTTGATCCATAACCTGGATCTCTATCACCCTTAACACTTATACGCACAGAACGACCATCTGTATGTTCTCCCACCATTAATACATCATATAAGCCATTTTCACGCTCTTCTTTGCTAGGGCCTTCTCCAGGCTGCAGGGAGCTCTTGGCCATAGATGTATCGTCTGTTACCGCCTTTGCGATTGCTTCGCCTTTGTCTCCTGGCCCAGTAACCATCATTTCGTCATAGACGAAATTTTCGCCGTAAGAATGACCTAAAAGCATGTTAGAGCGATGAACATTTTTGGTGTTAATGCTCGCCATCACAAAGGGTGCAACCCAGCTCTGCAAGGCCTCATCATATTCCGGCTGATTACCCAGGGGTTGTTCAGCCCCTTCAAAACCTGGTGTTAGCGCAAACGGATTGCGTAGTATTCCTATAAGGCTTCGGTCTCTTCCTGCCGCGGCCATGGTCTCTTTAAAACTGGCCAAGGTCCCACCAGACATAGTTCCCTTCATTGCGCGAACTCGCCCTTTGACCCGAGCTACCGTGCTACCGAGAGTACTCACAGCGTGTTGCTGCAAAAAGAATACGCCCAAATCAAAAGGAATTGAGTCAAATCCGCAAGAGAAGACGATACGAGCGCCACTTTTTTCAGCCGCAGCAGAGTGCGCGGCAATCATTTTATGCATCCAGGCCGGCTCGCCGCAGAGATCAACATAGTCAGTCCCCTGTGCGGCACAGGCCTCGACTAACTCATTGCCATAAAGTTGATAAGGGCCGACCGTTGTCAATATTACCGACGTGCTGGCTACCATTTTATTCACAGACTCTACATCAGAGGCATCCGCGACAATCAAAGGCACATCAGACCCAACACCCATTTCATCTCGCACAGCTACTAACTTATCTCGGCTACGCCCAGCCATTGCCCACTTAACCTCTCCATTGACACCGTACTGCTGATTAAGATATTCAGCGACCAGACGGCCGGTAAACCCAGTGGCGCCATAGACAACGATGTCCAATTCCCTGCTGATTTTCATAAAATTCCTCTTTTGTTAAATGTTCATATGTGTGTGATTACGTATAGTGGACGCGATAGTCTCAAAGACAATTGCACTATGCAATGAAAGCTTTAAAAATATAGAAGCATATACGGTGTTAGTATCAGGTTAGTCCAAACAATACTAATTTGGTCCGTCAAGAGACGACATTATCACTAACACTTTGTTTAACTTATGTGCAAAAATTAAGCGAAAAGGTTTGGAGAATTTCTTTGGCGCAACCGCAAGACAATTTAGATTCTCACATTTCTAGTTATGTGCAAGAAAAGCCAACGCTTACCTATGTGCAGCCTTCGGACCCTTGGCTAGTGCAAAAGTTCATCTCGTCCGTTGAAATTTTGTTTGGTCGTCGAAAAATTGAAGCTCTTTATGACCAGCTAAAAGAACCACCTTTTACGGTAGAATCCTTTTTTTCAACAGCACTAAAAACCACAGGAATAGAAACCCATTACGACGCCAATAAATTAGCTGCACTGCCTAAATCAGGCCCATTGGTGTTTGTGGCCAACCATCCTTTTGGTGTAGTCGATGGCCTAGCCCTTTGCGATATGGCGATAAAAGCCCGAGGTAATTTTCGTATCTT
>CAWKZU010000074.1:0-3098 GCA_963854585.1 Gammaproteobacteria bacterium | reverse complement strand
CTATATGGCGGTGAGAGAGGGATTCGAACCCTCGAAACGCTATTAACGCTTACACACTTTCCAGGCGTGCTCCTTCAGCCACTCGGACACCTCACCGTAAACTGCTACCGATTATCTACTGATCGGACATCAATAGGAGCACCGGCATGCTCGTCTTATGATCACTAAAATTAACCTGAACTGTAAAATCAAAAAAGCCGCAATAACCAACAATCAAGAGGGTTCAGGGTCAATTCGAGCGCGGGCAACTGTACACAACTAGACTGCCAAAAGCAATCAAGACAGATTCTGCTGGTATACGCCGTCTTAGGCTTGATAAAGCAAGATAAAAAATATTATCTGACCAACCAAAATCTCAGACCTAAACTCAGTAAAAACGTATACTTCAACCGCATGTTATTCGTAATTTGCTATCGAAGGACAAGAACAGACCAAATTGCGGTCGCCATAAACATGATCTAGCCGCCCGACCGGCGGCCAGTATTTGTTTTCTCTCAGAGACGCCAATGGGTAGGCAGCCTGGCTTCGAGTATAAGATCGCGCCCAATCATCATGACTCACAACTGCGGCTGTGTGAGGAGCGCCAACCAGAGGATTGTCATCTAAACTGAATTCACCACTCGCAACCTGGTCTATCTCGGCTCTTATAGCAATCATTGCATCACAAAAACGGTCGAGCTCCGCTTGAGATTCACTCTCTGTTGGTTCAATCATTAAGGTTCCTGCAACGGGGAATGACATGGTGGGCGCATGAAAACCAAAGTCAATTAGTCGTTTAGCAATATCATCGACACTAATACCAATATCATCTTTAATCGGTCGAACATCTAAAATACACTCATGAGCTACCCTGCCGTTAGCGCCTGTATAAAGCACCTCATAGTGCCCCTGGAGACGCTTGGCAATGTAATTGGCGTTTAAAATTGCGACCTCAGTAGCATGTTTAAGGCCTACTCTGCCCATCATACGAATATACATCCAGGTGATTGGCAGTATGCTCGCACTGCCAAATGGAGCTGCAGATATCTGTGCGCCTCCACGATCACCATCATTAGATTCTCTTGGTAAAAATGGGGATAGATGCTTGCCCACACCAATAGGCCCAACACCCGGACCACCCCCACCATGAGGAATACAGAAAGTTTTATGTAGATTAAGGTGCGACACATCGCCACCGAACTTGCCTGGTTGGCAAACGCCCACCATGGCATTTAGGTTGGCACCATCGATATAAACCTGCCCACCATACTGATGAACAATATCGCAAATATCTGTGATTTTTCCCTCAAATACTCCATGGGTAGAAGGATAGGTCACCATAATCGCCGCAA
Source organism: Gammaproteobacteria bacterium (assembly GCA_963854585.1). Lineage (GTDB taxonomy): Bacteria > Pseudomonadota > Gammaproteobacteria > Pseudomonadales > Porticoccaceae > HTCC2207. Next base: position 1,767 of record CAWKZU010000074.1, on the reverse strand, counting down.
GTTTTGCAGCATGCAGTGTGGCTTTGCCCTTTAAGTCTTCAATATCGACATTACCCTGATCATCACACTTGACAACAACGACCGACATGCCGCACATTTGTGCCGACGCAGGGTTAGTACCATGAGCAGAACTAGGAATCAGACAAACCGTTCGGTGACTATCACCGCGACTCTCATGATAGCCTCTAATCGCCAGCAAGCCTGCATACTCGCCTTGAGATCCAGCATTAGGTTGCAGTGACATGGCATCATAGCCGGTGGCTGCACACAGCATGCTCTCTAGCTGCTCAATCATTATTTGATACCCAACTGTCTGCGCATCCGGCGCAAAAGGATGCATATTAGAAAATTCAGGCCAGGTTATGGGTAGCATTTCAGCTGTCGCGTTAAGCTTCATGGTACAAGAACCCAGTGGAATCATCGCTCGATCCAGGGCGATATCTTTATCTGACAGCTTGCGTAAGTACCGTAGCATCTCGGTTTCAGAATGATAATCACTAAATGTAGGGTGGCTCAAAAAGTCATCGGTTCTTATTAAATCACCCGGCAGTGCTTCTGATATTTCTGTCGCCAGCGTATCGGCATCCAAATCATGGTCGCTCAGTAAAATACCCCACAGAGCTTTGATGTCATCAATTTCAGTCGTTTCATCTAAAGAAATCCCCACGGTGTCCTCGTCGATCAAACGCAGGTTGATCTCTTGCTCTTGAGCTGATTTTACGACTGACTGAGTACGCTCACCCAACCGTAAAGTGAGGGTATCGAACCAGCTGGTGTTTACTGGCTTTATACCTTGTTGCTCTAACCCGCTAGCCAAGACTGAAGTCAAAAGATGTACTCTTTGAGCAATTCGCTGTAAACCTTGAGGGCCGTGATAAACAGCGTACATGCTAGCAATAACAGCTAGCAGAACCTGCGCTGTACAAATGTTGGATGTGGCTTTCTCTCGCCGAATATGTTGCTCGCGCGTCTGCAGTGCCAAACGATAGGCTGGCGCCCCGCTAGAATCCTTTGATAGCCCGACTAAACGGCCCGGCAAGTTACGCTTATATGCTGCACGAGTAGCCATATACCCAGCATGAGGCCCACCAAAGCCTAATGGCACCCCAAATCTTTGGCTTGAACCGATCGCGACATCCGCCCCCAAAGACCCTGGTGATTCGAGCAGTACCAAGCTAAGAATATCAGCAGCCATAACAACCAAACCGCGCTGGTCTTGAACTTTGGCAATAATATCCCGATGATTACGGACTTCTCCACTGGCTCCTGGATACTGGAGTAAAATACCAAAGGCCTCTCCTGAAAACTCATCTGGATTACCTATTTGGACCTCAATGCCTACCGGTTCAGCGCGAGTTTTAATGATTTCAATGGTCTGAGGGAAGCAGTCCTCATCAACGAAAAAACGCATTGATTTTGATTTTGACATACGCTGACACAAAGCCATCGCCTCGGCTGCGGCAGTACCCTCATCCAACATTGATGCGTTAGACATTTCCATACCAGTGAGGTCGGTAATCATAGTTTGGAAATTAATCAGTGCTTCTAGTCGCCCTTGGGAGATCTCGGGTTGATATGGCGTATAGGCGGTATACCAAGCTGGGTTTTCTAGTATATTTCTCTGAATGACATTAGGCGTAATAGTGCCGTAATATCCTTGACCAATAAAACTTCGAAAAACCTTATTATGGTTCGCAATCTCACGTAACTCAGCGAGCGCTTTGGCTTCTGTGCAACCATCAACAATATCTAAACGCTCGGTCATTG
>CAWKZU010000073.1:0-3310 GCA_963854585.1 Gammaproteobacteria bacterium | reverse complement strand
ACGCAGGCTTTCGCACCAGTAAAACCTGCGATTTGGGTAATTTAAGCGACCCCCTTATTAAACATGTCGATGAGCGTATCTGTCGCTTAATAGGCGTTGATGAATCCTATTCTGAAACTATTCAGGGTCAATATTATGAGATAGGGCAGGAGTTCAAACCTCACACTGACTATTTTGAAGCTAACGAGCTTGCCAGCAATACTACTAATTACGGTCAGCGCACTTACACCGTGATGGTTTATCTCAATACTGTTGAGGAAGGAGGTGTTACTCGCTTTCCAAAAATCGACAGTGATGTTCATCCACAGCAGGGAATGGCTGTTATTTGGTCAAGCCTAAATCCCGATGGCTCGCCTAATGACAACAGCCTTCATCAAGCACAGCCAGTATTAAAAGGTTATAAAGCGGTTATCACTAAGTGGTTTCGTACTCGCAGTCGACTCGCTGAGCAGCCGCCCATGTTTTGTCGGCAGGCCAACGACTTTATTCCTAACTACACCAAAATAGGCTTCGCTAAAACGCAACTAGCCGCACCCCTACTTAAAAAAATACAGGCGTTCTATAGGGACAACCTCAGCGATCAACAGCATGAGACCGTTCCTGGTGACTTTATTTTTAATAGTGCCGGTGGAGACAAGAAAAGCAGCACCCTAGTCAACTTAAATGACGACCTAAGGCAAGAAATACATGACGCGCTAAAAATCATGATGGAAGACTGGTGTGGTCATTCCTTAATGCCCACCTTTGTCTATGGTATTCGTGTCTACCATCGCGGAGCTGTGCTGCGGTGCCATCAAGACAGGCTGGAAACACACATTATCAGCGCTATTATAAACGTCGATCAGCACGTCGACTCAGACTGGCCACTGGTGATTGATGACAACTATTATCGAAGCCACGAAGTCACTCTTAAGCCAGGTGAAATAATACTTTATGAGGGCGGCAGGCTCAGCCATGGGCGACCTCATCCTTTAGACGGCGAGTTCTTTGCGAATATTTTTTGTCACTTTAAACCCACAGGCTATGTGCCAAGGACGGTTACGCAAGATAACTAGACGCGATGATTTATCGGGCTTAAATGACTGAATCATTGACTGCAGTAAGGCTTGAAAACGCAATAGACGCCTTAACCTGTTGATTTAACATGGTCACCAAAACTAAGGCTCTATTGTTACCATCTGGCTGATAAAAGACCGCGTCAAGGCCTCGAAACGGGCCATCCATAATAGTCATTTTCTCACCCACCTTGGGCACGCTAGACATAACCTGATCTTCTTGTTCCGATACCCGACGCTGTAACTGCTCAATTAAGCCTGAAGGCACCTTGATCGGCCTGCCACCACTACTCACAAAATGACTAACCCCACGCGTGGATCGAATGCTGGTTGCTGAGACCGAAGCTTCCCCTAACTGAACAAAAAGGTACCCAGGGAACAAAACCTCTAAGGCCTCGATTCTTTTGCCACGGGCAATCTTTTCCACACGGATCATCGGACAAAATGTCTCGACCTCTTGGCGGCCCAAATTTTCAGCCGCTCGTAGCTCTTCTCTCGACTTTGTCTGTAACAAAAACCAATCCACTTATATCACCTTCGATATTGGCTAATTATTGTGCTTCTAGTATAGCAAGCACTTCATTTTGCCGTTGTTCCAGCAATTCCCTGTCGCCGCGGGTTTCTACATTAAAACGCACTACCGGCTCGGTATTGCTCATGCGCAAGTTAAACCGCCAATCCGTAAATTCCATGGAGATACCGTCGATTTCATCGATGACCAGAGCCTTGGCTTCATAGTGTTGTTTAACCTGTCTAATCGCCTTGGCAGGGTCCGCTATGGTGCGGTTAATCTCGCCAGGAGATGGGTAGGCCTCGACCATGGCCCTGACTAAATCAGACAGCGGTCGACCAGAGCTACTGATGAGCTCCATCACTAATAACCATGGAATCATTCCACTGTCACAGTAAAAGAAGTCTCTAAAATAGTGATGAGCGCTCATCTCTCCACCATAGACCGCGTCTTCAGCCCGCATGCGCTCTTTAATAAAAGCATGGCCAGTCTTTGACTGTATGGCCTGACCCCCATTTTTAGCCGCCACGTCGATGGTGTTCCAGGTCAATCGAGGGTCATGAATAATTTTAGCGCCCGGAGTTTTTAACAAAAAAGCCTCTGCTAGAAGGCCAACGATATAGTAACCCTCAATAAAGTTACCTTTTTCATCAACCATAAAACAGCGGTCAAAATCGCCGTCCCAAGCAATACCCATATCCGCGCCATGTTGCAACACGGCGTCGATGGTTGATCCGCGGTTTTCAGGCAACAAGGGATTAGGAATGCCGTTAGGAAAAGACCCGTCGGGGGTATTATGAATTTTAATGATCTCGATGGGCAACTGAAGACTCTTGAAGCGCGCCTCTATGGCATCAACCACAGGCCCTGCCGCGCCATTGCCTGCATTCATCACCAATTTAATAGGTTTGATAGCCGGCAAATCAACATAACCGCACAGATGGTCTAGGTACTTTTGCATGATAGAAACCTGCGTATATCCACCCCGACGTGCAGCATCTATGGGGGAGAAATCGTTCTCTTCAGCCATACGCTTAATGTCTAACAAACCAGTGTCAGAGCTAATAGGGCGAGATCCCTCTCGAATAGGCTTCATGCCGTTATAGTCAATGGGGTTATGACTGGCTGTTACTTCAATGCCGCCATCGGCCTGTAAATGCGACGTGGCAAAATAAACCTGCTCTGTTCCCACCATGCCGATATCGAGAACATCTGCACCAGCATCGCGAATACCCTCACTGAGCGCTGCCTTAAGAGACTCGCTAGTCAATCGAATGTCACCACCAAGAACGACATTTTTGGGCTTGAGAAATTCGGCATAAGCTCGGCCAATGCGGTAGGCCACTGACTCATCGAGTTCGGTACCCAACTGTCCGCGAATATCATAGGCCTTAAAGCAGGTTAGTTTGTTCATAAATTAAAACCCTTAAATTTTGCTCATCGTTTACATTAATACATCTGCGATAATAATCCGACGAGAGTTTAATCGAACCTTAAGAGCAATAGTATAACCAAATCAGATATTTTCCGGCTAATACCGCGATTGGCTAGCAAAAGGCACCCATTGACAAAAATATCCCCGATTACTATAGTGCGCGCCGCTGTTTAGCCATCCAGTTTCTATCTACTCAATGGTTCAATCAGCGCAAACAAGAAGGCCCAGGTGGTGAAATTGGTAGACACGCTAGCTTCAGGTGCTAGTGCTCTTACGGGCGTGGAGGTTCAAGTCCTCTCCTGGGCACCA
>CAWKZU010000072.1:0-3393 GCA_963854585.1 Gammaproteobacteria bacterium | reverse complement strand
GCATTGCCTGAGCAGGACGGCAAGCTAAATATACTCTTAGTTACTCGAGGCCATCCATTTGACCGTGATACGTTCTTTGATGTATTCGATAGCAATCCGGAAATCCAATACTCCAATGTAGAGCATCCGGCAGCCCAGTTTATGTTTAATCCAGAGATGGCTAAAAGATTTGATTGCTATGTTCAATATGATATGCCGGGTGTGCAATTCGGGGACGCAGGCCCAGAGTATCCGGAACCTCCCGAATTTTATAAAGAAGGTGTGCGGGCTATGGGTGAGGCTGGTTGCCCGCTTGTTATAATGCACCACGCTGCAGCCGCATGGCCGGCATGGCCTGAGTGGGCTGAAATTGTGGGTGGCCATTTTCTCTATACGCCTATGAAGTCACGGGGCGTTCATAAGCCGGATAGTGGCTATAATATCGACGTCTCCCATAGGGTAAGCCCCGTCCTCGATCACCCAATTACCGCTGGTATAAAACCGTTTAAAATAGTTGATGAGGTTTATCTTTCGCAAGTGTTTGAAGATTCTGTCATTCCTTTATTTACCTCAGACTGGGAATTCACACGCAATAATTTTTACTCGGCCGCCAATGCGGTTGTTCGTGGTGAACTCAATTCTAATGACGATTGGCATCATGATAACGGATCAAATCTTGTTGGCTGGATCAAGACCTATAAGAATGCGCCGGTGGTTTATTTACAATTTGGTGACGGCCCTAGTGCGTATGAAAATCCTAATTTTCGGCGCATTCTCGCTCAAGCAATAAAATGGGCCTCAAGCGACGAAGCGAAGACTTGGGCTATTGAGAGGAATTGCTCTTAATACTATTGAAATGATTGCCAGCAGAGGTTTTGTTTGATTTTAGTCATGCTAACATAGCGTGCTATCCATAAGAATAAGACCAATAAATGTCACTAGATCAGCAGATAGACCAGCTAATAAATCCCCTTGCAAGGGGTTTATCCGACATTATTTTTTATCAAATAAATATCTTTGGACAGGGCTTTCCACTCATTGTCTTATGGCTGGTATCAGCAGCGGTATTTTTCACGTGTTATCTTGGTTTTATTAACATACGCGGCTTCTCAAAAGCGATTAGCATCGTTAGCGGCAAGAACGGAAAGTCCAGCGGCCCAGGTGAGATCTCCCATTTTCAAGCGCTCTCAACCGCGATATCGGGCACTGTCGGTGTTGGCAACATTGGTGGCGTAGCTGTGGCTATATCAATCGGCGGCCCTGGTGCGGCATTTTGGTTGTTTATGGCTGGCTTCCTCGGCATGTCGACTAAGTTTGTTGAGTGTACTTTGGGTGTTAAATATCGACGCCATAATCCTGATGGTTCAGTGTCAGGTGGTCCCATGTATTACCTAGAGCGTTATCTGCTGGATCGCGGATTTCCTCAACTTGGCAAGCTATTAGGGGGTTTCTATGCTCTGGCTTTGGTGATTGGCTGCTTTGGTATCGGTAATATGTTTCAGTCAAACCAAGCTTATGTTCAGGTTTTGGGTATCACTGGAGGGGAAAACAGTTTCTTTGCTGATAAGGGCTGGTTGTTTGGCCTGTTACTGGGTGGCGCGGTTGCAGCGGTCATTATTGGCGGCATTCGCTCTATTGCAAGCGTGGCATCGAAAATTGTGCCATTTATGGCTGTTTTGTATGTGTTCTCTGCGGTGTTGATTATTGCCATGAGTTCTGAACATGTGGTGGGCGCCATCACCTTGATTATCTCTAGCGCATTTGAGACTAGCAGCATGACTGGCGGAGCAATCGGTGCAATGATCGTTGGCTTTCAAAGAGCAGTATTTTCCAATGAGGCGGGTATTGGTTCTGCTTCAATAGCACATTCAGCGGTTAAAACTGACGAGCCTGTGACTGAAGGGCTAGTGTCGCTTCTAGAGCCTTTTATTGACACCATGGTTGTCTGCACTCTTACCTCGTTGGTGATTGTTACTACCGCCTATCCCAACGGGCTTATGGATGGAGGGCTGGAAGGAATTGCTCTAACCTCAGCGGCATTTGCACATCATATTAGTTGGTCTCCCTACATTATTAGTGTGGCGGCGTTGTTGTTTGCTTTTTCCACTAGTATTGCTTGGGCATACTATGGCCTAAAGGGTTGGACCTATCTGTTTGGTGAGGGTGAACTGACCCAGTTAGTCTTTAAGGCAATATTTTGTGGGTTTATCTGTCTTGGCTGTATGATCAAATTGTCAGCAGTGTTAGATTTCTCCGATGCCATGGTCTTTTTGATTGCAGTTCCCAACATTATTGGTCTGTATCTTTATGGGCCGGAAGTTAAAAGAGACTTAAAAGCCTACTTAGCGAAATACGGTTAAATAAGGGCGATAGTGAGATGGGATTGCGTGTAGGCATTTTACGTACCGATGATGTCCGGCCTGCGTTGGCTGAAACCTTTGGCGAATACCCTGAGATGTTTAAGGCGCTGCTTGTTGAAGCTAATAATCAACGGTCGATTAATAGCAGAGTTGACTTGAATGTGACCGCTTATCGGATCAACCAGGAGATTTATCCAGATGATATTGATGATCAGGATGCCTATATTATCACTGGCAGTCAAAGTAGCGTCTACGAAGATCTAGCCTGGATAAACACCTTAGGCGGATTTGTTAGGCAGTTGCATCAGCGCAAGAAAAAATTGATTGGTATTTGTTTCGGTCATCAGCTGATCGCTAATGTGCTGGGCGGCGAGGCAGGTAAGGCATCAAGTGGTTGGGAGATTGGCGTCAAACACACAACGGTTAAGGCTGAATTTATCCATCGCTTTGATGGTGCTGAGCCCTACAAATTACTGTATAGCCACCAGGACCAAGTTAGTCAGGCAGCCACCGGAAGTGAGGTTCTTGCATCCACACCGGGTTGCCCAATTGCTATGACCGCACTTAATGGTCATATCTTAACGTTCCAAGGTCATCCTGAATTCCCAATGGCCTACGCCAGCGCTCTTTATCAACTGCGTAAGGACGTTTATCCAGAAGACTGCTACAGCGACGCAATGGACTCTCTACGGGAAGATACAGATCATTTGAAGGTTGCCAATTGGATGATCGATTTTATGGCGCGTTAGTAAGGCTTATCGCCATCTATCACAATACGCTCGAGACACCTGTGCGCAGGATAGTAATCGTTGATTGGTTTGTGCTGAGTACTGCGGTTATCCCATATAGCGATACAGTTCACATCCCATGAGAAGCGGCAGGTAAACTCCGGTGTCTTAATGTGCTCATAGAGAAACTTGAGGATGGCATTACTTTCTTCCCTAGGAAGACCGACGATATGGGTGGTAAACAGTGCATTGACGAAAATTACTCGTTTACCACTCTCTGGGTGGGTTCTGATTACGGGGTGAATTACTGGTGGATTGTCTAGTAC
>CAWKZU010000071.1:0-3493 GCA_963854585.1 Gammaproteobacteria bacterium | reverse complement strand
CGCGTAATAATGTATTCATCCTCTAGGCTGGTGTGATGCCAAAGCCATGCGACTTTTTCTTTGTCGTAATCAACGCCTTCCTGTGCATCACCATTAACATACCAAACCAACTCCATATCTGTTTCGGTAATACTTCTTGGAATAAACCGGTACAGCACGCAATGATCAGGATAATTGAGCATAAAGGTAAGCGGACCCATCTGGAAATCACCAGCCCCACCATCAAAGCCTTTCATATGCCCCATTAATGGCGCAACTGGCTGACCATCTTTGCTCCCCGTTTTACAGCCCTCATAAAGGGCATAGCGGCTGTGGTATGAACAGGCTCCAAAGGCAGCGGCGTCGTTATAGTAACCATAGTATTCAGCGGCAATACCAGGCACTCCAGTCATCTCTGCAGCTCTAGCCCACATAGCCTCGTTAATCGGCTTTACCTTCTCAAAGGGAGCCTCAAGAGTATGTAACTTGGCGTATTGACGATGAGAACTAGCACAGTGATAGCACTCAAGATAGTTTTCTAAAACGAGCTTCCAATTGGCATGGATACGATAGGTCTTGCGCTCTGCCACCTTGGCATTTTCAAGATCATATGCACCCAACTGGGTCGTAATCTTTTCCAGTGGCGCCACAAAATCAGGAGCGTCGGGGTCGCAGTTAATAAATATCATCCCCTGAAAAACCACGAAGCGTACTGGCTTTAAAGAATAGTCATCGCAATTAAAATCCTCTCGATGATCCATATCTCGTGCCGACTTTAGCTTGCCATCATTGCCATAGGCCCAACCATGATAAGGGCAAATAAAGGCTTTTCGGTTACCACTTGGCTCTTCACACACTCGAGCTCCACGGTGCCTGCAAATATTGTGCATGACACAAATATCACCCTTATTATCACGACTAATGATGATCGAATCTTCACCAATATCGAATAAGAAATAGTCGCCATTTTTAACAACCTGACTAATATGACCGGCGTAAAGCCAGCTTTTGAAGATGATATTTTCTAATTCGGCTTGATAGGTAACATGTGATCGATAGAAATAAGGATCTATCGCAAACCCTGGCTTACCCAGCTGAGCGCTCGCCTTGTCGGTCATTTTTTCTCTAGTATCAGAAACATCAGTAGCGATAAATTTCATATAAATACAGCCTAAAACATTACTCTAACAGGGATTTTACAGTGCCTATGGAACTATACAACATCTAACTAAATGAGCATATAGTTTATTAAATGATTGTTTAATTTATCGTTTAGCATCCTGGGCCATCCCACCAATAAGATCACATGGAGCGCAGATACCAGTCATAGTCTATGTTCGACACCTGTCCAGCAAACTGTTCGCACTCTCCGCGACGAATCGTACCAAACAGGCGACAGCAATCTTCACCTAAATATTGAGGTAGCACGGCGCTGCTGTCAAACTCATCCAGCGCTAACGACCAGACTTTTGGCAGAGTAATCTCGGCTTCTAGATCAAGCCCTTCCGGCACCATCTCGCCAGGATCGCAACCCTGGCTAATACCATGATGTACCCCGGCAACGAGAGCCGCCATAACAAGGTAGGGATTGGCGTCAGCTCCTGAAAGCCTATGTTCAACCCGACGATCTTGATCACCAGATACCGGAATACGCAGCGCCACATCGCGATGGTTATAGCCCCAACTGGGCGTCAACGGGACATAATCACCCGAAATAAGACGTCGATAGGAATTAGCATTAGGCGCGAATATAGCCATAGCATCAGCCATGGTTTCGGCCAAACCACCAATAGCATGGCGCAGTGTGTCGGAAATCGCTGGCACCTCAGATGAGTCTGAGTCAGCAAAAACATTTGCACCATCGCCATCATATAAGCTGAAATGGACGTGTAATCCGCTACCTGGGATATCCGTAAAAGGCTTGGCCATAAAGGTTGCCGCCATACCGTGCTGTCGAGCCACTCCTTTGACAATACGCTTGAGGAGCACTGCATGATCACAGGCAGAGACTGGATCAGCTACATGACCTAAATTAATTTCAAATTGGCCCGGCGAAAACTCTGAATGCACCGTGGTCATGGGCACATTCTGAATTTCACAAGCTCTGCGCACATCTTCAAGAAAATCATCGTTGTCCCAAAGATCCTCAGGCATTGCATACTGCGTACCCGACTGATCAACATTAGTGCCTGGCACTTTAGCCAAAAGCGGCTCTGGCACGGCAGAATCGCCACTCTTTATTAAGTAAAACTCTAACTCTGTGGCAACAACCGGCTTTAACCCCATCGCCTGTAAAGGCTCAAGTGCTTTAATCAGCATGTTTCGACAATCAAACAGTGCCGGACTGCCATCCAGTTCAGTGAAGGTAGCCAATACCTGAGCCGTATCAGATTTTAACCAGGTAATGGGCGCCAAGGTATTGGCGATGGGATGAATTAATTTATCTGGATCACCCTCTACATTGGCAAAGTCGACCTCGTTGCAAAACTCACCGCGCACATTCAGCAAGATAGTCGACGCCGGACCCTTAACGCCTTCGCGAAAAAAGGTTACAAACTCGCTAGCCGGAATACGCTTGCAACGAATAATGCCGTTCAAGTCCGGCATTAAAATCTCCAGCATTGTGATCTCTGGGTGTTGTTTGATGAATTTTTCTAGCTCTGACTCTACCGCAATATTCATTATGTTTGTCCTGGCTTATCGCCATTTAGTCTTACTTTAACAACACCATCAAGGCATCCAAACCAACGCATCCATCAACACTTATTTTTATTGGATTAATATCCACTTCCGCTACTGTATCAGCCAACATCAGAGCGATCTCAGATAATCTAGCAGCTGCCTCGCAGTAACTATCAACATCTGCTTTTGGTGCACCACGGACGCCCGCTAAAATCTCTGCCATCGATAGTCTTTGTAGCGCCCTTTTTACAGTAGCTGAATCAAATGGTGGCATCAGCACCGCAATATCACCGAGCACCTCAGCGTAAACACCGCCAAAACCAACCACCACCGTGGGCCCAAACTGACTGTCCCGACTGACACCTAAAATCATTTCAACGCCGTTTGACTGCATCATGGGCGCAATCATTGCCTGGGGGCCAAGTCTCTTTGCCATATCGCTATAAGCAGCAAGCAGTTCCGCTTCGTCTAGGATATTTAAATTCACCCCACCGACATCAGACTTATGCTCTATCCCAGGCTGGGCAGTTTTGAGTACCAACGGAAATCCTGTTGCCGCGGCCGCAGACTTCACTTCAATCTGACTACCCACCAGTACACTCTGCAACATGGGCAGCCCTAAGTCTGCAAGACATTGACTGGCTAAGGTTTCTGACACCTTCGTTTCACCACCTAAACGCTCGCGCCAATAATCGCACTTATCCCGATCAACGCCTATAACTTGCATCGGCTCTCGTTGCTGAAAGTCTCGATAATTCATTAGACAACGAGCACCAACCAAAAATTGACTGACGCCGTCAATCACGGGAAATCCCTGATGGGTAGACGTGAT
>CAWKZU010000070.1:0-3620 GCA_963854585.1 Gammaproteobacteria bacterium | reverse complement strand
GGCTCTCTAACATCCCCTATTTTAGCGGGAAGAAAATACTTTACCCCAGCATCAAGTGACACTGCAGACAAAACACCACGACCAGCCTGCTTTGTTGCATAGATTAGCATGGCACCATTTGGCGCGACGGTGGGTGACTCGTCCAACCTAGTCTCTGTTAATTCTAGCATACGTCCAGTTTTAAGATCGAGCGTCGCAATATGAAAAACATTAGACTCCCTATGCACCACCACTAACGTTCTACCATCTGGTGCTAGACTCGGCCTAGCATTGTAATTACCTTTGAATGTTATGCGCTCAACGGCCTTTGATGCAATAGTTAATTTATAAATTTGTGGAGTACCTCCCCTATCAGATGTAAAAAGTAGGTTTTTACCATCAGGCGTCCAGGTTGGTTCAGTATCAATCGCAAAATGACGCGTTAAACGCGACAACTCATTTGAAGTAAGGTCCAACAAATAAATTTCTGGATTACCATCTTTAGAGAGCACTAACGCTAGCTTATTGCCGTCAGGTGACCAGGATGGCGCTCCGTTGAGACCCGAAAAATTAGTGAGCTGTATACGCTGCCCACCTACCAAGCGTTGCCGCCATATTGCCGGCCGTCCAGTTTCGAAGGAGACGTAAGCTAATTCATCTCCTTTTGGCGACCACGATGGCGACATAATCGGCTGCGTCGACTCAAGCACCAGCTGCTCTCTTGCTCCATCAGAGTCTGACACATTTAATCTGTAGATAAATTTGTTGTCGTTTAGCTCTGCGGTTACGTAAGCTAACCTGGTGCTGAATACACCCCGAATACCGGTGATTTCTTTGTAGACCTTGTCGCTAACCAGATGAGCTAAATCTCTAATCTGAGCCTCAGTACCGGTCACTCGATGCTTAAATACCGTTTTTTGTGCGGTGACATCAAGTAAACTAAAACTCAATTCTATTTTGCCTTCTGAGTCTTTTAAACCACCAATAATTAAATACTCGCTGCCCAACAACCGCCAATCGCGATAATAAACATCATCTATATTTTGCGGGAACGCCAGCATATTTTGCCTGGGAATAGTTTTAAATAAACCACTGCGCAAAAGATCAGATTCCACAATTGCACTAATATCTTCTAATACCTGTATGCCATTTGTCGACATTGGCGCTACCGCGATCATCGTCGGCTTATCATTGCCCTGTGTGACACGAATAACTAGCTCGGCCCAAGCTGCCACTGGTGTAAAAACTAACACCATTGCAACGACAATGATGTGGAAGATTTTTGTTGTCATTAACGATCTAAATAACATTGGGGCTCCGTGGATTATAATCTGAGATCTTGAGGACTAAACGCTACATCAACTTGACGAAATTTCTTTTCAAACAAAACTGGTGACATGCTTTGAAGTTCAATAAATTGGTCAACCTTGAAGGCTGCCTGCTCTACTGATCGGTCAAAAGCAGTGTCGCCACTTGATTTCAAGACGGTCACCCCGACGATACGGCCAGTTGGAACAAGCTGTAATCTTATTGTGGTTTCCATCTCTCGTCTCGCACTAGGCGGACGGTTCCAGTTTTCTGACAATCTTCGTTGAATTAGCTGACGATAACTATTAGCGGCTATTTCGTCCTCTTGCGCATTAATCAAAGACTGCTCTGCTGCAATAGCGTCAGCAAACTCATTTTCGATCAGCTGTCGCTGTCGTTCTGCCTCTTCTAAACGCTTTTTTTCAGCCAGCGCTCGTTTTTCAGCCGTCAAACGTTCTTGCTGTTTTCGATCATCTTCCGCTTTACGCCGTCGCTCCTTTCCCGCTTGTTCTTTTCGTTTTTCATTCTCAAGACGCTTTTGTTTTTCTCGCTTTTTCTGTGCAGTATTGTTGATCGGCGGCTTTTTGGATTTATTAACGGCTTTTTTCTTAGGGGCCAGTTGAACCAACTTAGCTTCAATATACTGAGGCTGAATGACTATCTGCTGTGTCATTGGCTGCCAGCCGATGACGAGAGCCCACAGCACTAGCCCGTGCACAGTCAAGCTAAAGAGAATGCCTATACCATAGCTCAGGGAGTCTCTCATATTACTGGCGAGAAGGTTCCGTAACGAGACCTACTGAAGAAGCACCAGCCAACTGTAACTCACTCATCAAGTTAACCACAGAACCATAGTCAACGTTGGCATCACCCCAAACAAGTACCGGGGTCTGTGGCTTCTGACGGAGGACTTTAGCAACGCGATCTTTGACGTCTCCTAGGGATGTCGCGACGTTATCACCCTTTTGATCAACCCAATAACTGCCATCGCTTTTAATGGACACGATAAAGGGCTCTTGCTCTTTGGTATCCATAGGCGCTGAATTAGCCACAGGCAACTCAACCTTAACGCCTTGCATCAATAGTGGCGCGGTAATCATAAACACGACCAACAGTACGAGAGTCACGTCAATGTAGGGGACAACATTGATTTCTGCGACTAATTTACGTTTTACTCTTTTACGCTTTAACAACCTAGCCTCCTAAAGTCGATGCTTGTTATCGCGAATGAACTTGACGATGCAAAATACTCGAAAACTCATCAGAGAAAGTTTCGTAGCTGCTGTTAAGAGCCTCAACCTTCGCTGCATAACGATTGTAGGCAATGACAGCTGGAATGGCTGCGAAGAGCCCCATCGCGGTAGCAATAAGGGCCTCAGAAATACCAGGAGCAACTGTTGCCAGGGTAGCCTGCTGCACCATGGCCAGCCCCCTAAATGAATTCATAATGCCCCAAACTGTGCCAAACAAGCCGATGTAAGGGCTAACTGAGGCGACGCTGGCTAAGAAAGGTAAGTTTATGCTTAACTTCTCATCCTCTCGGGACAGGGCAACACGCATCGCCCGATCAGTCCCTTCCATCACCGCATCTGGGTCTGCTTTATCTGATTGAGACAGCCGACTGAACTCTCTAAAGCCCGCACGAAACACATTTTCAATACCATCGGTCACCCCTAGCTCTTTGGCTTTTTCCGTGAGCTCGTGATAATAATCAGCCAAATCGATACCCGACCAGAACGTGTCTTCAAATAGTTTAAAGCTAGTCTGAGCATTATTAAGGAAGAGTCCCCGTTGCACTATCATTACCCAGGACATCACTGAGGCGACCAAAAGTATCACCATCACAGCCTGAACTAACACACTGGCATTCATTATTAACGCAAGTATCGATAAATTTTCTTCGTTCACAAATCTAAACTCCAATCTGGCTAGTGAGGTGCTGAAACATGGCCTTGGGAATCGCCGCAGGGCGTTTATTGTCAGCGTTAATGCAGGCTACTCTGACAGAGCCTTCAACCAGCAGTTGATCACCGAGGTATACTGCTTGGGACATTGAAAATGTTACTTTTGTCAAACCTGTTAACTTTGCCGAAACTACAATCTCATCGTCAAGCCTTGCCGGTTTGTGATATTTTAATTGTAAATCGTGAACCACCAATTGCAATCCATCAAAGAGCGCGACTTTACCGTAACCAAGACTGCGCATATATTCGGTTCGCGCGCGCTCCATAAATTTCAAGTAGTTGGCATAATAAACAATACCGCCGGCATCAGTGTCTTCAATATAGACACGCATTGGCACACTAAATTCAGTCATCCATGATATCCATCTG
>CAWKZU010000069.1:0-3929 GCA_963854585.1 Gammaproteobacteria bacterium | reverse complement strand
TGGTTTGCTTCTTATTAGCCGTATCGATGGTTATTATCAATCAGATGTCGAAAACTCTATTCTAAATATCGACCCCGACTGGGCCACCACTCTAGATGGCTTTGACCTGTGGTTTATGTCCATGACTCTTGTAGGTGCTGATTGGACGGCATCACTGGTGGCGAAAAATCTCTTCAATGAGCGCGGCACAGTGGCAACCTATAAGGAAGAGTACATGACATCTGATGTAGCCAATGGGTTCTATGGTACTGGTCAGAAAGATTTCATCACTCAACCGAGAACTATTAGTCTTTCTGCGAGTTACCGTTTCTAGTGACAGGGTTTTTAAGGTCGCTGAACACCCTTCAGCGACCTTAAAAATAATAATACACATGCTTTATGATGTATTCTTATAATGTGAAATGAAATCTGTTATGCAACCAAGCGCTTTACGACTATATTCTTTGACAAAAGAGGCTCTTTCTCAAAATGAGATCAAACAAGCCATCGATGGCTGTCGAGCTCTTAACACAGAGTTTCCGATGCTTTTTGAAGGCTGGTGGCTGGCCGGTTGCATTCATCTTCACTTAAACAAACCTGAGGCCGGATTAATTTCAACATCTCGAGCCCTTTCAATAAAGCCTAACGAACCCAGTGTACTGATTCAACGGATTGAATGCTTGTCCCTACTAGGCCTGCAGCAAGACGTGCTAGAGCATCTTCAAATATTAGCAATACAAGAATGTGACAGTGCCGCTTTACATGAGAAAATAGCAATAATGCTCTCAGCTGAGCATATGCATAGCGAAGCAATAAAACACTACATCAGCGCTCTGGCTGATGAGCCCAATAATTCTTTGCTTCACTACAATTTAGCTGCAGCCTATAGGTTTATAGGCGATATAAATAAATGTGAAGAGAGCTTAAACACTTGCTTGGCTTTAAATTATTTAGATGCTGAAGCTCAGGGCATGCGCTCGTCGCTGCGAAAGCAGTCGATAGAACACAATCACATAAAAGAATTACTCAAAGCATACTCGGATCCAGATATTGAGGATAAAGCCAAGTCTGGTATCTGTTATGCCCTGTCCAAAGAATATGATGATTTAAGTGAACCTGATAAGTCCTTTGGCTACCTCACAACCGGAGCAGATATTCGCCGCAACGCAATGTCTTATGACGTAAGCGCTGATGAAAAAATCATACAACAGATCACGCACACCTTTAATAAGGCCTTTTTCCTAAAGGATTTGACGGGGCATGATAGCGTAGAACCTATTTTCATTATTGGACTACCACGAACTGGAACAACGCTACTAGAACGTATTTTAGATAGCCATTCAAGCGTCACCTCAGCCGGAGAGTTAGATACATTCGGTCTAGAAGTCATGGCATTGTCCTCGACACAAAGTGGTGACAGCAACTCTTCCGCTCTTGATCTTATTCGACTATCCAGCCAATTAGACGTCAGTAGGCTGGGGTTTCACTACTTAGAAAAAGCCCGCCCAATGATATTTGAGGGTAGTCATTTTATTGATAAATTACCGTTTAATTTCTTATATGCGGGCCTCATCCATCGTGCCTTACCTAATGCGAAAATCATTAACTTAACGCGTCACCCCTTGGCTGCTTGCTGGGCTATTTATAAGCAGCAATTTAGAGACATATACCCGTTCTCCTACAACCTTACAGATCTAGGTAGATATTACGTGTCATATCACCGACTCATGCGTCACTGGCAATCAGTTATGCCTGGGGTCATTCACTCGATTGCCTATGAAAACTTGGTCACAGACACAGAACTAGAAGTCAAAAAAGTATTAGATTTTTGTGGCTTAAATTGGGAATCGGGCTGTCTTAAATTTCATGAAAACAAAGCACCTTCTACCACCGCTAGTGCGACTCAAGTTAGACAGCCCGTCTATGCTCAATCAGTTGATAGGTGGCGACAATATGGCAAGAACCTGGATGAATTGAGCACGATTTTGATAAAGGCGGGTATCGATGTCAGTTAACTCGCGGCTCAAAATGTACCTAAAAACCAGTTGGTTATGGCCGCTGATTGCTATCGGCATGGCAGCGACCAGCCTGCAGAGCGCAGCTGATACAGAAGTCACTATAAAAGTGGGTTCGTCTACTGTTAAACAGTTTGAAATATTAAAAGATGATTTTCGCTATACCCGTACCACTGGCGATAAATTGGCCCAATTACCTGCTACTGAATTTGATTTGGTGATTGCAGATAATGGTAAAGCTATTCCGGCGCAGCGTGGACTTAAACTCACCTCAAACCAGCACTGGGATATCATGTTTGAGCCGGGCTCTTGGTATGTTCGTAACAAAAAAATCAGCCTAGTACTGCCTTTCGCTCTAATAGAGAAAGGTCAGAACTGCACCCATCAAGGGACCATCATCATTGAAAGTGATCAGGCGGGCTATCAGATAGCCACAGAAACCTGCAAATATCTACAATTTAATGCCCAAGGTTTTGCGGATATTAGCATTTCCAACAAAGGAACTGGCTCAAGCAAGTCGGTCACCCTGAAGTATGCAAAAGAACTATTAAATCGACTACCTGAAGAATCTATTTTCGGGCCATCAAAGGATGACTCTAAACTTGACGATAGCGTGCTCTCTCAGTCCGCCTATATAGAACCATCATCAATATCAATTTATGGCGCTGTGATCGATGCTACCCATTATGTCAGTGGTTGTCCTACAAGAGCCGCTAACTTTTCTGACTGCAGCCACGTCCCCCTGCCAGGTTACTCTCTGGCGAAATCTATTATTGGTGGTATTGGATTAATGCGGCTAGAAGCGCTTTACCCAGGTGCGCAGAATTTGTTGGTAAAAGATTTAATCCCTGAATGCGTCGCTTGGGCTGATATTTCACTTAAGCATCTTTTAAACAACACCACCGGCCGTTACGGTAGTAAATATCCGCATCGGGATGAAGCCAAACACCTATTTGCCTTTTTTGAAGAGCCCTCGGTTAAAGCCAAAACCGAACATGCATGCAACCGCTATCGAACAAAAGCTAAGCCGGGTGAGCAATGGGTATATCACACCACTGAATTCTGGCTTCTGGGCGTAGCTATGCAGAATTTTTGGCAACAAAAGTACGGTAAAGATAAAGACTTTTATACTGACCTGCTAATGCCGATATGGGCGGATTTAGGGTTGTCACCTCTACTTGATGCGCCCCACCGTGAACAGAATCAACCTTCTACCGGCTGGGGCCTAATGCTGCTGCGAAGCGATATAGCCAAACTTGCTAGTGCATTGTCAGCGAGTGATCCCATACTGACTAAACTCCTAGATAAATCGATGCTAGATAGAGCTATGCAAAAAGATGTGTCGGATCGAGGCGTCACAGCCGGCGCTGCTGATTTGAAATTTAACAATGGTTTTTGGGCCTGGGATGCGGGGCCATCATTGGACTGCGCTAACAGTCAATGGCTACCCTTCATGTCCGGCTATGGCGGCATTAGTGTCGTCCTGCTGCCCGATGGAGATGCCTACTATTATTTTAGTGACAGCGGTGTGTTTCGTTTCACTGAGGTTATTCAGCACCTGAATAAAATCAATCCAATCTGCTAAGGAACTGTCATGAATATAAAAGCCACTAATCAGGCACCCCTGAGTAATCTTCCAAAAGTAGCAGAAGAAGGTATCGTGGTTGCTGTGTTCCTAGCATTCCTAGCGACTGCCGGATTGTTTTATGTAAATTTAGGAGGTGCGTTTCTGTCTGCTTTTGTTGACGGGCTGGGCATTAGCCGCGAGACTGCCGGTTATATCACCAGCGCTAATAAGTATGGTGCCGCCTTTGGCGCATTGTTAGCTACTTTTATTGTGAAATACATCCCCTGGCGACAATCTGCTTACCTTATTTTACTCTCGTTAATCAGTGTTGATCTCTTATCTTTTTCCCTTACCGA
Source organism: Gammaproteobacteria bacterium (assembly GCA_963854585.1). Taxonomy (GTDB): domain Bacteria; phylum Pseudomonadota; class Gammaproteobacteria; order Pseudomonadales; family Porticoccaceae; genus HTCC2207. The sequence goes on along the minus strand of CAWKZU010000069.1, from coordinate 12 downwards.
TCCAGAAACATT
>CAWKZU010000068.1:0-4122 GCA_963854585.1 Gammaproteobacteria bacterium | reverse complement strand
TTATAGCAAAGACACCTCAGGAGGGTGCAGCCACTCAAGTATATGTGGCTACTAATCCGGCTCTAGAGGGAGTTAGCGGCGCCTATTTTGAGGACTGCAATGCGGTTACCGTCAGTGGGGATAACCATATGTTTGATAAGCCAATGGCAGAGCGTCTTTGGGCCACCGGCGAAGAGATGGCTCAGGGTTATCTGGTATAGACGCTCCGGCCAAAAATAAGAGATGGAAAACCTGCTGACTATAACAACCAAGCCAAAAAATAGCCTTGTTGGATCAAAATTGTTGTTCAATCAAAATGATTTTTCCTGAAAATTGAGCATATTTACACTTTGGTATTATTGTTATAGTAAGTGCCTAGTTTGTTCTGATATTGTTGTAATGGCCAATTCCTTCAAGATACCTTGCTGCTAATGTCGCTACTTGTTCGATTAACAGTGACGTAACTTCAATGGCCGTTGTTGTGTCTTTACGCGTGTGAACCCAGCCCAAGTAGGTCAAACCGCGCAGAAATAAAAACAAGGTCAATTTACTCAACTGCTCGTCGGATATGTCACGATGCTGGCGGTAGCCTTCAATCATGGCATTGAGCAAATCGTCAAAGTAGTCTTCACCGAAACTAAAGAACATAGCCGTAGCAAATTCAAACATATGCCAACCAAAACCGCCGTCATCAAAATCAATAATGCGCACAGTGCCATCACGATCTAATAAAAAATTTTCTGGCAGAGTATCGGCGTGAATCAATCCGTAACGATCTGTGCCTTTACCCCATTCGGCTAGATCTACGCGAGCTTTGACGGCAGCTTTAGCCAGAACCTCTCGCTGATGTTCTGTTAGCGCCGCCAGTTCCCAATAAGGCCCCCAAAGAGGCTCATCACCTAAGAAGGAGGCCTCATCCCAGGAGTGACGCTCGAAGCTAGCGGGCAGCGTCCACTGACCTGCAAAGTTGTGCATCTTTGCGACCAACTCGCCCACTTGACGATAACTTTTAACCGCCTCGGCAAGATCTTTAACACCCTCTTCAATGGTGCCAATAGGTGCGCCGTCAACCCACGCAAGAAGATCCACTTGGCGAGGTTCGGGTACGCCATCGACACGGACTACTTGCATCAAACTGCCGTCAGTAGCGGGAATAATCCTAGGCGTACCTACCGCAAAACTTGAATCATTGAGTGCCGTCATCCACTCCAATTCAGACTTGAGGGCAGCGTCAGTATGATAATTTTCACGGTGTACACGCAGCGCGTAGCGTGTGTCACCATCAATGATTTCAAACACCGCATTTTCGCGATGTTTAATCAGCTCAATTTTGGCATCGTTACTTACGCTGTAATGCTCAAGTGCTGCACGCGCTAGAACTTCTAAGCGCTGGACTTGTTGCTCAGGTGCAAGTTGGTGAAAATCGATCATCTGCTACTTCCTTTAATCTATCTATCTTTCTTTGTCTGTTCAATTGGAGATTTCTGTGAAATTTCAGTCAGTAATTTATCGAGTTTTTCTACCAGTAAGTCTGCATTGTCATTGGAGAACACCAACGGCGGACGCACTTTAATGACATTGCCGAAACGACCGGTAGCACCGATCAATACGCCTTCTCTTTTCATCAGTTCGGCAAGGGCCAATGCCTCATTCGTTGCGGGTTCTAAGGTCTCGTGATCTTTAACCAATTCGATACCGATAAACATACCCAAGCCACGCACGTTGCCGATCAGTGTGTGTTTAGCCTGTAACTGCTCCAGCTTCTCTTTTAGGTACACTGAGACGTGCGCGCAGTTTTCGGTTAACTTGTCTTCTTCCATAATGGACAACACTGTATCGCCCACCAAGGTGGAAACCGGATTTCCGCTAAAGGTATTAAAGTAGAAAGCACGCTTGGCAAATTGATCGGCAATCGCCCGGGTCGTCACTAAGCCTGCAACAGGGTGACCAGCGGCCATGGGTTTGCCGAGGGTGACGATATCGGGAATCACATCGAAGTGCTCAAAACCCCACATTTTACCGGTGCGGCAGAAACCCGCCTGCACCTCATCGGCAATACACAAACCGCCTGCGGCACGGATCTTCTTATAAACTTGTTTAAAATAATTCTTAGGCGCTTCCAGTGATCCCTGAGTATCGAATACTGCGTCACACATAAAAGCGGCGACACCCTGGCCCTTGTCTTCTAATGTCTTAATCGCATGATCAACAAGCCCTGCATATTTATCGCCCAGCTCTTCATTACTGAGTCCCTGAACGGCGCGGAACGGCCCTCTATAGGTATTAGGGGGCTCTATCGCCTCCAAAAAATCGGGACGACTGTCGGCTGAGCCCATGCAGGTGGACATCTGAGCAACCAAGGTGGTGTTACCGTGATAGGAATTTTCCAACACGACCGCCCCATTATTGCCAGACACCATTCGCGCCAATTGCATGGCCAAATCATTGGCCTCAGAACCTGTACAGGTCAACATAACGACCTCTAAATTACCGGGGAAGGTAGACGCCAAATGCTCAGTGTAATTAATAACGTTTTCATGCAAGTAACGAGTATGAGTGTTCAGGGTCGACGCTTGCTTGCTGAGCGCCGCCACAACGCGAGGATGACAATGTCCCACCGAGGCTACATTGTTGTAACAGTCTAGATAGCGCTTATCCGCTTTATCATAGAGCCAAACTCCTTCGCCCCTAACAATATGGGCGGGCTCCTTATAGAACAGTATAGACCCTCCCATATGCGCCTGACGACGATTAACAAGATCTAAGGTCTCGCCACTCTCTAGTCTTTCAGCATGATTCTGCCCCGCTAGGGATGCGGCTAAAGGCTTATCTGACATACTTCAACACTCTCTTTTTAAATAAATCATCAAGATACTGATTCTAAAGCAATATTCTAGGGTAGCAATGTTTGGTAGTCTTCAACGGTTACACCGAGAGGAATCGATTCTAGCATTCCGTGGTAATACCTATAAACATCAGATACATGGCGAATTATCTCGCGATAAAGCTGGATAACAGTGCCCGCAATTTAGGGCAGGGAATCACTAATCGCGCACCATTGGCATATTCCAAGATACTTAGTGGACCAGTGAGTAAAGATTTGGGCTGTGACTGAGTTTGAGACTTGGATGTCACCTTGATGGGAATCAAGGCATCTGGTTACGGCCTGTTATGTAAGCCCTGTATGAGCATATTGGCTCTGTTTAGGTAATGAAAGCTAATTTTATGTCGTTTTTAGGGTGCCCAAAGGCTTGCGTAATTGGTTATCCTTCGATACCTTAACGGCCAACAAAAACCTGCCTCTTTCAAAGGAATTAAAATGTCTGCTCTCATCCTCGATGGTAAAGCCCTCTCAGCCAAATCAGAAGCTGATCTAGCCGCTCGCGTTGCGGTTATTAAAGAAATAAATAATGGCCAAGCACCGATTCTTGCTACGATCTTAGTGGGTGCAGACCCAGCATCGGCGACTTATGTCAAGATGAAGCAAAATGCGTGCAAACGTGTTGGCATGGAATCAATTGCGGTGGAGATGCCCTCTAGCACCTCTACAAGAGAGCTATTAGGCAAGATCGATGAGTTAAACGCCAATCCGAACTGCCACGGAATTTTGTTACAACATCCGGTACCTTCTCAGATTGATGAGCGGGCCTGTTTTGATCAGATTGATATCGCCAAAGATGTCGATGGCGTCACCTGTCATGGTTTCGGCCGTATGGCTATGGATGAAGATGCCTATGGATCTGCGACACCTCAAGGCATTATGCGAACCCTAGAGGCATACGATATTGACCTAGCCGGCAAGCATGCTGTCGTCGTTGGCCGAAGCCCTATTCTTGGGAAGCCAATGGCACTGATGCTGCTAAATGCTAATGCAACCGTCACAATATGCCACTCTAAAACGCAGAACCTCCCTGACCTCATTAAGCAAGCCGACATCGTTGTTGGCGCCGTAGGTCGACCTGAATTCATTCAAGCAGCTTGGATCAAAGACGGCGCAGTCGTGGTTGATGCAGGTTACCATCCAGGTGGTGTGGGTGACATTGAATTGGCTCCACTGGTCGATCGTGCCGCTGCATACACGCCAGTTCCTGGTGGCGTTGGGCCGATGACCATTAATACGCTAATACAGCAGTCTGTTATAGC
>CAWKZU010000067.1:0-4169 GCA_963854585.1 Gammaproteobacteria bacterium | reverse complement strand
GTCACTGCCGGCTCGGGTTGGATCTTAAATAAAGGACTATGGTGCGATGGCACGGCTGGGCCTAAACCCGATATGGCAGCCGCAATATAATCTTTGTCTGTGCCACCAACTCTGAAGTAGACGCTTTTGATCTCAGGGTCTGTGGTAAAGAAAGGAAAGTCTTCAGCTCCCATTCCCTCTGGTTGATGAGAGGTAACGCGATCTTCCCCCATTGCTGTTTGCCAAACATTCTTAAGGCGGCGGACCATTGCATCGTTATTAATGGTAGGCGGCACAGATTCTTCTGAATAAATAACCTCTGGTAACTTATCTTCTGGCAGTCCAGCGGCACGACCTAGATTTTCAGCGATGCGCTTAATACCTTTCAACAATGTATCTCGAGTTTCAATATTAGTATTTCGCACGGTCAGCTGCAGATGCGCTAGATCGGAGATGATATTATGCTTGGTACCGCTATGAAAGGCACCCACGGTGACTACCCCAGGCTGTCTGGGCGATAATTCTCGTGACACAAGTGTCTGCAGCGCCATCACGATTTGACTGCCTAGAACGATAGGATCCCTTCCTGCATGAGGGTAGGCGCCATGAGCTCCAACGCCATGAACATATATATCGACGGTGTCCGCCCCAGCAAAGGGAGAGCCTTCCACGACGTTGATCACGCCTGCTTGAAGATTAGAAAATACATGAAAGGCTAGGGCATAATCAGGCTTACCAAAGCGCTGCCAGAGATTATCTTCCATCATAGCCCTTGCGCCCAAAACACGCTCTTCCGCCGGTTGGCCAATCAACATAAGGGTGCCAGACCACTGATCTTTTCTATCGATCATCTGTTTAGCTGTACCAATCAGGCTAGTAATATGCACATCATGACCACAGGCATGCATTACTGGAAAATTCTTTTGTGTTACCGGGTCCAATTGAGTCGCGGTAGAGGCATAGGAAAGTCCAGATTTTTCTTCAACCGGAAGACCGTCCATATCGGCGCGCATCATTACCAATGGTCCTTCACCATTTTTCAATAAAGCAACAACACCCGTACCGCCTACATTTTCAGTGACACTAAATCCGTGGGTTCGTAATTCTTTGGCAATCTTCTTAGAGGTTTTAAATTCGGCTAGGCTGAGCTCTGGATTAGCATGGAATTCTTCAAACATATCGCCTAAGCGATTTTCATAGTCAGCTTGAATAGAATCTACCAAATCATCATTGGCATGCGCTAGGCTGGTCGTAGCAATGGCAAGAAGACTGCCAAGAGTTAAGGTTATCCAACCTATAGTTTTTATACTCATGCTATTAACACTCCTATTGTTAACGGTGATTTAATTTGACTAAGGAACCTCATATACCAGGGACGATATCACATTTCCAACTTGCTGCAGGCTCTGGCTACTGCATTTGTCAAAAGTGTCTTCTGAGGTGTGCCAGTAGGCCGGGAATGGGTAATGAATTAGATCAACAACCGGGATGCCGGCATCTAGAAACGGTATATGGTCATCTTGAATATAGGTACCGTCTTTATCTTTAAAAATAGTCGCTTTTTGCGCCTCAGCTATTTCCCAAATTCGATTTAATAGTTGTACTGCTTTTGTCTTAGAGTATAACTCCTTTGGAATGGATAGGTTCTTATCGCAGACCATATCAAGAATCACACCGGCGCTAGGACGATAAAAGGGGTTGCGCGCGATAAATTCTCTGGCACCAATTGAGAACGGCAGATTATTGATATTACCCATATCCTCCAGGTCAAAAAACACTAAGTCTACGGTCACCGGGGGTGGGTTGATAGCAAAAATACGTGCCAGCTCCAACAATACCGCAACACCGGATGCACCGTCATTGGCGCCGGGAGTAGGGATCTTTTGTTTAGCGAGACTCTCTTCTTGGTCTGACCTAGGTCGGGTGTCCCAGTGAGCGCCTAGCATAATACGGCCCGCATTTGCTTTGGCGTTCTTATTAACAAAACTGGCCCAAACATTCGTGCCGTTCAGGCCATGGGCTTCAAATGGCTGAATAGCTACCTGATCGGCGTGGGTATTTACTGTTTGTTGAATATAGAGAAGGGTTTTTTGTTTAGCATCTAAATTGTTTGGCTCACGAGGGCCATGGGCCAGTTGGGCGGCTATATGTTGCATCGCGCGCTGGCCATCAAAAGACGATTCAGTCCCTAGAGATCCAGCCGATACCGCCAGTAAAAAGGCTGGTAAGACTAACTTCTCTAATCGTCCCATAAATTAAGCTCTGAGTGTCAGTCTGCAGGATTATTTGTTGGCTCATCAAGGCTAGGTACTGCAATTAGCATGAATCCATAAATGACCGCGATGATAGGGCATAGTATATTGAAAAATGCGAAAGGGGCGTAATAAAAAGTACTTACGCCTAAGGTAGCAGTCATATATGCGCCACAGGTATTCCAGGGCACCAATGCAGAGGTTAGGGTGCCTGAATCTTCTAGTGTTCGAGATAGGTTAATGGACTTTAGCTTTCGCTCTTTATAGGGCTCAATAAACATCTGTCCTGGAAGAACAATTGACAAATATTGATCAGCGGCTAGAACATTAGTGCCTATGCAGGTACCAACAGTGGCGGCAATTAGCCCTCCCACAGATTTAACCTTACTGAGTAGAGCCTCAACCAGCCGAGCTAACAAGCCTGTTCGTGCCATAGCGCCGCCAAAAGCCATAGCGTTAACAATTAATCCAACTGTTCCGAGCATGCTCTCCATTCCACCTTTCGATAGCAGTTCATCTAAATTCGGGTTGTCCGTAACTGAGGTAAAGCCTGCAAACATCGCAGTCAACAAGCCTTTGAAGGCCGACGCGAATGGGTTTAGGCTAGCGTCGTCTGCTAGGGCAACTACAGAGTCCCATTGAAAAAGAAGAGCAAAAATACAGCCTGCAACCGTTCCGCATATCAAGGTTGATAAAGCAGGTAACTTTTTTATAGCCATACCGAGCAACAATAAAAGAGGTATTAGCATAAAGGGATTTATGTGAAAGGATTCTCTCATTGCATTTTGCAAGTTAACAATGTCTTCTATAACGACACTTGAGTTACTACCTAGGCCCATAAAGAGATAAATAATCAACGTAATTAAAAAAGCAGGAACAGTCGTCCAGAGCATATGTTGTATATGATCAAACAGATCGTTGCTGGTAACGGCCGCCGCCAAATTTGTGGAGTCAGAAAGAGGGGAGAGCTTGTCGCCAAAGTAGGCGCCGGAGATAATAGCGCCGGCACTAACGCCTAGCGATAAGTCCAATGCTGCGGCTATGCCTATCAAACCGATCCCAAGGGTCCCAGCGACAGTCCAGGAACTGCCAATACTAAAACCAAGCAATGCGCACACTAAACAAGCAGTGACATAAAAATAGTCCGGCGACATTATCTGGACTCCATAGTAAATCATGGTGGGAACGGTACCGGCAAGAATCCAGGTGCCAATCAATGACCCTACCATTAATAGGATTAGTATTGCCTGAAGCGATGTTTTGATGGTATCGATCATACCACCCTCAATTTCGCGCCAGGTATGACCATTTTTAATACCAATTAGCGCAGCAACAGCGGCTGCGAGAATTAATATTACTTGGTTAGTTCCTGATGGATCGTCAAAGATAAAAACTGATGAAAAAAGCATAGTTATTAAAAAAACTACAGGGATAAGAGCATCAACAAGATCTGGTTTCTTGGGTGTTGGGCTTGATTCGGTCATTTTGGGGTCTTCAGTAATTATTATTTTAGAGCGGCAGTTGATATCAACTTGCTCGATCCTTTTTTCTCGATAATATAATATGGCTCAAGGTTTTCTCAACGCCGTCGAGCGCCGCGATCGAATCAATAGCCCGATCTAATGCTTCAGTCGTCGACTCTGTCACCATCGCCATCAGATCATACTGACCGCTAATAGTACACAACATATCTAGTTGGGGATGTTTCTGAATCTGCTGGACTATATTGGATGTTTTTTGAGACACGACTGAAATCATAATATAAGCGCTGACTCTGCGCTGCTCATAATGAGGGTTGATTTTTACGGTATAACCTTGGATTACACCCGTGTGCTCAAGACGTTCCATGGCTTGCTGCACCGTTGCACGGCTCAGACCTAATTGCTTGGCTAAATCAGAAACAGGACGTCGGCTATTTTCCTGCAATAGGCTAATAAG
>CAWKZU010000066.1:0-4361 GCA_963854585.1 Gammaproteobacteria bacterium | reverse complement strand
GCTTCATTTGTATCGTCGCAGGGATTGGTGGTCACCAATCATCATTGCGCCTACGGCTCTATTTTGCACAATTCAACGCCTGAGAAAAACCTATTAAAAGATGGGTTTCTGGCTAAGTCCTACGCTGAGGAGCTACCTGCAGCGCCGGGTTCACGTGTGTATGTGACCGAAGCGGTGACACAGGTGACAGAACAGGTAGTGTCGGGTTCAGAGGGTAAAGTCGGCAATGATTATTATCATGCTATTGAAGTTAAAGAGAAGTCCTTAATAGCCGAGTGCGAGACTGCGGAAGGCTACCGATGCCAAGTCTACAGCTTTCATGGAGGGCTTGAATATTACTTGGTTAAACAGCTAGAGATTCGTGATGTGCGATTGGCGTATAACCCCGCTGGAAGCATAGGCAAGTACGGAGGCGATATTGATAATTGGATGTGGCCCCGCCACACGGGTGATTTTTCCTTTTATCGTGCCTATGTGTCCAAAGGGGGTCTGCCAGCGGACTATAGTGTGGACAACGTGCCATACCAGCCAAAGAATTTTTTAAAGGTATCGGCCAAAGGCGTGAGTGAAGGTGATTTTGTTATGGTAACTGGTTACCCAGGTCGTACAAATCGTTATCGAACAGCTAGCGAAGTTGAGAACCAGTTTGAGTGGGCCTATCCAGAGGCGAAGATGCTGCGCGAGCGGTTTATAAAAATCATTAATGAAACTGCTGAAGAGGGCAGTGACGAGCGCATCAAATATGAAAGCCTTCTCGCCGGGTTAGCTAATTACGCCAAAAATTTCACGTCGATGATAGAATTTTATGCTAAATCACCAATGCTTGCAGACCGAAAAAGCCGCGAAAATGATCTAGCCGACTGGATAAGCAAAGATACTCAGCGCCAGGAACAATACGGAAAAACACTCGCCATGCTTGATGAGCTTATTGCTGAGGGCCAGGAAGACCAAGCTCGAGATATTATCTTGGGCTATATCCGTTACACAACAATGCTGCCTACCGCCCGCCGATTATATAGATTAGCCAATGAAAAAAGTCTGGCTGACATTGATCGTGAACCTGGTTATCAACAGCGTGACATGATTCGCTTTAAATCTAGCATGGAGCGCATTGATCGACGTTATGCAGCCAGTGTGGACAAAGCGTTGTTGCTTGAAATGCTTAAGCGATACGCTGTGTTGCCTCAAAATGAGCGTATTGATGCACTAGACAAGGTGTTTGGTCTTGGTACGGTTCTCAATGAAGCTAGACTCAGCCGAATATTAGACCGAATGTATGCCAGAACTACTCTTGGAGACATGGACTCTCGGTTAGCTTGGTTAGAAAAATCAGTCGAAGATTTTAAATTATCTAAGGATCCTTTCATTAAATTTGCAGTTGCAATGTACGACACCGACATGCAACAAGAGAAAAAGAGCAAGGCACTGTCGGGAAAGTTAATGAAGGTTCGCCCTCAGTATATGCAAGCTATCATTGCCTTTAACCGTGATCAGGGTAAGCCTGTCTATGCCGACGCTAACTCAAGCCTACGTGTTGCCGTTGGCCATGTTAAAGGCTATGCACCTGAAGATGGCCTGCGAGCTGAACCCTTCACTCGTCTTGAGGGGATTTTAGCCAAAGACACAGGGATCGATCCCTTTGACTCACCCAGTAAGCAGCTTGAACTCATTAAGCAAAAGCAATATGGCGATTTTTATGTGAAGTCTATTGATTCGGTGCCGGTTAACTTCTTGTCTACATTGGACACCACTGGGGGAAACTCAGGCTCACCAACGCTTAACGGCCGCGCAGAATTGGTCGGTCTACTCTTTGATGGAGTGTATGAGAGTATTATCGGAGACTGGGGTTATGATCCACAGACTAATCGGTCGATTCAAGTCGACAGTCGCTACATGCTTTGGGTGATGAAATATTTAGATAATGCCGACAATTTGCTAGACGAAATGGATATTATTTATTAGCAGCGGGTATTTCTGTCTCAAAATTAAGCTCTTGGGGACTGCGGTGTGCTAATCGGCAAACCCCCTTAGCTAGTTTGGTTTTACTTTTAAATAAGGTAGTCTAGGCCCTAAAGGTTTTTCGATTTTGCGCTAGTTATAAAGGCTAACTATAAAGCTCTAAATAACAGGGCTAAATGACTAAGGGATATATGGTAATGAAGATCGCTTTCTTAGGCTGGTTTACAGCTATATATTTACTTGCCATTGGGTCTGCCGTTGTTGCGGGCGAGCAAGCAGAGTCAGGTGTAATGCAGGGCTTTCCACCTGCTCGTGAGACGCAAGCAACCATGAAAAATTATCGCGAGCATCCCCTTAACCAGTGGACCTTCCGTAATGCCGGTGCCCCTCTAAATGTAGTGATGATCCCTCGAGAGGGTAAAATTAGAGAGTTACCTGGGCCTACTCAACCCGGGTTGGCCAATCATAGTGTGAGCGATACGGCCGGCAAAACGATGGGATTCCAAGCCCTATTTGCCGCTAATCATGCCGATGGCGTCGTGGTAATTCAGGGTGCTGAGCTACTTTATGAGCATTACTTTCATCAGTTCAATGCTCATGCCCAGCACCTGTGGTTTTCTATGAGTAAATCATTGGCCAGTACAGCCTTGGGGTTGCTGGTGGCGCAGGGTAAGGTTGACCTTTCTGAATCTCCAGCGGCCTATATTCCAGAGCTTAAGGGCAGCGGCTTTGAGAGGGTGACGGTGCAGAACGTACTAGATATGGCTAGCTCGGTAGATTTCCACGAAACCTATACTAATCTCGACTCTGACTTTGCCATCCATTATGCACCGGCACTTAATTTAGGTTGGTTGCAGGGAGCGGCAGATGTGCAGCCAGAAAATACCCCAATATATGGCGTCCATGATTTTTTGGCCAATTTTATAAAGCCTGATCCCCAGCGTGAGCCAGGGGGTAATTTTGATTATAATTCGAGCAACGCAGATGTGCTGGGGTGGATTATTGCCCGCGTTAGCGGCCAGCCATTTCAAGATTTTATTCAGCAAAATATCTGGTCTAAACTAGGGGCTGAGCACGACGCTTATATTGCCGTTGACCGTGCTTATATGCCAGCTGTGACCGGAGGAATGAACAGTACCACCCGAGATGCGGCACGTTTTGGCATGATGATTCGAGACCGTGGAGAATACAACGGCCAGCAGATAATACCCCAATCATGGGTCGATGCTAATTTGGTTATTACCGACCGGTTACGATCTAACATGAAGGCAAACACAAAGTACAGCGACGACCCTTGGAACGCCTATCACAACATGTGGTGGGTACTGGACGAAACTATAGGTGAATATTGTGCAGTGGGTATTCATGGGCAGGTGATTTATATTAACCGCAAAGCCGATACCGTGATGGTTTGGTTCTCAAGTCAGCCAGGAGCCTCGGCTGCTAGAGATCCTAATTTTCAATCTAAACTAAAAGCCGCCAGACTCTTGGCTGCTCATTTAACTGAGTAATCACTTAATGAAGAATCGCCTCTTTGCTCATTTTTCATCAACCGCTATCTTGGTCATTGCTGGATTTACTCTAAGCGACGGTATCATGGCGGCTGGCCAAGAAACGGGGCGCACAGACCTCTCTATTGGGCAAGCGGCCAATTTAATGCAGTTGCCGTTGGCGTGCGCCGAAACAGAATACCCTAATAAGTTAAGTCAGACGTTGCGCAGTGATGAGGATCTTGCATCACCGATGAAATTACACCCGGCTTTTTATGGGTGTTTTGATTGGCATTCAGCGGTGCATGGTCATTGGTCAATGGTACGTCTTCTAAAGCAATTTCCCGACATGGGCGGAAACACTCAAGCTAGAGCGATTTTGCAGCGGCACATAACCCCAGAAAATGTCGCTAAAGATATTGAATACCTTAGAGCCAATACCGCATGGGAACGCCCTTATGGTTGGGCTTGGTTGTTAAAGTTAACACATGAATTACAGGGTTGGGATGACCCCATAGCCGGCCCATTAACCACAGCGCTAGAGCCTCTGGCGGACGAATTATCACAGATGTACATTGCCCATTTACCAAAGTTAGCGTATCCCATTAGAGTTGGCGAGCACGCTAATACTGCATTTGGCCTCACCTTTGCGTGGGATTACGCGTTACAGTTTGACGATATTCCATTGCAAATGGCGATAAAGCAGAGGGCACATGATTTCTATCTACAGGATAAAAATTGTCCCATCGGCTGGGAGCCTAGTGGCTATGACTTTCTATCCCCCTGCCTAGAAGAGGTGGACTTGATGCGGCGGGTACTGCCTAAAGAAAAGTTTATGGTATGGCTCGATGATTTTTTGCCCGAGTTAATGTCGCCGAGTTTTGACTTGCCTGTAGGGCAGGTGTTTGATCG
>CAWKZU010000065.1:0-4371 GCA_963854585.1 Gammaproteobacteria bacterium | reverse complement strand
TCACTACATTTTTTATCAGGATCGTAACCAAAGGTCTGATATCCAGCAGTAACAAGGTGGGTGGCTATGGCCGAGCCCATTATTCCAAGACCAATTATTCCAACGCTTTGAGGATGGTCATTTTTTAATGGCGTTAGCATCTTATTGACCTCTATTATTGAGCTGCTTTACTACCTTCCAGCATTGTGCTCACAGCACGCGAAACAATTCCTTCGAAATCATCACTCACCCGGCTACGATAGATGTGTTTTCGAATCGCGTGATAAAACAAACCGCCATGCATTACCCAAATATGGTCTAGTTCAATTTGGCTAATTGGGGAGATGTCCACTTTAGGTAAGCCACAATAATCTCTCAGTTCAATGCAAATCGGAGTGAGAATTTGTTCCTCAACTAATTTTATGTAATGTTTATTTAGAGGTTCTTCCATGAGAGCGGAAAACATATAGATACGAATCCACTCATTGCGATAGGTAGCTTCAGAATAGTTACAGTAAAATGTACATAATCTTTTATGTAGTGACTTGCTGCGGTCAGTTAAAGCTATGGACCATGCAGAGTCGAGCTTGTTGATATAGACTTCTTCGAAAACGCGCTCTATTAAAGACCGTTTTGTTGGAAAATAACGGTAAAGCAATGGCTGAGTAATACCAAGCTGCAACGCTAATTCTCTCGTTTGGCCGGAGAACCCTTTTTCTGCGAAAAACTTAACAGCGCCCTCTAGGATCTGTTGTTCCCGATCTTCTGGTGACAAGCGTCTGTTAGTATTAATTTTAGCGTTCAATATAAACCTCTAAGTTAATGCGCAATGGTATTGTCACTTTGCCACATGAGTTTAGTTTATCAGATGATAAATAAAATCTCTATAAAGCGATAGGTATGTTAAGGCATTGTTACTCTGTACTTTGTTTGATATTTATCTCTGCAAAATTGAAGTTAAGTTTGTTTGTATTTTGCAATACCACCATTACAAGTATCGACCTCTAAGTCTTTTGAGGCGACGAGATGATTTAGATTAGCAAGCGCTTCTCCGACGGCAATCACCATATTACCGCTGTTAATTTTGCTTTTGAATAATACTGGAAATGCATCGGTCACCGAGCGTGGTTCTGAGCAGAAATCGTATAGGTCTTTAAGTCCAGCCTTGTGCTCGTCGATCATCTCTTGGAGGCGAAGGTGGGCTCCATAGAAGGGGTCTCCATGAGAAGGTAAGATAAGAACGTCTTTGTCGAGCTTATTCTTAAAAGATTCACAGCTTTGTAACCAATCTTTAAGTGGATTGGCATCCGGCTCATTAGGGCGCACGCCGACATTGGGTGAAATGCGCGGTAGAATTTGATCGCCGGCAATCATTATATTAAGTGATTTGCAGAGCAGACATACGTGCTCAGGTGAATGTCCCTCGCCGATAATGACTGTCCATTGGTGAGGTCCTATCTGAAGGGTCTGATTGTTCACAAGCCTTTTATATGCACTAGGTAAAGGTGAGACAAAGTCACTACGGCTGCGAAATCGCTCCTTAAATTCATCTAAGGCCGCATCATCAATTCCCGCTGCTCTGAAGAAATTCACAGTACTTTCAGGCGGATCGCCACTAATTTCAGCCGCGATGACTCTGCTTGTTAGGTATTCTGTGCGTGACATGCATAGCTCCACTCCCCACTTGTCGACCAACCATCCAGCGAGACCTAAGTGATCTAGATGCATGTGGGTAACAATAACTCTCTTTACTGGTTTAGCGCCAAAATAACGTTTAAAGATGTCCTCCCATAGTACCTTGGTGTCTTCTGTAGCCATTCCCGTGTCGACCATGGTCCAGCCATCTTGTTCTTCTAGTAGCCATAAATTAATGTGATTCAGACTGATAGGCAGAGGCATGCGCACCCAATGTATACCCGGGCCTACCTCAATGATTTCGCCAGGAGTAGGGCGGTTCTCAAATGGATAAGATAGCCCGTTGGATCCTGTTTTCATTATTTTCTCCTTTTAAAATAAAGGTTGATTAAAGTTCTGCATCAGCTAGGTAACTATAGATTTTTAATAGTGCCCCTAAGGATCAATTTAGCATCTAGCTTGATGTTCTCCGGCTCCATGGATTGAGTCTCAATTTTGGATATTAGAGTCGTTACCGTCGTTTTCACCAGTTCATCATGTGGTATTTTTACAGTCGACAAATCATGATCTTTCCATCCCGAGACCGGGATATCCCCCAGCCCTATTATGCAGAGTTCCTCTGGAACCTTAATGCCAAGCTTGTGACGGCATCCAGCGAGTATGCCTAGGGCGGTGTAGTCTGAAGTGCACACAATAACATCAGGTTTAACATCCTCTGCCCATAGATCAATAATTGTCTGCACGCCGGCCTCATAACCATGAACACCGGTGAGTTGGGATATGATCTCAGTCTCTGGAGCTTGACTAACCGTCTCAGTCAGCGCATCGCTTATGCCAGAGAGCACTTGACTATGAGCGTCAGAGCTAATGATGGTTATTCGTTTGTAGCTTCTTTCGAGTACGGCATTTCCAATTTGCCGACCAACTTTTGTTGAATCTATGGTAACAACTGAAGCATTGATTCCTGGCGTCGAATGATTAAGTATCACAATAGGGATATTACTTCTGAAGCACAAAGCGGACATGTTTGCTGAAGGTGATATCGAAAAAACTATGACGCCATCTACCTGATAACTTAGGAAATCAGTAAAGGCCTTATCAACAGATTCTGTAGTATTGGCTGATTGAACAACTGGCTTAAACCCCTTCTCGGTGATTGCTTCGCACAATCCCTTAAGTATTTCGGCCGCCTTAGGATGATCCCAGTTAGCAAATAATATTCCCACTAGTCCAGACTGACTTTTGGATAGGCTACGAGCGATAATATTTGGTTGATAATCTAGCTTTTCTGCAGCGGCCAAAATCTTCATCTTAGTTTTTGCGGAAATACTCGCGCCCAAGGTGAAAGCCCTAGAAACAGAAGCTTGTGATACCCGAGCTAGGTCAGCTACGTCTTGAGAGTTGTTTCTTCGTTTAGTCGTCATTATGGGTTACGCCGGAAAATGGGTGGCTACAGCTCTTATGCGCGGATAATGCTAACAAAATGTATGCGCTTGCAATGCTACTGGTTTAACCCAAATTATTCAACACAAACTGATTTTTCTTTCATGATTTAGGGTTTTAAAAAAGGTATGGCTAGGCTCTAACCGGCGAGGGGCTCTGCAGTAAACGCGCTTAGTCAGTGCTTTTTATAGTGTCGAATTGCCTGACGCATTTCTTGAATTATTTTACCTTCATTCTTTTTGATTCGGTCTGACAGGCCACCTACGGCAACAACTAGGGAACTTTCTGATGAGATTCCCGGCAGCGCCATTGCAATAGCGCCAGTGTCAGGAACAAAGCGGTCATACGCTTCGCAATAACCTTTAGCTCGAGTCAATTCTATATTAACCATTAGATCTTCCAGATTGACTCTCTGCTGAGCATTCGTAGCTCGACGATTTGCCCGCTTCAATGCTTTGGCGATCTCTTCATCACTTCTCGTGGCAAGTTGTACGATGCCTATTCCCGTTGTGAAAAGAGGTAGTTTAGTGCCTTGCTGAAAACTTAGCGAGATTGGAAAGGTACCAGTGATAACAGTAATAAGCTGCATATGCATACCGTTTGGCATTGACAGTGTTACGGTCTCTCCAAGCGCTTTGTGGATATGATCAAGGATTTGCAGAGCATCACTACTGGCACCAAATAGTTCTGGAAGCCAATCACCGAGTTTAGTGACTCGTAAAGACACGAAGTATTTCGTGGTATTTATATCGAGTGTGAGATATCCAAGACTTACTAGGCTCTTCAGGAGAGCATCAGCACTTGATTTAGGATAATCAAGGTAGTTGCACACCTCCGTTGCCGTCAATGGTTTTTGATGAGTCTTGAAAAGCTCTAAAACGCTAAATACACGACCTACGGATTTAACAACATCTTTACTCATAGAGGTATTCTTTTTATATTTTATTTAAAAATAATAATTCATCTATATGAATTTGTAAATTATATATAAGAATTATTTGACAACGATGTTGGACCAACTTAGAGTTCTACTAAATATTTAATTGAGTCTAATAGATATTTTCACTATTTTCTCATAAGCATTATATTACGTGTTGTCTGCCAGAGGCAATGTAAGAAATTGGTGTATGTTGGTGAGAAATTATTCTTGATGAAAGAGTCGTGGTAGTCATCATTTAAACACACCTAAATCTAAACCGAATCACTGAAAATATAATTGGGGAAAAGATGTCTATTGTAGCTAATAACCAAGGTGGCCTAACATTTTTTGATGTTGCTGTAATAGTTGTCTATTTACTTGTGATGCTATATATG
>CAWKZU010000064.1:0-4843 GCA_963854585.1 Gammaproteobacteria bacterium | reverse complement strand
TTATGCCAGGCAAAGTTAATCCGGTTATTCCCGAGGCGGCTACTATGGTCTCTGCGCAGGTTATTGGTAATGATGCAGCAATCACTATTGGTGGTCAGGCGGGCAACTTTGAACTGAATGTTATGTTGCCAATGATTGCCGATAATATTCTCTCAAGCATCAAGTTATTGGCTAATGTTAGTCGATTGCTTGCGGACAAAGCCATCACGACATTTACCGTCAATGAAGACCAACTAAAGCTGGCGTTGGGCCGAAACCCAATTTTAGTCACTGCGTTAAACCCTATTATAGGTTACGCAAAGGCCGCTGAGATTGCTAAAAAGGCCTATAAAGACGGTCGCGCCGTATTAGATGTTGCAGAGGAAGAAACTGAGATCCCTCGAGAGGAGCTAGAAAAGCTTCTTGATCCAGCTAAGCTTGCTGAAGGTGGCCTAGGTTAACTTTTTATTAGCTAAAAGCAAAATAATTATTAAGAGATTACAAAATGGCAGATTTATCCGGTAAAACTCTATTTATCAGTGGCGCAAGTCGCGGTATCGGCTTAGCAATCGCGAAACGAGCGGCGGCTGATGGTGCGAATATCGTGATCGCGGCTAAGACGGCCGAACCTCACCCAAAACTCAGCGGTACTATCTATACCGCCGCTGATGAAATACGCGAGGCCGGAGGCCAAGCCTTACCTCTATTAGTCGACGTGCGCTATGAAGACCAGGTTGAGGCTGCCATGGAAAAGGCAGCGGCTGAATTTGGCGGTATCGACATTCTTGTTAATAACGCGAGTGCCATAAATTTGGCTGGTACAGAGTCAGTGTCGATGAAAGGCTATGATCTGATGCATACGGTTAATACTCGTGGTACGTTTTTGTGCTCTCAAAAAGCAGTTCCTTATTTACGCAAGTCAGATAATCCTCACGTACTCAATCTTTCACCACCACTAAATATGGAGATTCGTTGGTTTCAGAATCACGTTGCTTACAGTATGGCAAAGTACGGTATGAGTATGTGTGTTTTAGGTATGAGCTCTGAATTTAAGCGAGATGGCATTGCTTTTAATGCTCTTTGGCCGAGAACAGCTATAGCGACCGCGGCTGTGGCGAACCATTTAGGTGGAGACATGATGATGGTTCGGTCTAGAACCGTGGATATTATGGCTGACGCCGCGCATATAGTTCTCACCCGTAATAGCCGTGAATTTACGGGTAATTTTTACGTTGATGACGACGTTTTGGCCTCAGAAGGGATTACTGATCTGAATCACTATCAGGTAGATACAGCGCTGGATATAAAAGAGTTATTACCCGACTTCTTTGTCTAATGTGGCTTTTTCAGTATATTAAGGGCCCCTTTTTAAGAGGCTTTTTTTTGCTTTGGGTTGTCATAGGTTGATTTTACTATGATCTAAACAAATAAATTGGGTCCACCGACATCAAATGCGACCACTAATCTATTGCCTTCCCCTTGGTAGGGTTGTGTTGCATGCCAGAAGTAGCTAGGAAAAAGTACTAGTTTTCCAGCCGCGGGTTTAACCTTGTAATCCGCAGGTAGTTCATCCTTAACTTTAAAGGGTGGCTTGCCAAACATAAGATATCCGGCGTCTGAGTTATCGCCGATAACTTCAGGGACATCAATATAACAGGCACTGCTATACCAGCCCTTTGAGTGCACATGAGATTTATGAAAGCCGCCTTGTGTAGTGCGTATTGACCAGCTTGCGTGGAAAAATGGCACCTTGGGATAGCCGGATATTACTGGGTGTGAGCCATCCAGCCCGCTCGTCTTTAATCCGTCAAAAAAGGGTTGTGATGAGTTCGAAATAAATTGTTTTAATTGCAGAACCAGTGGGTTTTGATTTTGAGCAAAAAGGTTACCTGGTGTTTGTGTGCCACCGCTGACTGATTGTTGCGCTGGCGGCTGGGTGGTGATATGTAGTTTATCTAAGTGCTTGGTAAGACTGTCCTTGAATGATTCGAACTGACTTGGAGGCTCAAACTGCGACTGTAAATCGGCTTGTAGAACTAATTTTTCATAATCGACAAGCAGTTGATAGTCTTTGTCCCCCAGACACCGAAGCGCAGTCACTAGAAGGGCTAGGTAATAACTATCGTTGGGTCGACTACCATGCAGTTTTTTTGCACAGTCGTAGCTGTTGCCATAGTCTCCCAGTGCAAAATGGGCAAGACATAGTTTCTCCTGCAGTTTTGAACGGTGTGCTGATGACTTTATTAGCAAAATCATCGCGCCGAAATCATCCTGGCTTTCAAGCACGTTAAGTTTTACTGATTCCCATGTTTGGTCTTTGCCGAAGTTCGATGCGTAGTCATCGAGTAGGATTTCAGTCGTGTCGAAATCTGACAACGAGATTAACCTGTTAGTGTATGACTTGAATAAACCTGGCGTTGGATGACTGTCCCAGGCTGCTTGATAGTAGGCGTAAGGATTTTTTTGCGCTACTTCGATCGCCCAGTCAGTCCCCATAGCAATAAGGGTTTCATCTTGTGGCTGGCTGGTTAAAGTGGACTCTATGAGTGCTGTCGTGGCCTGGCAGTCTCCCGCGTAAATGCTATTTAAAATAAGAGCTTCTCTAGCTGGGTTTAACTGTGGATTTATTTTTAGTGCTGATTCTAATGAATCTGCTGCTTTTTGGGTGTCACCACAGTGAGTATGCAGGCGGCCAAGGCGATAATGTGCTGTTTGATTATCTGGTTCAAGGCGGATTGATGTTGTGAACGCTCTATGAGCATCATCATACTGTTGAAGGCCAGCTAAACAGCGGCCAAGTAATATCAGTGCTTTTACATAATCTGGCCGAATCGATAGAGATTGCTTTAGAACGCTAATAGCCTCTGAAAGGTCTGCGCTCTCAAACAAACTAAGGGCCAAATTGTAATGTAATTCAGGTATCTGGGGCGCCATAGCAGTGGCCTGGCGATAGTCATTAACTGCAGCGTCCAAGTTGCCGATGGCTTTATTGATGTCACCTGATAACGATATTAGCTGTGGCGTTATATTGACCTTCTGAATAAGGTTTTTTAGCATTGATTGAGCATCGCTGTGGCGCCCTATTTTAAAGTAAGTCACTGCGCACGCATGCATTTGATTTGGCTGGCTGAGTTTTTTTCGGCATTGGTCGAACATAGAGGCGGCCTGTTTCAGGTCGCCCCTCTGTAACGCAGCAATAGCTCTATCTGCTTTTTTTAGTGACATTATCTGAACTGCTCAACCTTACTGATGACAATAATTTCGATAGTACACTACAGCGGAATTATTTGAAGCTATTTAGACTACTCTTTGGGGATAGCCCAGCCACCTAATGCCCAACAAACTTGTTTTTTTTATAGAGTATCTGGCATTAACGCTGACGACAAAAGTGACTTTGTGAAAGCGTCAGGCCATGACGCTGCTAACGCATATAAAGAGCCTGTACATTAGATGTCATTTTGGATCTTGGCTCTTTCCATTTTCAAGTATATTTGGCAATATTGGCACTCAGGACTGCGATAAGTTTAAAAAATTGTCTGAGTAATTTTACTGGTTTTATGTTGGTTAAAGGACAACATAACAAGGTCGAGGGAATATATGCCATTTCAAACTTCTATTAGGTTAGTACCGCAGGTTCTGTTGCTAGTGTTATTGTCGGCCTGCGAGCCTGGTAATATAGACCATTCGAGTTCAAATGCGGAATATAGTCATCGGACGATAGAAGAAATTGCCGATGAAGTTCTGGCCGCCACAATGGATCGACATCCATCAATGCGCACGTTTTATTCTATTGAAAACAGCCGTCATGATCGATTATTTGATAATTCATTGAATAGATTAACTGCATGGCAGGTAAAAGAAGATGAGTGGCTCTCAGAATTAAATACTGTAGGTGAGCCGCAAGAAATAGGAAGTAGAGACTGGGTAACGTATGGAATTCTTCATGAAAGCTTAGAGTCCTCGCAAGAAGCTAGGATTTGTCGAAAAGAGCTGTGGGAAACTAGCACCACAACTGCTTGGTATACGAGTCTCCCGTTTATTTTTGATATTCAATCCTTGGATACAGAAGATTTAAAAAATCAAGCTCTGAAACGGTTAAGACAAGTAGATAACTTCATAGATACTGAAATAGAAAATTTAAGGCTTGGTTTATCTCTAGGATACAGCTCCCCCAGAGTAACGGTTTTAGCTGTGCCATCTGAAGCTCGTGCATTGTTAGAGGAAAACTCGCCTTTCCTTGGTATAGGAATTAGAGCAAATGATGCTTTTTTTAAAGAAAAGGTGCAGAAGATCTTTGATGAGGAGATAGCGCCCGCCGTTCATCGTTTTGCAGATTTTATTGAGAAAGACTACCTCAATAAAGCTCGCAAAGACTTATCGATAAGTTTCAATCCTAATGGCGCTGAATGCTATCCCGCTCTCGTTCGCTCCTTTGTAACAATTAAACCAAGTGCTGACGAAATCCATGAACTTGGTCTTCAACAAATAAAGAAAATTAGAGTAGAGATGGAGGCAATATTAAGTGAATATTATTCTGGCGAATCAATTGAAAAATTCCTACGAAGAGTGAATTTAGATAAGGAATTCACCTTTAGGTCTGAAGAAGAAGTCGTTCAATACTCTCGAGACGCCCTTGATGCTGCGCGAAAAGAAGTCGCTAAAGTATTTGGATTGATGCCAAAAGCGGATGTAGAGATTAAACCTTACCCTGATTTTGCTGCAAGTGGTGTTGGTGAATATCACTCGTCATCTGAAGATGGATCGCGACCCGGTATTTTTTATATTGCCGTCAAAGATCCAGAACATAGATCTCGTGCAAGCCAACTTTCAACTCTCTACCATGAGACCTATCCGGGTCATCATA
>CAWKZU010000063.1:0-4986 GCA_963854585.1 Gammaproteobacteria bacterium | reverse complement strand
TTCATTCGACTAATCAAATCTCGGCTCAGTAACTTAGGTGCTGCCGCACCAGGAATTAGCACCGCGCCAATCACCAGGTCAGCTTCCAGAGAATACTCTTCTATCGCTGTATTAGTAGAATAAACACATTTCACTCTACCTTCATACTCATTGTCCAACTGACGTAAACGTGGAATAGAACGATCTAATATTGTCACATCAGCGCCCATACCTACCGCCATGGATGCCGCATTATCTCCGACGACACCCCCTCCAATGATTAACACTTTTGCAGGTGCGACACCTGGCACACCCGCCAGCAAAACGCCTCGACCACCCTGAGCTTTCTCTAAATGGTGTGCGCCCGCCTGAACAGACATGCGCCCAGCCACCTCTGACATCGGCGCTAGTAAGGGTAACCCGCCTTGAGCATCGGTGACTGTTTCATAGGCCACGCAGGTCGCACCTGACTCTACTAACAGCTTGGTCTGCTCTAGGTCTGGTGCAAGATGAAGGTAAGTGTAGAGAATTTGCCCCTCGCGCAACATTTTGCATTCATGGGCTTGCGGTTCTTTTACCTTTACGATCATCTCTGCCCGAGCAAAGATATCTTCAGCCGAACGGCTTATCTCAGCACCCACATCAATATATTGATCATCGGTAAAGTCGATGGCAGCACCAGCGTCTGCTTCAACAATCACTTGATGACCGCGTTTAACTAACTCAAGTACTGACGCTGGCGTTAAACCGACACGGTATTCATGATTTTTGACTTCCTTAGGAACTCCTATTAACACAACTGCACTCTCCATTTTATTAGGGTATGTAATATTAATTATTCTGAAATTTTAAGCTTATATAGAAATTTTTATTATCTATAAACCGTAATAACTAGATTATTTTTCTATAATAAGTAAAATAACCATATATTTTTCTGTTTAAAGGTTATTTTCTAAAATGGCATCAAAACCGGACGCTGAAGGAACTGACAAACTTGGCAAAATTGACCGTAATATAATGCGAATTCTGCAAAAAGATGGTCGCATAAGTTACACAGACCTAGCCAAGCAAGTAGGCTTATCTGTAACCCCCTGTATCGAGAGGGTAAAGCGGCTTGAGCGGAACGATTATATCTTGGGTTACAGCGCCCAAGTGTGCCCAGAAAAGCTAAACGCAGGACTAGTCGTTTTTGTTCAAATACGCCTCAACCACACCTCGCAAGAGAACTTTGAAGAGTTCCATCGCTCGGTCATCGACTTGGAGAATATTCAAAGCTGCTTTTTAGTCTCTGGCAACTACGACTATTTACTTAAAGCGCGCGTTGCCGATATGGCAGCCTATCGCGAACTTCTGGGCCACAGAATCTTAAAACTACCCGCAGTGCAAGAGTCCACAAGTTATGTTGTTATGGAGGAGCTTAAGGAAACCATGTGGGTGCCCATTAGTTACAAACACTAACCCGCACAGTGCTACAAATATAATAAGGAACGCACCACAGACTAGTAGACTTAAGACTGCACTTTAAATATGAAAAACCTACATTCAACAACAGGCATTTGTTGACTCAACCACGCCCCTCACCTATAGTACGCGGCCTCAGAAATGAGAGAAAAAATGCACTCGTAGCTCAGCTGGATAGAGTACTCGGCTACGAACCGAGCGGTCGGTGGTTCGAATCCACCCGAGTGCACCATATACGTAAAACCTCACCCCAAAAGGGTGGGGTTTTTTGTTATAGGGTGACAAAGAATAAAGAGAGAATGACAGGCGGCGCAATATGAATAATTTAGAATTTTGGCGCCAAGAATACTTTAATTCATTACCATTTCTTTTAGTAAAATCAAGTGTTAGCATAACCTTAGGCTATTGCAATTATACGGTGTGTTATGCGTTCTCTGATTTGGTTAATCTGCATTATATTGATGACATCTTGTGGCGGTGGTGGCAGTTCTAGCGACCAACCTGCACCCGTACCTGTATCACCAACAGACCCCTGCGCGCAGTCTGACTGCAACGCGTGGCAAGAAGCTACGCCAGCGTCAGTTGGGATGGATTCTGCAAAATTAAATGCCGCATTTGATTATGCTTTTGGAGACGGGAGCTTCACGCAAGCCGCTGTGGTTATTAAAGATAATAAGCTGATTGAAGAGCGCTATCGCGGGATTCTTGACGGCGAGTTGGCTACTGTAACGGCTAGTCTTGGACTCGACGCAACAACAATTAATGGCCTCTTTGGCACTAAAGATAAAGACAGCCTGGCATCGTCTTGGTCCACGGCAAAATCATTTGCTAGCGTCTTAGTCGGTATTGCTCTGGAACAGGGCTTAATAACCTCTTTAAGTGAAAGTGCGTCTGTGTATATCACCGAGTGGGCTGATGATGAGCGAGCGACTATTACTCTTCGTCAGTTGCTTGATATGCGCTCTGGCATGCCGACAGCCTGCTTTGATCAAACAACGGGAAGTCTTGGAGTCTGTGCAACCGCAGAGGGCTCTGGTGGCGATCTGGTCTTCTCGAGCAACCAGATGGACGCCTGCCTGGCGCGCGAGCTCGCAGAAACCGGAGTCATACAACCCTGGTACAGCAGCACTGTGGTCTATCAAGCCGGTGCTTGGCTGTATTCCAACTGTGACACCATGGTCATTGGCGAAATCTTATATCGCGCCACGGGTAACGACCTTGAAACCTATGCCGACATTAATTTGTTTTCTAAACTAGGTATTACCGCGCATTGGTGGCAGGATAATGACTCAACGGATCAGGTTGATGGTAACTACCTGGCTTACTGCTGTTTAGATATGACCCCGCGGGATTTTGCCAAATTTGGTCAACTGCTCCTCAACAATGGTGTATGGAATGAAGAGCAGGTGTTACCTAGTTCATATGTCGATAAGATCAAAAACATCACCACTGACTCACAGGTCGCCGAATACAATGGGTCCTTTAGTTACGGCCTAAAATTTTGGACTATCGGATCAATAAGGCAGCCTGACGGAATAATATTTCCTGAGGCCAATACTATTTACTCAACTATCGGCTTTGATGGGCAGTATATTATGATCGACTTTGAGAACAACATGGTTGTAGCACGTAACAGCCTTTATCAACCTGTTCTCAATGGCAGTGGTGAACGCAAAATGGCTATTACCGCAGCAGGTATCGCTCAATCTGACTTTGTTGCGACTCTACCGCAAGGCACCGGTGTGTCAGCCAACTCAAACTTTAGCCCGGCTAACTTTCTCTATCGAGTAAACCAAGCAATACAGTAAAACCGTCTCTCCATCGCACTAGATAGCGGCCTTAGGCTCCACGGGATACCTAACAAGCAAGGTCGCAGCGCGTAATAGAACGGCATAAGCTATTAGCTCAAATACCTCTTCAAAGAACACGTGATGGGTAAACGAAACTTTCTCACATATGTCACCAACAATTAGTAGTACGCCTGATGCTAGCGTCATGACTCCCGGTTTACTCACTAGAAACTGTTTAGCCAAACCAATATAAAACCTTAACCGCATCAATGCTGATATGACAATGGTTCCGAAGGCTAGAGCCAACAATAAGTTACGGCCCGAGCCAGACCCCCATTGAATCAAAAATGCCGGAAGATCAAGCTCGTCAATATCGATTTCACGAAGTAAAAACCCTACCGTCAACCACACAAAAAATACGCACAATAGTCGATCGCTCCTATGTGACTGGAGCATGGACACCATATATACAGCTAGCACCGCTATCAGGGTTAAAGCCTGAAGGTTTTCCAATAAATGATTCTCGCCAAAGACCTCAAAATCTTTAAGTATAAATACAGAATACCCAGACCAAACAATAGCCAAGACGATTACACTCTCGGTCAACATTGCAAGTGGTGTTAATAACTTCAAATTAGCAACTCCCTTGTGATCCTTTTTTCTATGAACTCTAGCCACGCTTGGGCCGACTATTATTATTCTGCTTAAACTCAAAGATTTCGTCTAACGCGACTAATGGGTCACCATGATCCTTTACTTTAGGTATGCGAGGCACTATTAAATCGCTAGAATCCACTCCAATGATAATTCATTTTTACTTAATAAGTTACTAGGATTTGACCATGGCTTTACCCGCAATACTTTCACAACGCTTAAGATTACCTGTCGTCGCGGCGCCTCTTTTTATTATTTCTAACCCAGACCTTGTGATCGCCCAGTGTAAAGCAGGTGTTGTGGGCTCTTTTCCTGCGCTTAATGCACGACCTGAGGCTGAACTAGACCGTTGGCTCGAAAGAATCACCACCGAATTAGCAGAATATGATGCAGCCAATCCTGACAATCCCTCTGCTCCCTTTGCAGTCAATCAGATTGTCCATGGATCCAATAATCGGTTGCAACATGATGTTGAAATGTGTGTGAAATGGAAAGTTCCTATTGTTATTACCTCTCTTGGTGCGAAAGAATTTGTCAATGAAGCCGTACATTCTTACGGTGGCATTGTATTGCACGACATTATTAATAATCGTTTCGCGAAAAAAGCAATACAGAAAGGCGCTGATGGTTTAATTGCTGTAGCTGCAGGAGCCGGTGGTCATGCTGGAAGCCTATCGCCTTTCGCGTTAGTCCAGGAGCTAAGAGAATGGTTTGATGGCCCGATTTTATTGTCGGGATCCATAGCCAATGGAGACGCAGTGTTGGCCTCACAAGCCATGGGTGCTGATCTAGCCTATATTGGGTCAGCCTTTATCGCCACAACTGAAGCCAATGCCGAGCAGCCCTACAAACAGTCTATCGTCGATAATAATGCAGATGACATTATGTTAAGCAGCCTATTTACCGGTGTGCATGGCAACTATCTAAAACCCTCTATCGTCTCTGCGGGAATGGATCCAGATAATCTCCCAGAGAGCGATCCCTCTAAAATGGACTTTGGCTCTGGAGGCAACTCTGATGCAAAGGCATGGAAAGATATTTGGGGTTGTGGGCAGGGTATTGGCGCTGTGAAAGCTGTTCTTACCACTGCGCAGTTCGTGGA
>CAWKZU010000062.1:0-5314 GCA_963854585.1 Gammaproteobacteria bacterium | reverse complement strand
CTCCTATCAGCAAGTCCTTTATACGCCCGCCTTGCTGAACTACAATTTTCGACAGACGGGACTACATAGTCAGGCTTGGCTATGGTATCTTTTTGATCGGTCTCGTAAGCTATTGCGTAACTTACATATTCTAAGAATAGTTTTTCTCTAGCCTGTCAGTCAGCAGGCAGTGACCAGTAAGATAGGGGTGACATTGATGGTGCGATTTTTGATATTAACAACGTGCGTCTTTTTGGGCGCTTGTGCATGGTTTGATCGTGGCGAGCCCGTGACGGAAAAGCCTGAGGCTTATCGTATACAGTCTTCTGGTGGTATTGTTCAGGGGCAGCGAATAACGAGTGGGGGTAGCGATATAACCTCAGCGTCCGTCGTGTCTTGGTTTGACATTCCCTTCGCTCAGCCTCCTGTAGGGGATTTGCGCTGGCGGGCTCCTCGTGCGATTGATGCTCCGGTTGATATAATCGTTGAGAAAGAAGACACATCTTGTGTGCAAAAATCAAGTGACTATGCTGGTGCTGACGGCGAGGGTATCGTCGGTCTGGAAGATTGCTTGTACCTCGATATAAAGGCTCCTGCTGACTTTGCGAGCAAATCATACCCCGTAATGTTCTGGATCCACGGAGGTGGCAATACCACGGGACTTAAAGACTATTACGACTTTACTCGCCTTGTTGCTGCGCAGGGCGTGGTGGTGGTCACTACTAACTATCGACTGGGGGCTCTAGGCTGGTTCACGCATCCAGCTATTCAAGGCGAGCAAAAAGGTTTAGACAAAACGTCTAATTTTGGAACCTTAGATATCATAGAATCCTTAAAGTGGGTTCAGGGTAACATCGCTCAGTTTGGTGGCGATGCTCAAAATGTGACTATCTTCGGCGAATCTGCCGGTGGTCATAATGTGTTTGCTTTGTTGGCATCACCGTTGGCCGAGGGATTGTTTCATCGAGCCATTTCTCAATCGGGTTATACCACCAGCTCTCCAAAACAAGATGCCTATAACGAGAATGGCCAAAATGTGTTAATTGAACGCGGTGCTTGGCAAATTTCCAAGCAACTTAATGCGGGTTCTAATGTGGCCGCAAACTCAAAGCAGATGCGAAACCTTCTCAAGAGTACAGATGCTCGAGTGCTTGTTGCTCTTTATTACACAGGAGACGGCGTAGATAATGTGCCCCTCACGACGATTGACGGAATTGTTATCCCTGAGGTCGGGCTGTTAGGGGCCTTAGGTCTTAAAGAATATGCTAAAAATATACCTGTTATAGCGGGTGCGACTAAGGATGAAGTCTCCCTTTGGTTGGGATTACACCGTTACTTTGTCGACGTGAGTTATCCTTTTACCAAGCTCTTACCACCGGCATTTAAAGTGAAACAGCCTGATCTTTTTGAGTTTTGGGTACGCACACGCTCACATGGCTGGAAGCTTCGCGGTGCTGATATTCCGTTGCAGGCGCTTGAGACTGCGGGTTATGAACATCTATATGCTTACCGCTTTGATTGGGATCATCAGGATACCTCTATTTTTGCTGATTTCCCTAACATTATTGGAGCCGCTCACGGGACCGATATCGCTTTTGTTACCGGGCAGTATAACTATGGCCCAATCTCCTCTTATATTTATCCTGAGGTTCCAGCGCGGGCCGAGATGGAGGCTACAGTGATGAGTGCATGGAGTGAATTTGCTCGGTCAGGCATTCCAGATACAGGTGGTGCTCTGCAATGGAGTCCGTTTACCGCGGCGAATCCTGCTTATATCCACTTGGACAAAGACGACTTACTGCGTATGAGCGTTGAGGATAAAACTATGCCGTCATTGTTAAATAGTATAGCGGACCATTCGTCATCCACCGACCTTGAAAAGTGCATGATCGTATGGGAATCATTAATCAACGTAGGAGACCCTCAGCTAGATACTCACAATGCTTGGAACGATGGATTTTGCAATAAATTTGACGTTCGCGCTGAGCAAAAACAGTTAACAGCTCGGCTTGTTGATGAGTTTGGCTCCGTTGGCGTCAATTAATAGGAATCGTATGTCGGTTAAACGAATCTTGGGTAAGCTGGAGCTTCCGCGTAGCTGGGTCAAAGCATTGTTGCTAATACTGCTATCGGCGTTCTTTGTTAATGTGGGTGTCGACCACTTTATAAATCCTGAGTTCTATCTTGCCATAATGCCTGCCTACTTGCCGTTGCATTCAGAAGCGGTGTATATCAGTGGGTTTTTTGAGGTTTTAGGCGGCATCTCAGTGCTTATTCCGCGCCTTCGTTCTGCAGCAGGGTGGGGCCTTGTGGCGTTGTTAATAGCCGTTTTCCCTGCCAATATACATATGGCGCTCAACACTGACTTATTTCCAGAGATCTCACCGTCATTGCTCTATATAAGGTTGGTGTTTCAGTTTATATTTATTTATTGGGCCTATAAGGTGACCCGTCCGGGTAACTAAGTTTTCAATTGTTCCGTATACAGGATTTCGTTGCGCAGGCGTTAGCTAAGAAGCCGGAAAAAGCGATGAATGGAAGTCTATTTCTGACAAATATATGTGATATTAAATGGGTGATTTATATCAATCTAGCCTAAATATTAAGTATCTACCTCTTTAGGGCGGACACTAATCGTTAGGAGGTTGGAGGGATGTCAGGTAATTACAAAACAGCGCAACTATTGCATGTTCGACCCGTCGAATAATTGAAGAGCTATCTAGTTTGATTTTTCCTGACCGATAGAGGGTAGGTTATCAGGCTAGTCACTATCTCAATCGCTAAATCCTGCAGTTAACCAAAAATGATACTAATGGTTGACAGAAGTATCATTATGTTTATGATGCTGCACGATCGAGCACGGTTCAATGATCGTAAAAATATTATCATTTAAAGCATGAAATGATGTTTTTTTAAAAGTCCGTCACGCAGTCGTTGAGCAACTTAACCTGATTTGTGACTAACGGTGAGTGCCGCCTCCGTCTCAATAGGGAAAATGACAAGCACTTCCGATGTCTAGCCTTGTAGGTGACTGCGAGGTCGTGGCTTATAGCAAAAGCGGCTGAGTTGATCTGTTACATTAATAGGTCAGTTCTCCTTAATGGATATCCTTTAACAAATAATATTGACACTTAGTACATCTTATGTCAGTTTTGATATAATAATGAAGCTCACATAATAAGACATATTTTAACTAAACTCAGGGGCAGTAAATGACAATTAAAAGAATCGCAGCGTTGGCTGTGGTACCACTATTATCAGTAAGTTCGTTCACCTTGGCACAAGAAGAAAAACTGGAAGAAATTGTAGTTACCGGATCCTATATCAAAGGAACTCCAGGCGACTCTGCGCTGCCTGTTCAGGTCTTAGATAGAAGTTTTATCGAAGGGATCGGGGCAAACTCCGTTGCCGATGTTATTGCCAACCTAGCCATCAGCTCTGGGGCAGAAAATCAGACGGATTCATTTACACAGGGCTCCACTCAAGGAACCGCAAATATCAATCTTCGAGGCCTAGGCTTGAGTTCTACGTTAGTACTTATTAATGGTCGACGGCAGACAATCTCCGGAGCACTAGCCAATGATGGGAGTGTATTCGTCGATACTAGCAGCATTCCGATTAATGCCTTAGAACGTGTCGAAGTATTAAAAGAAGGTGCCGCGTCAACCTATGGGTCTGATGCTATCGCCGGCGTGGTTAATTTGATTTTGCGCAAAGATTTTGATGGTTTTGAGTTGAGTGCCAGTACTCAACAGGTTAGTGACGGAGATCAAGACGACAACTCAGTGGGCTTTATATGGGGTCGCGGGAATGACACCACTCACGTGACTTTTGCAGGTAACTATCTTGATCGCTCGGCATTAAGTGCAGCCGATCGTCCTAATTTAGTCGATCAGGCAAATAGTTCTCTGGGCAGTAGCTTTATTGCGCTGCCACATGTGGTCGGTTTACCGAGTGTTACTGTTGATTCTGGCCCATACGCAGGCACTTATACTCCGGGGCAATACATTCCCAACGCAAACTGTTCAAGTTACTCAGAAGGTCGACCAATCGGCGATATTTTATGTGGCTTTGCCTATGGTCCGCGATTCAATCTTGTTGCCGCCGAAAC
Source organism: Gammaproteobacteria bacterium (assembly GCA_963854585.1). Lineage (GTDB taxonomy): Bacteria > Pseudomonadota > Gammaproteobacteria > Pseudomonadales > Porticoccaceae > HTCC2207. Next base: position 1,224 of record CAWKZU010000062.1, on the reverse strand, counting down.
TCGAACTCAGGTATATGCTAATTTAACTCATGATTTTGCTAATGGTGTAGAGCTTTCCGCTGACCTTGGCTACAGCAGCAATGAAGTGACTGAAAATCCCCAGTCACCAAGTTACCCTGATTTAACATTCCCTGTGATCGGAGGTGCTCACCCAAGTAACCCAATCGGTGTGCCGCTGGCTTGGTTGGGACGACCTTTTGCGTTTGGCTATCCTTCACCCAACGCACCGCGTGAGAATGATACCTTCCGAACGTCCATTAGTTTAAACGGTACACTTGAAAACGATTGGGCTTGGAATACTGCAGTGACTCACAGTAGTAATAAGTACAAGGCATTTCAGCCAGATACCATCGCCTCCAGACTTGAAAGTGCCTTTATTGGCCAAGGTGGACCCAATGGTGATGAATTTTATGATCCCTTTGTTCCTGAAAATAACAGTCAGGCTCTCTATGATCACCTGAGTTACATGACTGAGACTCAGCGTACAACTGACCTTACAGTGATTGACGGGGTAATAACCGGCGATCTCATGACTCTGGCTTCTGGTTCCGTCGTTGAGATGGCTGCAGGAATCCAGCTTAGGCGTGAGGGATATAAAGCCGAGACGGATGATCTCTATGAGATAACTTTTGATGCTAATGGGAATCCCGTTCCGATTGATTTGATTTTCTTGGGCGGTGTATCCGAGATAGATCAGTCTCGCTCGGGCTATTCGGCGTTTGCTGAAGCTAAAATTCCACTGGGTGAAGCTATAGAGTTCACTACCGCGGTCCGTTATGAAAGTCTAGACAGTGGCAGTAGTGTTGATCCGAAGCTTGCGGTGCGCTGGCAGGTTTCAGAGCATGTTGCTCTGCGCGCTTCGGCAAGTACGGCATTCCGTGAGCCCTCTCTTTCGCAGATAAACGCTCAAATTGTTCAGTTGGAAGGAATACAGGATTACAATGCCGATGGAACAGCTAAAGGCGGTACCGCCTTTATACGCGTTACGCAATCAGGGTCTCCTGATCTTAAAGCTGAAGAGTCTGACAACTTTAACGTCGGCATAATTGTTCAACCGACTGATAGCCTTGATTTTAAACTTGATTACTGGACGGTGGATTACACCGACCTAATTACGGTTGAAAATGCGCAAGGTAAGATCCTCGCTGACATCAATGGTCCAGATATTCTGAGAACGGCTACGGGCACCTTGGCCGGAATTAATGTTGATTACTTTAATTCCTC
>CAWKZU010000061.1:0-5317 GCA_963854585.1 Gammaproteobacteria bacterium | reverse complement strand
TTATCCATGAAGCAGGATATCCACCGGGGGTTTTCAATTTTGTTAATGGTGATGGAGAGACTGTTGGCTCTGCCCTATCGCTTCATGAGGATATTCAGATGATGTCCTTCACCGGTTCGACGCGCGCAGGAAGAGCAATAACTCGCGACGCTGCAGAGACAATTAAACGTGTAACCTTAGAGCTTGGTGGTAAGTCTCCTAACCTTGTATTTACTGATTGTGATCTTGAGTCACAGATAACAGCTTCAGTAAGTGAGTGTATGTTGAACACGGGTCAATCCTGTGACGCGCCGACGCGGCTTTTAGTAGAGCGTGAGTGTTACGGCGAAGTAGTGGAAATTGCAAAACGCGCCGCAGAAGCAATAAAAGTATGTGATCCAGAGTTAGAGGGTGATCACCTTGGTCCACTTTTTGATCGTATTCAGTTTGATCGAGTGCAAGCAATGATTAGTGTTGGTATCGGGGAAGGCGCCACTCTTTTGACTGGCGGCCTAGGTAAGCCTGAGGGGTTTGAGACAGGTTGGTTTGTTAAACCCACTGTATTTTCAGATGTATCAAATGACATGCGCATTGCCCAAGAAGAAATCTTTGGCCCGGTTTTAGTTATCATTCCGTTCGATAATGAGGCCGAAGCAATAGCTATAGCCAATGACACCCCCTATGGACTGGCTGCCTATCTCCAGACTGGCGATGCGGCACGAGCCGTACGTGTTGCCGCTCAGCTGCGCGCTGGAGCCGTTCACATCAATGGAGGGGGTTATAATTATGGTTCGCCTTTTGGTGGCTACAAGCAATCAGGCAATGGTCGCGAAGGCGGAGTAATGGGGTTAGAAGATTTTCTTGAAACCAAAACATTGCACGGCTTATAGCCCTCAATCACCGTCAAAATAAATCAGTCGGTAAAGTCCTGCTCTCTCAGGCCCATAGCTTGGCTAAATAGCAGCTCGCGAGTGCCCGTCGTGATGTCTAGACAGACAAGGCCGGATAGAAGATTTGACTAGCGATGCTGAAAAATTTTCAAATGTTTATAATGACTACCGCGTTAGTCCTTCCCAGCAACTGCTTGCAAAAGTACATACCAGTGCGCAATGTTATCGTAAAAACTTTCGACCAATACGCGTTCATTCAAACCATGAGAGAAACTGTCGCTTGACTTACTATATTGGCCATTTACGCCGTAACTAGGAATTCCTGCGGCCCTAAAATGCATTCCATCCGTGCCGCCCGAGGACATGCTGGGGATGATTTCTAATCCAGGATATTTAACATCAATGGCTTTCTGCAAGGCCACTATGACATCTTGGCGCAAGGGCGAGGCATCGGTCTCAGTAACTTCATCTAAAAGCACAAACTCAACTGCTGGGTTATTAACTATAACCTTAAGTTGGCTGAGTGTTTCTTCAACACCCGTGCCAGGAAACACACGACAATTGACGGTGGCTGTAGCGGACTGAGGTAAGGCATTTTCGGCATGACCAGCTCTAAGCATTGTGGCTACACAAGTAGTTCCTAAAGTACCCACAAAGCTGCTATTCGCCCGCAGTATTTCAATCGCAGTGGAATCTTTTGGGTTAGCGGAAAAATTTAGCATTGCCTTACCTAATTTTCCTTCAGTACGAGCGCCTGTGCCCTTGAAATAAGCCAAAGTCAGATCGTTATAACTCACCGGAAACTTATAGCTCTGAATCTTGGCCAACGCTTGAGCAAGATCATAGATGGCATTGTCTTCTCTCGGCCGACTGCTATGTCCACCGGGATTACGAAACGTCATATCCCAAGTAACATAGGTTTTTTCCGCTGCTTGCATTCCAAAACTCGCGGGTCGACCACCTGATTCAGGGATCGATGCTCCACCGGCGTCGGCATTTAAAACAAATTCGCTGTCAGTGAGCGCTCGATACTCATTGACCAGTGCCTTGGTGCTGTTCATCGTGGTTTCTTCATCACCAGAAAAGGCGATAATCAGATCGCGCCCGGGCACCCATCCTTCAGCTTTAAGCCGCAAAAATCCGGCGGTAACTGCGGTCATACCTAACTTATCATCAACCGTACCACGCCCAAAATAATAGCCATTTTCTTCAACTAAGGTGAAAGGATCACGATCCCAATCTTCACGCAAGGCGTCAACAACATCCATATGGGCTGAGATACTAATCGGCTTTTTACCTAAGGAACCATCACCCCGATACCTCACCACAAGCGCCGCAGTGTCCTCTATCTCGAGCACATGTATATCCGCTTCAGGAAAACCACCTTTTTTAAACTCTGATGCTAAATATCGTGCCAATGTAGGCACTTGCCTTTGACCCTCTGCAGTCCGCATCTCCACTGAAGTCTTATAAATTTCAAATGCCTTTTCGCCAAACGGTATGTTAATGTCGGCACTGAAAGAATAGCTAGATATCGCTAGTAGCAACCACGTAACGGACAAACATTTAAACCGTGAAATGAACATAACATCTCCTTATTGGAGGGAGTATTTCAAACCTTAAACTCCCCTCTGATTGACCTACTAAAAGTTAAACTAGCCGAATACATCATAAGTTATTCCAGTAGACACAAATCTCTGAATTGCGAATAGATATCCAGTTAATATTAACCCTAATATAGAACCTATAATGCCATTATTCGCCGCATAGCCCAATATAGACGTAGGCTTGTAAACTAATAACACTCTGCCAATCTCTATTAGTGTTCTAGACTAACATCAAAAGCAATCACTGAACGTATAGCTTTACCTTTCATTGGATGTACAAAATGCATGTAATGTGGCGGAAAGAGCAAGACTTGCCCATTTTTCGGCTCGTGTAACCGAGAAGACATTTGCCCACCAATAGCGACTGAAGCTAATGCTGGATTAATAAATTCTAAGTGCCCCGCCGGCGCCGCGGTTTCGGGAACCTCAACATAATAGATTCCTGAAATTAGCGTGTATTCTTTAGGGTGCATATGAGGGCTTTGCCAATCCCCGTCGCCTAGCCGATTAGCCCAACTCTTCACTTTAAATGGCGTATACAGAGGATCTACGTTAAACACTTGGAGTAAATATTCTTCAATAGCGGGCAAAATAATATGATTTTTCAGGTAACTAACTGACTCGCTCTTCAGATCAAGGAAAACCATATCAGCGGGCGTCTGAAAGCCGCCTTTGGTTGTACTATCACCGTTGGTTGCAGCATTTCGATTGGTTAGACTCAGATCAATGCTTAGCTCCTTGATAGTCTTTTCTAAATCGCAATTTAGGGCTTCTGCACCACCATAATCCCGAACCATCACCATAGTTGGAAAGTGAGACTCTAAGGTTTCTTTTCTCAATTTAATCATGACAATGCCCGCTATCTAAATTCACGAAGTTGCACAGAGTTATAGAAATTAACCAAACTCATAAAAACAATAGGATATCATAGATATATCTGTCGATTACCTCATACATTTATCGTCGCGATATATTTTCGGCCATGGTTGTTTAGCGCTATTTAAAATAACTGACTAAGTATAAGATAGTTATTCAAGGTCTCATTAGATAGGTGAAATAATGAACAAAATATTACTGATGATCAGCTTGTTATTGATCTGTGTACTCACAATAGCTGACAAAGGAGATTCACCATTGATCATCGACGTAAGGACCACCGCCGAGTGGGACACAGGGCATCTTGTCGAGGCTAAGCATATTGAGTGGCAAGACATTAGTGCGCGTATAAGCGACATCACTACTGACAAAGATGAAACTATTTATGTTTATTGCCGCAGTGGTGGTCGGTCAGAAAAAGCTAAAACAATATTAGATGAACTTGGCTACATTAATGTTATTAATGCTGGCGGCATCGCGGACGCACAGGTATTTATCAATGCCCAGGAAAACTAGTAGACAGCATCAAGGCTTTTGTCTCGAAAAAAGGCCTAGTGTTTTGTCTACTCCAAAGGATTGGTAGTCTGAAACGGCAGCTCAGCTAAATGGTCATGCCACCATCCACCGGCAAGGCGATACCAGTGATAAACTGCGATTCATCACCAGCCAGAAATAGCGCCGCCTGCGCAACGTCGTCAATACTGCCAACGCAACCCATCGGATGCAGGTCACTGTAACCCTTGAGCAATGCGTCCGGATCCTCCGCCGCGGCCATGGCGTTCTCCAATAGCGGCGTCATGATAAAACCGGGATTAATCGCATTGCAACGTATCTGATAGCCCTTCTCAGCGCACTGTAATGCCGTGGTCTTGGTCAAGTTAACCACCGCGGCCTTGCTCGCGCCATAGGCTGGTGTGCTGCTCAGCGGACGCAATCCTAGCGCCGAAGATATATTGATGATACTACCACCACCACTATTTTTCATACTCTGAATAGCGCAGCGGCAGCCGAGGAAAACACCGGTGGTGTTAACCTCTAAAATCTGGTGCCAGACATCCAGTGATACCTCTTCGATCGACTCAGCAGAGCCAATACCAGCATTGTTAACCAAAATGTCAACGGCTCCCCAGTGTCTGTTAACCTCGCTCATTAGCGCCAGCCAACTGTCCTCGGAGGTGACGTCGAGATGACAAAAATAGCCGTTGCCATCGAATTCTTCAGCTATTCGCCGGCCCTCTACCTTGTCGACATCGGCTATCACCACACGGCACCCATGAGCCGCTAATAATCGCGCTATACCCGCGCCAATACCGCTCGCCGCGCCCGTCACTATAGCCATCTTGCCGACCAAAGATCGCTGTTTATCCTGCATATTCATCCCCTTTATGTGTCACGATCAGCCATAATGCTTACCAACCAAGTCCATACTTTAAGTCGCCCCTCATCAGCTTCGAAAGAAACGATAGATAACATTTTCTTTAGAGCCTTTTAAGACACTATATAGCGAAGAAAGAGAACCTCATCGCCTATACGGCCTTCAGTGCGTTGGCCAGGTCTATCATTAAGTCATCTAAGGTTTCAATGCCAACAGACAGCCGCACCAAGCCATCAACAATACCAATTTCATTGCGTATAGCCTCAGGAACCGCCGCATGAGTCATGATTGCTGGATGCTCCACCAGGCTTTCGACACCCCCTAGGCTTTCAGCAAGAGCGAACACCTCGGTACTTTCAAGAAAGGCAGTGGCACTGGCTAAACCACCCTTTAAGACAACACTTATCATGCCACCAAATCCATTCATTTGACGTTTTGCCAAATCATGATGAGGGTGACTTTCAAGGCCAGGGTAATAAACTTTCTCAACCGCTGAATGACTTTCCAAATAAGTCGCTATTTGCATAGCATTTTTGCAATGTCGCTCCATACGCACAGCAAGAGTCTTTAGGCTCCGCAACACCAAAAAG
>CAWKZU010000060.1:0-5349 GCA_963854585.1 Gammaproteobacteria bacterium | reverse complement strand
TTGATGGTGTTGTTTGTTCCGCCCAAGAATCGTCAAGCTTAAAAGTCGCACTGGGGAAGAATTTTAAATTAGTTACGCCAGGTATTCGCCTAGATGGCAACGCGGCAGATGATCAACGACGAATTGTTACGCCAGTTGATGCAATGGCTATGGGTAGTGATTACCTCGTTATTGGTCGACCTATTACTCAAGCGGCCGACCCTTTAAAAACCTTGTTAGACATTAATCAGTCGATTTAGTTAAATTCATCAACGAAGATTAATGTGCCCGCCTGATTGTAGATGCGAACATGATCGATATCAAAGGTATCTTCTTTAAAGTCAGGATCAATGATATTTTCAATGGCAAAGTTGAGCAGCAGGTATTGCGGGCTGTCAAAGGGCCAAGTGGCATTATTTTTTATAGTTGGGTTATAGGTATAATGATGCACTCCATCGACCTCAAAAACTAATTTTTCAGCTGTCCAATCTAGCGTGTAACTGTGGAATTCAGATGATATCGTTGGCAGGTACTGCCCACCTAGGTTAACTGTATTTCCATGACTTGATCGAGTGTGGATTGCGCTTTGAGCATAGTTTTGATTGCTGCCCCAATGCTCCATGATGTCAATTTCACCACAGTCAGGCCAAGATATTTCGCCAAATCCAAGGGATTCAAAATAAGTGCTGTGCGCATTAATATTTTTTGCCAACATCCAAATTGCAGGCCATGTACCCTGCCCTGCAGGGGCTCTTGCTCGGACTTCCACACGACCGTACGTAAATGCAAATTTAGAATTTAACCGCGCCGACGTATATTCTTTAACCACACCTTGATCTTTAAACGTCTCTTTAATAGCTTTAATTTTTAAAGTGCCATCACTGACATAGGCATTTTCAATACGATTAGTATAGTGCTGCTGTTCTTCGTTGTGCCAGCTACTGCCATCAGGCAGTAGCGTCTCCTGAAACCACTTTGTTGGGTCTATAGCCGCCACAGGTTGCACCGTCCCAGCCCAACCAAGGGCAGAGCATAGGGCTAGATAGCCGCCGAACAGACCGGCTAAAAAATCACGCATGCTCTTTCTTCAAAGTCTTTCTCTCCTCAAGACGATATTTTTGGACGCCGCTATTATTCAACTAGTCCTTTTGAAATACCCGCACGTAGTCAACTACCATACGTTGAGGGAAGACTGTTGAAGAATTTGGATTTCCGGGCCAATTTCCGCCTACTGCAACATTAAATATAAAGAAAAACTCAGCTTGAAAAGCGGCTAGGCCAGCTGGGGTAATATCCATAATGTGATACTGCATATCATCGATGTACCAAATAAGGGAGCTGCTTGTCCAAGCCAGGCTAAACACGTGATAACTGCTGGCTAGGGTTTCGCCGGCCGCCAGGGTTTTGTAACCACCATAATCCGCATTACTGCCGTCGCTATTAGACCACCAGGCATGTGCATTCACGGTGTTTTCTCGACCACTGCCACCGATCATTTCCATGATGTCAATTTCACCACTGTTTGGCCAACTCACCTCAGTGATATTCTTCCCCAGCATCCATAGCGCAGGCCACATTCCTTGACCTTCAGGAAGGCGAGCACGAATATCGATGCGACCATATTGGAAGTTTTTCTTTCCCTGGGTTTTTAAGCGAGAAGACGTATATTCGCGTCCACCATAACTTTCTTTATCCGCTCTGATGACTAACTGGCCATCTTTTAGGTAGGCATTGCGATTAGTGTAGAACTCAAGTTCGTTGTTTCCCCAACCACCGCCGCCAATATCATAGCCCCAGTCATCGGTATTAATGGTGGTGCCGTTAAATTCATCAGACCAAACCTGGCTGTAACCCTCATAGCTGGTTGCTGATTGATATCCCGTGAAGTCAGGGATGTCCCACCCATCATCTCCACCCATTGGTGGTCCACCCGATCCGTCATCGATGCCTTCCCAGCGAACATTGTCCAGCTGAAAGATAGTGTTGGTATAGGCTGTCGCCCAGATTACGATACCGGTATCGACCGCCACTAGTTGCAAGCCTGTTGCTACGAGGTCTGCGACTGAAACCGTGACCGTTTCCCAGCCTGAAGTCCCATGACTACCGATTGCTTTGTCACCTGAGGTGCAGGGATAAACGCAGTCAATTTTCATGGTGTAATTACTGTCGCCGCTGACGGTTTTGAGATCAAATATGATATTGCCTGTGGAATAAGCGCTTAGATCCATCGGAGAATTAGTCTTAATAAAGAATATGGCCTGCTGTCCCGCAGAGCTATGCTCGATCTGTAATACATCGCCACGGTCGGTATCTTGTACGATTTCCCAGTTCAGATTGGGGCAAGCAAGGCCGCCATCTTGACTACATGAGGTACTCCAGTTGTTAGTCGAATCTTGGCCGTTCAGACCAGCGTCGAAAGCAACATTCGCTTGGCCATCGTCAAATACCGACTGACTAATAGCCTGTGGTGTGTCAGACGCAATGACAGTCACGGTTCTCGCTTCCGTAGCAGTGTTGCCTGCAGAATCGGCAGCGGTGAATGTCAGACTGTAATCACCTAATTCAGTACCGACGGTCCCTGTGGTCGTCACTTCGACCGTCCCATCTACCACATCAGTCGCTGTGGCACCATCATCGACATAGCTCGTGCCTTGCTTATGAGAAACGTCCGATTCACCGTTCAAGGTGATAGTCGGTGGTTGAGTGTCTGCCACGGTAACCGTTCTTGTAGCTGTAGCAGTATTGCCAGCGGCATCAGATGCGCTATAGGAAATAGTATAAGTACCGGCGTCAGGGCCAACGCTTCCTGAGGTTGATACTGACACGGTGCCGTCTACATTGTCAGAAGCTGTAGCGCCCTCATCGGTATAGGTGGTTCCCTGTTCATGGTCCACTGATGCTGAGCCCAGTAGCGTTATTACTGGCGCTGTTGTGTCTGAGACTGGGGGATTAACAGGTGTAGATCCGCCGCCCCCACCACCACAAGCTACAAGGACTAGGGATAAAAATGAAATGGTAGTGAATCGTGAAGTCCAAGAAAATAATTTAACTGTGTTCATAGCTTTCCCTAATAATCTAATCATTTATTTGTTGTTAGCGTGATTTTAATAGTTAAATCGTTTAAAAGCATTACTTAAGGAGTAAAATTAGCCAAAAATAGGACGAGTAGTCATCAGACTGCGATAAAGAGGGCGCAGAGGGGGTGTGGGTTTCTGCAGATTATAAAATAACGACCAAAGGACAAATAAATGTTTAGGGTACGATTCTTTCAGTTTTTGTTATTAGTGATGTCTGTATTTAATGTACAGGTCAATGCGCAAGATTACGATTTGGTTATAGCCAACGGAAGAGTGGTGGACCCAGAAACCGGTCTTGATGGTATTCGCCACCTAGGCATTAATGCTGGCACCATTAAATCTATCTCATTCAAGCCGCTGATGGGAGTGAAGACGGTCAACGCTAAAGGCTTGGTTGTTGCACCTGGCTTTATAGATATTCATAGCCACACACCCACCAAACTGGGACAGCGCATGAATCTACTGGATGGCGTCACGACTCAGCTGGATATGGAGGCGGGCGCTTTCCCGGTGAGTTTTTTTGGGCAAGATTACAAAGACGGCGCCCAGCTAAATTACGGGGCGTCGGTGGCACACTATGCTGTCAGGTCAAAGGTCATGGAAAACCTAAAGACAGAATACCTTTTCGGTAGTACTGATCCGTTCCGTATGGATGGAAAATCTTGGACAACGCCAGCCAATAAAGAACAAATTCAAGCCATGCGAGTAATGATAAACCAGGGTATCGACGAGGGTGGTTTGGGTATTGGCCTACTGCTCGATTATCTTACCTCGGCGGTATCAGAGGATGAACTGCGCATGTTGTTTGAGGTGGCCGGCGATAGGCAGGTGCCGATTCACGTTCATGTTCGCCGTGGTTATACGGGCGATAACGCGGGTTTGATCGAAGTGATTAACCTAGCAAAAGAAACCAATGCGCCGCTATTTGTGGTGCATGTCACTCATAACGCTATGGGTAGAGTGGGTGAATGGTTGGAGATGATTGACAAAGCGAATCAAGCTGGCGCTAATATTGCTACCGAAACCCTTTCCTATGCTGCTGGCGGCACCAGTATCTCGGCCGATGTGTTTCGTCATCGTGATTGGCAGGGTATGTTTGATATTACCTATGAAGATGTTCAATGGATCGCTACGGGCGAATGGCTGACTAAAGAAACTTGGGAAAAGTATTCAAGAGAACAACCTGGAGGTTCGGTTAATCATCACTATGTCAAAGAAGAATGGATGAAAACGGCCTTGCAGTGGCCGCGAATGATGGTCGCAACCGATGCCTTGCCGGCGGTTAATTTGAGTATTAAAACGAACCCTAATGTTGCCGGCACTTTCTCTCGAGTATTGGGTCATTACGTTCGTGATACCAAGTTATTAACCCTGTCAGACGGATTGGCCCGAATGAGCCTCTATCAAGCGCAGTGGTTATCCCAAGCATCTACTGATTTTGATAAAAAAGGGCGCATTCAGCAGGGGGCCGATGCCGACATTGTTATTTTTGATCCCACCACTGTGCAAGCTAATGCAGTTTATGGCGACCCTTATCTGCGTCCCACTGGCATTCCTTATGTGATTGTTGGTGGTCAATTGGTGGTTAGTAATGGTGAGCTCGTTGAAGGAGCATATCCGGGTCAGCGAATTTTAGGAGATGGGTGACTCATTGCAAGGGGCATCAGGCAGGAAATTTATCTTGGGCTGGTATAATTAAATCTTGATTAGGGACTGATAAAAGCGTTGATTTGTTACAATGGCACCTTTAAGTATCATCGGTAACGCGATCATAAGTTAGGAATGTTGATGTCAGATAAATATCTCACCTGCGCACTGTACAAATTTGTGTCGTTACCTGATTTTGAAGATCTTCAGGCACCGCTGCAAAAGCTCATGTCTGATTGCAATGTGTTTGGTACATTATTACTTGCAGGGGAAGGTATCAATGGCACTATTTCTGGGTTACCCAATGACGTGCAATCGGTGCTTACATGGTTAGAGCAGCAACCAGAGCTGTCCAATATCGATCAGAAGAACTCTTTTCATAGTGAAATTCCATTCTATCGTTCTAAGGTGAAGCTAAAGAAAGAGATTGTCACCATGGGTGTTGAGGGCATAGATCCTAAACAGGTCGTCGGAACTTACGTTAAACCTAGTGAATGGAACGCGCTTATTTCTGATCCAGATGTAGTGGTTGTAGATACGCGTAATGATTATGAAGTTGAGATCGGTACTTTTAAAAATGCCATTGATCCACAGACAAAAACCTTCCGTGATTTTCCGGCCTGGGCTAAGAAAAATCTTGATAAAG
>CAWKZU010000059.1:0-5930 GCA_963854585.1 Gammaproteobacteria bacterium | reverse complement strand
CTATTGCCGAGCGTCAGATTGGTCAGACTGGGATGAGCCTTGAGGAATGCAAAATTATTGAAAGCCGTTTCTATTACGAGGGTGACTGGTACGACGCCAATATCTACGATAGAAACAAACTTAATATTGGGTTGGAGGTCGCAGGGCCTGCGATTGTTGTAGAGATGGACTCCACCACAGTAATACTGCCGGGCTTCGTCGCCACAGTAGATGCAATTGGCAATCTACTTATTAATCCTGTCAAGAGGGGTAAATAATCATGACCGCGAGACTATTAGAAACTAATACAAATCCTTTAAAACAAGTCGCAGTTGATGGAGTCACCGTTGACATCATTGAAAATGCCCTTCGGAATGCGCGGGAAGAAATGGATGCTGTAGTGTTTAGAACAGCTATGTCGCCTGGTATCCGTGAGCAGGGTGACTGCTTTCCGATGATCGCAAATAAAGAAGGAAAAATGGTTGTGGGGCAGTTCGGTTCATTCATCGGGCCATTTTTGGAGGCCTATGATGACAAAATCGAAGAAGGGGATATTATTCTTACTAATGACCCCTACATGTGTAATGCCGCTGTTTCGCATCTGCCCGATTGGGTGGTCTTGGTTCCTGTCTTTAAAGATGGTCGGCATATTGCTTGGTCGGCTATGTTTGGGCATATGTCAGATAACGGAGGCATGGTACCGGGCTCTATTCCAATTGAAGCTACCACTATCTTTCAGGAAGGCATCCGTATTCCGCCGACAAAGCTGTATAAAAAAGGTGTGTTGCAATCGGATCTATTGGAACTGATTTTACACAATGTACGCACTCCACAATGGAATCGTTTTGATCTTAATGCTTTGGTAGCAGCCTGTAATACAGCAGCTAAACGTTGCGTAGAGTTGGCTGTACGTTTTGGTGATGACGTTTTTCATTCAACCATGGATATTATGCTGCAACGCAATTATGACGCAATGAAGCATATTATTGGGATGTTCATTCCGGAAGAGCCGCGAATGTTTGAAGATTATCTCTGCGACGATGGCATGGGCATGGGGCCTTATAAAATCAAGTGCACGATGTGGCGAGAGGGTGAGAAGGCGATTTTTGATTTTGCCGGCACTGACCCTCAAGCTCAGAGTTCGGTTAACTTCTTTCTAAATGAAGACATGTTTAAAATGTTCTTTGGTTCGTTCACCATTAACGTTGTGGACCCTCAAATTGTATTTAATGATGGGTTTTATGATCTGGTAGATGTTCGCATTCCACAGGGAACCTTGTTAAAGCCTAATTATCCAGCCGCATTGTCGGGTCGAACCCATGCTTTAGGTCGTATATTTGACGTGCTTGGAGCTCTTTTGGGTATGGGTGCACCTGAGATGATGCTTAACGCGGCAGGGTTTTCTGACTCGCCGCACTTGTTTTTCTCGGGCTACGATACTCGCCCAGGGAAAGGCAGCGAATGGTTCCAGTTATTTCAAATTGGTTTTGGTGGCATTCCTGGTCGACCTATTGGCGATGGGCCGGATGGTCATAGTTTATGGCCCGGTTTCACCAATGTACCCAATGAATTTATCGAATCGTATTATCCATTGCGAATTGAGCGTTATGAAACCATCCCAGATTCTGGGGGTGCCGGATTGCATCGAGGCGGCAATGGCCTAACGGTGGCCTATCGCTTCTTATGTGATGGAGACGTGGGCATTCATGATGACCGTTGGCTGACTTACCCTTGGGGAGTATTGGGGGGAGAGACAGGATTGAGATCGACCAAGAAGCTTGTTCGATCTGATGGTTCTGAGCAATGGCTTCCATCAAAGGTTGAGGGCGTTAAAGTTAAGACGGGTGACGTTTTGTATTTCAACACATGGGGCGGTGGCGGTTGGGGTGATCCCTTTGCTCGCGATCCTGAGTTAGTTCGGCAAGACGTAAACCGTCGACTAGTTACGGTAGAGGGAGCTAAACGTTATGGCGTTGTACTAGCATCTGATGGAACTGTAGATCAAAGTGCGACAGTGTCGTTACGAACTAAATTAAAGGCCGCTGCTGGAGAGCCAGACCTGTTTAATTTTGGTGGAGACTTAGAAGATATTCGAGATCGTTGTGAAGCGGAAACGCATCTTCCGGCTCCAGTTAAACCGACTTTTAGCGGGGCATAACATTACGAAAAGGCTAAAATATAAGTACCCATGGTATGGTATTTAATGGGTATCCCTTGCTGATCTTAGATCAGTTTTATATGGCTCTAGTCTTTTATACGACTTACCATCGCTAACTGTCTTATGCTGGCTCTATATGAGTTAGTATTATTGTTAGTTATACCTTAGAGCAGAGCGAGTAGTAAAAAATGATATAGGCTAAAACAATCCGCTGGCCAGTATTGAACGTACCACGAAAAAGAGTCTGAAACCTTGGGGGAGATATGATGGCAAAGTTAAACATAAAAAATGTATTAGCAATGGCAATTTTAGCTTGCATGACGGCAACGTCGGTAGCAGAAATTACAATCGAAGAAATAGTAGTATCAGCACGAAAGCGCGCTGAGAATTTGCAGGAGGTCCCGATTGCGGTGACGGTCTTTACCGAATCTCAAATTGAGAGTGCCGGTATTCAACGCCCAGCAGACTTTATTAGTTTGATGCCCAATGTGACCATGGTTGACTCGGCGAATGTAGGCGATACTCAGGTCAGTATCCGTGGCATTGTGTCTACTCGTGATGCTGAATCAACTTTTGCCTATGTGGTAGATGGCGTACTGGTGACCAATCCTAATGGCTTCAACGAAGAATTGATGGACGTGAGTCAGATTGAGGTGCTAAAAGGCCCTCAGGGCGCTCTCTATGGCCGTAATGCCGTAGCTGGAGCCATTCTGGTGACGACTAATCGTCCCGATGAAGAGTTTGAGGGGAAGGTTAAGGTTGGCACGGGTAATAATGGTGGTAAAAATGCCAGTTTGACTCTAAGTGGTGGGTTGGACAACGGAATGCTCGGAAGATTGAGTATCAGTCATCGCGAGACTGATGGGCATTACAGCAATACCTATACCGGAGCCAACTCAGTCGATTTCCTAGAGGATACTACGGTTCGAGGTCGCTTGATTTGGGATGTTAACGAAGAGCTGTCATTAGATATGCGTGCGGGTATGAGCGAAGTGAGTGGCGGCGCTATTAACTTTAATGCGGTATTTGCTATTCCCATGTTTGCTGAAGGTTTTGGGCTTGGTCCGACCTTCTTTGCAGATGTGAATGATCACGAATTTATCTTCTCTAACAATGTGCCGGGAGAGAACGAGCAGGAGACTACTGAGTTTTCTGTAAAAGCTGACTGGGATCGGGATGGATTTGATGTCAGTGCTATATTTAGCTATAGCGACCTTGAAGAGTATTTGTTGTCTGATGGCACCAGTGCCACTTTCTACGGTTATGAGGTTACACCAGCCTGCCAATCTGATAGAGCAACGTTAAACAATATGCCTGTGTCCATGGGTGGTGCTGGACGTGATGATCTATTTGGCGGGTTCTTTAGTCCGTTTGGTGTATTCCCTGGCGCAGGTGGAGCCGCTCCGGACTTTACTGGTATTTATGGGCCCTACA
The DNA here is from genome assembly GCA_963854585.1 of Gammaproteobacteria bacterium. Lineage (GTDB taxonomy): Bacteria > Pseudomonadota > Gammaproteobacteria > Pseudomonadales > Porticoccaceae > HTCC2207. The sequence continues at coordinate 2,359 of CAWKZU010000059.1, read as the reverse complement.
CAGCGACGGCTTGTGATGGTTATCAGTATCAGGAGCGTAACCAGTCAGACACTAGTTTGGAGGTTCGTCTTACCTCTGACGAAGATTCAGCGATCAGCTGGATCGCCGGTGCTTATATCGCCGATATTGAGCGCGAGGTAGTGGTAGCTTATGGCGCTGATACCGGCGCTGGATTCCTTCGGCAGCCCTATATTGGGCCCACGGGACCTAACCCGACAGATTTAATGTTTAACGATAAGTTTGATACGTCAGTGGTTGCCGTGTTTGGTCAGCTAGAATTCGATCTTAGTGACGATTTGGAACTGGCGCTTGCCGCGCGTTATGACCGCGAAGAACGCGACGTCCATAATCAGGTACCCAATGTGACGGCTTCAGGGCTTAGCGTAAATGCTTTAACTGGCCCGATCAATCCAGCTTTCGCCGCTAACCCAAATGGCATCCCTGATCGTTCAGCATCGTTTAGTCAGGTCCAACCGAAGGTCACTTTGAGTTGGAATGCGGCCGAGCATGTCAATGTCTATGCAAGCTGGGGCGTTGGTTTCCGCAGTGGAGGATTTAACTCTATTGGTAGCGAGGCGCTCATTGACTTCTGGTATAACAATGATGGGGATGGCACCAATCCTGGCGCATTAGTCGATGGTAATTTGCTGGTTAAGGACGAGTATGAAAAGGAAGTGTCTACTAGCTTTGAATTAGGCACTAAAATGGAATTTATGGATAGCCGTGTTCGTGTTAATGCAGCAATTTTTAGCACCGATGTTGAAGATAACCAGTTCTTTGAGTTCTATGCCGGTCCATTTGGTTTGATGCGCGTAGTTACCACAATTGAAGATTTGGAAATCCAAGGCTTTGAGATGGACTTTAACGCAGTGGTAAGCGAAAACGTCTCAGTGTTTGGCGGCGTAGGATTCTTGAATAGTGAAATTATCCGAAATGACCATCGTCCAATGACTGAAGGAAATGATGCCCCCCAGACACCTGATCGCACCTATAATCTTGGAACTCAGTTTGAGATGACAGTTGCAACCGGTGTCGAAATGACGGCCCGTTTAGATTGGCAGCGAGTTGGAGAAATGGCATTCCATACCTTGCAGGGTCAAGAAACACCCACTATCTGGCAAGTATTCTATCCAGGGGTGCCGATTGCTCAGAACTTCAGCAAGGCCACACGTGATGCCTACGATACTTTAAATCTCCGAGTTTCTTTTGATGCTGAGAACTGGGGTGTGACTCTCTGGGGTCGCAACATCACTGATGAAAGGTATCTGGAAGAAGTTATTCCTGCACCTGAGTTTGGTGGTTCATTTATTCATCCGGGCGCTAAAGACTCTTATGGTATTGATTTTAACTATAGGTTTTAAGATAGCGTAGTATAGACAGCGAGTTGTGCTTGTTAGGCAGCTCGCTTTTTTACAACTAGAGTAAAGTTTAGATGGCTATACCCACTAAAGATTTAGGAAAAAACAACCTAGGATTAGCGACAAAACCGGCGCTGATAGTCGTGGACATGATTAACGGGTTTACTGACCCTAAATGTCCGTTGGGTAGTGACTGTGAAGACGTAGTGGCGGCAAATTGCGAGTTACTGGACGTGTTCAGGGCAAAGGGGCTTCCTGTTTTCTTTACCACGGTTGTCTATCACAACGATCAGCAAGCCACCGTTTTTCGAGCTAAGGTGCCTGCGTTAAATTTGCTTCAATCGGGATCGTATTGGGTAGCAGTTGATCCAAAAATGCTTCGCACTGACAATGAACCACTGATTGAAAAGCAGTGGGCCAGTGCTTTTCATAAGACTGACCTTGATAGTCAGTTGAGAGCGCTCGGTGTTGATTCGTTAGTCATTACAGGCTTAACCACCAGTGGCTGTGTTCGGGCCTCTGCAGTTGACGGATTACAGAATAATTATCAGGTGGTCGTTGCTAGGGAGGCAGTAGGGGATAGAAATCCAGTTGCTCACGAGGCCAACCTATTTGATTTAGGCGCCAAGTACGCAGACGTTCAGGCAGTAAAAGAAATAACGGCTTTTTTACTGGCCCTATAGACTTGCGTAATCGCCCCTATGGAAAATTAGTGGCTTATGGCCATTATCCATAAAGTCATGCACCTTACCGACTAGAATGACATGATCTCCGCCATCGTATTGGTTCTCAATAGTGCATTGAAAGCAAGCATTACACTCCGGCAATAAGGGTATCCCCAATAGTCCTTCGGGGCATTCCAATTCAGCAAATCTATCACTACCCGTACTCGCAAAACGGTTAGATAACTCTCGTTGATTCGAGGCTAAGATATGAACAGCAAAGGCTTCAGCAGAAATAAAGTCATCAAAACAGTTTGAGTCGCGGCCGATACTCCAAAG
>CAWKZU010000058.1:0-5978 GCA_963854585.1 Gammaproteobacteria bacterium | reverse complement strand
TTGTGAGCATATCCAGAGTCTTTTGGTGTCTGATTATTTTCGTGTTTATCCGAACCACGATCGTTTTGGGGTAGAGTTGGCGGGAGCACTAAAGAATATTTATGCCATCGTCGCAGGTATTGCTGACGCTATGGGTGTAGGCCAGAATACTAAAAGTGTTGTGCTTACTAGAAGCCTCGCTGAGATGAGTCGCTTTGCGGTTGAATTTGGTGCAAATCCACTTACGTTTTTGGGTCTAAGTGGAATAGGGGATCTTTATGTTACATGCTCTTCACCCTTGAGTAGAAACTTCCGGGTTGGCTTTGCGCTGGGCAGTGGAAGAACTCTTGATGAGGCTGTGAAGGATGTTGGGCAGATTGCAGAGGGTGTTAACACTACGCGACTAGTGATACAGAAAGCTGAAGAATTGGGGCTATATATGCCCCTAGCCTCGGCGTTATATGCTACTTTATTCAAACAGCGGCCAATTAAAGAATCGTTGCGTGAAATGATGCTTGCGGATCAAAAACAGGATGTTGAATTCATGGTGAAACCAAATGGCGGATAACGAAATGCATGTGAAAAACACTACTACTTGGGTTAGATTAGCCTATATGGTTCTATTTAGCGTCCTGCTTATGGCCGGACGTTCGGTTATTTCTCTGATTGTACTTGCTCAGTTTTTGTTGGTGCTGGTGACTGGAAAAGATAACGACAATTTGCGGAATTTGGGTCAAGGATTGGGTCAATGGGTTTACCAAACTATTATGTTTTTAACCTTTAATGCCGAGTCCAAGCCTTTCCCCTTTGATGAATGGCCCGTTGCTGAACCGACTTCGGGGTATTCCTCGGTATCTGTCGAAACAGGGGGTGTAGTGGACACGCAGGAAGAGTCTGATGAATTAAGTGATAGCAGTATTCCATCTTTTGTGGCGAGCGACGATGCCGATAATGAAGATGGGGCAAAACCTAAAAAGGGTAAGTAAGGTTAGCGTTACCGTCTTCCGCTATGCATACATAATTATCACTAGGCCATGTGAATTCTTAGGGTAATCAGGGTGATTTGGTGAAAGCTAGCCATCAATGAGTATTATTATCTTGAAATTACGTGGTTAGATGATTTAATGCCGCGTGGAAATGGTTTTGCGTATTGGGAATGACTCAAGAACGTAAATTAATAGCGGATCTTTCTGATCGACTAGATGTCCAAACTTGGTCAGTTTCAGAGCAGTTGATCAAGAGTAAATGGCCACTAATTTAACCTCTCAGCGGCTTTGCTGTGATGATGGCGGCGAAACTAGCCGTAATTAACTGGATGTATTATGTCGATTGAATTTGTCAGAGAAAGATCGTTTGAAACTAATGGCTTGACTCTAAAAGCCAAAGAGTGGGGAAGATCGGGCTCGTTGCCAGTGATCGCTCTTCATGGTTGGTTAGATAACGCGGCAACCTTTGATCGAATGTTACCGTTTATGGATAATCTTAACGTGGTAGCTCTAGACTTGGCGGGGCATGGTTTAAGTAGTCATCGCTCGGTTGATGCGACCTATGACATTTGGATGGATGTTGGCGAAGTGATGGCCGTGGCTGATCAAATGGGTTGGGATCGGTTCGCAATTATTGGTCACTCTCGTGGCGCAATCATATCAGGCCTTATCGCTGGCACTTTTCCTGATCGAGTTAGCCATGTGGTCCTCATCGATGGCTACGTTCCGATGCCGCAGGCAGCTGATAGCGCCGCTAAGCAACTCGCTAAAGCTATTCGTGAAAATAATCGTTTTGGCGCTTCGTCCCCTACTTTTTTCCATGACTTTGATCGCGCAGTCCAGGCTCGCGTCAATGGTTTTGTACCACTAGAGTTCGATGCAGCTGCACTTCTCGCTACCAGAGGTGTGTCTGAGGGACCTAGAGGATTTTATTGGGCTAGCGACCAGCGATTAAAAGCCGCCTCTTATACTAAGTACTCGGTGGAGCACTTAAAAAGTTTTTTTGTGGCGATAGTAGCCAGAGTAATGTTGATTCAGGCGGGTAATAGTGCATTCTCCCCAGACCGGCAGCAGAGTGAACTCTTTGAGTGGATTCCTCAGATGGAAATTCTAAAGTTGCCGGGCTCACATCATCTTCATCTTGAGGCGCAAGCCGAAGACGTAGCAAAAAAGGCACAAGCCTTTCTAAATTAGAGAGGCTTTCATGAGTGCTTTGCTATTCTCTGCAAAGAAGCTTAGTGGTTCCCTAATAACGAGAAGAACTCGGTTCGCGTCGCCTGGCTACTTCGGAAAGTGCCTAACATCGCTGAGGTCTTCATTGATGAATTCTGTTTTTCCACGCCACGCATCATCATACACATGTGTTTGGCCTCAATAATAACCCCTACACCCTGCGCCTTTGTTACTTGTTGAATGGTCGAAGCGATTTGCTGGGCGAGGGTTTCTTGGATTTGCAGTCGTCGTGAGAACATATCGACCACTCTGGCCACCTTGGATAGCCCAAGAACTTTCCCGCTTGGGATGTAGGCTACATGACATTTACCGATGAACGGCAGCATGTGATGTTCGCACAGCGAATAGAGCTCGATATCCTTCACCATGACCATTTCCTCGGAATCCGAAGGAAAGAGAGCATTGTTGATCACCTCGTCTAGGTCCATATCGTAACCGCTGGTAAGATAGGCAAAGGCTTTTGCCGCTCGAGCGGGCGTATCCAACAGGCCAGGACGGTTAAGATCTTCACCGGTGCTTTGGATTATTTTAGCAAAATGATTATTCATGTATTATTTCCAGCTAAACAAGTTAATGGTGGTTTATTATGGTAGTAATATTGTAACAAAATAAACACTAAGACACCGTTCAAGGGTAAAATATTATTTTATTGGAGGTGCCATGACGAACAATTCTGACCCCTATGAACAGACAAATCAGCCAAATCAGCTAAATGCTGAAAGTCTTAACGTCGCTCAGTTATTAGGTGAGGGTGAAGCTATGTTTATTGATCATAATCTTTATTTTGGTCATGGAACCGACAGTGCTTGGGACGAGGCAGTTTCAATATTATCTTATGTCCTCGCGTTTCCGCCTAATGCTGACCGCTCACTTCTCACCACTGTACTTACGGGGCAGCAGCTCGAACAGATTAGGTCTTTGTTTCGACGAAGAGTGGACGAGCGGATACCTGCTCCTTACATAACCGGGCAAGCTTGGTTTTGCGGCCTACCCTTTATGGTCGATCAACGGGTTCTGATCCCTAGGTCGCCTATAGCGGGCCTAATCACTAATTATTTTGAACCTTGGCTTCAGAGCAACCCTAAGCGAATATTGGATCTGTGTGCTGGTGGTGGCTGTATTGGTATTAGCTGTGCGTATGGATTTGATGAAGCCGAAGTGGTTTTGAGCGATATATCTGCGGATGCAATCGCCGTTGCCAATATTAACATTGATAATCATAAGCTGGGAAAGAGGGTAGTCGCTATTCAATCTGACTTATTCGAGGGCCTTAAGGGGCGAGATTTTGACCTTATCATCAGTAATCCTCCTTATGTCGATCAAGCTGATTTAGATAATATGCCTGAAGAGTTTCGCCACGAGCCTGAACTAGCATTGGCTTCTGGTTGCGACGGATTGGACTTTACTCGTAGATTACTGCAACAGTCACACGAATACCTGAGTGAGGACGGACTGTTGATAGTTGAGGTCGGAAATTCTGGTGAGGCACTTGAGGGGGCGTTTCCGTCTGTACCCTTTATGTGGTTTGAATTCGCTGAGGGCGATAGCGGCGTTTTTATGCTCACGCAAGCCCAGCTCGCTGAGCATCGCGAAATGTTCGCGTAAAGAGGGTATAATTCTCCATCTTTCAGTATGGTTTTTAAGAAAATAGGGTTAGCAATACATATGTCAGGTAATTCAATAGGAAAGCTTTTTACCGTTACCAGCTTTGGTGAGAGTCACGGGCCGGCAATTGGTTGTATCGTCGACGGATGCCCTCCCGGGCTAGAGATTTCTGCGGCTGATTTGCAGCCTGATCTGAACCGCCGAAAGCCCGGACAGTCCAGATATACCACTCAGCGGCGAGAGGATGATGAAGTTAAAATACTGTCTGGTGTTTTTGAGGGTAAAACAACGGGTTCGTCTATTGGAATGCTGATAGAAAATCAAGATCAAAAATCAAAAGATTACAGCAAAATAAAAGACTTATTCAGACCCTCTCATGCAGATTATACCTATCATCAAAAATACGGTGACAGAGACTATCGTGGTGGCGGCCGGAGTTCTGCGCGTGAGACGGCCATGCGTGTCGCGGCTGGAGCCATCGCCAAAAAGTATCTTCATGAAGTGGCCGGCATTTCTATTTATGGTTATGTTTCTCAGTTAGGTCCGATAGTTCCTGAGCGTTTTGTGAAAGATGAAATTGAATCTAATCCATTCTTTTTTCCTGATCCTGATAAGATTGAGGCGCTTGAGGCCTATATGCAGGCGCTATCTAAAGAAGGAAACTCGATTGGCGCTAAGGTGACGGTGGTTGCTGATAATATGCCTGTTGGCCTCGGCGAACCAGTATTTGATCGGCTCGATGCTGATATCGCTCATGGTCTGATGGGTATTAATGCGGTTAAGGGCGTAGAAATTGGCTCTGGCTTTGAGTCAGTAAGCCAAAAAGGTACAGAACATCGCGATGAACTTTCACCTGCGGGGTTTTTATCAAACAACTCTGGAGGTGTTCTGGGTGGAATATCATCGGGACAGACAATTTTGGCCCATTTGGCCCTGAAGCCGACGTCAAGTATTCGTATTCCTGGGCAATCAATAGATAAGTTCGGTAACGAAGTCGAGGTGGTGACTACAGGCCGACATGACCCCTGTGTTGGAATTCGTGCTGTGCCTATCGCTGAAGCTATGTTGGCTCTAACACTAATGGATCACTTTCTGCGGCACAGAGCGCAGAATGCTTCTGTAGACAGCGGGTTGAAACCAATATAGTTAGGGCTGCTGATCTATAAGTGCGATGAAGGCCTTGGCTGAATTCGATAGCGTTCTCTTTGTGTGGTGGATATAGCCAAGTTCCCGCTGTATGTGGCAGTCAGGAATTGACATTACATGCAGATCTTTGACGAGTGTCTCTGGGAGTACGCTCCAGCCGAGCCCCACCTCTACCATGGTACTGATGGTCTCGAGATAATTAGTCGACATTGGCGATTTTAGCCGGATATCTTCCGCTTGGAATAAGTTTTGAACTATACGTCCCGTATAGGTGTTCAGCCCCGGTAAGATCACAGGGTAATCTGCCAGGTGTTTGAGTTTCGGTGATGGCACCTCACTTAGAGGATGATCTTGGGCGCAAACAAACCTTAATCGATCGTCCCAGATCTTCCTACGAGCGATGTTATTATGCTGCTCTAGTGCTAATGTGATGACAGCGATCTCTGAATGTCCGTGCAACACTTGCTCATAAGCCTTCTCTGAGTCCATAAATTCAATATCTAAGGCTACATCTGGGTGGTCCTGTGCGTAAGCCCTAAGAATTGGGGGCAAGCGGTGTAGTCCTAGGTGGTGGCTTATGGCTAGCCGGAGGATTCCTGAGGTGCTTCCTGAGAGATCATTGATAGCCTGTATGGCATTTTGGTACTCTTGGACCATGTGCTTGGCTCGGGGTAATAGCTCTGCGCCTGCTGGGGTGAGGGAAATCTGACGCGCGATCCGATCAAACAGTTTTTGCCCCATCGTACTCTCCAAAAGTGCAATGCGTTTACTTATCGTGGACTGAGTGACGTGCAGTATTTCGGCAGCACTAGAGAATGATTTTGTCTCTGCGACGGTAATAAACGCGTTTAGGTTATGCTTGTCCATGAGTGCCTTTAGGTGCTATTCCGTTTAAGAATGGTATGAATGAAAATTATGAATTTATTTCATGCTAAAGCAAAGCTATACTAAGAGCAATACTAAATTAGGAGCGTTTTCAATGGCGGCCAGAACACTGTATGACAAGCTTTGGGATTCACATCTGGTTAA
>CAWKZU010000057.1:0-6029 GCA_963854585.1 Gammaproteobacteria bacterium | reverse complement strand
GCTCTGTTAAGCTTTGCCACGATAGTATTGCCGGCAATAAGTAACTTATCCAGATCTACACCGTGATCAATACCTAAACCCGTAAGCATATAGACTAGGTCCTCGGTGGCGACGTTACCAGAGGCGCCGTTGGCGTAGGGGCAACCGCCTAACCCAGCGATCGAGCTATCAATCACCGAAATCCCCATCTGCAAGGCGATCAAAATATTTGCTAGGGCCTGCCCATAGGTGTCATGCATATGCATAGCAAGTTTGTCAGCGGGAATGGTGGCTAATAATTTGTCCAGAAGGGCAGAGGTCGATGCAGGTGTGCCTACACCGATAGTGTCACCCAGAGAGATCTCATAGCATCCCATATGCAAAAGCTGCTGAGCGACTTCATCGACTTGCGCAACACTGACTGAGCCTTCATAGGGGCATCCTAATACGCAGGAAACATAACCGCGTACGCTGATATTTTCAGACTTAGCTTTCGCCATTACCGGCAAAAAACGCGCAAGACTCTCTTTAATGGAGCAGTTAATGTTTTTCTGACTAAAGGTTTCCGATGCGGCAGCAAAAACAGCCACCTCTTTGACACCGCTCGCGATCGCTCGTTCCAACCCCTGCATATTAGGGGTAAGGGCAGCATAGGTGATGTCTAAGTTACTAGAGGGCTGCATCGAGAGCGCAGCAAATACTTCGTGGCTACCTGCCATTTGCGGAACCCATTTAGGGCTGACAAAACTTCCGGCCTCGATGTAGGTTAGACCAGCCTCGCGAAGCTGTGTGATTAGCTCAACTTTGGTGTTTACATCAACGATTGTTTTTTCGTTTTGCAGGCCGTCACGCGGACCGACTTCAACTATTCTGACACTACTGGGATAGCTCATGTGTTGTCAGCCTCAAATGCTAATAACTCTGCACCGCCGTCGACAAGGTCGCCATGCCGAAAATAGAACTCTATGACCATACCATCACTAGGGGCGGTTATTGCATGCTCCATTTTCATCGCTTCCATGACCATTAAAACTTCGCCTTTACTGACATGTTCCCCGACAGTAACAAATGAGGCCACTATGGTGCCGTTCATCGGCGCTTTGAGACTGCCGCTATCGGGATCTTGACCATCCAAACCCAAATCTGGTTTTACTTCGGCGCAATGAAAAAAGCCCTGCGGCGTAAACAGGTCAAAGCTTGCACCCTCATCAACTATCGTAACTTTGTCTAGACTCGTTTGAGGGTTAGGCGTTCCATCAATAATAGCCTGTTGTACGTGAGCCTTGATCTTTTGCTGGGTTATTCCCCAGCTGCAGGTTAAATGCCAAGGAGAATTGGGCTCGTTTGATTGATTCGCATCATGCAACGCCTTTTGCGTGCGCAATTTAAGTATGGCCGCTGTTACCAGTGGGGCAGCATAATTAATATCCTGCTCACGCTTGCGGAATATCTCTTCTTCATGCTCTTCGATGAAGCCAGTATCCACATCGGCCGCTCTAAACGCATTACTGGTGGCTATATTGTAGAGAAAGCCGATATTAGTGATTAAACCGCTAATCCGATATTCACTCAGTGCATTAGCTAAGCAGGTCAAAGCGCGATCACGGTCGGTATCCCAAACAATGAGTTTAGAGATCATAGGGTCATAATAAATACTGACATCGTCCCCCTCAACAACACCTGTATCCACGCGAACATTGGGGCTCTCGCTTGGTGGTTGCAGAAGGTTGAGTGTGCCCGTAGAGGGCAAAAAATCTTGATCAGGGTCTTCAGCATAAATACGAGCTTCAAAAGCGTGACCATTAATTTTCAGCTCACTCTGTGAGGATGGTAAGTGTCCACCTGCAGACACTATGAGCTGCCATTCCACTAAATCTTGGCCAGTAATCATTTCAGTGACTGGATGCTCTACTTGTAAGCGTGTATTCATCTCCATGAAGAAGAAGTTACCCTCAGAATCAAGTAAAAATTCAACGGTACCCGCGCCTTCATAGTTTATCGCCTGGGCCGCTTTTATCGCCGCATCGCCCATCTGCTGGCGAAGTGTTTGAGTCATACCTGGAGCAGGCGCTTCTTCGATGACCTTTTGATGTCTTCTCTGTACAGAACAGTCGCGCTCAAAGAGATAAACTGCATTATTATGACGGTCGCAAAATATCTGTATTTCGACATGGCGAGGTTTAAGCAGATATTTCTCTACTAGCATTATGTCATCGTTAAAGCTGCTGATTGCCTCACGCTTAGCTGATTCGAGTGCTGATTCAAATTCAGCCTCTGAAAAGACAGAGCGCATGCCTTTGCCTCCTCCACCAGCGGCCGCTTTTAGTAAAACAGGGTAGCCAATTTTGTTAGCTTCGAGTTTCAATGTGTTGGAACTTTGATCTTCTCCATGGTAGCCAGGCACCAAAGGAACGCCGGCGTCAGCCATGATTTTTTTAGCCGCAGACTTAGAGCCCATAGCCAAAATAGCCTCAACAGGTGGACCTATGAAGCTAATGTTATGGGCGGCGCACTGACGACAAAACTCGGCGTTCTCAGATAGAAAGCCATAACCAGGATGTATTGCTTGGGCGCCACTATCTATAGCCGCTTGAATTAGGTTGTCGACAACCAGATAGGATTCATTGGAGGGAGCAGGACCAATATAAACGGCTTCATCGGCCATCTGGACATGCAGCGCAGTGCGGTCAGCGTCGCTGTAAACAGCCACAGTTGCAATACCCATAACACGAGCAGTTTTAATGATTCGGCAGGCGATTTCGCCGCGATTGGCGATCAATATCTTACTAAACATAATCTCTGTTAATCCTTTAACCAGTTTGGCTTTCTTTTTTCTAGAAAGGCATTTAAACCTTCTTGTCCTTGCCCACTTACGCGAATACCGGCAATGACCTCGCAGGTATGTTCAATCAAGGTTGAATCAATGGCTTTACCGCTAACCGCGAACACTAGTTGCTTGACTGCAGCTACAGCTTCAGGCCCATTACTAAGTATTAGACCGACTAGTTGTTCTATTTTGTCGACCAATAACTGCTCGTCAACCGCCTCATGAACTAGACCTATTTGCAGTGCGGTATTGGCATCAAAGTGTTCTGCGGTCATAAAGTAGCGTTTTGCTTGGCGCTGGCCAATGGCGGCAATGACATAGGGGCTTATGGTTGAGGGAACTAAACCTATCTTAACTTCACTGAGCGCAAAGCTCGCCTTGGACGAAGCTACGGCTATATCACAACAACTGATGAGTCCTACCGCACCACCAAAGGCCGCGCCCTGTACTCTGACAATGGTGGGAATCGGTATTTGCTGAAGGGCTTTAAGCATTGCAGCCAATGCATGCGCGTCTTTTAAGTTTTCTTGATATGAGTAGCCTGCCATGCGTTTCATCCAGCTAAGATCAGCGCCAGCCGAGAAACTTTTACCCTCAGAGGTCAAGAGCATAATTCGCACGGCAGGATTAGCCGCAATTGCGTTAAAAGCGTCGGTGAGTTGGATGATCATTTGATCATCAAAGGCATTATGCTTGTCAGGATTATTTAGAGTGACCTGAGCAACGCCGCGGTTATCAATTTGGGTAGTGACTTTATCCATTGCTGGTTCTCGATCTAAGTGATGTCTTTACTTACATTCTAAAGACACCAAACTTGGTATCCTCAATGACACGGTTATGGCTTGCGGAAATTGACAGGCCCAAGACCATGCGGGTATCCGCGGGGTCAATGACACCATCATCCCAAAGTCGCGCTGAGGCGTAATAGGGGTGACCTTGATGCTCATAGCTGTCAATAATCGGCTGCTTAAATGCAGCTTCATCTTCAGCACTCCACTCGTTACCATCACGCTCATGCTTGTCTCTTGTGACCTGCGCCAGCACACCGGCGGCTTGTTCGCCGCCCATTACTGAAATACGAGCATTGGGCCACATGAACATAAAACGAGGGTCATAGGCGCGACCGCACATGCCGTAATTGCCCGCGCCAAAAGAGCCGCCAATTAATACGGTAAATTTAGGCACATTGGCGGTAGCAACTGCGGTCACCATCTTGGCACCATGTTTTGCAATTCCGTCGTTCTCATATTGCTTTCCAACCATAAAGCCGGTGATGTTTTGTAAAAACACCAGGGGAATCTTGCGCTGAGCGCAGAGCTCAATAAAGTGCGCACCTTTCTGCGCCGATTCACCAAAGAGGATGCCATTATTGGCTACAATGCCTACCGGATAGCCAAATATTCGAGCAAAGCCACAGACTAATGTTGTGCCGTACAGGGTTTTAAATTCATCGAAGTCAGAACCGTCAACAATTCGGGCGATAATCTCGCGCACATCGTAAGATTTACGAGCGTCTGCAGGAACCACGCCATAGATTTCTTTAGTTTCATAATCAGGCTCAACTGTCTCTTTCAAATCACCATTGACAGGCTTCGTTCGGTTGAGTCTAGATACAGCCTTGCGAGCTAAATCCAGCGCATGATGGTCATTGTTGGCAAGGTGATCTACAACGCCTGAGATTCGAGAATGGACATCGGCCCCCCCGAGTTCTTCGGCAGTGACTACTTCGCCGGTGGCTGCTTTTACTAGCGGTGGGCCAGCAAGAAAAATAGTACCTTGCTCTTTGACGATAATAGACTCATCTGCCATCGCAGGAACATAAGCTCCACCAGCAGTGCAGGAGCCCATAACAGCTGCAATTTGGGGGATATTGCGTGCAGACATATTGGCCTGATTAAAAAAGATACGACCAAAATGCTCTCGGTCGGGGAATACATCATCTTGACGGGGGAGGTTGGCGCCACCGGAATCAACCAGATAGACACAGGGCAAATTGTTTTCCGCCGCAATAGCTTGGGCGCGTAGGTGTTTTTTCACGGTAAGCGGGTAGTAACTACCCCCTTTGACGGTGGCATCGTTGGCCACCACCATACATTCTTGCCCGCTAACACGGCCAATGCCAGTAATAATGCCTGCAGCGGGAACCTCTTCGTCATAAACGCCGTGGGCCGCCAGAGCAGACAACTCAAGAAAGGGAGAGCCTGGATCAAGCAGCCCTTGGACACGCTCGCGCGGCAATAATTTACCCCGGCTAATATGCCGCTCGCGCGCCTTGGCGCCGCCACCTTGATTAATAGTGACAAGGGTGCTTTTGAGATCATCGACCTTGGCCTCCATGGCCTCTGCATTAGCCGAAAAGTCAGCACTTTTAGTATTGATTTTGGTCTTAATAATGGCCATGGGTGTCCTCTTAACTACTTTGTGAAAAAAGTTCGCGCCCAATCAGCATGCGCCTAACTTCAGATGTACCAGCGCCGATTTCATAAAGCTTGGCGTCACGCAACAACCTACCTGCCGGATATTCATTGGTATATCCATTGCCACCCAGAGCTTGAATTGTCTGTAGTGCCATTTGTGTGGCCTTTTCCGCAGTAAATAAAATCACAGCGGCGGCATCTTTGCGTGAATCTTGGCCCATGTCGCATGACTTGGCGACAGCGTAAAGATAAGCGCGTGATGCGTTGAGGTCTGTATACATGTCAGCGACTTTACCCTGCATTAACTGGAATTCACCGATGGCTTGGCCGAACTGCTTTCTCTCATGAATGTAGGGAAGTACAACGTCTAAGCAGGCCTGCATAATGCCAACGGGTCCACCGGAAAGTACGGTCCGTTCGTAGTCTAAACCAGACATCAATACCGCCACTCCTCGGCCTTCACCGCCGAGAATATTTTCAGAGGGAACCTCGCAATCTTGAAATACCAGTTCGCAAGTGTTGGAGCCCCTCATACCTAACTTATCTAGCTTTTGATGGCGAGAGAACCCTGGATAATCACGCTCAACGATAAAAGCGGTAATACCTTTTGATCCTGCATCTATGTCGGTTTTGGCGTAGATAATATAGGTATGTGCATCAGGACCATTGGTGATCCACATTTTGTTGCCATTAAGCACATAGTGGGTTCCTTTTTTCTCAGCCTTCAGCGCCATGCCCACTACATCTGAGCCCGCATTGGGCTCGCTCATTGCCAACGCGCCAATATGCTCACCAGAGCATAAGGC
>CAWKZU010000056.1:0-6045 GCA_963854585.1 Gammaproteobacteria bacterium | reverse complement strand
CCAATGCCTTTGGTAACTGCGAAACATCACCAGTTGCACCTTGAGCCATATCGGGACGGCCACCACCTTTACCACCAACCTGATCGGTCACAAATTTCAACAAATCACCTGCCTTAATTTCATTGGTCAGGTTCTTCGTGACCCCGGCAACTAAAGATGCTTTTTTTCCCTCAACAGCAGCGAGCATAAAAACACCCCGATGCATTTTAGAGCGAACCTGATCCGCAACACCTCGAAGACTTTTTGCGTCGGCACCCTCGACAACCGTCGAGAGAACAGATATACCACCAACATCTTGTAGGCCACTCATCAAATCGTTGCCAGCAGTATTAGCCAGCTTGCTTTTGAGTTTTTCTATTTCCTTTTGAAGCCGCCTATTATCATCAACAATAGACTGAGCTTTTTCATTCAAGCCTTGGCGGCCACTTCTAAGGATACTGAGGACGTCAGTAATTGCGTCTTGTTGGTCATCGCAAAAACTAACAGCTTTCATCCCAGTAACACCTTCAATTCGCCTAATACCAGATGCAACGCTGGACTCTGCAGAGATCCGGATTGCTCCAATATCACCTGAACGAGACACGTGAGTGCCGCCACACAACTCGATAGAGTAATCTCCACCAATACTGACAACTCGCACCTCATCCCCGTATTTCTCACCAAACAAAGCCACCGCACCCTTGGCTTTGGCATCATCCATACTCATCACTTGTGTCGATACAGACGTATTTTTAAAAATCTCTTGATTAACAAGATGCTCAATACGGCGAACTTGTTCGTTACTGACAGCTTCTTCATGAGAAAAATCAAACCGCAAACGCTGACTATCTACAAGAGAGCCTTTTTGCTCAACATGACTACCTAGAACCTGTCGAAGTGCTTCGTGCAATAAATGTGTCGCAGAATGATTCAATGCCGTGGCCTGCCTGACACTATGATCAACAACGCCATCGACAGAGTCACCGACGCTAAATTCGCCTGACAGCACCCGACCGATATGAATATGATGATTACCAGCCTTGCGACAGTCAGTAATTTCTATTTTCGCTGACCCTTTTGTTAAAAACCCACAGTCACCGACCTGCCCTCCAGATTCTGCGTAAAAGACTGTTCTATCTAGCACCAAGACAACTTCATCATCCGCTTGCGCCACGGTTTCGGCCTTACCCGCAGTGAATAAGCCAATAATATTCGAACTCAACGCTAAAGCCTCATAACCGCAAAATTCTGTAGTGCCTTCCACCCGAATACTGTCTGTGTAATCAACCGAAAATTGGCTCGCCGATCTCGCTCTAGACTTCTGCTCCTGCATACACTTCTCATAGCCAGCGATGTCAAGGGTGTAGCCCTTTTCTCTGGCCACATCATTCGTTAAATCAGTAGGGAACCCAAACGTGTCGTAAAGCTGAAACACTAACTCTCCAGACAATTCAGTCCCGGACATTTCTGTAAGAGCCGCCTCTAAAACACCCATACCTTTGTCTAAAGTACGCGCAAACTGCTCTTCTTCCTTCTTGATGGTGTCGCTAATAATGTGCTTTTTTTCAAGCAATTCTGGATAGGCCTCGCCCATAATCTCACCCAGAGATGCCGTCAACTTGTAAAAGAAGTTACCATGGGCACCTAAATTATGCCCATGCCGCAATGCTCGACGAATAATCCTTCTTAAGACATACCCCCGCCCTTCGTTTGACGGTTTGACCCCATCAACGATTAGAAACGCACAGGAACGTATATGATCAGCAATAACTTTCAACGAGTTATCCTGAAGATCTTTGCATCCAGTAACCACTGAGGCGTCTTTAATTAAATGCTGAAAAAGGTCAATGTCATAATTACTGTGGACGCCTTGCATCACCGCAGCAACTCTTTCTAAGCCCATGCCTGTGTCAATTGACGGCTTAGGGAGCGGTGTCATCGTGCCGCTGGCGTCACGTTCAAACTGCATAAACACTAAATTCCAAATTTCAATATATCGATCTAAATGATCGTCGGGGCTCCCCGGAGGCCCACCAGGAATATCCGCTCCATGATCCCAAAATATTTCAGTACAGGGGCCACAGGGTCCTGTATCACCCATTTGCCAGAAGTTATCTTCATCCAGCCGAGAGAGCCTATTAGGATCAATACCTATCTCATTGACCCATATGTCTGCCGCCTCATCATCACTTACATGTACCGTAATCCAGAGCCGATCTTTAGAGAGCCCTAATTCTTCAGTTAGGAATTGCCAGGCAAAACCAATAGCATCACGTTTGAAATATTCGCCAAAACTGAAATTACCCAACATCTCAAAAAAGGTGTGATGTCTAGCCGTGTAGCCGACGTTTTCCAGATCATTATGTTTGCCGCCAGCTCGAACACAGCGTTGCGAGGAAACCGCGCGACTATAACTACGCTGGTCTGCCCCCAAAAATACATCTTTAAATTGGACCATCCCAGCGTTAGTGAACAGTAGAGTTGGGTCGTTGCCAGGAACCAGGCTGCTGCTTGGCACGATCGTATGTTCCTTACTTTCGAAGTAGTTGAGGAACAAGTTTCGGATGTCAGCACTTTTCATCATTCTTTTTTAGTCACTTAGTTATTCTAAATTTAGTTTAAATCCCTATAAAATCCAATCAATTACGGCTCTCCGAGATCTGCCTCGACAAACATTGGTGCTGCTTTTAGACCGGCTAAAACATGCAAATGCAAATGAAATACCGTCTGCCCTGCGCCTTCTCCGTTATTGACTATCAACCGGAAAGCTTCATCAACTCCGGCCTCTCGGGCCACCTCGGCGGCAACCCACATCAAATGCCCCAAAACAGACCTGTCCGCTTTACTAGCATCGACCAACCTTGGTATAGGTTGCTTCGGTATAACCAGCATATGGACAGGCGCCTGTGGCGCAATATCGTTAATCACGATACAGAGATCATCCTCATAGCGGATATCGGCTGGAATTTCACGGTTAATAATCCGAGTAAACAATGTAGCTTCAGTATTGGACATTTTTATGACCTCAGCTAATGCTGCCATCTCTAGCAACAGCACTCTTTAGTTTTTCATCGGGATCAAGGTGTCGAGCTTCGGACTCTAACATCACTGGAATCCCATCCTTTATCGGGTAAGCCAGACCGCTAGCACTGCAAACCAATTCCTGCGTCTCTTTGTTGTACTCCAAAGGCGCTTTACTGAGAGGGCAAACCAAGATACTTAAGAGTTTTTTATCCACGACACTGTCCATTTGATTGTTCGGGCATTGTACGCAAAGTAGATAAAAACCGCCATGCTAGAAGCACCAATACTGAAACTGATCGACCTATGTATTGCATCATTTTAGCGGTAACGCCTTAAGCACTAACTGAGGATCGATGCGCACTTGGTGCCAATTCATCCTCCAATCCAAATGGGGGCCTGTAGCTCGGCCCGTTGCGCCAACCTGAGCGATAGGGTCACCCTGCTGGACCAGATCCCCAACTTGAACCAAAATGGCACTGAGATGTAAAAATGACGAGGTCAGGCCATGCCCGTGATCCATGATTAAAGTACCGCCAGAATAAAAAAGGTCTGCTTCAGCCATGGTAATAACCCCTCCAGCGGGCGCACTCACGACACTTCCCGTCGGCGCGGCATAATCAACGCCATAGTGCGGGCTTTTAGGCACCCCGTTATATACCCGCTGACTACCAAAAACTCCTGTAATCGGGCCCTCTATGGGAGCCTCAAACCCACCTAAAAAATAGGCCTTCTCAAGCCTCAATTGCCTACCATTCTTTACCATAAGGCTGTCGCGCTTAATCCTTGTCAGATCGGCCTGTGATGGGCTTACCGTTCGCTGAGGGACCCCCTCAACTGCCTGCACCTTATAGCGCCTTTTTTTTATCTCAAAAGAATGCACTGTTGTCTGCCCATCATGACCCTCTAAGGTCACCTCCATTACTGAAGCTGAGTCTCTTCCTAAGCCAAGCAGAAATTGTCCATTAGGTGCCAGCTTTAATGGTTCTCCCTTATAGTTAACCTTATATCTAGGCTCTAGGGAACCTAACACTAGGCTTCCTTGGGACAAGTCTCCCTGAAACGAAATCAACTCAACACCAAAGCTGAAGCCTGAGTCGACAGTCAATAGAGCCGCTATCCAAAAATGCATTCTATTAGCTCCTGATCTAGTCATAGTCTTTCGAGCCTTATTACATGTCGTCTCATTTAGCTGCGCCTGTAGTCGTATCATTATTAGAACCTGAGTCAGAAGCCACCTCAACATAAGGCTCGATAGACTCAATAGAGCAAGGAATCCCCCTATCTATAACTTCAAATTGATCAAAGCGAGCGCATAACCGCCTACCATCTGAGCGATGAATGAAGCCTTCTCTCTTTATGCCGGGACATTCTCGACGTAATCTGAGCAACGCCTTTTTGTTTCCTCTCAGCTCTATGACTGCTGATTGATCGTCTACAAAACGAATGTTTTTTACACGCAGTAAAGAAATACAGTCATTACGAATACCCCAATCGGCTGGATTTAAATCACTAATACCCTTTAGTCTATCGAGAATAATAGACCCAGGTGTTTTAACCCCCTTATCAGCTGCACTCTGGTTCGCTCCGTCAACTGCCGTATCATCTAAGGCAACAACGCCTAATGGTATTAACAGAGTTAAAAATAATACGACTAACCTCATCATAGATAACGCTCACAATAGTTGACGAACAGAGCCTGACTATAATTCTCTACGGGCTATTATGGAAGCAACAAAGCATATGTATCAGCAATCCGTTTTAACCAAGCAACGATCAGACATGTAAAAGCCTCAATTTACTAAACTAAGCCTAATACTGACCTTTACCCTTACAGCGATTACTTCTTATCGGCGACTCTCGAAACTAAAACGGCTCTTTTCTAGCATTAAGCATAGCCATATAGAGGATGCATAGTTATCATTGCCATTCAATACTTCACCCATCATAAACGTATACCTTTATTAATGAGCACAATTACCAAAAACACCTTTTCTCCCCCTCCCGTTTTAAAAAATGCACATGTTCAGAGTATTTTTAATAGCGTCGGCCCGCGTAAATTTCGCGCTAAAAGAATTGCTAAAAAACTTAACTCAAAGCCTCTTATATTATCAACACCGTTAAACATAAAGCTTACCGCGGAATTTGATCGCTGCGAGGATGTGTGCCGAGGGATCTCGAAAAATGCAGTGGTTATTCTTCTTCATGGGTGGGAGGGCTCAAGTCAATCTGCCTACCAGGTCACCACAGCTCATTATCTTTTAAACCATGGGTATGATGTTCTTAGATTAAATTTACGCGATCACGGGGAGAGCCATCATTTAAATAAGGAAATGTTCAACTCTACGATGATCGAGGAAGTAGGTGATGCGATAGCCTCATTTCTGAAAGAATACAAATATCCAAACGTTTTTCTCGCTGGATTTTCGCTTGGTGGGAATTTTACACTTAGAATTACCGCAGATCGGGCTGAGGAGCTTACTTTAAAAGCCGGCGTAGGTATCTGCCCCCCCGTCGACCCTAACAACGCGATGATCGCCCTCAACAACAGTCTATTTATCTATGAGCTATATTTCTTCCGGCGCTGGACTCGCTCGATTCAAAAAAAACAAAAACATTTTCCTGATAGTGATTTTGGCGCAGAACTTAAGAAGGTAAAAACATTAGACGATGTCAATAATACCTTCATTCCAAAATACACACCTTTCGATGATGCTCAAAGTTATTTCGCGTCATATGCATTAACGGGAGATCGTTTGAAAGAACTGGCGGTTCCTGCCTACCTCATCGCATCGAAGGATGACCCGATACTGCCAATTGAAGATATTGCGAAGATCATTAAACCAAAAAATCTTATTGTTGAAATTCAGGAAAACGGTGGGCACTGCGGATTTATTCAGGATCTCTCAGCTCATAGTTGGGTTGAACCTAGACTCGTGGAAATTTTCGATAGTTATTTAAAAGCATAAAACTAAAACACCAGGCGCGAGGGTCTAGGGTCTAGGGTCTAGGGTCTAGGGTCTAGGGTCTAGGGTCTAGGGTCTA
>CAWKZU010000055.1:0-6258 GCA_963854585.1 Gammaproteobacteria bacterium | reverse complement strand
GGGCAGTGATTTAAATTTTTATATAGAAATTAATAATGGGCAGTAGACTCAAATGCAAATTAGTCTCACTATGGCGCTTGATAGCAACAACCTAAATATTAGATGATTTGGATAGCCATAAGTGACTAAGCAAAGATTACGTTTTTTCGAGAAATCGCTGGGTCAGCGACACATTACAGACACTGATAAGTATCTGTACAAGGCTCCAGAGTCCACTTACAGATTAGTCATCATTGGTACTGGCACTATCGGTCAGGAGCACATGTATGTGGCTACTCTGTTGGGTAGAGCTCGGGTGCATGGTATCTATGATAGCCAAACCCAAAGCATGGATGTGGCTGAGCAAAACTATAAAGGTTACAGTGACCAACCTCTGGTTCGGTATGCTGACTTAAAGTCAGCTTGTAGCGACCCTGACGCTGATGCGTTAATGATCTGCACGCCAAACCATACTCATTTTGATGTTCTCAAGGTGGCGATGCTTTCCGGCAAGCCTGTTTTTTTAGAAAAGCCTATGGCGACAACACTTGAGGATGCGGCCGCTATTGTTAAAGCTAATGAGACTTATGGATCTTTTATCCAAATTGGACTGCAATATCGCTACAAGGCGCAATACATCGAAGCGTTTCATGAAGTTCGGGCACGCGCCTCTATTGGTGTCATTAAAACCATCAGTATGAGTGAGTATCGGCCACCGTTCTTAGATAAGGTGGGTCAGTGGAATAAGTTCAACGAAAACAGTGGCGGCACCCTCGTCGAAAAATGCTGCCATTACTTTGATTTAATCAATCTTATGGCTGATTCCATACCCGTCAGGGTTTATGCCTCTGGGGGCCAAGCTGTAAATTTTTTAGAGTTTGCAAAGGACGGCGTGCCAGCGGATATAGATGACCATGCTTTTGTAATTATTGATTTTGCAAATGGGGTTCGGGCGAACTTTACGCTTAATATGTTTTGTCATGACTTTACCGAAGAGATGATAGTGGCGGGTGATAAAGGCCGCCTAGTGGCTAAAGAATTGTTCAATATCCATCAGCAACAGCCATCTCAAGCGACCATAGCGCTGGAAAAAGGTGAATGGGGCGCATCGAAGCAGACTGATGTGACTTACGCCCGAGAGATTGAACAAAGTGGCCATCACGGCGCTACCTACTATGAGCATATTGCGCTTGTTGATCAGCTAGATGGCAAAGCCTGCGAGTCAGCCACACCCGTGCAGGGTTTATGGTCGATGATTGTCGCTAGCGCAGCACAGTATTCCATTGAAACTAAGCAAGCAGTGGACATAAGAGCCTTTATGCTCGACAACAATTTAGCAGAATATCTTGGATAAAATGGACGAAACATGAATCAAGCGATAAATGTAACAGGTCAGCTCATGCCCGCTGTGGGTTTGGGGTTGTGGAAGCTCGATCTTGATGAGGTTGCAGATACGGTCTACAACGCTATTAAGACGGGCTATAGGCACCTAGATAGCGCAGCTGATTATGGTAATGAAAAACAGGTAGGCGAGGGTATTGCTAGAGCCATTGCTGACGGCCTATGTCGCCGCGAAGATTTATGGATCACCTCTAAGTTATGGAATACCTTTCACCGTCAAGAGCATGTTCAGGCTGCGTGCAAGAAGTCTTTGACAGACTTAGGTATAGAGTATTTTGATTTGTATTTGATCCACTTTCCCATATCCCTTAAGTATGTGGATTTCAACGATCGATATCCGCCTGAGTGGATTTTTAATCCTGGGGATGAGCATCCCGCGATGGAACTCGATGCGGTACCTTTAAGTGAGACATGGGGAGCTATGGAAGGGCTGGTTGAGGGGCAACTGGCACGCAAAATTGGCATCTGTAATTATAGTGCGGTGTTACTTCATGACCTTATGAGTTACGCAAGAATTAAGCCGGCCATGTTACAGATAGAATCCCATCCTTATTTGACTCAAGAAGCTTTGGTGCGCACAGCTCAGTCTTATAACATTGCTATTACAGCCTTTTCACCCTTGGGGGCGCTATCTTATGTGTCGCTGGATATGGCAACAGCAGGCGATTCTGTGTTGGCAGAACCGGTGGTCATTAAGGCGGCTGAACGGGCAGGAGCAACACCGGCTCAGGTGGTACTCCGTTGGGGCGTGCAACGCGGCACTGCTGTGATACCAAAAACCAGTAAAATTGAGCGTTTGGTGGAGAATCTCACTCTGTCGAATTTTAGTTTAACCGATGAAGAAATGAGCTCTATTTCGGCGCTTGATCAAAATCGTCGATTTAATGATCCAGGTGTCTTTTGTGAAACCGCATTTGGCAGCTTCCACTCAATTTATGACTAAGGGTGGTTAAGTCTTAATGGATGATATCGGCATAAAAAAGATAAATTTAGAGACTCAGCAATATCACAATGGTAGTGTTTTCCCGCTTGTTTATGATGCCAAGGACCTTTCCGATGCCGAAGCATGCAAAGATTGGCTTCATCACCATCGAAACCAGTTAGAAGATGAATTAACAGTTCATGGCGCTATTTTATTTCGCGGCTTTAAGATTGATGATGATCTAGGGTTTGATCGTTTTATTCGCGCCTTCGATTGGCCGAGCTTTACCTATGAGGAGTCGCTATCTAATGCGGTGAGGCATAACCGCACTGAATTGGTATTCACCGCTAATGAAGCTCCACCGTCAGTATCCATTTTCCTGCATCATGAAATGGCTCAGACGCCCATTTACCCTTCAAAATTATTTTTCTTTTGTGAACAGGCGTCTGAGGTGGGCGGGGCTACGCCTATCTGTCGCTCAGATGTTCTGCTAGAGCATTTACAAAAAGAGGTCCCTAATTTTGTTAAGAGCTGTGAAACGAAGGGAATACGTTACTCACAAACCATGCCGGCGGAGAATGATTTGGAATCAGGGCAGGGTCGCAGTTGGGCTAATACGTTGAGTGCTAGTAATATTAATGAGGCAGAGGCAAAGCTTGAACGCCTGGGGTATCAATGGCAATGGCAGCCTGATGGATCTCTGAGTGTTACAACGCCGGTACTACCTGCGATAAGAAGGTTATCGGACGGAAGAAAAGTATTTTTCAACCAGTTAATAGCCGCGTTTAGAGGTTGGCAAGATGCCAGAAATAATAGCGAGAAATCTATTTGCTTCGGTGATAATTCGTTGATTAGCAATGATGATATGACCAAAGTCATAAGGCTCTCTAACCTATTAACGTTTGATATTCCTTGGCAGACTGGAGATGTTGTTCTAGTCGATAATTTTACCACCATGCATGGGCGTCGCCCTTTTGAAGGACAGCGAAGAGTATTAGCGTCTTTAATCAAATAGATAGTCTTAGCATCTTGATTTGATTAATGGTCACGCTCACTTAGATGTTATTTAAAAACTCAAAATTTAAGGAAAATTTTATGGTTAACTTGCCATTACCCTTTGGTTTATTGAACGATCACCTTAATCTGGTTTTGTCGGTATCCAACGGTCCTGCAGTAGAACAATTCTATGGAGATATTTTAGATCTTGAACGGATGTCTGATGTGCATCTTCCAGATCAACGCCAAATGATTCGCTATCGTGTCGGCGAGTCTGAATTAAAATTTATCGTTACTAGTCAAAATCTATTGAGCATGGAGGGTGGACTATCCAATGCTCGGGGAATAAGGAAGTTAACTCTTCTTTTGCCTTACGAGAGGCGCAGTGGAATTATTCAGCGAATGATGGATGCTGGAATCGAAATACCTGAATTTGCCGAGGATAATATGGGACTACTCAGCTCTAGCCGTGGTTTGACAAAAGATGATGAAGGCAATCATGTTGAGATCATATTTCTAAATGACGAGTCACTTGATCTTAGCTTTAGTAAGCTTCAGATTGGCCTCGCTGTATCGAATATATCTGATATGGGTGATTTTTTGCATGAGGTACTTGAGCTTGACCCCGCTAATATAGAAGCGGATATACATCGCTATGATCTTGGTCAGACTCAAATTCAATTGTGGGAAGTTTCAAAAACCATGCCCAAATGGGTAGGGAGACCTCATGAAATGTTGGGTATGACGATGGTCCAATTTGTTGTTAACGATGTTTATGCCGCCCGTGAAACTATAGTGGAGAGGGGTGGTACAATCCATCTTGAGCCTTATGTGCTTGGAGATCTTGGCGTCGTTATGTTTGCAGAAGGGCCTGATGGGATTTTATTTGAATTTGCAGCATCGCTTGTTAAATAACGTGGAATATATGTATGCACTTTAAAATCGCAACTTTCGCTTTTGTTTTTTTGCTTTCAGGTTGTGGCGGGGGTGGAGGAAGTTCGGCGCCTACCCAGCCTCCAGTAGCGCAGCTACCGCCTTCAATGACCCTGTTTTCATTTAAAGCGTCTGAAAATGAAGGTTTAGACATTGATTTAACGATGTCAGAGCTTAACGGCACTTTTTCTGGCCGTACATTGACCAACGTATCCAGCAAGGATCTTATTGCTAGCTTTGAACATAATGGATCCTCAGCCAGCATTGGTGATGCTGCGCAGGTTAGTGGCACTACGGCCCATGATTTTACTGATCTTGTGACCTATACGATAACGGGTTCAGATGGTCAAACTACAAGTTATGCGGTGGATTTAACTCAATTTACAGCTCTTCCCATTATTTATCTTCAGACAGATTACTACGCGGCTATTGATTCTAAAGAGGACTATATCCCGGGGGATACATCGATAGTCGGAGGTCGAGACTTTGATGATTTTGATCTAGCCGAGATGAAAATTCGTGGTAGAGGCAATTCAACCTGGGGTTTACATCCGAAAAAACCCTTTCAGATGAAATTAGCGGATAAAGCAGAATTCTTGGGGATGCCAAATGATAAAAAGTGGTTATTTCTGGCGGAGTATTCTGACAAAACTATGCTTCGAAATAAGATTTCATTTGAAATGGGCTATATCAGTAACTTAGATTGGACGCCGCAAGGGCGCTTTGCTGAGGTCTATATTAATGATGAGTACAACGGTACGTACAATATTACGCAAAAGGTTGAAGAGAGCGATAATCGAGTGGCATTGGGTGACACTGGGTATTTATTAGAGCTTGATCAGTTATCTCGACTAGACTCGGATGATGTGTACTTTGAGAGCGTTCTCACAGATAAATTCTGGGTTAACATAAAAGAGCCTAGCCTCGAACGCAGCAGCTCTGAGTATGCTTACATTAAGACGCTGATTAATGATTTTGAAAATGCGATGTCGGGGTCTACTTCCATGACGTCCTACTTTGCCGTTGCGGAAACAACCTCTGATAATGTTTGGGATGTGAACTTGAGCCAGACGATGACGCTAGTCCCCAATTCTGATTACATCGTATCATTTAAAGCAAAGTCATCGATTGATCGCACCATGATTGTTGGCCTTGGTTTGTACCATGATCCTTGGACAAACGCGGGCGAGCCTGTAAGTCTGACAACAGCATGGCAAACATTTACATTGTCTCAGACTACTATCGATTTTGGAGATGATCAAAGCCGTGTCTTATTTGATATGGGTGGAGATCAAGGCGGAGAGGTTTGGATTGATGATGTCAGCGTTCTTACTGCAGATGGAATAGAGCTTGTTGCTAATGGCGATTTCCAAAGTGGTGAGGCAAGCTGGGAGGGAGGAGCGGCCACAGCTGTTAATATCACATCCTATGCTAACGGCACTGGAGGGTACGCAGAATATATCGATGTTGATAGCTTTGTTGATTGGTATCTGATTAGCGAGATTACTAAGAACGTTGATTCAATGTTTTTCTCCAGTATGTTTTTAAATGTAATGCCGGGTGAGAAGATTAAAATGGGTCCCTTGTGGGATTTTGATCTATCGTTTGGTAACGTAGACTACGCAGATAGTCGTTATGCAGAGGGTTGGTGGGTGAAGTATCACCCTTGGTATGAGCACCTCTTTCAGGACCCTGATTTTGTCGGCAAGGTCAAAGTACGGTTTGCTTATTTTAAAGATAATCAACAGTTCATTCTTGATAAAATAGATGCTTATGCGGAGCAACTGCAGTGGGCACAGCAGGAGAATAATGATAAGTGGCAGACTTTAGGAATGTATGTTTGGCCAAACCCCGTTGTTTTTGATACCTATCAAGAAGAGGTTGACCATATGAAGTCTTGGTACATTGATAGAATGGATTGGTTAGAGGCCGCCTTTGACAACCTTTAGGCGTCATGATTGGCTCTCAATATAGCGCTATAAGTCCTAATGGTCACTGAATGAGATATTTATTCATTAAAGAATATT
>CAWKZU010000054.1:0-6420 GCA_963854585.1 Gammaproteobacteria bacterium | reverse complement strand
ACAATTCGTCGTTGATCATCTGCCGCGTTGCCATCTAGGCGAATACCTGGCGTAACTAATTTAAAATTCTTCCCCAGTGCGACTTTTAAGCTTGACGATTCTTGGGCGGAACAAACAACACCATCAAGTCCGGCGCTTTTGGCTAAATGAGCCAAATGCAAAACCTGATCACTGGCGCTTCGTTGGATACCAATCTCTTCGATGTCTGTATCGTCCATGCTGGTCAGCACAGTCACCCCTATCAGCATCATGTTACTGCCTTTTTCCTCTAACGCCTGTTTGGCGGCACGCATCATACGACTACCGCCAGAAGCGTGAACGTTTGCCATCCATACTCCCAAATCAGCAGCAGCAGCGACCGCTTTAGCCACCGTATTAGGTATATCATGAAATTTTAGATCTAAAAAAACATCAAACCCGCTGCTAATAAGGCGTTCAACAACCGCAGGGCCGGCGATAGTAAACAGTTCTTTACCCACTTTTAAACGACACTGGGTTGGATCCAATTGTGCAGCAAGCGCTAAGGCATCATCTTGATTGTCATAATCTAGCGCCACTATTACTTTTGGTGAAACAGATATCATTGTTTAGTGACCCTTATTTTGAGACTCTGGTTAGTTTTCGTCGATAGGAAAGAACCATCACCGAACTAGCTAACATTCCCAAAAATGCACCGGAGGCAAAAAAAACAAGCAGCCACACACCGACGCTCATAGTGGGTCCGTTAATGAAAATGAAGTTAACACCCAACGACTGGCTATTTTCCAAGGCAAAGAATGCACCGACCATAGCGACAGCAAGAATCAAAAGAAATTTGATAAACAGCCAAATACCGCGCACGTTGCTACCTCAGTCAAGATTAAGATGTCCCTCTATTGTAACCTTTGGTTAACTAGTCCACAAAAATTCAGTAACTTTTTTATCCAAATAACAAGAGCGCTAGGATTTAGGCCCTTAAAATTTTAGATTAAACAGATTTAAAAGGACTTTTACTCTATCAAGAAATCAACATTAGTAATGTTTATTGGCCTGCAGCGCGCAGTCAACAGAGCGCAGGATCTTCGCATCTGGAAAAGATGAGATGTTGATGACACCAGATTATGGTCGAGCTTAAGATGCAATTACAAACCAGTAGGAAAGATAGCCATAAAGCTAAAGTATAGGTCACACAAACCCTTGCGCCTATCTGCATGGCAATATTAGATTTACAGATCGTATTAGTATTATTTTTGAATTAATAATCGAACAATAATTGAGACAAAAAAAGCGGCGATAGATTTTCTCTACGCCGCATTTTTTAAACTGACAGTAAGCTCTGGGTAGTGATTAAGCTTCTTTTTTGGCTGCGCCAAACCGCTTGTTGAAGCGATCGATTCGACCACCTGCATCAGCAACTTTCTGCTTGCCCGTATAAAACGGATGGCAAGAGGAGCAAACGTCTAAATGGATTGAGTTGGCACGTGTTGAGCCAACTTTTATAATATTGCCACAACTGCAAGTTGCAACCAATTCGTTATAGGTTGGGTGAATCTCAGTTTTCATCTTATACTCCAAGTTACGAACCGCCACTTCATCTTTAAACTGATAAAATCCTGCCTTAAAACAGGTCAGTTCTTGTAAAGCACGGTAGGCCATTTCTAAAGAGCGCGGATTCTAGCAGAAACCGCAGTAGTTACAAAAGGAATTCTCAATTTTTTATGTCTGATTTAGCACCTTTAGTTGTCCGCATTGCGGTGCCCTCTCCATTACGGCGTGTATTTGACTATCTGGTACCTGAGCATGTGCTTAAAGATAACCCAGAAGCTAAGGCCGAGGTTGGCTGCCGAGTGCTGGTAACCTTTGGTCGACGCGAGATGACGGGGTTAATCGTCGGCACCGGAACAACAAGCGAATTTGATATTAACAAACTAAAACCTGTGGGACGATTGCTTGATTGCTCCCCACTACTACCAGAATCATTGTTTAACTTATTTGTCTGGGCAGCTAACTATTATCAACACCCAATTGGCGATGCATTGCTTAGCACCCTGCCTACGTTATTGCGCAAAGGCGACCCTCTTCCCGAGACTTCTCGCCGCTTTTGGCAACTCACTACTAAAGGTAAAGGATTAGGGCCTACGTCTTTGAAAGGAGCTCCAAGCCAACAAGCACTAACTGACGAATTGCAAAATAAAGGCAAGGTAGATGACGCACAGCTTGTAGCCGCCTATTCAAGATCAATATTGTCCGCGCTCGAAGAGAAAAAACTGATCGAAGCGGTAATGGTAGAAACGCCACCTCATTCCTTAGACAATATTCTTAAGGAAGACGCCCTCACACTCGATAGTGGCCAGCAACAAGCGATCAACAGTATTGAAGATCATGGATTTAATGCCTATTTATTGGATGGCGTCACCGGCAGCGGTAAAACAGAAATCTATTTACAGGCCATTGAAAAAACATTGCGTTACGGTCGTCAGGCGCTGGTTTTGATTCCTGAGATCAGCTTGACACCGCAAACCGAAAAACGATTCCGTGATCGATTTAATGCTCCTCTGGTTACGCTGCATTCCGGCTTAACTGATAAACAGAGACTCGCAGCTTGGATGAGCGCCAAAACTGGAGATGCGAAAATAATTTTAGGGACTCGCTCAGCGATATTCACACCCTTGCGAAATCCTGGTGTGATTATTCTTGACGAAGAGCATGATCAATCCTACAAGCAACAAGACGGTTTTCGTTACTCAGCTCGAGATCTCGGCGTAATAAGAGCTCGCCAGGAGGATATACCTATTATTCTAGGCTCGGCAACGCCCTCTCTTGAATCTCTTAATAACTGCGAAATGGGTCGCTATAAGCATCTCATACTAAAGCATCGAGCAGGTAATGCTACCCAGCCAGATTGGAGTCTGATCGATCTAAAAACAGAGCGAACCGAAGCCGGGGTTTCCTCTTCCACCCTATCGGCAATCAAGCAAACCATCGCCAATGGACATCAAGTTTTAGTCTTTCTTAATCGTCGCGGCTTTGCCCCAGCCATGCTATGCCATCAGTGTGGCTGGTCAGCAGATTGCCATCACTGCGATTCACGCCTCACTGTGCATCGGGCACGCAGCCGTCTCATCTGCCATCACTGTGACTACCAGCAACGTATCCCTCATCTATGCCCAAACTGTCAGGGCCCTCAGTTAATTGCTGCCGGGGAAGGCACAGAGCGCAGTGAAGCCTATTTACAACAATGTTTTCCTGACTCTAAAGTATTGCGAGTCGACCGTGATAGCACACGCAAAAAGGGCGCGATGAAAGAGGTTTTTGATACTGTCGATAAGGGAGAGCCATGCATACTAATTGGCACTCAAATGCTGTCCAAGGGGCATCACTTTGCTAATGTCACACTAGTCGCAGTGCTTGATGCCGACTCTGGTCTATTTAGCCCAGACTTTCGAAGTCACGAAAAAATGGGGCAGCTATTAACGCAGGTCGCTGGTCGCAGCGGCAGAGGAACCATAGCGGGCCGCGTGTTAATACAAACGCATCAGCCGCAACACCCACTTCTAGAAATTCTCATAGAAAAAGGCTACGGCTATTTTGCCGCACAGCTTTTATCTGAGCGCGAACTAACCCAGTTACCGCCTTTTCGTTATATGTCGGTCATCAGAGCTGAATCTGAGCGCGCCAACGAAGCAGAAGCTTTTTTGCGAATGGCTCGACAGATCGCCGAAAGTATTAGTCCACCAACCCCTCTATTAAGTTATCTAGGACCACTGCCTGCGATGCTAGAAAAAAGGGCTGGACGATTCCGTTTCGTATTGCAGGTTCAAGCGTCCAAACGATCATTATTACAATCATTGCTGTCTGCTCTTGCATTGCAGCTTGAAAGCCATAAAGCGTCGAGGCGAGTGCGCTGGTCTATTGATGTGGATCCTCAGGAACTCTAAGACATAGACTAATTATTCGCTCAACTCTATTTTACCTTTGCCAATAACCCAACATTTCACCTACAATCGTTACTCAGCACAAAGTAACGCATTTATGACACAGAATTCTTCAAAAAATGGTTCAAATCGTTATGCGAGGGCACAACCATCCTCCGAAAAATCATCGCGCCCAGCGTTTATGTCCGGATTAGTCATTGGCGCGTTGATTATGTACTTTTTCCCTCTCATTAATGAGTCATCTCCAAGTGAAACTGCCGCAACTGTTAATAAACTTGTGGAAAAAGCCGATCTAAAAGAACTCAAATTTGACTTTTATACCTTGCTGAAAGAAACAGAGATATTAGTACCTGATGACCAAGATTCAGCAAATACAACTGATCCAGAACAAGATGCTGTCTATGTATTACAGGCTGGGTCGTTCAAAAATATACGGGACGCTGAAAATCTCAAAGTCGAACTGCTTTTGATGAATTTGTTAGCCGAAAGTGAAAGCGTTAAAAGTAAGAATGGCGACATTTGGCACAGGGTATTAGTAGGACCCTTCACGGATACCTCTAAAATGGCATCCGCTCGAGCCAAGCTTGCTGAAAATAATATCGACAGCTTAAAACTAAAACGTAAACAGTAGTTTTAAGTACAAGTTCGGTTCAGTTCAACAGCAGTGGAGTTACGGCTCTGCTCTTACAAAAAAGCATCGTACTCCAACGCTGTTATACGTGTATCAAACTCATGCTTTTCTTTTCGCTTACACAGTGTGAAGTTTCTCTGCAACTCAGCGCCTAAGTATTGTCCAATGAAGGTTGAATCTTCAAATACACCAATCGCATCGTTCCAAAAATGAGGCAATGTAGGCTTTACATCACCTGCATCACCCTCAATAGGCTCTGGTGCAGATAGCTTTCTCTCAATGCCAGACAACGCTCCCGCCAAAATAGCGGCCACCGCTAAGTAAGGATTTGCATCTGCTCCAGCCACTCGGTGCTCAATACGCATAGCACGATGATCGCCCCCGGGAATACGGATAGCTGTGGTACGATTTTCATACCCCCAGTTAGCTGACAATGGCGCGAAACATCCCGGGGTCATTCGCCTGAAAGAATTAATATTTGGCGCCAGAATAGCCATGCTATCGGCCATAGTATCAACGCAACCCGCTACAGCATGGCGCAATAAATCAGAACCTTGATCAGTACCATTGTCAAAGACATTATTGCCCTGCTCATCGAGTAAGCTAAAGTGAATATGCATGCCATTGCCCACTTCTTGCGCAAAGGGTTTGGCCATGAATGAGGCAATCTTGTCGTGCTGACGAGCAACACTGCGAATCGCTCGTTTCAGCATACTACCCTGATCACAAGCCCTCATCGCGCTGTCTTGGTGATAAAGGTTAATTTCAAATTGGGATGGGCCAAACTCTGTAATTAGAGTGTCTATCGGCAGATTTTGTAATTTTGCAGCATCTGCAATGGCATCCATCAATGGTGCTGTGTTTCGCATGGTATCAAGACCATAAGTTTGCCCGCCTAATGCTGGGCTGCCATCTAAAGCGCGCTGAGTATGCTGAGGTTGGCCGAATTTATCTCGATCTAATGTTAACAAATGAAATTCTATCTCGCTGGCAACGACGGGAGTTAGGCCTAACTCTGCATATCGATCAAGTACGCTTTGCAATACTGACCGGCAGTCTCCACCGAAGGGTGCATCGCCCGCTGCATTGCCCATTGAGACAATGATCTGTGCAGTAGGCTTGTCGGCCCAAGGCACTCTGGCCAAAGTTTCAGAATGAGCCTTGCAAATACCGTCAGTATCGCCATTTTCTTCGACTAACTCATCTTGGTCGCGACCCCAGCAATCTAACGAACAGGCGCTGAGAGGCATTTTAAAACCACCGTCAAATACCTTGCTAATTTGAGACCTAGGAAGCCATTTGCCACGCTGATTACCATTAAGGTCATGCAAAATGACTTCAAATATTTCAATGTCTGGATTGTCTTGTAAAAACTGGTCAAGCTTTAGGTCACTCACCGTAAACTCCAAGCTGTTTGTTAATTATTAAACACATTATCCTATAGTATCTGATAAGAGACAGGTGTTCATCAGTAGGACTACCCTTAGAGGGTATTCTGCAACGGCTAAATCTGGCTAGTATAAGATTGATAATCTAAAGGATATGATGATGTTCAAGGGTATGTTGACGATAATAGCGACGATATCAGTGCTAATGGTATCGAGTTGTGCCGAACAAAAATCGATCTCAGCAGACACTGTATTTATCAATGGTGTGATCTACACGGCCGATAACGAACAATCAGTGGTCTCCACTCTCGCCATAAAAGACGATATTCTAGTGTATGTTGGCGATCTCGATACCGCCGAACAATTTATTGGTGTGCAGACTCAGACTATTGACTTGAAAGGCAAGATGATTATTCCTGGCCTGCATGATGTACATATTCATTTAGCCGGCATCGTTGAAACTGACACCTGTGACCTAGCCAGCCAG
>CAWKZU010000053.1:0-6464 GCA_963854585.1 Gammaproteobacteria bacterium | reverse complement strand
AGGGGCACAACGAGGAAGATTTGCTTGAAAAAGATTATGCCATTGGTGAAATGGTAGACCAACACTGCCAAACGTTAGGCTTGCTAGTTAGGCCTTTCATCAATATCTGTATTATATCTCCGCCGCTCATTATCTCTCGGGAGCAGGTTGACGAGTTGGTCTCGATACTGCGCCATGGGCTTGAGTTAACCTTAACTGATTTACGCGACCAGGGTATCTGGGTAGACTGAAACAAAATAATCACTGTTATGACTAAAGTCAGCAGTAAAGTAGGGGTTTGAAATGGCTAATAAAGATGTTCCCAGCAGCTATTCCATGTTTGCCAATGTATACAGTTACATGGGTTTGCCACTCTCACGCAACATAGAGTCTGCCGATGTGGTGGTCATGGGTATCCCCTACGATATTGGCACCACTGGCCGTGCTGGGACACGACACGGCCCCCAAGGTGTGCGGTTGGCATCAGGAAACCTTCGTTGGGAAGAAAAACGCTGGCCCTGGCAATTTAGCGTTATGGACAGGCTCAAGGTTATTGACTATGGCGATTTAGAATTCAAACCCAGCGAATCGACTTCTATGATTGAAACCGTCGTTGAGCATGTAGGAGCGGTTCATGCCAAGGGTAAAAAGACGCTGTGCTTTGGTGGTGACCACTTTGTCACACTACCTCTATTGAGAGCGGCGCATCAGCATCATGGGGCTATGGCCCTGGTGCATTTTGACGCACATACCGACACCTACACACCAGAAGATGACGGATCGGATAATTATGATCATGGCTGCATGTTCTATCACGCACCCAAAGAGGGGCTTATTGACCCCGACTACTCGATTCAGGTTGGGATTCGCACTGAATACGACACCCAGAGCCATCTGTTTGAGGTTGTAGATGCAGCTGCCGCTAATGATTTGTCGAGCGCCGATCTGGTTGCTGCCATCAAACAGCGTGTCGGCAGCATGCCTGTCTATCTTACTTTTGATATTGACTGTCTTGACCCAGCCTATGCCCCCGGAACGGGCACACCCGTAGTGGGAGGCATCACGACCGACCGGGCTCTAAAGATAATTCGTGGTTTGCAGGGTTTGAATATTGTTGGTGCTGATGTTGTAGAGGTTGCGCCATCTTATGATCATGCTGAAATTACCGCCTTGGCAGCAGCGACTATCGGTTTAGAAATTCTTTATGTGATGGCATCTCAAGTAGACTAAAGCGGGGATCCTGAAACGCTTATAGTGCTAAAGAGTATTTATAAAAGTCGGTATCGCGCACATAGCCTAAAGACTCATAGAGTGACTGAGCCTGGATATTATCTCTCTCTGTTTCAAGGTCAATGCGTGAGGCACCAGTTTCCTTGGTGTAGGCCATAGCGCGATTCATGAGCGCTTTACCGATACCTAGTTGTCTGGCACTACTGTCTACATAAAGATCATACAGAACCACAATAGGTGTCGCATCGACGCTGCAAAATGTCGGGTAGAGCTGAGTGAACCCCAAGGCCTGACTGTCTGTATCCCAAGCAATAAAGATCACTGATGTATTAGTATTTAGCCGATCCACAATATACTGCTTAGCCAAAGTGAGATCTGGTTCCTCGCCATAAAACCGCCGGTAAAGATCAAATAACGCACTGGCTTTATCGGCGTCCTCCAAAGAGGCTCTGGTGACATTGATAACTGTCTGGGTATCCTTGGTGTTGCTATTTGGCCTAGGGGTCGGCATGTCATAACACCAAGGGAAAATACTGGCCAGAAAGCTACGGCATATATGGCGGGCATCATCACGATCATAACCCTCTCCAGCAAACAGTATTTCGTTCCACATTTCATCGGTAAGTCCGGATATCGCATTGGCAATCGCCCGAGCGTTGATATCTATCTGTTTGTCGGCACTGTTAATGATATCTTCACAGAGGCCAAGAATGAGCTTGAAATTTTGCTGATCTAGATTGCCGCGTATAAGCTGGTAGTCTTCTCTACCTCGACTTTCTGAATCGAAGGCGTGCCACACGGCCATTTTTCGGTGTTCAGTAATATCGGGGTCTAAAGAGGCATCCATAATGGCGGCCAGACGTTTGGCAGGTTCAGGTCCAGCATTTTTAAGGGCTTTGGCAATGCTGTGATCAAATTCTTCTGAAACAAAGTTAAGTGTTTCCAGCAGTAAGGACTCTTTACTGTCAAAATGAAAGTTAACTGTTCCTGCTGTGAGGCCTGCAATAGAGCTGATTTTTGCTAAGGTCAATTTTGAAAGACCGAATTCAGCAATAGCGGTGATGGTGGCATCGATGAGTAGTTTGCGGCGTTCTTGATGAATGGATGGATTAGTAATTGGCATGCTATTTGATCCTAGACATCGACTTTATACGCCTGTTTAATTATCTATATGCCTGTATAGTGTGACACAGAGCAGTGATTAGCAACCCTTATTATCGTTTAAGCAACGCCACTAACGACAGGATGTATTGATCTATGACCTACACCTTACCTGGTCCAAAAACCGCCGCGAGACTCGTCTCTGGGAAAAAGCTTTTCCGTCATGGTTTGAACTATGACGCTGCAGCTGAACAGTCCGCTGCCAAGGGTTTTATTCCACCGGCACAAATTATTCTTGGTAAGACTAAAGGTGACTATGTCTGGGATCTGGACGGTAATCGGTTTACTGACTTCCAAAATGGTTGGGCGACTAACCCATTAGGCAATTGTCACTCAGAGATTTTAGAGGCAGTGCATGATGCCCATCAACGTTATGGTTATCACTGGGAGCATCCGTTGCGGTTTGAATTGGCAGAGCAGCTAGCCGAGATTATGCCCGGCAAGCAATTACCAAGGTTCACCTTTGAAGTGTCTGGTACTGAGGCAGTCGAGTCAGCGGTGCACACCGCGCTGTGCTATAAAAAGCGTCGCTACATTATTAGTTTTACCTCCTCTTTCCATGGTGCAGGTATTGGTACCAAAATGATCAGTGGCTACACCAGTGAGCACAATCTCTATATGGAACCCTGGGATGGAGCCGTAATTAAAGCGCCTTACCCTTACTCACAGAATATTCCTGCGGACATGACTCCAGAGCAGTATGTGAAATATTGTTTGTGGTATCTGGAGGAGCATATCCCTGAATACATTGTGCCAGCAGACAATATCGCCGCCATTATCGTTGAGCCTGGTTTGGCTGAGGGTGGCAACTGGATTCCTTCTCCTGAGTTTATACAGGGCATCAGACGT
This sequence comes from Gammaproteobacteria bacterium, assembly GCA_963854585.1. GTDB lineage: Bacteria > Pseudomonadota > Gammaproteobacteria > Pseudomonadales > Porticoccaceae > HTCC2207. The sequence goes on along the minus strand of CAWKZU010000053.1, from coordinate 3,245 downwards.
ATTTGCGATAAGCATGACTGGCTGATGATCGTTGATGAAGTACTTACGGGTCTTGGCCGCACGGGTCGTATGTGGGGCATTGATCATTATGATGTCATACCCGATATGATGGTGGTTGGTAAAAACTTGTCTGGGGGTGTCGAGCCCTGTGCTGGCGTAGCTGCCCGCGATGAGATACTTGGCGATAACCCGCGCGCCAGTGCTGGCAGTACCTTTGCCGGCACGCCTGCTGGGTGTGCCGCGGGTCTAAAAACATTAGAGATTTTTCAGCGCGACGGTGTTATCGATCATGCGGCTGAATTGGCCGCCATCGCTGAGGAACGTATGGGCGACTGGCCAGAAAAATATACCATTGTTAGCGATGTGCGTTGTTTGGGTTTATTGATGGGTATTTCGTTTACTCACCCAGATAAAATGCAGTTTGGCGATGATTATGACGATAGCTTTGTTGCTCGTACCGTGCGTAATGAAATGCTCATTAATGGCGTCTGGGCTATTTGCGACACCGAGCCTACAGTGCGTATGTATCCGGCACTTAATATGGACAAGAAAGTCTTTGTGGAAGCGCTGGATATTATTGAAGCGGCTATTCAAACAGTGCAGAGCGGTGCGCCCCTAGTGGGTGATTATCCCGCTATTCCCTCAGGTGTCACTGGGTTCTAATGTTCCATCTAGCCTTACACTTTGTTATTCCTGCTATTGTTGTTGGGCTATTTTTTCGACAGCGTTGGCAAATGGCCTACCTGCTGCTGATGGCGACGATGCTGGTGGATCTTGATCACCTACTAGCCAATCCAATCTATGACGCCAGCCGTTGTAGCATTGGTTTTCACCCGCTACATCAACCATGGTTTATAGGGCTTTATAGTGTGTTGTGTCTCGCACCAAAAACCCGGCTTATTGGAGTGGGCTTGATGATTCATATGGTATTAGATTCTATTGATTGCCAAGTTACCAATGGAATCTGGATAAATTAGGTCGGGCCATATTAATAGCTTTGGGTCTTTATTATTTAAAGCGAGGCTAAAATCGGCTTGTTTAGCATTTGATAAATTATTATCATAGGTTCCAGTTAGGAGTGAACCTATGAAAAGAAGAGACTTTATCACTAATTCAAGCATGGCAATTTCGGCTATGTTTTTCCCATCATGGAAAGGATATTCGGCTGAAAGTGAAATACCCACTGACTTGCTAGCAATCACTGGTGATGGTGAAAACTTCACACTAAAAAAGGCTGATATAGCAAACCTTAGGAAAAGCCTTAAGGGCACTCTGCTGTTGAAAGATGATAATGGATATGATGTCGCTAGATTGGTTAGAAATAGAGTCATCGATAGAAATCCGGCATTAATTGCTCAATGTGTTGATGAAACTGACATTCAAAAAGCTGTAAATTTTGCAAGAGAATTTAACCTCTTAACGGCAGTCAAATGCGGTGGTCATAGTGTTTCTGGGAAAGGCACATGTGACCAAGGCATTATCATTGATTTGTCTCCTTTTAGACGCAATCGTTTGGATATAGAAAACAGAAGGCTCTTTATTACGGGTGGCTCGTGGTTGGGTGATCTTGATGACGCAACAATTCCTTATGGACTTGGAACAACAGCAGGTACGGTTTCACACACAGGTGTTGGCGGTCTAGCAACAGGGGGAGGCTTTGGAAGATTGGGAAGAAAATACGGACTGACATTAGATAATATTAAAAGCATTCAAATTGTCACTGCTGACGGTCAATTACGTTATGCGGATGAGAATGAAAATGCTGACCTTTTTTGGGGAGTACGAGGCGGTGGTGGTAATTTTGGGATTGTTACAATGTTTGAATTTCAATTACACCCAATGAATAAACATGTTGTGGGTGGAAGAATCACATTCGACTTTTCACAAGTAAAACAGTTACTTAAATTTCATGCTGAACATTCATTGGAAGCTTCGGTAGATATGTATCAAGATCCTGTTGTTTTTGCTCCACCTATGGGATATGGAAATACAGTTTACTTTGATGTGTGTTATTCGGGCGCTATCGAAATGGCAGATAAAGCGTTTGAACCATTAAGAAAAGCGGGAAAAATAATACAGGATGATATAGATATTATTGATTATGCTGTACTGCAAAAAAGTGGTGATGACAATGACCCCAGAGGACGATCTCAATATCTAAAAGGCGGCTTCACAATTAACATCACTGATGGGCTGATAGATGCTATTGTTGATAATTTAGAATCCCACCCAGAGCGAGGAAGTATGGCATTTTTCCAACAAGCTGGTGGCAAAATCAATACTGTAGCTCCAGATGCAACAGCATTTCCTCATAGATACCCAGAACACAATTTGATTACTGGATCATTTTGGAAAAAAGGTGTTGATACAGCTCCACATATTGCATGGTCAAGAAGTTATTGGAAGCAAGTGTCTCCTTATACTGACGGCTTCTATATAAATGATGAATTCTCTGAAAGTCAAAAAGATGTCAATCTTAATTTTCTAGGTAATTATGAAAGACTCGTACAAATCAAGAATAAATATGATCCCACTAACTTATTTAGATTAAATGCAAATATTAAACCAACGGTTTAGTTCGTCGATCGACATGGTGGCTAACCGGCCAGCTGACGAGATTCTGCTGGTTTATGACCAGCAGTGTCCTGCATGCGATACCTATTGTCAGCATGTGGGCATCAAACAGTCGCTGGGGCCTTTGACCCTTATTGATGCGCGTCAGTCCAGTGATGTATTGGCAGAGATTACTGCGCAGGGTTTAGATGTTGATCAGGGCATGGTAGTAAAAATGAACGGTCAGTTGTATTACGGTGCTGTTGCGATGCAAGCACTGGCTCTAATGAGCAGCCGTACTGGAATTTTCAATCGTCTAAATTATTGGGTGTTTCGCTCGGCGATCGTCTCAGGGCTGTTATACCCACTGCTGAAGGTGTGCCGAAATTTGCTGCTAAAGAGTTTAGGCAGAACCAAGATCAACAACTTGGACGCCAGCGGCAATGAAAGGTTTTAGCCGGATTTTGTGGTGCACTAACAGCGACTTTTAGCGACACTTTTGGAAGCGTTCTAACAACGGCTGGTAGAGATCGGTGGGGACAGGCCCGACCATGACCCATTCGACAGTGAGACTCTGAATATTGGAATCACTAGCAGAAGTAGCCTGACCAAAACCCTGTTGTAGACGAGATACCTGATACTGCATACGCAAGGCTTTATCCTCGGCAGGGGTTTCTTGGTTGGTGAGGATC
>CAWKZU010000052.1:0-6789 GCA_963854585.1 Gammaproteobacteria bacterium | reverse complement strand
GCGCCTGTGAAATGGTCTATGCCGAGCCCAACCACACCAGAAGCAGCGCCAGTAAGCGTGAGGCGGCTATCAAAAAGTTGGCTCGGCAGCAAAAGCTTGAGCTAATTAGGGATCAGGGGTTATAGCTTAATTGTATAGTTGTATATACATTTGACAAAAGGGAACTTCTTCTGTTTTGATTTATCGGCGAAAATTGTCTATTTTTGCTGTTATTTTTGTTACTTTAACTGATTTTTGTATAATGGCTGATAGGGCTTGTTTTTTTCCTGCACTAAGGTTATAAATGTATATACATTCTAGTTGGTGCTTCTATTTATGATCAATGCCATTAAACTACCGCAGTTTGAAGTGATCAAACAGTACGTTCGAGGACATATAAAGTCAGGGCATTGGCCGGTTGGTACCCGTACCCCGTCTGAAAATGAGCTTTCCGCGAGTTTCTCTGTCAGTAGAATGACCGCTAGAAGAGCATTGCAGGAACTGGCTCAGGAGGGACTGTTAACTAGAGCGCCAGGTTTAGGGTCCTTTGTCGCACAGCCTGTCGCGGCTCAACCCACTATAGAGTTATATAATATTGTCGCCCTGGCTCAACTAGAGGGAGCCTACAGCTGCCAGGTTCTTGATCTTGAACAAATCCCCGCTGACGCTAAATTAGCCCATTTATTGAGTTTTGAAGTCGATCAGCCTGTGTATAGGGGGATATTCGTGCATTTCGATCGAGATAAGGCCGTCCAATGGCAACAAGTTTTTGTAAATCCTGAGGTTGCGCCCGCTTTTTTAAAGCAAAAGTTCGTTAAAGTGGTGCCAGATGAGTATTTGGAATGGATCGCCCCTAGTGATCAAGTGGATTCACAAGTAAGTGCTGTCTTGGCAAAGCCGAGTCAGCGCAGGGCACTAGGTTTAACTGAAGATAGTCATAGCGCCTGCTTACAGGTGACTAGAAGATGTAAGCGACATTCGAGTTTGGTGAGCTTCTCTACGTTAGTCCATCCAGCCAATCTCTATCCGTTAGAGACTACCTCATAGCTCGACCTATATTATTAAAGGGAAGTTAAATGCCTAAAATTGCTATTTTCGCCGATGTTCAGAATATCTATTACACAGTAAAGGAGAGTTTTGGCTGCCATTTTAACTATCGTGAGCTGTGGCGACAGCTAAGCCTGGAGGGCGATATTGTGCTGGCAAATGCCTACGCTATTGATCGAAATGACGCCCAACAACGCAAGTTTCAGCAGACGCTTCATAATATTGGGTTCGATATTAAGTTAAAGCCCTATATCCAAAGAAGTGATGGGTCAGCCAAAGGTGATTGGGATGTTGGTATAACCATCGATGTTATGGACGCTGTTTCCAACGCCTCACGCAGTGTTGATTGGGTGGTGCTTTTATCCGGTGACGGCGACTTTGATAGACTCCTGCGGCGTGTGAGTGAAAGCGGCGAAGTTCAAACTCGGGTTTATGGTGCCACCGCCTTAACAGCCCAATCATTAATAGAGGCTACAGATGAGTTCCGGCCCATTGGAGGCTCTCTATTGTTAAGGTAGGCAGAAATAGTAAGTACTTACAGATGAATCTATTCTAGGTTATTATTCCGCCTTGACCGGGGCCCCCCATCCCACCGCCTTGGCCCGGCACGACAATTTGTGATGCCTGCTCACGGCGCATTTTTTCGAGCTCAATAGCGGCTTCTTCAACAGCGATAGCCGCTTTCGCCGCAAAGTCTTCTGCAGCTTCACCGATTGTTGCACCCTCTAGGACGAAGTTTAGGGGTAGTGCGCCCATCTGGGTCATTATCTGAGCAGAGCCTAGGAAGCTAACCTCTCGGTCGGGATCATCAAGACCGGCTGCTGTAACTGGCGTCAGTTTGCGAATTGCACCCATTTTCTGATCAGTAAAATTCTCTTCGCGAAAAAGGCCATTGGGGTCCATGGCATTGTCGTTTGCGGTTGTCATAGCGCGTGTTCTCGTGATTAATTAGTTTGCTGGCTACCCTAGCAGACATAACTAGAGAGTTGAAGTCCTCAGCACACAGGATTTGCGCCATTTAAGTATTCTCACTTTTAGGCAGGCTCTTTGCTATATGAGTGCTGACAAAAATCATTAAAGCAGATAAGACAAGGCATGCCGCCAATCCAAATGCTTGATAAATAATCCCCGACAGTATTGTTCCAATCAGCCGTCCCCCTGCATTAGCCATATAGTAAAAACCGACATCAAGTGACACAGCGTCGCTACGAGCATAGGCAACAATTAAATAGGAGTGGACGCTAGAGTTAACGGCAAATACAAAACCAAAGGGGACAAGGGCGCTTAAAATGACAACACTAGGCACAATGCCAGACATAAGTCCTGCGGCCATAAGGCCAGGGATGACAAATAGGACTGTGCCCCAAGCACCCAATGTTGATCCGCTGACTTGATTGGATATTGAGTCTGGTTGTGCCCTCATGATTCGGCCCGTAAGCCTCGGCGCCATTGCCTGGACCATACCGTAACCTATTATCCAGCAGGCCATTAAAGCGCCTACTTGCCAATAGCTCCACTGCAACTGGCTATGAAGAAAGACAGGGAGAGCAACCACGAACCAGACGTCCCGTGCGCCAAACAGAAAAAATCTGGCGGCCGAGAGCCGATTAACCGAGGGGCTTTTTGAGAATACTTCACTAAACTTAGGCTTTAAGGTTGTTATCTTATCTTTCATGAGAAACAACCACCCAGCACAAAGCGCCAGACTAAGTAGACATATCATTATTAACAGGGTCGCTCTAAAGCCAACCCCGTATAAGAGTAAACTCCCGAGAAAAAACCCGATTCCTTTCAGGGTGTTTTTTGATCCAGTTAGCAGGGCAACCCAACTATAGAGTCGTCCCGAGGAGTCATCCTTTAGTAACCCTTTAATACTACTTTTAGCCGCTAGCTTATTGAGATCTTTGGCTATTCCAGACAGTGCCTGCGCAAACATCACATAGATTACGGTCATTTCGTTGGGGTCACCCAGCAGCATCGCTAGAGCGACGATTTGAACGATCAACCCAGCCTGCGTGGTTTTGTTTAACCCTACATGACTGGCCACCCAGCCACCACCCAGATTGGTAAGCACACCGAACAGTTCGTAGAGTAAAAATAGACTGGCGATCTCAATTGGGCTGTAACCAAGATCATGGAAAAACAACAGTACTAGCATGCGCAGAGCACCGTCGGTTAGCGTAAAGGCCCAATAAATTCCGGTAATTACACGATATTGCTTCACGTGATCATGATGGCTATTGAACATGACTGTCGCCGCCTTAAATGGAACCAGCGACTTTGCTGACTAGTTCCATCATTCTGTTTACATAGCCTATTTCATTGTCATACCAAATTAAGATCTTAACTTGGGTTTCATTTATGACCATTGTTGATGGGCCATCTACGATCCCCGATCGGGTATCGTTGGTGTAGTCCACAGATACAAGAGGCAGCTCTTCAAAGCCCAATATTCCCTGAAGCCTACCATTGGCTGCAGTGCGCAGAGCGTCGTTAATTTGGTCTGCTGTTACCGGCATTTTTAACTCAAAAACGCAATCGGTAAGCGATGCGTTGGCAAGTGGTACGCGCACCGCAATGCCGTTGATTCGCCCCTTGAGCTCAGGAAAGATTTCAATGATAGCGGTTGCTGAACCGGTACTGGTGGGAATCAAAGAAATGCTGCTGGCGCGGGCACGCCTCAGGTCTTTATGGTATTCATCAAGAATACTTTGAGTGTTGGTGATGTCATGAATAGTAGTAATTGCTGCGTGCTCTATACCAAACTCATTTTGTAAAACATCGATGACCGGCGCCAAACAATTTGTCGTGCAGGAGGCGGCCGTCACTATATCCTGGTCATTATAAAGGTGATCATTAACACCCATAACAATGTTAAGAGTACCGTCTTTGACGGGTGCAGACACAATGACTTTTTTAACTCCCTGGTCGAGATAGGGCAGTAGGGATGGTCGAGATTTAAATTGACCACTACACTCCACGACAATATCAACCTTTGCCTCAGACCAAGGACATTGCTGAATAGTGTCTGACTGTGAGTAGCTAATGATCTTGCCGTCGATGACTATCTCGTTGCTAGATTCTGTGACCGACACATCTCGATTCCATTTACCGTGGACTGAATCAAAACGCAGTAAGTGTGCCGCGCTTTTTGCATCCCCGGCCACTTCATTGATATGTACTATGTCAAAAATATCTGATTCCCAGGCCGCCCGAAAAGCCATGCGTCCAATCCGGCCAAACCCATTAATCCCAACTCGTATTGTCATGTCATTTCCAAGTCTGATACGTTCAGCCAGTATTATAACCAACTATGTCACATTGATGACGTAGCACTAGCAGCCTAAAGTTAACTATGTGGAGACTTTTTTCTAATCTCAAAATACAACAGACAAAAAAAAGCCACCGCAGGGTGACTTTTTATACTAAAAATACGCTTAATTAGTGATCATGCCCGCCTGGTCCATGCACATGGCCATGATCAAGCTCTTCTTGTGTAGCATCTCGTACAGACTCAATTGACACGTCAAAATTCAAGTCTTTGCCGGCTAGTGGGTGATTGCCATCAACAGTTACAAACTCATCGGTAACCGCTTTCACGGTGACAGGAACACTATCGCCATTGCCTGTTTGAGCTTCAAACTGCATGCCCACCTCAATGTCATCAACACCTTGAAATGACTCGCGCGGCACCTCTTGAATCATATCAGGTTGCACCTCGCCATACCCTTCAGCGGCAGGAACAGCTACCACCATAGAGTCCCCTACGTTTTTTCCTTTGAGCGCATTTTCTAGGCCAGGAATAATATTTCCCGATCCATGCAAATAAGCTAAAGGCTCTTTTCCTGCAGAACTATCGAGTTGTTGGCCCTCGTCATCGGTCAATGTGTAATGAAAGCTTACCGCGCTATTATGTTTGATGGTCATTATCTGTTTCCAGTGGGTGATTTAGGCGCACATTATGCGTCAATAGAAAATAAATATCGAATCGGTGATGGTTGTTCAGAGTTGAAAGTTAAAAAATTATTACGTAAATCTGCTTGGGCAATGAGAAGTTGTCACATAGAGGCCATAGATGTGATTTTTATATAGAAGAGGCAGCAATCACAAATCACCTGACACGCTGTGATGGAACCACAACTAATAGCACTCGGATAGGGGAGGGTACAGAATTTACTTGTCCATCTTGAGTACGACCGCCGAAGTCATAAAAAAGGGCGCCTAGGCGCCCTTTAATAATATGGGTGCCTAGCTTTAAAATTTGTGCTCCATGCCTATGCCAAAGGCAGTAAATGCATCTTCACTTAGGCCGACTTCAGAGTCAGTATTGTCGGTATAAAAAATAAAGGTTTTTGTGTTCTTAGACAACTTATAATCAGCACCTAAGGACAGTGTCTGCTCTTTATCCCCGTCAATATCATCTTCGATTTCGCCATACTGTGCTTTGAGCGTAATGTCAGGATTAAGCGAGTAGGCAGCACTGAAAAAATAACCAGACTCATCTTTTGCACCTAGATTGTCTTGATTTTGTTGGTATAAAAACCCCAGTGTTAACGCGTCTATTTGATACTGCGCAATCATACGTACTAGGTCTTGCTCATCGATATCTTGATCGCCGGCAATAGCAAGATAGAGATTGTCTTTGGTGTAATTGATTGAATATGACAAACCATCCTTGAGGCCAGTATCATCTTGCCCGTCTTGGTCGACATCTTCGCCCTCAGCTGGAATCATTGCTAGAGTTGCAGAAAAACCATTCATTTTTGGTGAAGTATAGGCGACAACATTTGAGACTCGATTCTCGCCTTCAAAGGCATTTTTAATATCGCCTTCAAGATCATTAAATAAATCAACCTTTTTTGCCGCAAGCTTAGTGGGGGTGTCATGTTTACCTGCCGACACCATGCCGAAATTACCCTTAAGGCCCAAGAAGGTATTACGTTGTTTAAATGTTTGCCCCTTACAGTCACCGCTGTCAATGCAGACCTCATATTCAACCTGATAAACAACTGCAAGTTCCTCTGAGATTTTACTTTCACCTTTGATGCCCAAGCGAGAAGCGTTGCTGTTAAGGTTCCATCCACTGGTGTCTCCACTATCTTGGTCAACTAATGAGAGGTTGGCTTTGCCGTAAACCTTACCCCCAATTGGCCCTTCAGCAAAACTAAAAGAGGTAAAGCAAAGAGCCAGTATTAACAAAATTCCTTTCATCATTAATCCAAATTCTAATAATAGTTATGGGCGTGTGTGGCCCCAATTGCAATGTTGGGATTATAACAATGACACAACAAATATAGACCTAAATTATTAAAAAATTAAATAATTCAGAACTCTAAAATTTATTTCTGGTCATTAAAAAGGGATGCTACCGTCATTGCATGCATCTTAATAAAAGTATTAACATATAAAGTTATTGAACGCTTATGAAGAGGATAGAGTTATGAGAGCAACCTGCCCTAACATTGTTAGAATTGCTATTGTTGTATTCGGGATAAGTTGCTGCAGTATTGCCCTGGCTGCAAAGTTAGACTATCAAGAGAGCATAGACGCACATCAAAGCCAGTTTGAAAAGGTAGCTTTAGATCTCTGGAATTTCGCCGAATTAGGTTACCAAGAAAATCAAAGTTCAGCTCTTTTGCAAGCTGAACTTAAAAAAGAGGGCTTTAAAGTCAGCTCAGGTATCGCAGATATACCGACCGCCTTTAAAGCAGAATATGGCACAGGTGGACCCGTGATTGGTATTTTAGGAGAGTTTGACGCGCT
>CAWKZU010000051.1:0-7767 GCA_963854585.1 Gammaproteobacteria bacterium | reverse complement strand
TTTAGATTTCGTTAAGTAAAACTAACTCGCAGAAATCGTCGCGAAGTATACATTACCAAAAACTGAAAAGGGAATGATTCTCACCTTTTAACAATGGCTTTACGTCACTTAACCGCCACCAATTAAAAAGCTCTAGTCTATGCAGAGAAAGGCTAACTAAAAGAATGGAGGCGCGGGTCGGAATCGAACCGACGATGGCGGAGTTGCAGTCCACAGCATTACCACTTTGCTACCGCGCCTTAATTTTTATTCTTTCTTACAGCATTTGACGAGGCCGCTATTCTAGGGAATACGGGCAATAAATCAACTACTTATCACCGCTAGTACTTAATTGTGGCCATGCTTTTATAAGATAGTAAATCATAGACCATAAAGTTAATGCTGCCGCGGCATAAATTGCAATAAACCCGATCATCGTTAATGCTTCTTGTTCAGGCTTTGCGAGCAACAAAATGGCTATAGCAACCATCTGAAACCAGGTCTTAACCTTTCCCAAAGTTGATACAGCGATACTTTGACCGGACCCTAATTCAGACATCCACTCTCGTAGAGCTGAAATCACAAGCTCTCTTCCAATAATGATTATGGCTGGAAGCGAAAACCAGGGCGATGAATGCACTTCGATAAGGAGAACCAGAGCTGCAACAACAATAAGTTTATCTGCAACCGGGTCAAGGAATGCGCCAAAAGGCGTCACCATATTGAGTTTGCGAGCGAAATAACCGTCAACCCAATCCGTTAGCGCGGCTATCCCAAAAATAGCAGCCGACGCAAAATGATGCCATTCCCACGGCAAATAATACACAACAATAAAGACTGGAATCATCGCTATACGCATTAAGGTCAGTATGTTGGGTAGATTCCACATAAATAATTATTCCGATACCTGTCTATAAAAAGGAGTGAGAACACGTTGTCTGTTAATCATTGTACAGTGCGCCGTAAATTGCTTCAGCAACCTTTTTATTTATATTAGTAACTTTCATCAGATCAGCCACGCTGGCTTTCTTCACCTCGACGATTCCACCAAAGTGTTTTAATAAATCTCGACGACGAGTCGGCCCCACCCCAGGAATACCCTCCAAGGCAGATGTGCGACGTTTTTTATCCCGTCTCTGTTTGTGGCCAGTAATCGCAAAACGATGAGCTTCATCTCGAATTTGTTGGATTAAATGAAGCGCCGCTTGTTGGGGGCGCGCTATCACTTTGTTATTTTGGTCAGCCAATATAAGTGTTTCCATGCCGGGCTTGCGCGTTGTTCCCTTAGCCACCCCCAACACAATAACCCCGACCACCCCAAGATCTGCCAACACCGACTTGGCTATACCAATCTGCCCTTTACCCCCGTCTATAAGAAGAATATCCGGTAGTTTTCCCTCGCCCTTCATAAGGCGAGTGTAACGGCGCCTAATAGCCTGCTCCATGGCGGCATAATCATCTCCGCCGGTGATATTTTCAATATTAAACCGGCGATAATCACTCTTTAGTGCACCATTACTATCGAATACCACACAGGATGCTACAACGGCTTCACCGCTACTATGACTGATATCGAAACATTCAAGACGCTCCGGTATCTCGTCTAGGCCAATGGTGTCTCTTAAGGATTCAAATCGTTGCTGCAAAGTTTGCTTTGACGCTAACTTGCCCGCAAGATTTTGTTCCGCAGTACGTTGAGCAAGTTCGATCCACTTAGCCCGAAAGCCTCTGACAGAGTCACGAATCTCTATATTCCGCCCTATTCTTTCTTTCAACGCCGCTGTCAAAACCTCGGTGCCTTCTAAAGAAGCGTTAACTAAAATTTCCTTAGGCAAGTCAGGCCGTCCGCCGCCATCTAGATAAAGATGAGGTAAAAATTCATCAAGTAGATCACTTACCTTTTCTGCCAATGGGGCCTTAGGGTAGTAACTACGACTGCCTAATATGCGACCTTGACGAACATAGAGCATATGCACACAAGCCTGGCCATCTGTGACCGCCCCAGCTACCACGTCAATAGTACCGCGGCCCTTTTCTATCATTTGCTGTGCCTGAACTTGACGCAACGCTGATATCTGGTCTCGGCATTCACCCGCTTTTTCAAACTCCAATGCAAGAGCCGATTTCTCCATGTCTTGCTCTAACTGCTGAAGTATCTTTTCGGCCTTACCGTCAAGATACAGGCGCGTTAGATTCACGTCCTCTGCATAGCTCTCTGGTTCGACAAAACCAACACAGGGCGCTGAGCAACGTTTTATTTGATACTGCAAACAGGGTCTAGACCGGTTTTTAAAAAAGACATCTTCGCACTGTCTCACACGAAATATCTTTTGTAAAAAGCTCATACTCTCTCGCACCGCATGAACACTAGGGAACGGGCCAAAGTACGTTCCTTTAGCCTTTTTGGGGCCTCGATGAAAAGACAATCTAGGCCATTGGTCACGGTCCGAGAGAAAAATGTAGGGATAACTTTTATCGTCTCGCATTAATATATTAAATTGCGGACGATATTGTTTTATTAGGTTGTGCTCTAAGATCAGCGCTTCGGTTTCAGTTTCGGTAACTGTTACGTCGATTTGAACAATACGTTTGACCAACGCCGCTGTCTTTGGTGTTAGGCCCGTTTTTCGGAAATAGCTAGTGACGCGGTTCTTTAGATTCTTGGCTTTACCCACATACAAAACCTGCCCCTCACCATCAAGCATCTGATAAATACCTGGGCGTTGGGTAAGCGATTTTAAAAATGATTGATGATCGAAAGCCATAACCGAAGTGTAACGGTTTTTAGCCCTAAAAGGATCACTTGAGAAGGACTCTAACGGTCTAACTTAGCCTTATCGGCTGTTATCGATCAGTTGCGTTAAAACGTCAATCTGAGCTTCTGTATTGTAAATATGAGGTGAAAGCCGAATACCTTTAGATCGGCTATCAAAATGTACACCTTGACTGCGCAATTTTTCAGTAATCTGATCATGTTTTGCACCAAAGTGAATAATCAATGTACCGCTGCGGGAGTTGGACTCAACAGGTGATATCAATTCACCCTTCTCTAAGCTACCAATAATTTTGTCACACAGTTTTAAATTGTGTTGCCTAATCTTATCTACCCCAAGGTTGCCCACAAACTCTAAACTGGCAGATGCTATGCAAAAGGGATATACCGAGGGCGTTCCACCCCAAAATCGAAGAGCATCTTTGGCATAGCGAAAATTGTGAATGTCGAACTCAAAGGGGTCTTCATGAGAGAACCAGCCAACATTTTGTGGCTGACAGAGCTCAAGCATGTCTGGATTAACCCATAGAAAAGCAGCTCCAGGGCCACCACTAAGCCATTTAACACAAGATCCAACGATAAAGTCAGCCGACCATTGCTGAATATCGATGGGAAGAATTCCGATAGCCTGAGCGACATCGACTAGGGAGCGAATTGATCGCTCTGCAGCCATCGCAGTAACGGCACCGATGGGTAACTGGACACCATTGTTGGATTGCACCTGAGTGACCAGCACTAAAGCAACATCATCGCTTAAATACTCATTCCACACGGCCAAATCGTTCAGATTGAGGCCTGCAGGAATATAACGCATCTGATAACCCAAGCCATGGGATTGTTGCAGCGCATAAGCTACCGACGGAAAGTCCTCCTCACTCATTAGAATGACATTTTTGTGCGTTGAAGGCGTCAGCGAAAATATAATTTTATTCACCGCGCTGGATATCGTTGTTTGCGGACAAAAGTGGCTTGCATCGCTATTTAACAGCGTGCCAAGTTGCCCTCGAAATCGCTCAATCTCGGCTAACCAATGGCTCCAGATATTTTCATTACCTGCGAACCAAGGCTCCCAAAATCCAGCATCACCCACTGATCTTGCTGTTTTCAACGGCAGCCCGACTGAATGACTGAGCAAATAGACACCCTGTTGGTCAACAAACTTATCTTCCCTCATGCTAAACAGTCCTTAAGACTCTGGATATCTTGGTAACGGGTATCAAACCCCTCAGTAGCTGGCGCAGCACAACGCATGTCGCAGAGCTTTCTAAGCCCCTTTAAAAGCACGGGTAGTGGTGGGCCACTAGCGGTGAGGTCAGTCTGGTCAGTATGTGCACCTGTGTCTGCAGGACGTTCTATAAACTTGTGCACTAACCGCTCATGATGCTGAATGGCCACTCTGCCATGAGCCTCACACACGTCTAAAAACATACTTAAATTGGTCTGAAACCAAGGGTCATTTTTATGCTCTGCCTGACATTCTAAAAAGCTATCGAGCAGACTTTTACGTCGCATACAGTCACGAAGCACGAGTTGATCTTCTGGGCGCATGAACAAGAATTTATCCACCAACAGCTGGGAGTAATAGGGATCATCAGCTTTACAGACACCTAGCAGTAAATCAATGACATTAATGCCAGCAAAGTCCCCAGCATTTGCACCCCTATACTCGTGCAACCCTACACGATGAGGTCTGTAGTAGGGTCTGACACAATAGAAAAACCGATTAATATCTAATTGATCAAATAAACTCGCATTGGAGGCATAAACCTCGTCCAGTGCTACCTTGGCTGTGGATAATAAGTCGTACGTTATGGGATGTGAGACACCTAGCGGCAGGCAACTTCTCAGTGCTTCTGAAGCACGGATAAAAGAAAACACGCCGCGTGTATTAAAGTCGATAAATATCTTTTCATCTGCCAGCGAGGTGAATGTTTTGTATTCCCCGTTGACGGCACGATTGTGCGTTTCCAAATGACAAGAGGCAAACCGTGGAATAACGCCGAGTGATGCACCCAACTGCATGGCAAGAGCGGAGGCTTCTTGTAAGGGAGATTTGGTCTCTCTTGATGGCTCGGTAATATCATGGCGGCGACAGGCGGCCATGTAAAAGCCAACATTACCCAGTAACTCAAAGCCGCTATCAAAACCCTCGTCAGTATTACCCTCACCCAGAAGATTTGTAATGAGGGCTCTACCCTCATCGACTAATTGTGTTTTGATACTTTTACCCAAGAGCTCAGTTGAATCGCGATTCTCAAAATACAGCTCTTCCAGCTCTGTGTTCATCGCTTTGAAATCACTGCGAATCCATCGATCCAGCGCCTGCGCTTTCTGCGTCATATTAATGCCCTTTTGGCAATTCTATTAAAGGGAAATATTACCAAAATTAGGGTGGCATTATCGGGCAAAGAAAAGCTATATTTCTTAATATATGTGATATATTAATCATTAATTATAATTAATTAGCAGATTATACTAATAATGGATAAAAAATTAGACCATATTGATATCAGCATATTAGCCGCGTTACAGGATAATTCGCGTATCAGCAATGCAGAGTTATCCGCCAAGGTAAACTTATCTCAGACGCCCTGTTTAAGGCGACTTCGCAGGCTCGAACAAAGCGGCCTGATTGAACGCTATAGCGTTCAGTTAAATCATCGGATGATAGGCGCCAACGTTTCCGCCTTTGTATTTGTGAAGGTGAACAAAAATACATCCGGCAATGCATCTGGCTTTGAATCAGCAGTGGCAAACTTACCTGAGGTTACCGAATGCTGTGTGCTTGCAGGGGCTCATGACTACATGCTTCGCGTTAGTACAGCGACATTGCAGTCCTTTGAGATATTTCTCAAAGAAAAGCTCGCCAATGTGCCCATGGCAGAAGGTATTGAATCAACCATAATACTTAATCAGCTGATTAAGAGAGACGCGCCCTTACCCGCTACATCTTTAAAAAGCAGTTAACACTCACCCTGAACGACATGCCTGTCTTAACCAACCCGATAACGCCGTCTCGCCATCAACAAGCCCGCTATTAACAGCAGAAGCGGTAATGACGAATCTTTTGCGTTGCCAGTGGTCACAGTGCAACCGCCACCGCCACTTTTTGGTGGGGTAACGACAGGTAGGGGTGGCGGTGCGACAATATCAACCGCCACCGTATCTGAACCCGCGCCGCCCATGTCATCGGTGACCGTCAAGCTAAAGCTCAACTCAGCGGCTGCGTTAGGTGCAGTGAACTCTGCAGTCGGAGTGTCAGCCTGCCCAAGGGTGACTGTTGTTCCCGACACTTGTTCCCAAACATAGGTAAGACTAGTACTGTCAGCATCGGTGGCCGAACCTTGCAAACTAACCGTAGCGCCCGTGTTCGCCGTCATATCGGCACCGGCATCAACCACAGGCGCTTCATTTGGATCACCCGTACCTTGGCTGACTTTTATCGAGATAATAGCAATGCTGGGTGATGTCAGAGACAGCGACCCCTCAGGGTCATGTAGTCGAATAAATAGACTTTCTTTTGGCTCGCCACGGGTATCTGCCGTTATAGGAATAGTGATGGCCTGGCTTTGGCTCTCACCATCACCCCAACTAAGCGCACCAGATTCAAGGGCCAGATCATTATCATCTGTAGCACCCGCTAATATTTCCCATTTCACACTGACAGCACCGGCGCTGCCACTCTTGCGCTCAACAGACACCGTCGCACTAGCGCCCTCTTCAACCAAATACGTCTGGGCGTCAAAACTCACGTTACCCTGTTCTGACTCAAGGGTATTATCGCGCACAACATAGAGGCCACTGCTGATATCGCTAATCAGAACCACGCCGCTGGGCAAGTACGGGTACACACCCCATGCTCCATTAAACGAGGTATTATCAGATATAGGGAAAGTATCGAAAAAACCTATTTCCTTTGGGTCGGACGTGTCCGAAATATCCAGAACAGTCATTCCTCGTGTGTAATTAGACATGTAATAGCGATTACCACGAACAAAACCATTGTGATCGATTGCGCCAGTTGGACCCGTCCAGGTTGATAAAAGAGACGGTGCTCTGAAATCTGACATCTCAAATAATCGAACCGTCGTGTTAAGTTCATAGTCCATTTCGTCTAATTCATCATGAACAAGCACAACCTGCTTATCCTCTGTGTACCAACCTGAATGAACATAAGAAACATTCTTATAAGAGGTCGTGCTTAATCGTGTGGGAGCACTGTTCTGCGTTTTATCCCAAATCTGAAAGTTATCTTCATTAAAATCAAAGAAAATCTCGCAGTGAGGGCCACCAGACACACATTGGGTATCCTTACGCTCATCTGTCACCACCATAGAACTGACATCATGAGTATAGTTTACGCGCGAAGAAGAACTATTCTGATAGATTGAGACCGGTGTCTGAGGGTTATCCAACCCATAGGTATTAAATGAGCCACCCTTCCGGTTTGAACCCGCAATATGCAAATAGGGCTCGAGGTCATTTAGTGCCACGCCAAGGGAGTAATCAACATTACTCAAATACACATTGTGCGCGCTGATATCGCTTGAATCTGACCCGGCAACAGAAATTGACTCAGGCAGAGATCGTAAGTCTATGATCATCGTCCCAACCGATGCGCTATCGGCTGTCACATAGGCATAACTCTCCCACCTTGCGCTTGCCAGATTGAAGTGTTGATAAACTTTGATGTCACGCCACGACGTTGACTGGCTTGAAATGCTTCCCACCATGCGCGGCGACTCTGGGTCAGTTACCTCAACTACGCCGACGCCATTGCGCAGGCCCATAATCGCGTATTCTCGACCATCATTGACGTCATAAAAGCCCCAAACATCATTGGCAGCACTAGGGTTAGTTGAAAAACTAGACAGCGGAACATGAGAGAGTAAATCCATCTTTTCGCAGGCATGATCGCCAGCGAAGCCGTTATCACAGACAGTCGCCGGTTTAGCGATCTTTAATCGCTCATAGATCTGCATTTTTTCACGAATATTTTGAGTCTTTTCGATATC
>CAWKZU010000050.1:0-9141 GCA_963854585.1 Gammaproteobacteria bacterium | reverse complement strand
CTGATTTTGCCCAGGCCAAGACCTCATCTTCCATGTACAGCATGTCGAGCAGGTCTTGGGGCCAGCCTTCCAGTCTAAGTAGGTTGAGCTTGCGCCAGGCCACAACCTGAACCGCGGGCACTTGACTCCACATACTGTCGTTTAAGCAGCGCCAATGGTTTACAACAGTTCTATCTGAGTAAGTCAGTTGATCGTTGCAGGTATCGCAGA
The DNA here is from genome assembly GCA_963854585.1 of Gammaproteobacteria bacterium. GTDB lineage: Bacteria > Pseudomonadota > Gammaproteobacteria > Pseudomonadales > Porticoccaceae > HTCC2207. The sequence continues at coordinate 8,931 of CAWKZU010000050.1, read as the reverse complement.
CCACAATATTATGGTCTGTCGACTCGTCGTCATAGGGTGCTACGGGGTAACCACTCAGCTGGTCTGTGGCAGCGCAAAGCTCACACTTTGAATTACTGCGAGTCTGTAGTTCGGAGTTTATGAGCATAAAAAGAGAACTTTTATTGTTAATTCGACTATCTATTATAACCGTCAATGCCAGTATGCGGTCTAGTCAATTCCCTTGAACCGGCAATTTACTAGGGCCTCTGCTGCAGCCCAGCCTGATAAGACAGCCCCTTCGACTCGCGGACCAGCGAACGCATCCCCTGCAAATGCAAGAGGGGGAAGGCGAGTACCCTCGCTGGCTAACATGTAGCGATGCTCGTCCATGACGAGTGGCTTGCTGTAACGCCAACCATGAATTTGGTGCTCAATGACCTTGGCTCCGATTAAAGGCTGAGCTAAGGCTAACAATTGTTGGGCCACAGTTTGGTGATCATTCTCGAAATTTTTTGCGCTAAATTCACCACTACTGTGAATAGTCACCGCAGGAATACTGGACACCCCTTTTTGCTGATTATCCCCGATCCAAGCAATGGGCCCGTCCGCCAGCATTAAGGCGCCTGGTGCTGGAATTTTACTGGGGCTATCTAAGACAGCCATCACCGCGATACAGCTTTCATACACAATATTATTTAGACGATCACACTTATCTTTGGGCAGTTGGATATTACCTGTCGCGAGTAACTCAATAGTTTGGGGGACGGGTGAGGTGATCAGCAGAGCGTCAGCAGAGATAGTCGTGCCATTATCAAGTGATGCTATCCAGATTTTATCTGATTGGGCAACATGAGTGACTCTAGCGGCCCTCAGAATATTCATACCCTCAGCCATATTTTTCGCAATCGCGGTCATGGTGGGAACACCCCGATATCTTATATGACTATTGGGTTGTCCGGGAACACTGGCGTACCATTGTTCGGCCACACCGGCATCTACCCACCGATTAACCTCCTCGACAAACCTCGAGTGTCGAGTGGTCATAAATTGCGCGCCATGATCAAAGGTAGCATTGCCTATTCTGCGGCCTGCGAGACGCCCACCTAAACCTCGACCTTTATCCACCACTAGTACTTTATAACCTGAGCGCTGGAGGTCATTTGCGGCGCTTAAACCGGCAAGACCAGCACCAACAATTAGAATATTTGTGTTGTGAGTAGCTGAAGTCATAGTTCGTGTCTTATTTTGATTTTTTGTGAAATGTTGCTTTGCAGCGTATCGAGCAAAATCGCACCTCATCCCAGCTGCGTTTCCATTTTTTACGCCAGGTAAAAGGGCGCTCGCAAGCGGAGCAAATTTTAGTCGGAAGCTTGGCTTTTTTACGTATAGCAGGCATAAGTAGATTTAGGCTGCAGTTAAGGCAGATCCTGCCAGCGTAATACGATGCATCAGTCGCGCCTGACCTTGGTAGTCATTGTTGGCCTGATGCCACGTGCATCGATTATCCCAAAAGGTAACCGAACCGGGCAACCAGTTAAAGCTGCAGGTAAATTGGGGTTGAACGACATGTTTATAGAGTTCATCGAGTAGGGCGCGGCTTGTCGTAAAGTCCCAGCCTTCAAACTGAATAGTATGGCCAGGATTTACGTAGAGTACCTTTCGGCCACTCTCCGGATGAATTATCACAACAGGATGGGTCGCATCGCCAACACGATCCATACCACCCAATTGTTCAGATAGGTCAGTCAGTCGGTATAGTCCATTTTCACCATAGAGGTGAGTATTTGAATGCACCGCTCGTAAGTTTTCGATACGATTTTTAAGGTCTTCAGGCAGAGCATCATAGGCCGCCGCGAGATTCGCAAACTGAGTGTCGCCCCCTGTCTTGGGCAAGGTACGAGCCACTAAAATTGACCCCATAGCAGGAATAGCATCATAAGAATGGTCTGTATGCCACCCGCCACCAATGTTAGTTTGCTGGGTTTTCTCTTTGCGCACTTCGGCTATCTGTGGAAATTCAGTCGTCGGTTTGAAGAATTTGTTGATGACAATACGGCCAAAGCGTTCGGCAAATTCCAAGTGCTGATCTGGCGTCAAATCTTGGTTACGAAAAAATAGCAGGCCATATTCCGCGAAAACCCCACGCAATTCGACCAACGCATCATTAGTTAAGTTAGCTAACTGCAGGTCAGTTACAACGGCACCGCAACCTTCGGAAAACGCGGTGATCTTCATGGGTAAAGACGCTTAAGGCTATAAAAGTTCATTAAGCTTCTGCAGCAATATTTGATTAACCTGTTGCGGATTAGCCTGGCCTTTTGAAGCCTTCATTATCTGCCCCATAAAGCCGCCCAGTTTTTTCTTGCGTTTATTTTCATCGCTATTGATAAAATCTTCAACCATGGTTGGGTTTGCGTCTAAAACATCAGTAACAATCTTTTCTAATGCGCCACTGTCAGAGACCTGCTTTAGACCTTTAGCATCGATAATCTCATCGGCATTACCTTCGCCTTGCCACATAGCCTCAAACACCTGCTTGGCCATTTTTCCGGAAATACTGTTGTCGGCAATGCGCGCTACCATTCCTGCGAGTTGATCGGCAGAGACGGGGCTGTCAGCAAAGCCAAGGCCTGCGTTATTGAGCGCTGCGCTCAACTCTCCCATTATCCAGTTAGCGGCTAGTTTTGGATTTCCGCAATGGGTGGCTACGGTTTCGAAAAAACTTGCTGTACTGGCGTCACTACTGAGAACGCCTGCATCGTATGTGGATAGAGCATATTGCTCTACAAAGCGCGCTTGCCTTGCATCAGGTAGTTCAGGGAGCGCGCGGCGCAATGCCTCAATAGTTTCGTCGCTAACAATCACCGGCAAAAGATCTGGACAAGGAAAATAGCGATAATCATTCGCTTCTTCCTTGCTACGCATGGCCTTTGCAACTTTAGTATCTCCATTGTACAAGCGTGTCTCTTGTCTTATTGTGCCGCCATCTTCAATCACGTCAATTTGTCGTTCTACTTCTTTTTCGATAGCTTCTTCCATAAACTTAAACGAGTTTAGATTTTTCGTTTCGGTTCGAGTTCCCAGTTTGCTAGTACCCATTGGGCGCACCGACACATTGACATCAAAACGCATGCTGCCTTGAGACATTTCGCCATCACAGATGCCAATTGATGTAACAATACTATGTAGTTTTTTAGCGAAGGCAACTGCCTCTTCTATACTACGCATGTCGGGTTCAGAGACTATTTCAATTAATGGCGTCCCGGCGCGGTTGAGATCAACACCTGATGACCCATGAGGTAGGTCGCCTTCATGGACTGACTTTCCAGCATCTTCTTCGAGATGGGCATGGTGGATGCGAATAGATTTCGTGCTGCCATCTGCCAATTGAATCGCTACAGCGCCTCGCCCCACTATAGGCTTCTCGAGTTGAGTAGTCTGATAACCCTTTGGTAGGTCAGGATAAAAGTAATTCTTTCTTTCAAATACAGAAGTTTTTCCGATCTCAGCATCAATAGCCAACCCGAACATGACCGCGTAATGCACAGCCTGCTCATTTAGTACCGGCAGGGTGCCCGGCATTGCTAGGTCAATAGCGCAGGCTTGAGTATTGGGATCAGCACCAAAACTGGTGCTTGCTGCAGAAAATATTTTAGTTTTAGTCGCTAGTTGCACATGGACTTCAAGGCCGATGACGGTTTCCCAGTTCATGAAATCCCCTCCGGCGCCTGCGTGTGCCAGTCGGTTACTTGCTGGAATTGGTGGGCAAGGTTTAGCATGCGCGCTTCGTCAAAATAATTGCCTATAATCTGTAACCCAACCGGTTTTCCCTCAACCATTCCGCAGGGCACTGACATACCTGGCAACCCAGCTAAGTTAGTTGCAATGGTATAAATATCTTCTAGATACATCGCTACCGGATCATCGCCTTTAGAATCAAACTTAAAGGCTGGCGAAGGGCAGGTGGGCCCCACGATAAGGTCGACGTCATTAAATGCATTAACAAAGTCTTGTTCGATAAGCTTACGTACCTGCTGCGCCTTACCATAGTAGGCATCGTAGTAACCGGCAGACAGGCAATAGGTACCAATTAATATGCGCCGCTGAACCTCTTCGCCGAAACCTTCAGAGCGAGTCCGGCAATACATATCCTGTAAATCTTTTGGATTCTCGCAGCGATAGCCATATTTCACACCATCAAAACGAGATAAGTTGGCTGATGCTTCGGCTGGGGCAATGACATAATATGCAGGTACAGAAAGGTCAGAATTGGGTAGACTTATTTCAACTAATTCAGCGCCTTGGGCTTCCAGATCAGCCAAGGCTTTCTTTACGGCCGCCTCAGTCCCCGGGTGCAAGCCCTCTGAAAAGTATTCTTTAGGAACGCCAATACGCAAGCCTTTTACTGATTTATTCAATGAGGCACTGTAGTTGGGAACGTCACGGTCAACACAGGTGGAATCCTTATCATCGAAGCTAGCCATGCAGTTTAGAAGTAATGCGCAGTCTTCTGCTGTGCGGGCCATAGGGCCTGCCTGATCTAAGCTCGAAGCAAAGGCAATCATGCCCCAGCGGGATACTCGGCCATAGGTTGGCTTTAACCCGCTAATACCGCAAAGCGCTGCCGGTTGACGAATAGAGCCACCGGTATCGGTCGCTGTTGCTCCGGGTGCTAGTCTTCCAGCAACGGCTGCAGCTGAACCTCCTGATGACCCTCCGGGCACGCAATCAGTGGCCCAAGGATTTTTAACGGGCCCATAAAAGCTAGTTTCATTGGAGGAGCCCATAGCAAACTCGTCCATATTCGTTTTGCCCAGCATCACCACCCCGGCTTGCTCAAAATTTTCCACAACGGTAGCGTTATAGGGAGGTATAAAGTTGTCCAGCATTTTTGAGCCGCAACTTGTCCGTACACCCTTAGTGCAAAAGATATCTTTGTGTAGTAGAGGTACACCACACAATGCGGGTGCAGAACCCAGAGCCAGTCTTTGGTCCGCTAACTGCGCTGCTTGCAGAGCTTGGTCTGCGGTAACGGTAATTACGGCATTGTATTGGTCATTAAACTGGCTGATACGGGCTAAAAAATGTTGAGTTAATTCAACACTTGAGAATTGCTTACTTTGAAGCCCTTTAACCAACTCGGCGATAGTGTAATTGTGCATTAGCGACTCATTTAATCGATCATTTTAGGGACGGTGAATAGGCCATTGTCCGTCGCCGGAGCTATTGCTTGGAATTTATCACGCTGATTACTTTCAGTGACTTCGTCTTCGCGCAGACGCTGTGACACTTGAAATGGTCGTGATATACCCTCTACCGAAGCAGTGTCAGCAGTTTTTAGTTGGTCAACTAAATCTAATACGCTGCTCAACCGCTCTGCAACATCAGTAATGGTTTTTTCGTCAATTGAAATGCGCGATAAAGTCGCTAGCTTTTCAATTTCTTCTCGTTTGATAATCATCTTTTCTGCCTGCGAATTACAATTATTGAGTCTATCTTGTGTCGCCTAGCCAATACGCTACTAGTTAGGTGCGATAAGTTACCATAATGGTGATATTAGGTTAAGGCGTTCACCCTATAAAAGCTTTATTTTATCAGCATCTACGTAAAATTAAGTAAATTAAATATAGTTATAGGAAGTTTCTCTCAAGATCAGCTAAACTCACTTATTAGATATTGTGTTTGGCCGTTTTTCCAAAGCGGCTAAACAACGAAAAACAACAAGTTTTCTGCAAAACTTATTGCAGTAAAAGTAACTGAGGAAGTCCTCTAAATGTTAAAAAAAATTCGTGGCTTGTTTTCCAGTGACCTATCAATCGATCTAGGCACCGCAAATACGCTAATTTATGTTCGTGATAAGGGTATTGTGCTTAATGAGCCTTCAGTGGTGGCGATTCGTCAGCATCTTGGGCAAAAGGTTGTTGAAGCTGTTGGTGTTGATGCTAAACGCATGCTGGGTAGAACTCCGGGCAATATTACAGCGATTCGACCCCTTAAAGATGGCGTTATCGCAGACTTCCAAGTGACCGAGAAAATGTTGCAGCACTTTATTAAGAAAGTGCACATTAAAAGTTTCATTCCCCCGAGCCCAAGAGTTCTTATCTGTGTGCCCTGTATGGCCACGGAAGTCGAAACTCGAGCGATCAAAGAGTCGGCATATAGTGCTGGTGCTCGAGAGGTATTTTTGATCGAAGAGCCTATGGCAGCTGCGATTGGTGCCGGATTGCCCGTTGATGAGGCGATTGGCTCTATGGTTGTAGATATCGGCGGTGGTACGACTGAAATCGCTATTCTATCGCTGAGTGGTGTCGTGTTTGCTGATTCTGTGCGCATCGGTGGTGATCGTTTTGATGAAGCGATTGTTAATTTTGTGCGCCGTGAGTATGGCAGCGTCATCGGAGATACCACTGCTGAGCGAATTAAGATGGAAATAGGCGGAGCCTATTTAGCCAAAGAAGTTCGAGAGATCGAGGTTCGAGGTCGCAATCTTGCTGAGGGAGTACCTAAGCGATTTACGCTTTCTAGCGATGAGATTCTGGGAGCTTTGCAAGAGCCATTAGTTGGAATTGTTCAAGCGGTGAAGCGAGTACTTGAGCAGTCTCCCCCTGAACTTGCCTCTGATATCGCAGAAGCCGGCATTGTCTTAACTGGCGGAGGAGCTTTATTAAAAGACCTTGATCGTTTGCTGTCTCATGAAACTGGACTTCCGGTTATTTTAGCCGAAGAGCCGCTTACTTGCGTGGCGCGAGGTGGTGGTGAATTTTTAGATATGATGGACAATAAGAGGCTAGATCACTTAACTCTTTAGCCTGATGACTAGGTAATTAGTTTTTTGTGGGTCTTTGAAGTATCGGGAGTAGAACAATTAACAAGGTGTTCGCAAAATCATCCTCTACCGTACGTAAAGTGGTTATTTTCTTTTTAATCGCATTCGGCATGATGACGATACACTCTTACACAAACTGGTTTAGCTCGATCGAAAAGTTCGCTGACCAGTCGATTAGGCCGGTCTACTGGATTGCTAATATTCCTTCGCGTCTTGGAGAGTGGGCAGATTTAAGGTCAACTGATCGATCTGTTATTGAAAAAGAAAACCTGCGTTTAAAACAAGAAAGCCTTATTTATCGCGGACAGTTGCAGCGTATGGCTGAGTTAGCTGCCGAAAATCTGCGTCTACGTCTTTTGCTCAATGCCACTGAATTACTAACTGACAGCATATTGGTAACAGAGGTCATTGGGGTTTCACCCAGCCCAAAAAATCATACTTTGAGTATTGATAGGGGCCTTCAAGATGGGGTCTATGTTGGGCAACCAATCTTAGATGCTGAGGGCTTGATGGGGCAGATCATCTCGGTTTATGACAACCATAGCGTCGCGCTGCTCATGACAGACAGCACACATGCGGTTCCTGTGCAGGTTTTACGAAATGGAATGCGGTCTATCGCTGAGGGGACTTCGGACTACAATAATATGCGGTTACGGTTTTTATCGCCGACTGCGGATATACGAGAGGGAGACGAGCTTGTGAGTTCAGGATTGGGGGGTCGTTTCCCTCCGGGTTACCCTGTTGGTTCGGTTCTGAGTATTGAGAAAGTATCAGGTGAAAAATTCCTTGAAGTGAACGTGCGCCCAGCGGCAGAGATTGATCGAAGTAAGCATCTTTTATTAGTTTTTACCTCACAAGACGGTCGTAGAAATGGAAACGTCCAGTGACGTCAATGCGTTACTACTTGATCGTGATTTTCTCGCTGATACTGGCGTTGGTCCTGCAACTTATTCCCACCTCTCCTGTTTGGTTGCCTTGGAAGCCTAATTTTTTACTTTTAATGGTTATTGGATGGATTATTTTTCAACCTAACCAGTGGGGCATTGGGTTTGCCGCATTTATTGGCTTGCTGGCTGATTTAGTATTTAGATCACCTCTAGGACTTCATGTTTTTCTATTTGTTTTTATTGGTGCAGTGCCCTATTTGCTCAGCGGGTGGTTAATTTATTTCAGTGTTATTCACCGGTCTGTTTTGGTATTTATACTCATTATTTTTTCCGAATTCTTACGTAATTTTATGTATTCTGTTTGGGGCGTGCCCGTTGACTATGGTGACGTTCCCTTGGGAGCGATTAGTTCGGCTTTGATATGGCCTTTAATCGATAGATTTTTGCTCAAGGTGCATAAAAAGCATCGTTAGTCTCTGGCTAGAACTGCAGTAATACATTTATATATCCGAAATTAACGTAGGAATTTTTCATGTCGTCTGAACGGAGTAATCATGATGAGAGTTTTGACCTTATATTGGCCTCAGCATCTCCAAGGCGAGTCGACATTCTTAATCAGATTGGGGTTCGATTTAGCGTTGCGCCTACAGATATTAACGAGAGTCAGTTGATTAATGAATCATCGGCTGAATTCGTTTGTCGGCTAGCATCTCAGAAGGCGAAGACCGGATATGATTCTCACATAGGAAGCCAGTCCGCGCTGGGTGCGGATACAATTGTCCTATGCGATGAGCAAATATTTGGGAAACCAAAAGACTATTCAGATTCAAAGCGAATGCTTGGTCAGCTCTCAGGGCGGGCTCATAAAGTTATCTCTGCGGTCGCGATCAATAATGGTGTTGAATCTGTAGTATTAATGTCTGAAACATCAGTGATCTTTCGCATTATCTCTGAGCAAGAGTTTCTCAACTACTGGAGTACTGGCGAGCCAGTTGGAAAGGCGGGCAGTTATGCGATACAGGGCTTGGGATCAATTTTCGTAGAATCTATCCAAGGTAGTTATAGTGGTGTTGTTGGATTGCCTATCGCTGAAACTTGTAGGCTTCTACGTCACTTTAAAGTCCCTATCTGGCAGTCACTGTCAGTATAAAAATATCATCACTTAAAAGTACTTAAAGAATGGATAATGAAATTCTGATCACAGTTGGGCCGGGTGAAACCCGTGTGGCCTTGTTGCATAGCGGGGTTGTTCAGGAG
>CAWKZU010000049.1:0-9432 GCA_963854585.1 Gammaproteobacteria bacterium | reverse complement strand
TCTGGCGGATTTGACGTTGCCTTTGAGAATGGATTCTACGTCGGCACTTGGGGTTCTTCGGTTGATGATTTTACTTCTACTGGCGGTTTAGAGCTTGATTACTATGCAGGATATGGTGGTTCTATTTCTGAAAGCGTTAGCTACGACCTTGGCTACATGATGTATGGCTACCCCAATGATACGCAGTGGGACTTTGAAGAAGTGTATGGCAGCGTTTCCTTTTCTGATGTGACTATTGGCTTCGCTACGTCTAGCGATTGGTATGGAAGTTCAGGTAACTATGACTATTTTTATGCTGACTATGGAATGGCGCTAAACGAAACATTTAGTTTGGGCGTGCACTATGGAGCAACTCGTGCAGATGCGGGCGACTATGAAGACTATTCGTTGTCTCTTAGCACAGAGGCCATCGGCCTTGGCTTTGACCTGAGCTGGATCTCCACTTCTGAGTCAAGCGAAGATTATTATGCGGATAACGAATTTGTTCTGACTGTTTCAAAGGCACTGTAAATTCTAGAGAACATTAACCTGTTAATCATTATGGGTGGCCACTAGCCACCCATTCGGAGGAAAAAATGAAACTGATAACCGCAATTGTTAAACCGTTCAAGCTGGACGAAGTTCGTGAGGCCTTAGGAGAACTGGGGGTTTCAGGTGTGACTGTCACCGAGGTTAAAGGATTTGGCCGTCAAAAGGGTCATACCGAGTTATACCGTGGCGCTGAATACGTGGTTGATTTTCTGCCAAAAGTTAAAGTCGAAGTGGCGCTTACCGATGAAATGGTCGAAAGCGCAGTGGAGGCAATTACTAAATCTGCAGCAACCGGGAAAATTGGTGATGGCAAAATTTTCATCAGCCCTCTTGATGACGCAATTCGCATTCGGACCGGTGAGACCGGTTCTGAAGCTATTTAAACCAAGGAGTAAATAATGAACGAGATTTTTGAATTACAGTACGCCTTAGACACCTTCTATTTCTTAATGTGTGGTGCTTTGGTGATGTGGATGGCGGCAGGTTTTTCTATGCTGGAAGCGGGTCTAGTAAGATCTAAGAATACCACCGAAATATTAATGAAGAATATCGCGCTGTTTGCTGTTGCTTGCACGATGTATATGGTTTGTGGATACCACATTATGTACGCTGATTTGGGCGCTTTTTTCTTAAGTGGCATTACTGGTGATGGTGTTACCGGTGCTGAAGAAGCAGCTACCTACGCACCCTCAGCTGATTTTTACTTTCAGGTGGTATTCGTCGCTACTGCGATGTCTATAGTGTCAGGTGCGGTGGCTGAGCGAATGAAGCTCTGGGCCTTTTTGGCATTTGCGGTTGTTATGACCGGCGTTATCTATCCAGTAGAAGGTTCCTGGACATGGGGTGGTAATGCAGTATTTGGATTGTATACCTTAGGTGATCTTGGCTTCTCTGATTTTGCCGGTTCAGGTATTGTTCATATGGCAGGCGCGTCAGCGGCTCTAGCAGGCGTTTTATTGCTGGGTGCTCGTAAGGGTAAATATGGCTCTAATGGAGTCATCAACGCTATTCCAGGTGCTAATTTACCGATGGCTACACTAGGTACATTCATTCTTTGGTTAGGTTGGTTTGGCTTTAATGGCGGATCTGTCCTTGCGACGGCATCAGTAGAAAGCGCAAACGCTGTTGCAGTTGTGTTCATGAATACTAACGCTGCCGCTTGCGGAGGTTTGATTGCTGCTATGATTTTGGCAAAACTGCTGTTCAAGAAGGCTGATTTAACGATGGCTCTTAATGGCGCATTAGCTGGATTGGTGGCTATTACTGCGGAGCCTTCTACACCAACGGCCCTACAAGCAACTTTGTTTGGCGCAATGGGCGGAGTGTTGGTGGTATTTAGTATTCTTGCACTTGATAAGTTGAAGATTGACGATCCCGTTGGTGCCATCTCTGTGCACGGTGTTGTTGGTCTGTTAGGGCTTATGTTGGTCCCAATCACTAATGATGCCTCTAGCTTCTCTGGTCAGTTAATTGGTGCAGCGACTATCTTTGTTTGGGTGTTTGGCGCCAGTACCGTTGTTTGGTATATTCTCAAAGCGACCATGGGTATTCGTGTCTCAGAAGAAGAAGAGTTTACCGGTGTCGATATTGCCGAGTGCGGTATGGAAGCTTATCCTGAGTTTGTTAGCACAAGAAGTTAATAACAGTCAGACAAAAAGCCGGGGCTACTAGCCCCGGTTTTTTTATCTACATATAAAATAAAAACCTAGAAATACTCGGCTTTATCAGCATGCAGGGATGCAATTTTAGTCAGAAACAGGTATCTTTGACCTTGATAACTACCGGTATGGAAATGAGAGATTATGAAACTAATTACTGCAGTGATTAAACCGTTTAAACTTGACGATGTTCGTGAGGCGCTTGCTGATATTGGCGTGCAAGGAATTACTGTGACTGAAGTTAAAGGCTTTGGCCGCCAAAAGGGGCATACTGAACTTTATAGAGGTGCTGAATATGTTGTGGACTTCCTGCCAAAGATTAAATTAGAAATTGCGATTTCAAGCGAGATGGTTGATAGCGTCGTCGAGGCTGTCACTAAATCAGCGGCAACAGGTAAAATTGGCGATGGAAAAATATTTATTTCCTCGTTGGATGAAGTTGTTCGCATTCGCACCGGTGAAACTGGTGTTGAAGCAATCTAGGTTTTTCTTTTAATGTTTTTGTAGGTCCTATAGTGCAAAGTAAAAAATTGAAGGTTGCATCAATGTCGAGGCTATTAGTTGCACTGTTATCATTGGTTGTGACGGCGAGCATATATGGTGACGAGGGCGACAAAAGTGGGACATTAGAGCTGTCACCATTACGCTGGGACGATATTAGCGTGGTTGACAACCCGATCGTTACAACGATTATCGATAAGCTTAATTCAGCACGCTCTGATTTAGAATATAACGTCGTTGGCAAGGCGCCCATAGAAGGTTTTTATGAGGTGCAGGTAACAGGTGGTCCTATTCTCTACGTCTCAGCGGATGGTAATTTCTTCTTTGATGGAAACCTATACCAAGTGAAGAACGGGCAGTTTGCTGATGTTCGTAATTTACGCTTGGATGTGGCCCGTCGACAAACGTTTGCAACGATGTCGACCGACAGCATGATTATCTTCGAGTCAAAGGGGAAGCCTAAAGCTATTATTAATGTGTTTACAGATGTTGATTGCGGCTATTGTCGAAAGTTGCATAAAGAGGTTCCCCAACTCAATGCCATGGGTGTCGAAGTAAGATATCTTGCTTATCCACGTAGCGGTATTCCTTCCGCTTCTTATGACAAGATAGCCACAGTTTGGTGTTCAGACGATAGACAGGGCAGTCTTACGCGCTCAAAAAATGGCAATGATGATGCCATTGCAGTCTGTAAAAATAATCCGGTAGCCGAGCACTTCACACTGGGCGGGAAACTGGGTGTCACTGGCACACCAGCAATAGTCTTAATGGATGGCAGTATGCTCCCTGGTTATCGGACAGCGGCTGACTTTGCCAGACTGCTGGGTCTTAATTCTCAGACTCAGGGTAGTTAGGCAAAACCCTTTAAATAACACTGAATAATTCTGCAAATAGTATAAAATTACCATCCGAGAAAGGGTGGTTTTTTTGCGTGGTGGATTTAGTCAATAGTCTGAGGAATTAAGGTGAGAGTGGTCAATATCGGTTTGTGTGGTTTAGGCACCGTTGGATCCGGCGTATTTAATGTGCTTGCTCGAAATTTGAGTGATATTAATGCACGTTCAAACTGTCAGATTAAGGTGGCTCAAGTCGGATGTCGTCGCGATAATCCCAATTGTGACGTGACGGCAGTGAACGTCACACGAGATATATTTGATGTCGCTAACAATCCAGATGTTGATGTCGTGGTCGAGCTGATTGGAGGCACTACCGTCGCTTTTGATCTCGTTATGACTGCGCTGAAGAATGACAAACACATCATCACTGCTAACAAGGCGCTAATAGCCGAGCATGGTGGAGCTATTTTTTCTGAAGCGGAGTCTCGTGGCCTAATCGTCGCCTATGAAGCTGCTGTGGCTGGCGGTATTCCCATTGTAAAGGCTTTGCGTGAAGGTCTGTCTGCGAATCGCATTAATTGGCTGGCTGGGATCATTAATGGAACTACTAACTTCATTCTTTCCGAAATGGATAGTAAGGGAAGAGAATTCTCTGATGTGTTATCTGAAGCTCAGGAAAAAGGCTATGCCGAGGCTGATCCAACCTTTGATGTAGAGGGTATTGATGCTGCCCACAAGTTAGTAATTTTAGCTTCGATTGCCTTTGGTATTCCATTGTCTTTGGATGGTATTTTTACCGATGGTATTACCCAATTAGAGCCTCAAGATGTCGCCTATGCGAGAGAGTTAGGTTACTCGATTAAACATCTAGGCATGGCTCGTCAAACAGAGGCCGGCGTAGAGCTGCGCGTGCATCCCACACTCGTTCCTGAGAGATCATTGATTGCTGGTGTGAACGGTGTATCAAATGCAGTAATGGTGAATGCTGATGCGGTAGGGACAACATTGTTTTATGGACCAGGGGCCGGTGCAGAGCCGACAGCATCCTCTGTGATAGCAGATGTTGTTGACGTGGCGCGACTAATGGATTCTGATTCTGACTCGCGAGTAGCACCTCTTGGGCGAAGTTCTGAGCAACTTAAAGCACAAAAAATATTAGATATTCAAGACGTCGAAACGGGTTTTTACATACGGTTCTCGGCGTTAGACCAGCCAGGCGTGCTATCCAATATCACCAAAATAATGGGAGATGCTGGGATTAGTATTGAGGCGATTATTCAGCGTGAGCAACCTGCAGGAGAGCGTTACGTCAATGTGATAATCCTGACCAATGTGACCAAGGAGAAATGCTTAGACGAGGCCGTTGCGTATATCGAGCAACTGGAAACGGTTCGAGGGCAGGTCAATTTCATCCGTGTTGAATATTTGGATCAACACTAAAATGACATTAAAAATTAAGATAAATTATCGTCAATCTTGTCTAGGGCCACAGTTTAATGAAATACATTAGTACCCGCGGTGGTGTAGCACCAAAAAGTTTTGAAGACGTCATCTTAACGGGCCTAGCGCCTGACGGTGGACTATTTGTACCTGACCAACTGCCGCAATTTAGTCATAGTGAAATCAGTTCGTGGGCGGATCTTAGTTATCAGGAATTGGCTTTAAATATCATGAGCCCCTTTGTTGATGGCGCGATTCCTCAAACTGATTTAAAGCGCCTTATTGATAAATCCTATGACACCTTTAGGCACTCCGAAATAGCTCCCTTGGTGAAGACGGGCAAAAATGAATGGATTCTTGAATTATTTCATGGGCCAACGCTGGCTTTTAAAGATTTTGCACTACAGTTTTTAGGTAACCTCCTCGACTACACGTTAGAAAAGCGTCAAGAAAAAGTGGTCATTATGGGTGCCACGTCTGGGGATACTGGTTCAGCGGCGATAGAGGGCTGCCGTCGCTGTGGCAATATTGATATTTTTATTCTCCACCCTCACCAGCGAGTTTCAGAGGTCCAGCGTCGCCAAATGACCACGGTCCAGGCTGATAACATTCATAATATCGCTATGCATGGCAGTTTTGATGATTGTCAAAATATGGTTAAAGCAAGTTTTTCTGATCAATCATTTTTACCTGATGGGCGACAGCTCGTGGCAGTTAATTCGATCAACTGGGCGCGAATTATGGCGCAAATTGTCTATTATTTTTGGGCGTCGCTGCGACTAGGAGGCCCAGACCAAGAGGTTTCTTTTTCGGTGCCAACGGGTAATTTTGGTGATATTTTTGCGGGTTATCTCGCCTCCAAGATGGGCTTGCCCATCAAGCAGTTGGTTATCGCTACTAATCAAAACGATATTTTACATCGCTGTATTAGCGCAAATGATCATACCACTAGACCCTTGGAGCAAAGTTTAGCCCCAAGTATGGATATTATGATTTCAAGTAACTTCGAGCGATTGTTGTTTGATCTCTACGATCATGACGGTCAATCCATAGCCGATTTGATGGCAGATGCCAAGTCGGGTGATATGCGGCTCAGCGAAAGTACTCTTGCTACGGCGCGGCAACTATTTTCTAGTTATCGCTGCGATGATAAAGGGATGGTAGAGTTGATTCGCGATACTTATCAAGATCACGATTATCTTCTTGACCCACATACTGCTATAGGTTTGGCCGCTGCGAGAGCGTGCCGTGCTGATCTTGAAACCCCCATGGTGACCCTGGCCACCGCGCACCCAGCTAAGTTTCCTGATGCAGTGAAACAGGCTGGTTACCCGAGTGACCCCGTATTGCCCTCGCATATGTCCGATCTATTTGAGCGAGAAGAGAAATTTACTGTGCTAGACAACGATTTATTGGCGGTGCAGAGTTTTATATCCGATAACATTACTGTCTAGAAACCGTAAGGGTGGAGAATACGTAAAACAAGCTGGCTAGCCAACACTATCGAGACGAATTTATGAGTGAAGTAAATAAATTAAGTAAAGAAGATCAAGATCGAGTTGATAAATACTTAAATAGCGGATTCAACACGACTGAACGAAAGCCCTTTTATGGCCTACGATTACTCGGTGGGATTTGGATTGTGGTGGCGGCTTTGGGTTGGGTCAGTTGGTATATTGGTAAACAGGCTGGATATCTTTAGATTTGATACTTTAAGTTCACTTTTTGGGAGATAGTTAATGTATTCCGAGCCTATGCCAGCAGCGACTATGATCCACACTAATGGTATTGAATTAGAGGTTTTTCAAGCTGGGCATGGCGGTGTTCCAATTGTTTTGTGCCATGGTTGGCCTGAGCTGGCATACAGTTGGCGGTATCAAATTCCAGCTTTAGTCAATGCTGGTTATCACTGCATTGTGCCTAATCAGAGAGGTTATGGCGGTTCTAGTAAACCCTCTGATGTAAATGCCTATGATATTCATCATCTAACCGATGACCAAAATGGATTGCTTGATGCCTTGGGTATCGATAGAGCTATTTATGTGGGGCACGACTGGGGCGCTATTATGTTGTGGCAGCATGCGCTACTAAATTCAGATCGTGTCATTGGTTTGGCAAATATGTCAGTCCCTTTTAAAGCGAGAGAGCCTTCAGAGCCTGTAGCTTTTTGGGAGAAGGCGCTAGGTGAAGATTTCTATTTGGTCCATTTCAATCGTTATCCTGGGTTCGCGGCACGTTCATTTGAAACTGATACTAAAAGGGTTTTAACCAACCTCTACCGGACTAAGCATTGGTTAGATGATAAATCACTTCAACCGGATGGATATTCGATTGTGCGGTCTGCTGAAACGGATAATCAACGCGGTGAATTAATGCTGAGTGAAAAAGATTTAATGGTCTTCGTGGACGCTTTTGAGCAGGGGGGATTTGTTGCTCCTTGTAATTGGTATCGAAATTTCACTCGCAACTGGGAAACTATGGGCAATATTAAGCAAATTATAGAGCTACCATGTCTCATGCTCTATGGCGACTATGACATGGTGCCAAAAGTTGATATGACTCATACCGTACTAGATCTAGAGATTAATAATTTGGCTTGTGGCCATTGGATTCAGCAAGAGGAGCCAGAGCAAACCAATCAAATTTTACTGGACTGGCTACAGCGGAAAATACAACCGCTTTTGAGTTTGTAAAATGCAAATTCAAAGCAGAACCTATGATTTGAAGAGTTGTGACTTCCCCGATCAGGTAGACCCACTTTTACAGCGAGTTTATGCTGCCAGAGGAGCGAAAAACCAACTAAGTTTGGATCGACACCTCTCTAGCCTTCCTTCACCTCAGTTGATGCTTGGTATGCCTGCAGCGGTATCCCGTCTTATCGTTGCTCTGCATGACAATCAAAAGATAGTGATTTTGGGTGATTTTGATGCCGATGGGGCCACGAGTTCAGCTTTAATGGTTCTCGCCTTAACTGCTATGGGCTTTAAAAATGTGACATTTCTAGTCCCTAATAGGTTTGATTATGGTTATGGGTTAACCCCTGAAATCGTTGATCTAGCCGCGGAGAATAAGCCTCACTTAATCATTACTGTCGACAACGGTATATCCAGTGTTGAGGGGGTGACGCATGCGCTGACCCTGGGTATTGAAGTCATTATTACAGACCATCATCTGCCCGGCCGAGTGTTACCCAATGCGGTCGCTATCGTTAATCCGAATCAACCTGAATGTGAATTTCCAACGAAAAATCTTGCGGGTGTTGGTGTAGCTTTTTATCTGCTAAGTGCGTTGCGTGCAGAACTTCGAAATCAAGGTTGGTTTGCGGAGCGCAGTCTCACCGAGCCCAGTATGGCCACCTGGCTTGATTTAGTGGCGCTGGGGACCGTAGCTGATGTCGTTCCCTTAGATCAGGTCAATAGAGTCTTAGTCCACCAAGGCTTGTTGCGTATTCGTGCAGGCCAATGCCGTCCCGGGATTCAGGCTTTACTGCGGATTGCTGGCAAGAACCCCCACCGTTTAGCCTCTGCAGATCTGGGGTTTGCTATTGGTCCACGGCTAAATGCCGCTGGGCGACTAGATGACATATCGCTGGGTATTCAATGCTTGCTAACCGATGATCCTCAATTGGCTATGCAAACCGCTCAAGAGTTAGATCAACTTAATAAAGATCGTAGATCCATTGAGCAAAGTATGCAGCGAGAAGCCATGGTTGAGATGGATAAACTGTCATTTGACTCTGACGAAGTTCTCCCTACCGTTTTGTGCCTTTTTCATCCGGACTGGCATCAAGGAGTGGTTGGGTTATTAGCCAGTAGACTTAAGGAAAAATACCATCGCCCAGTTGTTGCTTTTGCGCGAGGCGATGAGAGTACATTAAAGGGTTCGTCTAGATCGATTCCAGGATTACATATCCGCGATGCCTTAGACGCAGTGGCGACCCAAAATCCTGGTCTTATCGATAAGTTCGGCGGGCATGCCATGGCAGCGGGATTGAGTTTATTAGAAAAAAATCTTGAGCAGTTCACTGAGGCTCTGCAAAAGCATGTTGCAAAAGCACTTAATGAGGACGATTTGGCCGCTAAAGTCATCACCGATGGCAGTCTTGAATCTAAGCAATTAACGATGCACACTGCCGAGGTTTTACGTGAGGCCGGTCCCTGGGGGCAGCAATTTTCAGAGCCATGTTTTGAAGGCTGTTTTAAGCTAAAGCAGCAGCGTATCGTCGGTGATAATCATCTCAAGTTGGTTTTGGCAGATGAAGCGACACCTGAGATTAATATTGATGCAATTTACTTCAATATAGATGCTAGTTTATGGCCGAACAATCAAGCTCAGCGAGTAAGATGCGTCTATCGTTTGGACATTAATGAGTATCGGGGTCAAGAAAAGTTACAATTTCTGATCCAATACATGGCAGCCATTTAATAGTAATCACAAGAACAATCACAAGAACAATCACAAGAACA
>CAWKZU010000048.1:0-9561 GCA_963854585.1 Gammaproteobacteria bacterium | reverse complement strand
GGTAAATTAGGACATCTCTTTGAGGATCAAATCGAGTGAGCCTAGGACTGTCCAAACGTATCATTCCTTGTCTGGATGTTGATAAAGGCCGGGTTGTTAAAGGTGTTCAGTTTGTTGATATACGTGATGCTGGAGACCCAGTAGAAGTTGCGCGCCGTTATAACGAACAGGGTGCAGATGAAATAACCTTTCTTGATATCACCGCCAGTCATGAAGGACGTGATACTACCTTGCACACCGTTGAACGTATGGCAGGCGAAGTGTTCATTCCCCTGACTGTGGGCGGCGGTGTGCGCGAATTACATGACATCCGTAATTTATTAAATGCAGGTGCTGATAAGGTGGCGATTAACTCAGCGGCTATATTCAACCCTGAATTCGTTGGTGAAGCAGCGCAACGATTTGGTTCTCAATGTATTGTTGTCGCCATTGATGCCAAACAGGTGAACCATGGTGAAAATCCGCGTTGGGAGATATTCACCCACGGTGGACGCAAACCTACGGGTGTCGATGCTGTCCAATGGGCAAGAAAAATGACTGAACTTGGTGCAGGTGAGATTTTACTCACGAGTATGGATCGAGACGGCACTAAAAATGGCTTTGATTTAGATTTGACCTCTAAGGTAAGCGGCGAGGTTAATGTTCCTGTGATTGCTTCCGGCGGCGTCGGAACTCTGCAACATTTAGCTGATGGGATTATCCACGGCAAAGCTGATGCGGTTTTAGCGGCCAGTATTTTTCATTTTGGTGAGCACAGTGTCCCTGAGGCCAAGCAATTTATGGCTAAGCAGGGCATTAATGTACGGCTATGACGCGGTTTTTAAATTGCTGCCAGCCTACATTGGGTTGAAACGCAGCCACGGCTTCATCAAAAACCCGAATGGACCAGATACCTTAATTGGGGCAGCTAAGGCTGAAAGACAGATGCATTCACCATTCTGAGCCCCTAAGGGTTGGTGAACGTCACCTGGTTGGCAGGACAAGAAATCACCTTCTTTATAAACAGCTTGCTCATCAGAAAAGCTGCCTTTAAGCACCACAGTAAATTCTTGACCACCATGATTATGTCGTGGCGTCTTTCCGCCAGCACAGATTTTATGCAGGGCAACTTCATACTCATTTTGGCCCGTTGTTACCTGGGCCACATCTAACCAGCGGGACAGGCTGCGCCATTTAGGTACAGATTCACTACCATGAATAAGTTTATTCACTAATAGTGGATAGCGACTGTCAGCCATATCGGAGGTGCTACTTACCTCAGCTGTATCACTTTCCGATGATTGGTCGATTTGGCTCATCACCGAATCAAATAAGTGCTCACTTACCTCCGCTGGTTCCCCTTCACTCATCAAGTTCGAGCCCACCTGATCAAGACGTAATAACTCACTACGACATTGATTACAGAAGTGTAGGTGCGCTGAAACACATATGGATGGAGCGGTTGCAAGATTACCCGCGGAAAAATCAACTAACATGGAGGAATCAGGATGGTGGTTAACTATACTCATAAAATTTCTTCTCTAAATTCTGGCGCTACCAGAATTTGCATTTTTTGTAGTGCTAGCCGCACTCTTGATTTGACCGTTCCTAGGGGCAAACCAAGTTCATTGGAGGCCTCTGCATGTGATTTACCCTCTAAATAGACTTTGCGAAGGATCTCGTCTTGTTCTTTTGGTAGTCGGGCAAGACATGATTGGATCTTATCTTCACTACGTTTTTGTCTCATTAAAGAGACGGGGGTATCTTCGTCTGCTTCATGCCAGAAATCTTCGTTCTCAAGAGGTAGGTGCTGAGTGTTACTCTTGCGACGCAGCATATCGATTCTACAATTTCGAGCCACTGTATAGATCCAAGTAGTTGCAGAAGCTTTTTCTGGGTTGTAGCTTGCCGATTTCTGCCATACCTTAATCATGACTTCTTGGACTAAATCCTCGCTTAAGCCTGGAAACCATCCTTCATGACGGCTTGCTTGAGCAAAACTTTTCAGTAGAGGTGCAAAATGGGTGAATAGCTTATTAAAAGCCCGCCTGTCACGATTTTCAGCAACAGACACGAGCAACACGGACCACTGGTCAGAGCGCTTCTCAGCACTCAATAATACAGTTTTCTTGCCCTGTTCTTCGTTTTGGTCAACAAGTTTAATGGTGAAGTCCAACATTATTTAAACTACCTTTCCTATTAAGGGTTTTACGATCCTTATATTTAATTGGATCAGCCTTAAGTTAGGTCTAGTAGGGTATGAATTTGTAATACACTATACGCGTTTTATATCAGCAATCTACTCAATCACTTTTAATATTAAAAGTACCAACGAATTTTGTTCAACACTGGTCTCCAGGAGGACTCGATGAATAAGCTGGTGATTCTGACCACAGGGGGAACCATTGATAAGGTCTATTTTGATGCGGCGAGCGAATTCCAGGTAGGGGCCCCAGTCATTGAGGCCTTGCTAGACAAGATGAATGTGGATTTCGATGTGAGTCTCAACCAACTGATGCGTGTGGATAGTCTTGATATGACCGATCGCCATCGAGAATTGATTCACCGAGCCGTTGAAGAGAGTGATGCTGAGTATATTTTAATTACCCACGGCACGGATGGCATGGTTGAGACTGCTAATGGGTTGAAAAATGTTGGTGAAAAGAAAATTATTCTCACTGGTGCGTTGCAACCGGCAGCTTTTGCTGAAAATGATGCGGTTTTTAATATCGGTTGTGCTATTGGAGCCCTACAAATAGTAGACTCAGGAGTCTATATAGCGATGAATGGGCGTATTTTTGACGCCAAGAAGGTGGTTAAAAATCGCTCTAAAAACCGCTTTGAACTAACGTTTTGAGTTTAGTGCTGCCTATCCAAAATTTCCTTTAAACCTTGGTTACGAATCTCAAGTTTAAAAATCTTTCCTGATGCTGTGCGCGGTAGAGTCGCATCGGTGAAATTAAAATAACGAGGGATCTTAAATTTTGCCAACTGCCCGCTAAGGAATTGGCGTAACTCATTTTCATCGACACTGTTGACCCAAAAAACGGTCGCGCCGACTTCTTCACCAAGCCGTTCATCAGGCACCGAATATACGCAAGCTTCGCGCACATATGGGTGTTCTAGTAGTGCAGCCTCAATTTCACCACAGCCTATATTTTCACCGCCACGAATAACCATGTCTTTAATTCGATCAACGATGAACAGATAACCTTCATTATCAAGGTAACCGACATCACCCGTCAGGAACCAGTCATCCATATGGGACTCTGCGGTGGCTTGCGGGTTATTCCAATAACCACGAAACATTGACGTGCCTCTAATTTGTACTTCGCCTCGTTGACCCGCAGAAAGTTCATTGCCGTCCTCGTCGGCTATTCTTATGTCTAACACAGCAGCAGGCAAACCGGAGCTATTGGGTCTCTCCAGATAGAGTTCGCCGGCGATAGCAGTGCCAATGGCATTAGTCTCTGTCATACCCCATCCGGTATTAGGTAGGGCATTATCGAATATACTGTCGATACTTTTGACTTGCTCAGGTGCCCGCGCAGCACCCCCACCACCAACCGAAATAAGACTTGATAGATCATGCCCTCCTTGTTTGGCGTGATAAATAAGATCACTGGTCATGGCCGATGGAGAGATAAAAGAACTAATCTGTTCTTTTTCTATGAGCCTGGCGGCTTCAACTGGATCCCATTTTCTCGTTAGAACAAGCTTATTTTGTGCTCTAAAAGCCATTAGAAATACGGCATGACTGCCAGACACGTGAAACAATGGAACTGCCAGCAAGCCAGACGGCTGCTGTTTAGGTGGATCAAGTGGAGTTTCTCGAACCATCATCCAAACCTGTAAAGAGATTTCCCAACTAAGTAGGGCGCTAACCACGGCCAGATTACTAGAGACCACGCCTTTTGAGCGGCCGGTGGAGCCGGAGGTGTATAAAATAATCACATCATCAATGGCTTTAATGATGGCATCTGGCATTTCAATGCCGCCATGCCGTCCTCTCAGGTCTTCCCATCGAGCGTGGGTATCTTCAGGATCACCACGGACGACCAAAACGTCACAGGGTATTTGGGTCTTGCTCAATAGATTCACGCGCTCTTGGTCAGCGACCAGAAGCTTTGAGCCCGAATCATTAATGCCGTAAATAAGTTCTTCCGCCTGCCATAGAGAATTCATCGCCACAGCGATTGCACCTACTGAGGTGATTGCTTGAAAGGCGATGATCCATTCAGGAAAGTTGCGCATGCAGATGGCAACTCGATCACCTTTTTCAATCCCATGTTCCTTCACTAGACCGTTACCAATTGCTGAAGCTAACTGCCAGGTGTCATTAAAGCTATAGCGCTCTTCTTCAAATACTAAGAAGGTTTCATCGCTGAGGTTTTGAGTGAATAACTCTCGAAGACTTGGGGGTGCATTTTTATAGGCGCGACGGGTTTCCCCATAGACCTCAACACTCGTCATTTCCAGAGGCATACCAGGGGCGGAGAGTATATCTAAAGCTTGGTGACGATCCATGGATAAAATTTCCGTTGAACGATTAGCGGTCTAATTAAATTGTTTGCCTGAACTGACGCTGCGCAGATAATAAAAGATACCAAACAATGACACAGTGCACTCTCTCATTGGAGAATTTTCGATTATAGCTATTCGGCAAAAGATATACCCATTGAATTATCGTAAATTTATGCTTTACGAATACGTATTTTAGTTCCTTGCGTTTATTTTTCGGATAAAATGACGGCGTTAATTCATTTCTAGCGTTTTATTCATGGAAAAAAAATCACATTCAGCATACCCCAAGCTTGGCATCGGTATAGATTTCGGCACGAGTAATAGCGCTGCTGCGATATTTGATGGCCAGCGTGTAAAGTTGGTTAAGCTAACGACTCATAATCCAATTATGCCTTCAGCCAATTACATTGACCGAGACTTTATGGCGGAGATTGGGCAGGAGGCGATAGACGAGTATATTAAAGGTAATCAAGGCCGAAAGGTTGAATTGAGCGTTGAGGTGTTGGGGGAGGCGAGGACTAGTGCTGGAGGACCAGATGGCCCTGCTGGTGAAGGTGAAACAAGTAAAGTTTATGGTCAAGCTTTTAATGATGGAAGCTTACCCGGGCGCTTGTTTCGGGGGACCAAAAGGCTTCTAGGTAATCTAGCCAGTGATAGGACATTAATATTCTCTCGGCCGTTTAGGTTGGTGGCTTTAGTTACACCGATACTGGTTGGCATTCGCGGTGCACTGCGGGATGCAATTAGGCAAATACCAGATAGAGACATCCAAGATTTTGCCGATCACGCCTGTATTGGTCATCCTGTTAATTTTGAGGGAAACGAACAGCAGCGCAATACTGTTGCACTGGACCGGCTTAGCGAGGCTTATCGTCATGCCGGTATCGCAGAACAAAGTTTTTGTCCTGAGCCGACAGCGGCTGCCATCAGCTTTTTACACAACCAGTCCGATCGCCAGAACCAGCGATTGCTGACAGTTGATTTTGGCGGTGGCACCCTGGATTTTAGTATTTTGCGACGTCTTGACGATTCCTTTAAAGTTGAGGCTACCCATGGTATTGCGCTTGGTGGAGATAAAATTGATCAAATCATCTTTAGAGAGCTAGTGTTTCCTCTGTTGGGTAAAGGGGAGCGGTGGAGTCGTGTCGTCGACGGACTCACTGTTGATACCCTTTTTCCCTTTGGCGATTTCGAAGATTTACTGATCAATTGGCCCGTCAGCTATATGCTTAACCAAAATAAATATACTGCACCGGTCATGCAACGTATGGCTGAGGATGATGTTGCAGCAGATAAATTTAAGCGCCTTTATGACCTTATCAGGCAAAATTATAGCTATCAGGTTTTTGAGGCGATAAAAGACTTTAAAGCGAGCCTCTCTGTACAGCAATCAGCGACACTTGATATCCCTCAGCTTGATATTGAAGTTGAGTTAGAACGGTGGGAGTTTGAGGTGATGATCTCTGATGCTCTGTTTGAGTTAGAGCAGGCCATTACTCTTATTCTCAGTAAGGCTGATTTAGAAGCAACGGATATTGATCTAGTATTGCGTACTGGAGGCTCTTCATTGATTCCTGCAGTAAAAGATATTCTCGACAATCAGTTTGCTGGGAAGGTGGTGGAACATGATCCTTTTACCAGTGTGGCAGCAGGTTTGGCCATCGCCGATTACTATGGTTACGGCCAATCACAGTAAATATTGGATGTTTCAGCTGCCTTACTTGCCAAATCGTCGATTACGTTGCTGCCAGACCCTTATCGCTCGCCAAAAATCAATTTTACGAAAGGCGGGCCAAAATATCTCGGTGAAATAGAGTTCTGAGTAGGCGCTTTGCCATAATAAAAACCCAGACAACCTTTCCTCACCTGAGGTGCGAATAATAAGATCTGGGTCAGGCATACCCTCTGTGTAGAGGTGATTGGAGAGAAGTTGCTCATCAATATCGTCAATATCTATTTCGCCAATCTTAATCCGCTCACCGATTTTCTTGACCGCGTCGACTATTTCCGCGCGACCGCCATAGCCAATTGCAATATTTAGCTGAAAACCATCATTTTCAGCTGTTTGAGCTTCTACAGAATCTATTTCTTTGTTCATTTCCTGTGAGAGTTGATCTCGCCTACCGATGACTTTGATTTTAACATTTTCGTCTTCAATTAAAGGATCGGTCTTTAGTGTTCGAAACTTATTCAAAATAATGCTCATCAGCTCTTCTACTTCTTCTCCGCTTCGGTTGTAGTTTTCCGTAGAGAAGCCATATAAGGTGACCATTTTAATGTCGAGATCTAAACACCACCTTAGAAATCCTTCTAAATTATCGGATCCAGCCATATGGCCGGCTTTCCTCGTAGCCAGCTTTTGCGCCATCGCAAAGCGTCGATTGCCATCTACGATGAGGCCCATATGATGAGGCCTTTTGGCTGCAAAAAGCTGTCTGCGAAGTGTTTTTTCATACACTTTATAAAAAATAGAAGGAACGTACATTAATATTTTGTCTCAATTTTTATCATTCAACGTAAAGAAGGAAATAGCCATTAAGGCTACTGTTGTTCTCAAAATAGGGGAGTAGCCCCCTATGGGCGCTCTATAACCATAGAGTTTAATCGTTGCCTTTAATGGCAAAATATGTGCCTAGAGCGAACAGAAAAATTTGCTCGCTGGTAAATAACTTAGTTGTTATGAACCAGTCAGCATGGGCTATAGAAAATGCACCAATCATAATAATCATTATCGCCCCACCTGAAAGTCTGGTGATTAAGTGGCCCATTGAACTACCCAACAGGCCTCCTAAGATAATGCCAACACCTGCTGTTGCTTCGCCAATGGCCACCATGCTGCTAACAATTTCAGGTGCTGGAATACCAATACTGCCAAACCAACCAACCATTTTTTCAGGTGGTAAAGGAAATTTACCATAACCGTGCAAGAAGAATGCGATGCCCAATGTTAGTCTTAGCAACCAAGGTGCTAATCCAGTAAATGGTTTAGCCAGTGAGTTAAGCGTTGTATTAAGGTTAGACATGGAGACCCTCTCAAAAAATTAGTTATTTTGTCCTTTGGGTTAACTAAGCGATATTCTATACAGTTAACCCCTAAGTGCTTAGTTTAATATATTTTGCAGAGATTATTGGGTCTATATTGATTTAATTACGCTCACAAATAATACACACTCTCCGCCTACCCGGGGCAGCCGGTAATACTCGTCGCTTAGGATTGCGGTTAATACGATAATGGCATGGATATCCGGTGCATGGCCAGGTGCATAAAGCCGATGTAGGCGCAGGTTTTTTTTCGATCTCGTTGGTGCTGTTATTCAGGTTGATGAGTGGATTGCGCTGCAGTCAGTCAATGAAGCTCTGACCGTCAAGTTGATTCCGAATGTTCTCAGGGATTTTAAGTCTAAGATGCGCAGCAATTGAGGGGAGGATGTCAACAATCGCTGGCGTTTGATAGTAGTGCTCATTGAGATCATCGCTATTGGTTACTATCCAGGTCGTCCGCTCTCGTTCACTCTGATTTCCGTGGCTACGGCCAGTTTTAGCATCGCGCCCATGGTCGGTTGTAATTATGATTATCCAGTCTTCGTCATATGCCTGTTGCCGGTTTTGCACAGCACTCCAAATTTTACCGATCTGACCATCCATATGTTGCACCGCCGCCGTCAGTTCAGGCCCGTCGCCATAGCCATGGCCTACAGAGTCGGTGTATTCCAGGTAGACCCATGATAAATCTGGCCCGTCTGACTCAATATATCTCGCCGCTTCATCTGTGACGAGATCGTCGATAGCGCGGATGTAATTTACTCGCAGATCGTGCGGGAAACGTTCAGTATCAAGTTCGAAGCCATCAAACGCATAATCCAGTTTGTTGCCACCAGCCTTCTCCAAGCCGTCACCAATCAGTTTGGTGCGATTGTCCGTCCAGGTAGAAAAAATAGCGGTATGCAAGGTCGGGTCATGTTCTTTGGCTATTCTGAAGATATCCCAGTAGGCGTAGTTCGGATCACCGACCTGGTTATCATAAACATTGTGCTTATTGGCCCAGGTCCCTGTGAGCAAATTATTGTAGCCGATAGCCGAAGACGTTGGGCTTTGGGTCACCCCTCCAACCTCTCCGCCGACGTAGGCTCTCGTATAGCCGTCTTTGCCGGCAATTGAATCCAGTACGGGTGTGGATGTGTTTTCTAGTACGTCCGCAGGAATACCGTCAACAATGATAAATATTGCTGCCGGCGTCGTTATCGGCCCAGCAGTAGCACTCACGCAGCCTGACAGCACAGTGATCAGCAGGATGGTCATCATCCATCTTCGATCTCCTAAGAGCTTGATCAGCATAAGTTTGGTCCCTTAAATTTTTAGCAAAAATTATCACTTAACTGTGACACTGTAATTGCAAATTGTATAGGAACACTATTAGATTCGATAATCTTAATGATCAGTCGAACAGCAACTATGGATACTTATCTCGTCTTTATGCGCCCAACTTTTACGGGCCTTAAAATAAAGATCAGGCCATCTTTCTACCATTTATTTCACCTTAACTAACCAGTGTTTTAGGTAAATTGGAAGCAGATTAATTTTGTAAAGTCGGTATAATCATCACCTACATAAATATCATTAAACAAGTTTCGAGCGAACCATCTTGAAAACAGAATTTCTTGGCAAGACCCTATCGGGCCCATTCACAATTCCTTCTGGAATTGTTACCACTGCAACCTCGATTATTCAGGCTATGTTTGATCATATGCCACAGATTGGCGTAATAACGACGAAAAGTGTTGGTCCTACACCACGCGCGGGTAATCGTGAACCTGTTTATAGTCAGTATGCGCCGGGCTGCTTCGTCAATGCCGTAGGCCTAACTAACCCGGGTGCTGAGGCCTCTGCTGCAGCAATGTCGATGTTACGTATTCCTGACGATCGGTTTTTGCTGGTGTCAATCTTTGGCGGTAGTATCGAAGAGTTTGTAGAAGTGGCTAAGATTATGGCGCCTGTGGCCGATGGTCTAGAACTCAATCTCTCCTGCCCGCATGCAAAAGGTTATGGCATGGCGATGGG
>CAWKZU010000047.1:0-10222 GCA_963854585.1 Gammaproteobacteria bacterium | reverse complement strand
AAGATTGCCCTAATAACTAAAGATTGCCCTAATAAATCGCAGAAGACTGGCAAGTTTAGTAGCACCAGAACATCTATTCGGCCTTTCTTGTATCGACATGAACAAAGGTTTTAGCTACGCCAACAGACATGTCCATAGCTGACGCATGTTTAACTATTTTTGCTCTCTGTGAGCCTCCTGATACTCTATCAGTGCGGCTGGTGCACTTTCTTCCACTCGCTGGCTGATACCCCATATTTATTTTTAAAGGCTTTTGAGAACGCACTTAAGTCCTGAAAACAAAGATACTGGGCAATATATGTAAGCGGGTTATCACTATTTGTCAGTAGATTTTCCGCTAGTTCAAAGCGACTCTCGTTAAGTACTTCGCTATAGCTTGTTCCCACTTCCTTGAGCTTGCGTTGAATGGTTCGTGTCTTGTAAGGAAGACGTAGAGCCAATGCTCCAATGTCAGACCTTCCCAGCGCAAGATTTTTTTGAATCATCAATTTAACGGTTGCCTGAAAGCTAGGCTTATCATCTAGGTGCAAACTTGTGAGGTATTCCGACAGCAGCTCATGAGCATTATCGTCCCGAGCAGGGAGCTTGTGATCAAGAAACTGACTGGGGAAAAATATCGCATCCTGCTCTCCGTCAAATTGAATCGGGCATCCAAAGTAATTTTCCAAAGACGCAGTATAGCCATTGTCTTTAAATGTAAATGTGACGCTTGACGGCTGCCATTTGTTGTCGGTCACGTCCTTTAGCATTCCATGAAGTGACGCAAAAAAAAGAATACTACCCTGAGGGTAGCGGGTGCTTTCTTGTGTATCCAAAGAGCGTGAAAAGCTTGTCACATTGGCCCATATTTTTAGGGAATACTGCATCCCAAGAGCGCGCGCTCTTACATGATTCCTTACACCCTCAATCGTCTGCTTGAAGGTTTTCGCCGCACGGCCATAGAGAATAGTTTCACGATTGTAACCGATCTGCTTGCGCTTCTCGGTAAGGAGTAGGGCAAAATCAGCGCGGTCCAGTTGTCGTGCAGCCACCTCTAACAGGTAGGCACAGTAACTGTAAGGAACAAGCTCTGTCGTACCATAAAGTACATTTCCAGGGCACCCAGTTTCTGTGAGTAACTGACTGACATTACCGCCTAGCTCCTCATAGAGTTCGGCTGTTCCTGCCAAATATGTTCCCAACACACTTGCACTCAAAACGGTCCCCTGCTTTTAGACTCGACGGAGTCTATTCTATACCACTTAGTGACGTAATTTGACTAATCTTTGGCGCATAATGACAAATTGGTCCTCGCCTTTCAAGCTACTGTAAATCCCAGTATGGGAATGTTACATAATTAAAACGTTATGCACTCACTGCGGCCCCATTAGATCAATCCTGTAACGCGAGATAATACGAATGTCCAAATTGCTTGACGGTATAAAAATAGTCGACCTGACCCATGTGTTAGCCGGACCCTATTGTGCCTATCAACTGGGTTTACTCGGGGCAGAAATTACTCGTATCGAAAATCCGTCTGCCGATGACTTACCTCGAATCATTGACTCGGATCCCGATCGCCTGGCCAAAGGGTTGGGGGCGGGATTTATAGCCGCAAATGCCAATAAGCGCTCTGTTGCAATAGATCTGAGCAGTAAAGAAGGTCAGGACCTTGCCCGCAAACTCATCGCCAATGCTGATGTAGTGATCGAGAACTTCCGTCCCGGTGTGCTAAAAAAGTATGGCCTGGATGCGAAGACCTTAACTGAGGAAAATCCTCGCCTTATTTATTGCTCTATCAGTGGCTTTGGCCAGGACAGTAGCTGGAAGGATAGACCTGCCTATGATGACATTATTCAGGCGATGTCAGGCTTAATGTCGGTCACCGGAACTGAGGAAAGTGGACCCGTAATGGCTGGATTTCCTGCCATAGATTATTTAACAGGATTGATGGCGGCCTTTGCTATCTCAGCCGCCATTGTTAAGCAGACTCGTACCGGCGAAGGCGAAGTGCTGGATGTTGCCATGTTAGATTCAGCCATGTCAATTATGGGGCCGGTGTTTGCCATGCAGCACATTGCTGGTGAGGCCATTGCCCTACGCGGTAACCGCTCCTTCTCAGGAAGTCCGTTTTCGGGTACGTACAAAGCCGTAGATGGAATAATTGTTGTCGCGGCTAATACTCCAACTCAAGCAAAAAATCTATTGAAGGTTCTCCAGTTAGACGGTCTTTGGGAGAACCCTAAAGTGCGCAAGTGGCGAGAGAATTCTGAGGTGGCGGATTTGATTTCCGGGAGTCTGATAACTGCATTTGCAGCGAAGTCAGCTGACGAATGGGAAGTGCAGCTGAACCGAGCCGATGTCCCAGCTGGTAAACTTCGAGGTATGTCAGAGATGCTCAAACTGCCTTATGTCAGCGAAAGAGGTTTTGTTCACAATATAGATATTCCAGAACTAGGTCGAAAATATTCAGTTCCCGGAGTTGGCTTTCTGGCCGGAGGGAAGAATGGCCATGTTGAATCGCCTCCGCCGCTGTTGGGAGAACACACGCTAGAGGTTCTCAAAGAAGCAGGGTTATCCGATGAGGATATTTCGGGCCTTCAGAAAACTGGAGTCATCAGCATCTATGGCCATGCTGGTCAGGGCTCTAAAAAATGATCTCGCCTGTCATTCAATACAAATTCTTAACCGTTAATCTGTGAGAAATGTCATGTCAAATCAAAAATACGTTAGGTTAGAAATGTCCGGAAATGTTGGCGTGGTGACTTTTAGCAATCCGCCTCATAATTTTATTAGTTTGCAGGCCTTAGAAGAATTCCAGTGGGTATTCAAAAAGTTGGATGATGATAACCACTGCCGAGCCATTGTCTTGGCCGCTGAAGGAAAAGTGTTCTGCGCCGGTGCAGATTTCTCTACGGATCAGGCAAAAGGAATCGATCCCAATGAGGTATTGTCAAATTTCTACGCGGTCGCGATGACACTTTTTGAGACTAAAAAACCCATGGTGGCCGCAGTTCAAGGGGCGGCTATCGGCGCCGGTTTTGGTTTGAGCCTCCTTGCGGATTTCCGCATAGCCTGCCCTGAGACGATTTTCAGTGCAAACTTCACTCGCCTCGGAATCCACCCTGGATTTGGGATGTCAGTAACCCTTCCTCGGATAATCGGCGTCAGCAATGCAGAATTACTGTTTTACACAGGTCGCCGTATCAAAGGCAAGGAAGCTCTGAATTTAGGCCTGCTAAGCGAGCTAGTCGAGCGCGATGATGTGCTTCCGTCAGCCATTAAACTGGCCAACGAAATTGCAAGCTGTGCACCACTGGCCGTACAGAATACCAAAGCCACGATGAGAATGGATCTGGCTGAGCAGATTCGTACCGCCAATAAACGTGAACAAGCATTGCAGATGGTGCAGATGAAAACGAAAGACTTTCGTGAAGCCATAAAAGCGATGCACGAAAGGCGAGAGCCTGAGTTTACGGGGCTCTGATAAAAGACAAAAAGCAGAGTTGGCAATAGACCCAAGGGTAATATAAATAATATGTCTGAACTTGAATCAGTAAGTGATACTAAAAACAAACTCCGAAGCGATGAATACCCAAGTTCCGGGCAGGCAAACTATCTTCTGGGTTTGATGTTTTTAGCCTACGTCGTTTCATTTATTGATCGGCAAGTTCTTGGCGTACTGGTCGGCCCAATTAAAGCGGATCTTGACCTCAGTGATTTTCAGTTCAGTTTACTGCAAGGCGCTGCATTCGCAATTCTCTACAGTGTGATGGCGATTCCTTTAGGACGATTATCAGATACCAAGAACCGAAAAATCATCGTCGCTATAGGGGTCTTTGGCTGGAGTTTGATGACCATTGGTTGTGGCTTGGCGAAGAATTTTACGCAGCTTTTTGTAATGAGAATGGGGGTTGGTGTAGGCGAGGCCGCATTATCCCCAGCAGCTTATTCTATGATTGCCGACAGCTTTACCAGAGAAAAACTGACGCGAGCCATGGCCATTTATAAGGCCGGCTTGTATGTCGGAGGGGGGCTGGCATTGGTTCTGGGTGGGTTTATATACGACTACTATGCGGGGATACCTGACCTGTCATTTCCCCTATTGGGCGCCGTGAATGCTTGGCAGGCAACCTTCGTCACCGTGGGACTGCCAGGATTCGTGTTGTCCTTTATGATTCTCTTTATTAAAGAGCCCACGCGTAAAGGCATGATCCGATCCGGTGATGGTAGTCAGCCAGCGTCACTGAAAATTCGAGAAGTTTTTACCTTTATGTTTATTGAACACCGCCAGCTGTATATCAGTCTTTTTGTGGGCTGCTCAATACTGAATATTGTGGGCGCTGGTTATGGGTCATGGTTCACAGAAATGCTGATTCGCAATTTTTCTTTGCAGCGTAGCCATGCGGGATCGCTGGTGGGATCGGTCTACATTGTGTCAGGACTTTTGGGAGTTTTTTCGGGTCCAATGTTTGTTAGTTTTTTCCAAAAACGCGACTTTATGGACTCGAATATGCGTGTACTAATGCTTTTAGCTATCGCCCTTATACCAACATCAATTGCCGCCCCACAGATGTCAAATCACGTTCTGGCACTAACTCTGCTAAGCGTCACTGTATTTTTCCAGGCCTCCTATATGGGTGTTGCCGCAGCGGCGGTTCAAATGGTGACGCCTAACCAGATGCGCGGCCAAGCGACAGCTGTCTACCTGTTTGCCACCAATATGCTGGGACTGGCATTGGGCTCAACGCTGGTGGCTGTGCTCACCGATTTTATATTTCTTGATGAGGGTGCGCTGATGCACTCCCTGTCGCTTATTTCAGCGCTGCTGTTGCCAATGGCGGCATGGATTTTTTGGCGAGGATTGAACGCCTTTTCGGCTGCGATTAAAAAATCTGAGGACTGGAGTTAATTTCAACAAGCGGTCAACGACGACAAAAAATATGTACAAGTAATGGTGCTGCGACGCCGCTATTTAATAGGTAGAAACACGGAGAGCAAGATGAAGACATTTATAGAATTTGATGCGGTTGAATTACCGAATCATCTCCACCTTACGCGAGAGCGCGTGCGAGAATTTCTGCAGAGAGAATACCTCCCTAATAAATCTCGACTCGGGAGCGGCTTTAGTCCGGAGTTCAGCAGACTCTGTGGTGATGCCGGTTATATTGGTATGACCTGGCCTAAGCAGTATGGCGGTGGGGGAAAAAGCTTTCTCGAGCGCTATATCGTTTGCGAGGAAATGTTGGCCGCCGGCGCACCGGTCTGGGGGCACTGGGTTGCTGATCGGCAGTCGGGCCCGATGTTGTTGGACTATGCCTCAGAAAAGATTAAAAACGATCTTATTCCAAAAATGATTGCTGGAAAATATTGCTTCTGTATTGGATTAAGTGAGCCGGATTCTGGCTCGGATCTATTTGCCGCAAAAGCTGCCGCGGAAAAAACCAGTGAGGGTTGGGCATTAAACGGTACCAAGTTATGGACCAGCGGAGCCCGCCAGGCCCACTATATGATCGCTCTGATGCGCACCGAGAAAGCCACCGAAGATAATCGTCGTCATGGCCTAACTCAGTTTTTAGTGCCCATGAACACCCCGGGGATTACTGTTCGACCGGTGAGAAGCATGGCTGGAGACTCTGAATTCAATGAGGTGCATTTCGATAATGTGATTATCCCCTCGGACAATGCTTTGGGTGAAATCAATGGTGCCTGGAAGCAGGCTAGTAAAGAACTCGCCTATGAACGCAGTGGGTCTGAACGATTCCTGGAAACATTCAGTGTCCTTCAAGCACTGGCTGATTATGTGCAGAAGAATCCTAAGGTTCATTTACAGGAAGCTTTGGGTAGCTTGGTAGCCGACCTGTATAGCTTTCGTCAAATGTCCCTATCAGTGGCGATGATGCTTGAACAGGGAAAAGCACCCATGGTAGAGGCCGCATTAGTAAAAGATGTGGGCACCCTTTGGCAGCAAGCCCTCCCGGAGCGAGTCAGAAGCATTGTCGGTGGCGAGAGTGATTTTGACGATCAACCCGAGCTTCGTCGCGATATCAATAGGATGCTGAAGATTGCTCCAAAGCTAACTATTCAGGGTGGCACTACCGAAGTCTTACGCGGAATAATCGCTAGAGGATTGGGCTTGCGTTAGCCGCTGGACACTGTACTTCAACGACATTTGAGATGATTGATTTAGGAGTTAAAGATGGGACTTGCGAACACAGATGCCTTACTTGCAGATGCGGTATCAAAATTATTGGGGAATATATCCAGCAACGAATTATGTTTGGCCGTAGAAAAAGGTCACTGGCCCGCTTCTGAGTGGGCTCAGGTGGTAGAAATGGGACTGCCGATGGCGTGGCTACCTGAGAGTCTGGGTGGGCCAGAGTTGCCCCCGGAGGAAGGCTTCACGATCGCCAGACTGTCTGGGCGTAATGCCACACCCTTGCCAATAGGTGACGCCCTAATTGCATCGGCTATCGCCACGCAAGCTAAGTTGAAATTACCTGATACTTTGGTGCTATTTGGCAACACGCCAGCGAACGAAACTCTGGTTATAGATAGTGACGATACTGTTAGTGGACGATGCCGTGTCACCACTTTTGCAAACCATGCTGAATACCTAATGCTTCCGATACAAACCTCGACAGGCTCGCGAGTTGCATTGATTGAAAATTCAGGCAATCAATCTACAGTCGAAAATACCTTGGCGGGCGAACCCTGTTGTGAATGTATTTTCGAAAAGGCCAGGGTGGTCGCCCTATCGGATGAGGACTTTTCCGATGTGCAGAAAACGATCGAAGATATTGGCGCTGTTGTACGCAGCCAGCAAATCGCAGGAGCGTCTGAAGCGATCATGGCTATTTGCGTCAACTATGTAAATATACGTGAACAGTTTGGTCGTCCAATAGCAAAGTTTCAGGCGATCCAGCATCACCTCGCAGCTTTGGCTGGTGAGGTGGCGAGCATAGCCTGCACTGCAGATGTGGCGAGTCTCAGTCTGATTAAGAACAACTTTAACTCGAATGGTACAGATATCGCTATTGCATCAGCAAAAGTGCGAGCCGGCATCTCGGGAGCGAAGGTGATCCGAATTGCCCACCAGGTACATGGTGCGATCGGCTTCACTGACGAATACGAACTTCATCGATTTACCCGAAGAATCTGGTCTTGGCGTGAAGAGTTTGGCAACGAAATGATCTGGTCACGTCGCCTGGGCCAGCTGGTAACGAATAGTGAATCGCCGCAGCTTTGGCCTCTTGTTTGTGCCTAATCCAATTCAAAACTAATGGAGCATCAAAATGAAGAATAATTATAGAATTATGTGCGCACTCATTTCATGGGCAGTACTATCTCTTAGATTTGTCGATATGTTGATAATCGGTGAGCAAAGTAGTATTGCTGAAACATTGTTTGTCTATTTTGGGTATTTCACAGTTTGGGCTAACACCCTTATTGCGCTTGCTTTTACGGCACCACTGCTTAATCCAGATAGAAAGTTATCTAATTTTTTCATGCGTCCTGCCGTTCGTGCAGCCCTCGCATCTTATACTCTTATGACATCCGCTGTTTATTATATGCTGATCGTGCCTTATTGGAATCCTCAAGGTTTCACTTGGGTGACCGCTACAGGCCTACATGCAGTCATGCCCGCTCTCTATATTATCGATTGGTTATTCTTTGCTGAAAAGCGACCGATTTTCTATAAACATCTTCCCTATTGGCTTATATTTCCTGCCATTTATGGAGTGACATCAATCATCCGAGGGTTATTAACCAATGTTTACCCTTATCCATTTCTGAACGTAGCTGAGCTGGGCATTGGAGATGTATTATTCAATATGTTCGGATTAGTTGCAGTTTTTGCGGTGGTTGGCCCTGTTTTTATCACGGTAGCACATCTGATTTCTGATAGAACCAAAGCCTAGGGAAAAGTGAGTTGTTGACGAAATCAC
This sequence comes from Gammaproteobacteria bacterium, assembly GCA_963854585.1. Lineage (GTDB taxonomy): Bacteria > Pseudomonadota > Gammaproteobacteria > Pseudomonadales > Porticoccaceae > HTCC2207. The sequence continues at coordinate 2,294 of CAWKZU010000047.1, read as the reverse complement.
ATAGATTACACTTGGGGCTACGCTTTACCGCCCCGGGGAGGTAAAGCGTTATTGTGATTGTCAGTGTATAGAATCCCATTTCAAAAAGAGCTGCGCAATGGTAGGCGCAGCTTTACTTGCGATTATTAATTTGAAACTTTTATAACAAAGCTGAGTCATTCAATGAAACTATTTGGGCAACTATCTTCTTCTTTATTGTTATCTTTATTGATGCTGACTCAAGCGAACAGTGCTGAGGAGGCTCCCGCGTTTGCCGCCAAGCAATTGACCGCGTTACCCAAAGAAAATTGGATAACCAATGGCGGTAATCTCTATAACCAGCGTTATTCACAGTTAACCGAGATTAACCGCAGCAATGTAAAAGATTTAAAGGCTGAGTGGCGTACGCATTTAAATGGTTCTGGTGTAGGGCCTCCCTTTTCCGGTGAAGCGCAGCCGATTGTCTATGAAGGAGTTATTTTTATTATTACTGGGGCCGATGATGTATTCGCCCTAGATGTCGAAACTGGCGAGCACCTTTGGGTCTATGAAGCCAACCTTGATCGCACAATCGATACTGTCTGCTGTGGTTGGACGAGCCGCGGTGTTGCTCTAGGTGACGGCAAAGTGTTCCTCGGACGACTTGATGGAAAGTTAATGGCTCTCGAACAAAAAACAGGTAAGGAGCTGTGGTCGGTACAGGCAGAAAATTGGCAGGAAGGCTATACCATTACCAGCGCGCCTTTATACTACGATGGTATGGTGATTACCGGTTTTGCAGGCGCGGAATTTGGTTCCCGGGGGCGAGTAAAGGCCTATAACGCAGACACGGGAAAATTGATTTGGACTTTTTATACAGTCCCTGGACCTGGTGAGCCTGGCTTTGAAACCTGGCCGCAAGATACGGATGCCTGGAAATTCGGTGGCGGTACTGTGTGGCAGACGCCAGCAGTGGATCCTGAGTTGGGGTTGATGTATTTCTCTACAGGTAATGCGGGCCCAGATTACGATGGCTCGGTGCGCCCTGGCGACAATTTATATACAGCATCCATTGTTGCCGTTGATGCCAAGACGGGCGAATATCGGTGGCACTTCCAACAAGTTCATCATGACATTTGGGACTATGATGCGCCAAATCCAGTTGTCCTGTTTGATGTTGATTATAAAGGCGAGTCGCGTAAAGCCTTAGCGAATCTGGCCAAAACCGGTTGGGTTTATATACTTGACCGTGTCACGGGTGAGCCCTTAATTGGCATTGAAGAAAAACCTGTTGCTCAGGATCCACGCCAAGCCACGTCTCCTACTCAGCCCTTTCCTATTGGCGATTCAACTGTGCCGCAATACATTGATATTGCACCTGAAGGATATAACTTGGTTAACCAAGGCCGTATTTTTACCCCCTTTTGGGACGAAGAAGTTGTTCTTAAACCTAGCGGCATAGGCGGAGGTAATTGGCCACCCAGTTCCTATAACCCCCGTGCAGGCTTACTTTACACCTGTTCCAATGACCTAATGGGCGTTTTTTTAAGAACTCATGAACAAGAACCCATTGCAGGTAAAAAATATACCAATGGTCGATCCGGTGGAACACCTATTCCCTTGAACGGTGTATTTTCTGCCATGGATATGACCACCAATAAAGTCGTATGGAGTCAGCGTTGGAAGGACAGTTGTTGGAGTGGTTCTATTAATACCGCGGGTGATTTAGTGTTTGTCGGACGCAATGACGGCGACTTAACGGCGTTAGATTCTAAGACCGGTGATCAACTGTGGAATTTTCAAACCGGTGCTGGTGTGAATGCACCGGCCACAACGTTTGAGCACAAAGGTAAACAAAAAGTGGTTGTGTATTCCGCTGGCAATTTATTTGCCGGTACTCCCTCAGGGGACAGTGTGTGGTTATTTTCTCTGGATGGAAAGATGGGGCCAGGGAGAGCACCAGGCGCTGATTCCATTCCTAGTGTCGCCGTTGAACAAGCGAATATTGAGGCCGGTAAAACAGTTTATTCTACTTATTGCTCGTCCTGTCATGGTAACGACGGCGGCGGCAGTCACGGTGTTGGTCCGAACATAACTGCCATCACTTCGGCTAATGTTGTTGCTTTAGCGGCTATCGAAGGTAAAGGTAAAATGCCCGCTTTCAAAGAGATACTTTCTGATTCGCAATTACGGGATGTTGCAGTATATGTGACGCAGAAATTGGAGCCACAGAAAGTGGAAAGATGATTTCTGTGCCCCGCATATTCGTAATCTTAATTAGGCAATAATTTTTCTAAATCATTGATTTATATAATATTTATACGCTATATGCAAGT
>CAWKZU010000046.1:0-11110 GCA_963854585.1 Gammaproteobacteria bacterium | reverse complement strand
CAAGATCATCACGACCCCAACCAAAGGCATCGATGCAGGCGCCTAGGGTTACTGCGCTATCGACACAACGACCGGTAACAACAATATCGGCCCCTTCTTGCAGCGCTCTAGCCACCGGAAAAGCACCCAGATAGGCATTGATACTGGCCACTTTATCCACAGCGGGGAAATCATCACCCGAGAACATTTCTTTATAACCATGATCGGCAACTTCATCGCGCTGGCTAATCAGGTCATCCCCCAACACGCAAGCGACCTTAAGGGTTAGGCCCAGGTCAGCAATGACCGCGCGCAAAGCATTGGCACAGGCCTGCGGATTAACACCCCCAGCATTAGACACAATGCGCACACCCTGATGGGCAATTTCTTTAAGGTTGGGTTTCATCGCGGCGCTGACAAAATCTAAGGCATAGCCAGTGTCTGGGTTTTTAGCTCTGGCACGGGCCATAATCGACATAGTGATTTCGGCGAGGTAGTCATAGACAATAAAGTCTACGTTTTCATCTTTCAGTAATTGTGGTGTCGCTCGGGCGGCATCGCCCCAAAAACCACTAGCACCTGCAATACGAATCGTCTTGTCACCCATGGTGATTACTCCCTGAAATAGTCCCGACCAGCATACAATGGACTAGATAGTACGTTGCCGTGACTATTTAATCATTGGATTGTATGCCATCAACATGAGAGCTTATGCCAATCTCTATTTAACCAAACCCGGTTTTAATGTCTTAGATTTGGCTCTTTCCAGATAGATTGAGGCCATAATAAAGCTCGCGGGAGCGCCCCAGGCAATAATATCCGCGGTTAATAGCGCCTTGGTGAGGGGCTCAAAAACCGAGTTAGCCGAAAAGACATCACTGAGGACACCCGTCATCAGTGCGCCTATACCAAGCCCAAGAAGGTTACAGGCTACCAGTAACAAGCCAGTCATAACCCCTCTCAATCGTACTGGAGTCAGGTCTTGTACCGTTGAAAATGCCGGCCCATAAAACGAGCTTACACTGAACATACCCGCCGCCATACCAACGTAAAATAATGAAGATGAGGGCGAAACAAAGCGAAAAGAAATGAGTAAAGGCGCTATGCCGAGCATTAAGTAGGCAAGGAACCTGACTCTTCCACCCTTATAGCGGGACTGATACCAATCACTGAGCATACCACCTAAAAAAGTACCCGCAGTACCAAATGTAATGTAGATGAGTCCGTAGGTCGCACTGATTTCCCCAATACCGAAACCTCTCTCACGCTCAAGCCAGACAATGGCAAACTGGCCGGCACCCAGTGGAATATGTAAAAACACCGCGCCAATCATGGTCCAGGCCAAGGCTGGTGTCGTTTTAATCGTCGCGATCATTTCTGACACAACGCGCCGCCAATTGCCGGTCATCAGGTCTGCTTGGTGTTCGTCCCCTTGTGCAGCACTCTGCTCTTCCATAGCCCCGCGTTTTGGGTCCTGCAAAAACAATAGACCCAACGCCAACACTAACCCTGTAGCACCCAATACAAAAAAGCAATTACGCCAGCCAATCATTGGGCCAAGAATACCGGCAACAATAAAACTACCCCCCGCGCCCAAGGGCACACCCAGATAATAAATTCCCGTAGCAGTCCCCCGCTTGGCCTTGGGAAACAGGTCGGCAATCATTGAGATAGCCGAGGGTGCCATCACTGATTCACCAACACCGATAAATAGGCGAGCCGTACCAATTTGTAAAAAGTTTTTCGCCATACCTGACAAGGCGGTTAGGACGCTCCACAGCACAAGCCCCGCGGCAATGAGCTTTGGACGATGCACTCGGTCAGCTAGGGCACCCATAAACAAGCCCATGATGGAGTAAAAGAATACGAATACCGGGCCTGTCAGCAATCCAAACTGCGAGTCACTTAAGTTGAGATCGCTGATAATAGATGTGCCAAAACTGGTAATTAAGGTCCGATCGACCATATTTAGGATATTGAGGATTAATAAAAATACCAATATTCCAGTGGCACCCTTTGCTGACTGGGTCTTTTCCATGAGGTGAATCCCTGGTTTATTATTTTTTTATAAGGTAGATTTAGCCATCAATATTCAACAGTAGTCACCTAGCTGATTGGTAGTTTGACCATAGTCAGCAAACTAATCTCAAATTCAGACACAATATTAGCTTGAGGTGATGACTTGTCGATCAATTACGTCAAATCATAAATGCGTTATATCTTAACCTAAATAATCCTTCTAAATAGTTTTATAAATTGCAAATATTGTCACTATCGCGACAGCCGATAAAGTCTTATTTATGGTAGTCTCAAATAACACCTTAAGCCTTGATTTTGTTGGCTGAGGTTCTTAAAGTGTGTAGTGTACCGATGAGTACCTCGCTTATTTGCGGAGCACTATAAATGTTTATAAAAAGGAGCGTTAGTATGTCACTTGAACTAGTAACAGCAGGATTGCAAGAAAAAGTAGGTGAAGATTGCGGATTAGGCGCGACATTAAAGTTTGATTTCGGTGATGATGGCCTGATCGTTTTGGATGCGACTCAAGTGCCAAATACCGTTAGCAATGAAGATGCCGATGCACAATGTACCATGGTTATTAGTATCGAAAACTTTATGGAAATGGCTGAAGGTAATCTAGATGGCACTGCCGCTTTTATGTCTGGAAAACTAAAAATTCAAGGTGATATGGGTATTGCCATGAAGCTGGCTCCAATTTTAGCTTAAGCTGCATCTAACAGACTGACCTTAAAACGCCTCGCCACATTAGCCGCAGGGCGTTTTTTTTATTTTCGCTTACATAAAATGCCCTCTTCTTCCCATTGATCCGCTTAATGATTGGTCTCTTTATCGAAAAACTGTGCAATCGTTGAGCGAGTCGCTTCGTGCTCTTTGGTTAAAACCTTAACGAAAAGTCCTCTTTATAGTTCAAAGCCCAAACTGCCGGACCGCTAAATCACGCATGATTTCTTCCGAACCACCACCAATTGCGTTAACTCTGACCTCACGATAAATGCGCTCAACTCGACTGCCACGCATATACCCCATACCGCCAAGGATCTGCATAGCTTCACGTGCGCAAAATTCCATAGTTTGACTGCACTGCACTTTCAGTAATGCAATATCACCGGCACTCTCGCGGCCTTCTTGAAACTCGTGGGCCACTATCTGAAGATACGCCTGAGTCGCATTAATACGCATTTTCATATCAGCAATTTTGTGACGAATAACCTGATGATCTGCCAGACGTTGACCAAAAGTCTTTCGCTCTCGGCCCCACGCCACAGCGTCCTCTAAGCAAACTCGAGAAAAAGCCTCCATCGAACCTGACATAGCCAAACGTTCAGCATTAAAGTTGTTCATAATAACGCTGAAACCTTTATTTTCTTGACCAATTAAATTGCCCGCTGGCACTCGAACATTATCAAAATAAATAGTCGCCGTATCAGAACACCACCAGCCTTGTTTTTTATCTAAGGCAGTGCGCGAAACCCCCTCAAGATCAGCTGGAATTAATAGAGTAGAAACGCCTCCCGCACCTTCGCCGCCAGTGCGGACCGCTGTGGTAAACCAGTTGGCATTCATGCCGCCCGTAATATAAGTCTTCGAGCCATTGACCACATAGTAATCGCCCTCTAATCGCGCAGTCGTTGTGAGGTGAGCCACATCAGAACCAGCCCCAGGTTCAGTGACCGCTAATGAAATCCGCTTAGTACCCGCCAATACCGGAGGTGCTACCATTTGCTTTACTTCATCGCTGCCAAAATTTATGACCGGTGGTAATCCAATGCCGTGTACCATCAAACTCGCAGCAACGCCGCCTACCGCAATGCGAGCCATTTCTTCGTTGAGGATAATGCCATACCAGATGTCAATCCCTTCTGACACACCACCAAATTCCTCAGGAAAACCTAAACCCAACATCCCTACCGCTGCTGATTTAGGCCAAAGTTCATCTGGAATACAGCCATCTTCATCCCATTGCGCAGCAAAGGGAATCACCTCTCGCTCAAAGAAACGGCGCAGTTGTGTCCTCCATTCATGGTGCTCTGCCTTTAAATGTATATTCGGTAACCGTGCGCTATCAAAATCTAAGGACATAATATTTTCCGACTTGTGGAGAAGTAGTTAAGTTTGAATTAATGATTTTAGACAGTTAAGAGCCATCGATCAAGGGCATCAGTGCCACTTTACATGGAATAAACGCCAATAGAATCCGTTATTTCCGACGATAATCCCGCGGTGAAACTCCGTGCCAACTTTTGAAGGCACTTGAAAATGAACCTTGATCGGCATAGCCAAGTAAAAAAGCAATTTCAGTAATCCCTAGGCGATCATCAGATAAATAGCGCAGAGCCACACGAGAGCGAACTTCTTGCAATACATTTAAAAAGTTAGTGCCTCTCTCTGAGAGTCGTCGCTGTAATGTTCGGCGAGATATATGCAAAGTGCTAGCGAGCTTATCTATGGTAACCTCACCCTCTGGTAGATATTGAACAATTGACTGTTTTACAATAAAAAGCAGTCGGTCAGAAGGGTCTTGGTCTTCAAAAAAATCTCGAAACGGGTGGCTTTGATCAGGCCCCTCATGATAATCCTGTTGAAGCATTGGATAGTTCAGTGCCTCACGCTGAAAAAACAAGCTACTGAAGGGTTTATCAAAACTAAGGTTTCGACCAAAAGTATCCTCCAATTTGGAAATATTCTGAGGCTTCGCATAAGAAAAGTTTGCTTTCATGACTCGCACGGGCTTCACACAAAGAGAATTAAAAATACCTGCTGAGGCGGCCAACATCTCATCACTAACAAATCGTTTTCGCCCTGTCTCCGGCATCATTGGCTCCCAACGAAGCTCGACTAGATCGCCCTCTCGGTGAATCGTGACACAGCCTATGTCTCCACGAAGCTTCACATTACTAGGCATTAAATTTAAGTAGTCTCTAAATGACTTACATACCGTGGCAAGATAGAGCTGTAAATTAAGCCCCTTGAGGAAGGTAACTCTACCGACTGTTAAGCCAAGGTCAGGATCATCAGCCGCTGAAGCCGTCGCTTGATAGAGCCTGAAGTAGGCATTCACAGGAAAGCGACGATCAGGAATATTTAACTCGCCCCCATCAATACCCGCCTCTTTCATTAGCAACGGCTTACTCAATCCTAACTGCTCTGCCACTTGTAAAATGGCATTCAGAGGCGCCGCATACACGGTCCATGAGGGATCAATAATTTGGTCAAAACTATCTTTTTCAGGCATCAGGGGCAAAATGCATCTCTTTAGATTGAGGATTAGTAGTTTAACACCAGCGCCAAAACCGACACAATATACGTTATTGTTAATTCAATCAGAGGCCAAACAAACAGTAATCTTTCACCTCACCCCCCCAAATAACAGCACAACTATCGCTTCACCCATTTCAGTTGACTTCGGCAAGAGAAAAAGCCAGTATACTGTATATATAAACAGTATATTAACTTAAGGGCTCATCTCGATAGCACACCCATTACATGCCTAACAATCAACCATTAAACAAGCTGCTTTTACGTCATGATACTTGGCGAGGGCGTAACCCATCTTTACGCAAGCATGTAGTCGCTACAGGTAATAATAGTCTGGACAAGCTGTTACTCGGTGGCTGGCCGGTGTCCGCTCTCACGGAGCTAGTCTCTCAGCAAGATGGGATAGGTGAATTAAGTATATTGCTACCAACACTCAAGCATTATACCGGTGAAGGTAAGTTATGTGTGTGGCTAGACCCGCCCTATCAACCCTACGCACCAGCCTTAGTAAATGCTGAAATTCCTCTAGATAAGCTGTTAGTTGTACGCAGTAAAGACAGCAGAGAATGGTTGTGGGCAGCGGAACAATCTATCCGAGGCAATGCACTACTCTTCGCCTGGACTAATAGAGCACAGCCGCGCTATGCGGCACTTCGAAAATTACAATTAGCCGCTACGGAAAATTTATCTCCTGTTTTTTTGTTTACTTCACTCGCAGCACTTAATGCTCACTCTCCTGCGCTATTACGCATAGAACTTGAAAGTCTGAAGCCTAATATTTTGTCCGTTACTATGCATAAACTGAGAGGAAAAGTGCCTGGTGCCAAAATACAAATTTCTCTTGGCGATATAATCACAGAGCGTACATTTCTCGACAGACTACCGGTTAATATTCATTACCCACAAGAAAAGGAATCAGATTATCCATTACCGCTTAAACACAAAGTACAGCAGCTAAATACGTAAGCTGTGAAAAAGCACACCGTAAAAAATATAGAGCAAAAAAAAGAAATTTGGCTCTATATCGATTTTCCACTACTGGCTCTTGACGCCGCACTTGCGGATATAGAGAACATTAAAGCAGAGTCAACCATAGCAGTGGCTAGCGTGCAAAAGAACGTTCAGCGCATAGTCTGCTGTAATAGTTATGCTCAGGCATGGGGGGTCGATTCCGATCTGTCACTCTCCACAGCTCTGGCCATCTGTCCTGACCTGCTTGTACTGCCAAGGAGTCTTAGTCAAGAAAATCTCCTGTTACACAGACTGGCCTTAATTGCTTACCAATTTAGTCCAGTCGTCATTATCAACGATAGCGGCATCTGGCTTGATCTGTCTGGCTGTGATCAGCTTTTTCATGGTTATAGCAAGTTACTACAAAGACTGCATCGGCAAATACTACGCCTATCGGTTACAGCCACCACAGGTATTGCTATGAGCCCTCTGGCGGCACAATTACTCTGCGGTCAACAGTTTCAATACTACTTGCCTAATGAGGACGAAATACACCGCAATCTTATGACTACCGAACTCTTTAAATTACCTGGCAACCAAAAGCAGCAAAATAATTTCAAGCAACTGGGCCTAGAAAACATTGGTGATTTACTGGCTCTACCTCGGTCAGCCTTGAGTCAACGTTTTAGTGCTGAGTTACTTGAGACCTTAGCGCTATTGAATGGCGAAAAACCCTGCACATTTACTCGCTTTACACCCCCGGTCGAGTTTAGTGATGAAATACAAATTCCCCATGGACTGTACAGTAAAGATAGCCTGTTATTTTCTATGAAAACATTGCTACAACGTTTTTGTGTTTATCTGATGGCTAGGCAATCCCATTGTCGTAAATTTGTCTGGCACTTTGAGCCTCTATTGGGGGAGTGCCAGTCTATGCCTATTACCCTATCAGCCAGCAATAACAACTGGTCAAGTCTACTCACGTTGAGTCGCCTACAATTAGAGCGCCTAGAGCTGCCTCAAAGCATTGAAAAAATATCACTTTTCAGTGATCAGTTCATCGATATGCCAGAACTTAGTTTTGATCTATTTGCCGATCAGATAGCGCTCAACAACCAAGCATCTACTTTAATGGATAATCTATATGCACGATTAGGTATTGACGCGCTATCGCAGCCATCCATGAGCGAAGAACATCTGCCAGAAAAGGCCAGTAGTATGAGCCCTCCCCATAGAGCCAAAAACACTAATTACCCTACATCAAAAGCACCTCAACCACTGTGGTTGCTAACCAATCCAGTTCGTATACAGCAGCGCAATCATCAGCTGCATTGGAAGCAGCCATTAACTATTGTTAGCGGTCCAGAACGTCTCTGTGGTAATTCGTGGCAGACAGAGCAGCAGCGCGATTACTATCTAGCTTGTGACAGTAAAGGCGCACGCTACTGGTTATTTAGAGAATCTATGAACAAACAGTGGTTTGTCCATGGACTATTTTCTTAATTCATTAGTTGATCGATGTACTTCAACATAGAGAGTATAAAAAAACATCCAGAGAAATCTTATAACTTTAGCATTGAGATTCCCGCTTCTGCGGATTCTACTTTCGACTATGTTTGGGGGAATATTCATCGAAATGTCCTACAAGCCAATGAAGGAAATGCTGCTTGGGCTAGGCCTGGAGGGGACATTCAAGCGAAATTTGACGCAGTGTCCACATGTAATCCAAACACTAGATTTGCAGGTTACTCTTTCCGAAACGACGAGGAGGCATAATCAACATCCCAAACCGCGAATATCATAAATATTAGCGGTTTGGGACACTCTACAGTTATAGTTCATCCGATTATAAAGAATTATGGGATTAAAAATGACTGGACGTAAAAGTATATTTATAACAGGTGCAGCTAGCGGTATGGGGAAGGCAACTGCTGAGTTTTTTAAAGCAAAAGATTGGTTTATTTTCTGCTCTGATATCGATAAAGAAAAACTCATAGATCTAGAAAATCTTCTCGGTAATGATAATATTATCTACAGACACTTAGACGTTACCGACAAAAATCAATATGAAGAATGCATTAATTCTCTATCTAAAAGAACCAATAATAAGTTAGATATATTGTTTAATAATGCAGGTATGACCGAAGGGGGTTTTTTTGAAGACATCCCTTATGAAAATCATATGAAATTAATCAACATTAATATCATTGGTGTAATAAATGGTATTTATTGTGCTATCGATTTACTTAAAAATACCCCAAATTCGTTGTGCATATCGACCTCATCAAGCACAGGAATTATAGGGTTAGGAATGGCTGCAGTTTATTCCGCATCTAAACATGCAGTTAAAGGTTTAACAGAATCTTTATCGAGCGAATTTTTAAGGTTTGATACAAGGGTATCTGATATTTTGCCCGGAGTTATCGACACCCCCATGATAAGTGATGATATAAAGAAAAAACTGCCTAAGGATGGTATGTGGAGACTGACTCCATCAATTGAAATTGCTAAGGCTGTTTGGGATTCCTATCATTCTGATAAGATGCATTGGTACGTCCCAAGAGAATTAGAGGAGTTAGAACTCACAGTAGCTGCAAGTCCTGAAAAAACTAGGGACAATCTAAAGAACTCCGGACCACTTAGCTAAAACAACTGACCATCACTCTTTTCAAGAGCACGAAGAGGAAGAGGCATAGTCAATCTGACAAGCCGCGAATATGATAAATATTCGCGGCTTGTCGTTTCTTGATCAGCTACGCCACAAATTGCTCTTTGAGTTTGAATTTCTGAACCTTACCTGCAGGGTTCCGCGGTAATATATCAATAAAACGCAGTTCAGTAGGCAATTTATAACGGGCCAGAGATTCACCGGCAAAGGCACGCAGCGCTTCAAGATCGAGACTAGCGCCCTCTTCAAGAACAGCAATGGCAGTGACAGCTTCGCCCCATTTTTCATCCGGCAAACCTATGACAGCCACTTCCAAAATAGAAGGATGCCCGTAGAGAATGCTTTCGATCTCTGCGGGATAGACGTTCTCCCCTCCCGTAATAACCATATCCTTGACCCGATCACATAAGAACAAAAAGTCTTCGTCATCAAGGTAACCAATATCGCCACTGTGAAACCAGCCTTGGGTATCAATGGCTTCGGCAGTCGCTTCAGGGCGATTCCAATAACCCTTCATAACATTAGGCCCTTTGATACAGACTTCGCCGTGAACACCTGCTGCCACCGGATTATTTTGCTCATCAACAATGCGGACTTCGGTAAACATTGGCGCCTTACCCGCTGAGCCTACTTTAACCATCGCCAAATCACTGCTTAATAGGCTGGCAAAAGGCGCAGTTTCGGTAAGACCGTAGCCCTGACAGAAACTGACATTACGATCACCATAGGTTTTGATCAGTGGCACGGGTACCGGCGCGCCACCGCAGGTTAATGTGCTAATACTTGATAGATCTGTGGAGGCAAAACTCTCATGCTGGGCCATCATTAAGAACATAGTTGGCGCGCCAAACATACTACCTACCTTGTGCTTCTCGATGAGAGCAAGAACTGCTCCCGCATCAAAACTGCGTAGTAAGACCACCTCAATACCCTTAGCCAGAGATAGCAATGTCGTTACGTTGAGGCCTCCAATATGGAATAAGGGTGCGCAGGTTAAGGTAGTCGTTGTCATGGTATCTTCACCAAAACACACATTAATACTATTCCAAAACACATTGCCGTGGGTCAACATCGCGCCCTTAGGCAGCCCAGTGGTGCCAGAGGTGTACATGATAAAGGCGATCTCATCTGCATCAACATGCTCGCTGGCAACAATCGGGTCGGCACCTACCATAAGCGGTTCAAGTGCCTCCCACCCGTCAGCATCATTCTCTATGGTGAGATAACGCGTACAATTTAAATTGGCTTTTTCTTCTTCGATCAGTGGCTGTAACATATTGTCCGCAAACATCACGGTGATGTCCGCATCATTGGCAATAAATATAATTTCCGGCCCTGTTAAGCGAAAATTAAGTGGCACAAAAACAGCCCCAAGACACCCGCAAGCGTAGAGTATTTCTAAAAATGATGGATGATTAAGGCCTATATAACCCACCCGATCACCACGAGAGACTCCGCCATCTCGTAATATAGTTGCTAAACGGCGAACCCTATCTCCTAGTTCAGCGTAGGTCCAAGTCTCACCTTCAAAAGTAAGCGCTTTTGCATTAGGCGTCAGTGACGCTCGACGTAAAATGGTATGGCCCAAACCAATATCTGCTATTTGTGGATTTGACATAAAACCTCTCTTTGATTATTTTTTTATTTGCCCTGGTGACTTCGCTCCACGGCATAAGCTTACCCGCTAATTTTCATTGTACTTTTAGACCTTCACGCAACGTTTCAGCCGAACTTACTTAATCCTCTTGCTCGCCGTCTTCATCGTCACCTGTTACTGCATCTACAATACCGCCAACGACTTTTATTGGCGCGGTTACAACCGCTATAGTCACATCGGTGACTGCCTCGACAGCCATCACTGCAAGACAACCCGCCTGGGACAGGCATAAAACTAAAATAACCGCTAAACGCTTCATATTTTGCTCTCATCTGATAAGACAATAATTATGCAATGTCAGACAATTATTTAATAGCCCCAAAAGACTCAAAAGTTCATGAAATCTGTCGACGCATTTTAAAGTGGATTATTTTTCACCCGCTTGCTAGGTTTAGCATGGGGTTATGATGGCACCACCGTCGCCTAAAAAGGTACGCAAAATTCCGATTATATGGGGGTTATCTCCATTTTATCTGTTTATTTACTTGTCCAAAGAGAATTAAAGCATTAGACTAATTGGCCATCTAAACATCTAAACCCCTAGAGTATCGAATTAAATAACAATAAGGACTTTGCTC
>CAWKZU010000045.1:0-11111 GCA_963854585.1 Gammaproteobacteria bacterium | reverse complement strand
TTCAGTCGGACCACCATGCCTGGGGCCCTAAAAGCCTTCGCACAGTTTATCGATCAACAACGTACTATTTGGGCGCAATAATGCAAATATTAGCCACAGATGCCGACCTAGTTGCACTATTAACTCCGGCCGAAAAAGATGCCTATATTGGCCCTCAATCGACAATGTTTGATCAGGTCGATATTGTCAGTGAAACCATTAGCATGGATTTTGATTCTCCTTCCTCGGGCCATTTAACGATAACCGCCACCTACAAGTCTGGAGCAGACCATTTCATCATTAAATTTTTCTCGCAGCTTCAATCACCTGTCAATAGTGATCAACGACAGTGCCGTCATTTAACTCTGGTTGGAGATGCTCATACTGGCATCATCATAGCCCTGCTCCCACAGAGCGAGAACATTCACCCCAGTGACACACACAATCCCGTCACGACCACAACTAACATTCCAGAGCTCAGCTGGGCGGATATCCAACAACGCCTTGAAATCACTGGCAATGAGACAGTATGGCAACTGCAAAATCAGGGATTTAAAGCATTTAGTCGGCTGGACGTGGTAATACCCGAGGTAATTTATCTACCATTTAAGGGGCGCGGCGACTTACATCTTAAGGGTGCACATAAAAGCGGTGGCGATATTTATGTGTTTAAGATCGCCACCGCTTTTTACAATAATTCTGCATGTGGCCTAACACCTTCCCAGGGGTTGATGATGGCGTTTGACGCCAAGACCGGAGATCCCATTGTGGTGCTCAAAGATGAGGGAAATTTAACCGATCTAAGAACTGCAATTGCCGGCAGGAATGCAGCGCAACAACTAATGCCTGAGGCCGAGGTGACCGGCATAGGTGTTTTAGGCACAGGTGTCCAGGCGCGTTTGCAAGTGTCGCTGCTCAAGGATTTATATCCACAATCTCGCCAACTCACGGTGTGGGGACATACGCCAACAAACGCCGTTGCCTATGCGCGGGAAATGACCCAAAATGGCTGGCAAGTCACTGTAGTAGACAGCCCTAAACAAGTGGCCAAAACGGCCAATTTGATTGTGACCACCACAGCCTCAGAAGTGGCATTGTTGGAGGCCGATGACATCACCAAAGAAAACACTCTGGTGATCGCAATTGGTGCAGATATGCCCGGCAAACTCGAACTCGCCCCAAGCCTATTGAAAAAAGCCGATTGCGTGTTGATTGACTCCATTAAGCAGGGCAAAGACCACGGTAATGCCGCAGGTGCTCTGCACAATGGTGTGATCGTTGAATCAGACCTGCAGGAGTTCGGCGACTTTTTAAACAACGGCCTGAAAAATCCGCAGGCGGCAAAAAAACTAAAACTGTTTCTGTCTTCGGGTATTGGTGTTCAAGATTTGCAAATAGTACAAGCCGTGCTAGCAGGATCTTAGGGCTGGCGATTATTTTAACTACCATATAAAAGAGAATAGATAATGTTAGAGCAAGTGCCTAATTTTGATGACGAGTCCCTAGCTTCCTTACTGAAAGACCTCTACGGTCTTGAGGGCGAGATAGCGCCCTTAGTTTCCTTCGAAGATCAAAATGCTCGGATAAAAACGGACACCACCACTTATGTGCTAAAAATTGCCAATACAAGATGGTCACATGAATTTATTGAAATGCAGACTGATGTACTGACCCATTTAAAAACACAGGCGCCGAGCCTGGCGTTTCCCAGCATTGTGCCCACGCTTAAGGGTGAACACATAACTTATGTTGATGGCTTTGCAATACGTCTACTAACCTATCTTGAGGGTGACCTACTAACCAACATACCAAGAACGCCAGCGCTATATCAGGATATTGGCCGGTTCGTGGGTCAACTTTCTCAAGCCATGCAGACCTATTCGGTGACGGTAGTGGAGGGCTCCGACGAAATGTGGATGCTTGATAATGTACTGACCTGCAAAAAGTATCTTGCGGATGTCATCGATAGGGATGCTGCCGATCGCATTGAGCGGCTCTACGCCGTTTATGAAAAAACTATCTTTCCCAAGCTTGCGAATTTACGCAAGGCCATCATCCATGGTGATGCCAATGAACAAAATCTACTTATCGATCCAGAACAGCCTGAAAAAGTTGCTGGCCTGATTGATTTTGGTGAAATGCAAATGGCCAGCCAGATCAACGATCTTGCCATCAGTATGGCCTATTCATTGCTCGGAGAACCCAATGTTGAGATGGCCTCAAGTAACATGATCGAAGGATATGATCGCGAATTTAAAATAACAGATACCGAGCGGGAAATAATTTACTATCTGGTTGCCATGCGCCTAGTGACCAGTATTATTATGACTTCTCACAGCGCCAAACTATTTCCTGAGAATAAATATATTTTGATATCGCAACAATCAGCACGTGCCCTACTCAAAAAACTTGAAGATGAAAAATATATACTCGCCTAGGAAATTATGATGGGATATCAAACACCGTGGTCTAAAAGACACAAATTGATAAATAAGGATACAGAATACAACCTGTCCAATTCCTTTGCGGAGCCTCTTAGTCACGGGGAATTGGTCAAGCTATCACTGGCCAGAGGTGACCGAGCAATTGTCGATGAATTCCATGATCATTCCTTGGAATACACGCCTCCTGGCGGAAGCTTGGATCTTAAAGAAGATATTGCCAACCTCTACGGGGATAACATCAGTGCTGACAATATAATTGTCTTCGCCGGTGGACAAGTGGCCCTGCAAACAGCGGCAATAGCGCTATTGAACGAGGATGACCACGCCATTGTGTTCACTCCGGGATATCAGTCGGTACAGCAAACTCCAGAGCATACAGGCTGCCAGGTGACTCAGATTCAACTACACCCCAAAGACAACTGGCAGATAGATCTCAGCGCGGTTGAAGCCGCGATTGAGCACAACACTAAATACATGATCATCAACGAACCATTTAATCCTGCCGGCACATTGATGAGTCATCAATTGCAGCGGCAACTTAAAGATATCGCTGACAAAAATAACATCTACCTAATGTCTGACGAAGTCTATCGCCTCCTCGAACATAACCCAAAGGATCGACTTCCAGCCATGGCCGAACTGTACGACAAAGGCATCAGTGCCTGCACCATGTCAAAACCCTGGGGTGGCTGTGGCGTGACGATTGGTTGGCTGGTACTACAGGATTTAGAGCTTAAGCAAAAGCTCATCGACACCCAATACTTTGGCACTGCATGCATCGGTCGCGCCAGTGAAATTCAGGCCATGATGATATTGCGCGCCAGTGATACCATTATTGAAAGTCGGCTGGCAATTATCAGGAAAAACCTCAGCTTACTGGATGATTTTTTTCGCCAATATGGCGATCTGTTTGAATGGAACCGACCCAGTGCCGGAGCCATTGGTTACGTGAGATTTAAAGGTCCGCTGAGCGCAGATCAATTAGCCGAGCAAATGGCCGCAGCGCGTATCTCGGTCAAACCAGCTCCCCTGTTTAGCGCACAAAGCGACCTTTATCAGGATTACTTTCGCATCGGCTTCGGCGAGCAAAACATGCCGCAGGCTCTGTCTGCCCTAATCGAGTTTATCGAAAAAAATAGGCCCCATTGGCAGGCAAGCGCCTATGAACGTTAGGAATGCGTCTTTACAACACAGGAAACAGCCTAGGAATGGGGGTTTGAGAGCTTGTTATTACTCCCACTCAATAGCAGCCCTATATTTTCTTCATTTAAAACAGTAGGTTATAAACGCTACTTTTTCGTTTGTAACTCATTTGTAACTTACATAGCCTTTTACGAAACTTCCCCCCTCTCGTTTCTTTAGCCATTTCAATACAAAAGCAGATTTTCGTTTACAAACCTTATAACAAACGAGAAACCATTTTTACAATTTACTGATCTTCATTGACTAACTGACTAATCCAACCAATCGAGATGATCGCCCGGTCGAATCTGTTCTGGCTTTATAAAATCACGAACAACATCGCTGGCAACCTCTCTCAGAAATCCCGCGACTTCCGATTCAATTGAGCCGTAGTAATCATAGGTCAAGCTTTCCAGTGAGCCACCATAGACACTAAGGTACACCACACAAGCCGCCAGATAAGTCCCATAGAGGCTGGGATGACTACCATCGAAATCCTTGTGTAGCATCATCTCCGGCTTACGTTTATACGCTTCTTCAAAAGCCAAGCCGACAGGAATCACCGGGATTCCAGCATTATTGGCGGCGGTTATTGTCGAATGCGAGATCACATCAATCAGACCCGGTTTGGCCCGAGAATATGGCGGCACATAGGCGGGGGTCATGTACAAAAAGGGTTTCGCACCTGCCTGGCGGACCAGCTCGCTATAAGCTTTTACGGTCTGCTGATAGATAGCCTGAGTATCCGCTTGCAAGACTTCACTACTTCCGCCCTGGAGAACGACAACTTCAAAAGACTGGTCGACCCCGATGGCATCGTGATTAAGCAACCAGGCTATATTGTGATGTTTCAGCCTCGCACCACCGATGGTCGCCGACTTAAAGACCAGTTTTCCCGCAAGACCCAAATGCAACTCCTCGATGATCCGCTTCACATGATTGTGCAGACTATCGTTGTAATACATGTAGCTGTTGCCAACAAAGAGAACTCGTGTAGGCGATTCCAATGACTCCGTTTTGGCTCCGAGTGCAGTCGTGCATGATGCGCTGGAAACGACGATTAACAACAATAGCCAATGGCTCAATCTGTTTCTCATAATTCCTATCCGCCTACGCATGAAATGCTCTATCAATCACAGTCTGTGTGCCGGGCTAATCGTGGCACCTGGTGGGCAATCACTACTCTCAGGAACCTTGCAATACCAGCGGCACCAATCGCAGCGCGAACAGCGACAAAAGCACAATTGAAAAATTTTGTTGGGGAATCGCCACTAAAGTGCCTTCAGAAGCACGGGTACTGCAAATACAGAAATCAGTGACACAATAGTTATACTCACAAAATTCAACGCGAGACCGGCCTTTGCCATTTGGGGAATAGTAATTTTCCCCGAGCTGTAAATGATGGCATTGGGGGGCGTGGCAACAGGGAGCATGAATGCGCAGCTTGCAGCCAGGGCAATTGGCACAATAAGTACTACAGGATCGAATCCCAGTTGAATTGCGATGGCACCGATGACCGGAAGAAATGTGGCGGTGGTCGCAAGGTTACTTGTCATCTCGGTTAAGAATATCACCAGGGTAGTCACCACCACGATCAGTAGCGCCAGATCAAGGAATTGCAAGCTGGCCACTGCGCCGCCAATCGCCGCAGCCAAGCCACTGCCACTCACCGCATTGGCCAACGCCAGGCCACCGCCGAATAAAACCAGGATTCCCCAGGGTAACTTTTGTGTATCCGCCCAGGTTAACAGGCGGCCTCCTCCTTTTTCCGGTGCCGGAATCAAAAATAACGAAATTCCCGCCACTATAGCGATACCCGGATCTGACAAGCCTGGGATGTAATTATCGAGGAACGGTCGAGTCGCCCAGGATACTGCGGTGATGATGAAAACCGCGGAGATAATTTTCTCTTCGCGTGAAATACGGCTCAGCTCGCTTTTCATCTTCAACAATGCGTCGTGGGTTTGCTTAGAGGTTTCAAAGCTAAAAGGAAAGGCTATCCTGGAGAGAAACAACCAGGTGATAGGCAGCAAGATAATGGTAACTGGCAGGCCCACCAGCATCCATTGAGCAAAGGAAACATCAATCTGGTAATTTTCTAACAGGAATGCCGCCATAAACGCATTCGGAGGGGTACCTATCAAGGTTGCAACGCCACCAATGCTCGCGGAATAGGCTATGCTCAGCAACAACGCCGTCTGGAAATTATGCTGTTCTTTATCTGAGATATCCTGCACCGTCTCGCTGATAACAGCGATGATAGCCAAACCAATAGGCAACAACATAATAGTGGTCGCTGTATTGCTGATCCACATACTCAGGAGCGCCGAAGTTACCATAAAGCCCCCCATCAGAGACCGCGCGCTACCACCAGCAGCGAGCAGAATGGATAGGGCTATACGTCGGTGAAAATCCCATTTTTGAATCGCCGCCGCCAGTAGAAAACCGCCCAGGAACAGGTATATGATCGGATGCGCATAAGATCCCGTCGTATCCTTTATTTCGGCGATTCCCAGTAGCGGAAACAATACGATCGGTAGCAGCGCAGTAACGGGTACAGGTATGGCTTCGGTCATCCACCAGATGGCCATCCAAAGTCCAACTGCCGCCACGAGCCACGCATCCACTGGCATAGCCTGCTGTGACTGCCCCATGAGGAGCATCGCGACAAAAAGAATCGGTCCTACCCAGAGCCCCAAAATCTTAGCCAAGGACGGATTTGAAGTGCGCGCTACTTGCATTTATGTATCTCCAGAGACTCAAAGGCCCCCTTGCGGAGGCCTTAATCAGTAGGACGTGGCACGTGCCTGCCCCGTAAAGAATTTAGAAGCTCAACCTAAGATCAACGTACATGTAACGACCGTAGTCAGAGTGAGCGTCAGCAAAATAACCAAAGTAACGGTCGGCTAACGGCGCTCGCTCGTCAGTTAGATTCTTCACACCAAGACGCAACCGCGAACGGGCATCGCCGATATCAAAGCGATAATCAAACGTTGCGTCGTAAGTTGTCATCGATGGAATCACATAACGCGTTCCGTCGCTCAGCGTTAAGGCGCTTTGATAAAAGGAGCTGACTTGATAGCCCGAGAGCGACGCACCAAAGTCACCACGTCGCCAGCGCAAACTAGCACGGTGCCGCTCCTCCTGATTACCATCGCGTCCGACCAAGTCGGCAAAGCCATCAATAGGAATATCAGCTGGGATAGCTCCACTGGCTTGGCTCGCTACCAACAATGCGGCGTCACCTGATGCCTCCTGGTCAAACTTATCAAGGTATGATCCGTTGTACCTAAAGCTGAAGTTACCCGCTTGCGTGTCTACCTCGTAGTAAACACCAATGTCATATCCCTCAAGGGTTCTCTTATCAAGATTCGCATATGCGTCGTCCACACGGATCGCCGTTCCACCAGGACAAATACCCGCTTCGGCAAAAGCTGCAATCTGGTCGTCATCGGGCGCGTCTCGAACGACCGCTGGGTTAAAGGTCATTGAGCAGTCGGTCGTGCCGGCCTGCAAACGATAGAAGAGATCCAAGATCATGTGATTCTCTTCACCGAAAAGGCCAATGGTGTCGTCCTTATCAATACTCCAAAAGTCTGCTGTTACGGTAAGGCCCTCTATTGGCTCCAGTACAAAACCGATAGACGTGCTTTCACCCGTCTCAGACTTGAGCAACTCGCTGCCCTGCGCGGAACGCTGTGTAGAATTGCGGCAATCCAGGTCATATACCTCACCCGTGAACTGATTGACATAATCACACGTCCAATCGGTTCGGGTATTACTTCGAGCAACCAATCCTTCGTTAACCGTCACTAAGTTAGGTGCTCGAAACGTCTCGGACCACGATCCACGAATCAACAGTGGTTCAAAGGGCCGATAGCCAAACGCCGCCTTTCCAACAGAGATATTACCGTCGCCGATATCCGAGTAATTTTCGTTCCGAATCGCTAACTGGACGTCCAAATTTTCTAAAACAGGAATCTGTAATTCAGCAAACATCGACGTGACATTGCGGGAACCAGCACTGTCACCCGTAGGAGAGGAGTTAACAACGTCACTGACATAGGGGTAGGTGTCGCCCTGGTAGTCGGTGAAGACAATGGTACCGTCAAGCCGCGGATCCCGATCGTCAGAATACTCTTCTTTTCTCCACTCAAATCCAATTAAACCCGCAACTGACCCAGCACCCAACTCAAAGAGATCGTTGTTGGAAACCTTAAAGTCAAAGGTGGTGAGTTCAGTCTCAGATTTACGGTAAACGTCGACCAAAATACGATCGATATTCGAGCCCTCGCGGGTCGAATCAAATGGATTAAAGGCCGCAGAAGAGGAATCGTTCAAGGCCTCCTGAGCCAAATTATTGGAGATGCGATTACGGGTAATGTCATCCTTTCCCGCCTTAGCGTAGGAAAAAGCAGTCTCCCAATCCCAATCACCTTGCGAGCCTCGAAGACCCTGAAGAATTCGGAACATATCGCCATTATTGTCAATGACACGAGGCATCTGACCAAAACGATAGTTATCAACAATCAAATCGAGGCCCTCAGCGGGAACGCCCGCCATTGCCTCATCAAGGTCCGGACCTGAGAGCCGCCCAGGGCCACTACCCAGCGGGTTATATGGGTTGTCTGCACCCATAATCAGCTTCACCGAGCTAAAGGATGAAGATGCATGACGAATAAGATTCGTTTCAGACTCGTAGTAGGAAATCTCGGTAAAACTTTCAACGCCGTTTTCGAGCTCGTGAGTGACGTTGGCAAAAAAGCTCATCCGATCAAGCTCCGACGCCAAATCGCGACCAAAACCATTATTGCCGTTCAAGTCGTATCGAGACGTTCCCTGACCGTCAACGGCGCCACAATGGGTCGCACTAATTGCATATTGGCAACGTGAATCGCCGACAGCATAGGTCTCAAATTCCCCCGCGGTATCAGTGATGACGCCGTTCAAACTGGTCGGCTCGCGTGACGTCCGCACATCCATTTGGGGATAGAGACCGTTTGCCGAGTTGTTTCTAAAAGATGTACTACCGGCCCACGGCGAATCCTCTGGAATTCTGCTCCTGAAGTCGGAATCAGCCCACCGCGGATCATCGTTAGAGCTCACGCGATCGCGATGGTAGTAGTTAAAGAAGACACCAACGTTCGTTCGCCCGTCGTTAAAATCTTGACCCCATTCGGCCGTGACGCTCTGACGCGTGCTGGGCGTATTGTCGAACTCTGAGTGACGAAATCGAATATTAAAACCTTCAAAGTCGTCTTTTAGAACCGTATTCACAACACCTGCGACTGCATCGGCACCGTAAATCGCTGAAGCACCGTCTCGAAGCACCTCCACGCGGTCAATGCCCCAAACCGGAAGGTGATTGGAGTTGGTGGTGTTCACTGGAATAAAACTGCCACCGACCTCCTCAGTCTGATAGGTCGCTGAATTAACCAACCTGCGACCGTTGAGTAAAACGAGCGTGTTACCCGTACCTAAATTTCTCAGGTTAACCGCACCCACGTCGCCACGACCAGCGTTAACACCGCCTGAAATATTCTCGGCCTCGTTGAAGAAGTTCTGTCCATTTTCTGGAATAAGTGCCAGCAACTCATCGCCAGAGTCGACGCCCATTGCTTCAATCGTCTCAGCGTCGAGAACACTGACAGCAAGCGCTTCAGAGATAGAAGCACCCTTAATCTGTGAGCCAACCACCACCACTTCCTCCACTTCTTCTGCAACGACACGCTCCTGGCTTAAGACTGCACTTGACTGCAGCAGCAATACCGAAATCGTCATTGCGTTTAAAGGAAATGAAAATCTTGTGTTAATCCGCTTCATAATTCTGTTCCTCTCGATAGGGGCCTGGTGAAAGCATCCATGAATGCAATAGTCCCAAATAGTTTTTATTAGTAGCTCAAAGATAATATCCCGATCACTAGCTTATTAACATGATGAAGATGGCCTGACTTGATCAAAGCGGACACTTTTGACGCCATTTATGTTGAAGAGGAAAGAAGATATACGAGATTTATAGATCCAAAAAAAGCATATTGAGATCCCTTTAAGCGTAAGTCGTATTACATACTTGATACACTTATGAAGTGTATTAGTAGCAGAACTTTACAACAATGTTTACAACAAAGACGAAGGAATGAGTCTTTACAACAACGTTACAACATAGGAAACAGCCTAGAAATGGAGGTTGTAGGGCGCGTTATTACTCCCACTCAGTGATTGCCCCCTCCAAAACCCCTGTATTTATTGGGTTTTTAGAATGCTTTGTAAGACCTTTGTAAGAGTTTTAGCCTTTATTGCACATAAATCTATAGAGGAATTCGTATCGGCGTAGATGCCATAAAATTTTTACAATTATATCCCATATATGAATTTTAGATGCGACATGAAATCCGGCATATCAGCAGCGGCGTCAGCGCGTATTTTTTTCACATGGGGCCGGTCTTCCATACGAATACAGTAGGCATCTAAACCTGGTACTGCTGATAACGGGTCTCTGCCCAAGAATTTTTTGCCAACACTACGTACTACTGGCAAATTCAAAATCGCGGCGATATCCGCTAGGGTGAACCGGTCACCATAAGCAAACTTCTCAAAAGTGGATAGCTTGGATAGCGCGGCCACTGATTTATTGAGGCTGGTCTCGACTTCTTTTAAGACGTTATCATCGGGTTGGGTGCCGGCTAAAAGGTTCACAATCAAACGCCGGGCTACAAGTTCAAAATATAATTCAATAAACTGCGACAACTCCTGAACCTTCGCAATACCAAAGGGCGTAGCCGGCAGCAGTGAATGTTGCGGATACATCCGTTCGATATACTCCAAAATCGCCCGCGATTCGCTAATGAATCCTTCTGGCGTTTCAAGTGCAGGCACCTTGCCTAGAGGGCTTTTATCCAAATACTCGGGTTTGTAATCTTGACTGACGCCAGTGTAAGACTGAATTTCATCAAATGGGATGCCTTTCTCCAAAAATGCGAGTTTCGGGACGTTGTAGTAATTGCTGGAGGAGAAGCCATGCAGTTTCATCATTTTATAGATCCTTCATATGTAATATAGCAGCAGTAGTTTGTCATAAGTTTGTTTTTAATGGTCTGAAACCCGCATTCTTTCGTTGCTTTGACAAATTGTGTCACAGGTAAGTTATTGATTTATAAGGATTTTTCACTCCCACTCAATAGTTGCAGATTTACAAACCCTTATTGATAAAGGGCTACAAGCACGAAAATAAAAGTGTGTAACTTTCGTGTAACTCTTAACTCTAGGTTTTGGTTCTATCAGAAATCAGATGTGCTACCGCAATAAAAACAGGGCCAACTACGGCAAAAACTGCAACTAATCCAAACATATTGAATAAAACACTTCCAATGCCTAGTTCGGCTACGTTCAAAAATGGATAAGGGTAAACATTGGTTAATAAACCACGGATGATTGATGTCACTCCATACACGGCAGGAAATATGAGCCAATAGGGAAGATGTTTATAGAAAATCGGTCGCTTTTCAG
>CAWKZU010000044.1:0-11877 GCA_963854585.1 Gammaproteobacteria bacterium | reverse complement strand
CATTGATATCACGCCCGGCGATGGCACCAAATGTAGTTGGAGTATATGACGGACGAAAAATAGTGGTGCCCGTCTCGGCGATGCCTTGACCCAAGGCATCTGCCAAAATAGCCATGCCGTTAATATTACCTAATTTACCTTGATCAGTACCAAAACCTAAAGCGGTATACCGTTTTACGTGTTCAACGGATTCAAATCCCTCACGAACCGCTAGCTCAATCCCTGCAGCGCTGACATCCAATTGAAAATCAACAAACTGGCTCGGGGCGCGACTAGTGGCTTTATTATGAGGTACTAAGAATAGTGCCTGTTGTGGTTGCTCGATGATCTGATCAATCACAGGCGTCGGAAATCGCACCTCACCCAAGCCAAAGCCTGCTAATTTAGCGGCCTCAGCGCCCGCGCTAGCACCCTCACGCAAACCTTCTAAGCTACCAAATGTGCCCCTGCATGCACCCGCTGAGCGCTCCTTCTGTTTAGACTCACCGGGTCTAAAGCTAACAATCGTGTCATCCCAAACGGGTTTAGCCCCAGTATGAGAGCTAAGATGAATAGCGGCGCTCCAACCACCAGAACTGGCAATCAGATCACAAGCTAAACTCTGTACAGGCCCAGTGACTTTTGACCCTTCTGGATTGATGGGTGCCACCAGAGCCTTACGCACGCGTTTGCCGCCCACGGCTTCAATAAGACCGTGTCCCTCTAGAATCTGAATACCCAATACCCTAACCTGTTCAACCAAGTAGCCGCTGGGCCTAGTGCGTGAATCCACGACAGATACCACCGATCGTCCAGCATGATGCCAATCGATCGCTGTTTGATAAGCATTGTCATTGGTCGTCGCTAAAACCAGCCTGGACCCTGGGGCAACACCAAAACGATTAACATAAGTAGATACTGATGATGCCAGCATGACACCCGGAATATCGTTATGGGCAAAGACTAATGGGCGCTCAAATGCGCCCGTCGCCAACACGACCTGAGCGGCGCGAACACGATGCATACACTGACGCGGGCCCGATGCCGAACTAATACCCAAATGATCAGTAACTCTCTCTAAAATAGCCAAGAAATTGTGATCGTAGTAGCCAAAAACCGTACTGCGAGGCAGACGTTGTACATTTTTAAACTCACCAAGCTCGTCGGTTATTTCAGCTACCCACTGTGTGGCAGGTAAGCCATCAATCAACTGAGTGGACGCCAACAGGCTACCACCAAACTCACTCTGTTCGTCGGCAATAATAACGCGAGCACCGCTTCGTGCCGCTTCCCGAGCAGCGACTAAGCCGGCTGGCCCAGCACCAACGACTAAAACATCGCAGTGTTGGTTTAGTTTTTCATAACTATCAGGGTCTCTCTCAGTCGGAGATGAACCCAAACCTGCGGCCTTGCGGATAAAATGTTCGTAGGTCATCCATAGCTTCTTTGGGTACATAAAGGTTTTATAATAAAACCCCGGCGGCATTAGACGCCCAAAGGCCCCTATTAGCCCCATGAGGTCAAAATTGACGCTGGGCCAGCCGTTTACACTGGCGGCCTCAAGACCCTCGTACAACTCAACCTGAGTGGCTTTTAGATTAGGGATGGTGGCTGCACCGGAACCTAACTGAATAATGGCGTTAGGCTCTTCAGGCCCATGCCCAAAAATACCCCGAGGGCGAGCATATTTAAAACTACGACCGACCACATCAACCCCATTAGCGAGGAGTGCTGAGGCCAATGTGTCTCCGGCAACACCTTGATAGCTCTTCCCATTAAAGGTGAAGTTAAGCACCTTATTTTGGTCTGTGCGGCCCGCTGTAGGCAGGCGATTTAATTGCCTCATACGTCAGCTCCAGTGATCTGTGGCTGCGTGCCGACCTTATAGGTTTCTAAGATCTCATAGGTTACGGTATTGCGTGTTGCGTTAAAGTAACGCCGGCAACCGATCGCGTGATACCACATTTCATGGTGAATACCGCGTGGATTTTTACGGAAGAACAGATAATCCGCCCACTGCTCGTCAGATAGCTCCTCGGGGTTCAACGGCCTTGCAATATGAGCCTCGCCGCCATAGCTAAACTCTTCTTCTTCACGATGCTCTAGGCAATGTGGGCAATATATTAATAACATCTTTATTCTCTCAACTTATTATTTCAACACACGCTAGTGTGCAACACCCGCTGCACCGTGTTCATCGATCAAAGCTCCAGTGTTGAACCGATCTAGGTTAAAGGCTTTTGCCAACGGGTGAGGACGGTCATTAGCCACTGTATCGGCAAACACATAGCCAGAACCCGGCGTCGCTTTAAAACCACCGGTTCCCCAACCACAGTTGAAGTAAAGGCCCGCAACTGATGTTTTACTGATAATTGGACAGGCATCCGGACAGGTATCAACGATACCGCCCCATTGACGATTCATACGAACTCGACTAAAGGCCGGAAATAACTCGCAGATTGCCTGCACGGTATGCTCTATGACATGCAAAGAACCTCGCTGGCCATAGCCGTTATAGCTATCTACCCCAGCCCCAATAACTAGATCTCCTTTGTCTGACTGGCTAATATAGCCATGCACCGCATTAGACATAACTACTGTATCTAAGCAGGGTTTTATTGGCTCTGACACTAACGCTTGTAGTGGCCGAGATTCCACTGGCAACCTCAACCCCGCCATAGCAGCGACTACGCCGGAGCTACCCGCTGCCACACAGGCAACTTTGCGCGCACCGATAAAGCCATTGGAGGTTTCGACACCAACCACAGCACCCCCTTTGCGCCGAATGCCAATTACTTCTGTTTGCTGGATCATGTCTACGCCTAACGCGTCTGCTCCTCTAGCATAACCCCATGCAACGGCATCATGACGCGCCGTGCCACCTCTAGGTTGCCAGGACGCCCCTAAGATCGGGTAACGACTGTCTGGTGAAATATTAATCAGTGGCGCAATCTCTTTGATACGCTGTGGGGTAACAACCTCGCCGTCAATACCATTTAACCTGTTGGCATTAACTCTACGTTCGATATCGCGCATGTCCTGTAAGTTATGACCCAAATTAAGCACGCCACGCTGACTAAACATGACATTGTAGTTAAGTTCTTGGCTAAGCCCTTCCCATAGCTTGAGTGATAGCTCATAAAGCTGAGCTGCTTCGTCCCAAAGATAGTTGGAGCGAATGATAGTGGTATTTCTGGCTGTATTGCCGCCACCTAAATACCCTTTTTCGACCACCGCCACATTGGTAATACCATGAACCTTTGCTAAATAATAAGCCGTTGCAAGACCATGCCCACCACCGCCCACAATAATCACATCGTAGTCTTTTTTCGGCGTTGGATTACGCCACACTTTCTGCCAGTTTTCATGGTAGCTAAGGGCGTTTTTTAACAAGCTAAAACCAGAATATCGTTTCATGATGACCACTGCGCTTTTAATAGCCTAGACAGATTGCATTTGACCAGTTTTTACCCTGTCGTTGCTAGAACAAAAACGTCAATCGAGAGCGAAAAAACGACAATGACGACAATTAAACACAATAATGCCGGTTTTAGCGCTAAAATGTCGTTATCGTTATGTAAAAAAGCAGAATTTACCTGTATTTAAACGACCCATACTAGGCGATTTTGAATGAAAAAATACACTCTAGGACAAACCCTAACAGTCAATAGCTCAACGCACTTATCGGTTGGCTTTGTGCTCATGCCAAGCTTTACCCTTCTGCCCTTTTCGGCCTTTGTCGATGCACTACGTTTGGCCGCTGACGAAGGCGACCAGAGTCGACAAATTAACTGTCAGTGGGCGCTGATGGGACACACATTGGAGGCTATAACATCGAGTTCTGGTGTCGCAGTTCAGCCCTGGGAAACCTATCGTGATCCAGCAGATTTTGATTACGTGGTGGTGGTCGGTGGACTTTTAGACAACACCCTTAAAGGTAGCCAACATGTGATCGATTATCTACAACAGGTAGATGCCGCTCATGTTCCTATTATCGGCCTCTGTACCGGCTCCTTTGCCATGATCCGCGCAGGGTTAATGGATCAACGGCGCTGCTGTGTCAGCTGGTTCCACTACAAAGATCTGACCGACCGTTACACCAACGTCACTCCTATTGCGGACCAGCTTTTTGTTGATGATGGTGATCGTATTACCTGTGCTGGGGGCGCGGTGGCGGCGGATTTGGCTGCTTATATTATTGAACGCCATTTAGGCCAAAATTGGGCCCGAAAGAGCATGCGTATACTGGTTATGGATAATCATCGCCCAGCCAATACACCTCAACCGCAGCCTGGCGATGACTATCAGGTCAATAACCGCATAGTGGGTCGAGCCCTATTATTAATGGAACAAAATTTAAGCCGGCCTCTGTCAACCGACGAGATAGCCGCTCGAGTGGATATTTCCAAACGCCAATTGGAACGGCTGTTTATCAATGAGACCAATGAAAGCCTACAGAAGTTCTACCGTAAGATGCGGTTGCGCTATGGTCTTTGGCTTTTGCAAAACACTGAACGGTTAATTACTGATATTGCACAGGAGTGCGGCTTTTCCGACACGGCCCACTTCTCAAGGGCCTTCCGTGTTATCTTCGACAAAAAACCCACGGATTACCGAGCCTAGTAGACCGCCTAAACCAGCGCCCTTCTTTCACTGCTCGGTGGCTTGCCATAAAGGTCACTGTAACACTTACTAAAATGAGGAGCGGTAGAGAAGCCACAGCTAATCGCAACGTCAATGACGGGAATCGATGTCTGTAAAAGCAGTAATCGTGCTCGAGAAAGCCGCAATTCAAGGTAATAGCGCGAGGGTGCGCAGTGAAGGTAACGGTTAAACAGGCGTTCTAACTGACGACGAGAAATGCCAACATAAGCCGCTATCTCATCCAGAGTTAGAGGCTCTTCAATATTGGTTTCCATTAGTGTGACAGCCTCAACTAGGCGTGGTTGACTAGCGCCAATGAGGTACTTTAACGGGGCCCGTTGAGCGTCTTTTTCAGTGCGGACTCGATCGCAGGTAAATTGTTCAGAAATCTGCTGCACTAATTGATGCCCATGAATACTAGCCACCAGATTAAGCATTAGGTCAATCGAGCTAATCCCGCCGGCACAGGTGTATCGGTCACGATCAATGACAAACAAGCTAGAAGATATATCAAGCTTAGGGAATTCTTCTCGCAGGCTGGCTAAATTTTCCCAATGAATTGTACAGCGATAACCATCTAATAGGCCTGCCGCCGCAAGAGCATAGCTGCCGGTGCAGATGCCGCCCATAGGAATCTTACGTTTTGCCACCTTGCGCAGCCCTTCCAGTAGAGCTTTGTCGCAATAGCGCTTAACGGAGTAACCTCCACAAACGAGAATTATATTAGCTTCACTAGCATCATCAAGACTACCGTCTAGAGAAAGCTCCAATCCGGCACTGGATAGCAATGGTTGACCATCAAGACTGTGTAACGACCAACGGTATAATTGTTGCCCCGAAAGCCGGTTAGCCATGCGTAATATGCCAACTGCATTAGAGAACGTACTTAGGGTATATTCGGGAAGCAATATGAATCCGACATGCAGAGTTACGGCTTCAACTGCAATAGCATCGACATTTTCAGACATTTTCAATACCTCACCTTTCGGCTGCTGGCCCTACAGAGGGCCATGCTCAAACGGCCCTTTAAACAAGGCTCTTTGGCGGAGTATAGGCTAAGAAAGGGTTTTTATTAAAGACTTTTTATCGCCGTCGGCGTTTTCTTCCGCCAGCCGAATCTTGCCCGACTTTTTCCTGGGGTTTATCAACCACCGAAAAGAGGTTGGGGAACGGATCTTTTTTATTGGGAAATGCCATGGCATCAACAAAATAATCCTGAAATTTAGGCTCCAAAGCCGTCTCTATTTTCTCGATATTTTTGACCAGGGTCTCAATCACATTACGAGACTCAGCATTTAGAAGAGCGATACGAGCACCCGTACCGGCCGCATTGCCCGCAGAAGATACCTGCTCTAAGACACAATCAGGGATCAAACCTAGAACCATCGCGTGTTGCACGTTGATATGACTGCCAAAGGCGCCGGCCAAACGAATGCGCTCAATATGGTCAGTGCCTATATGGTCCATGAGTAATTTTACCCCGGCATAAAGTGCTGCCTTGGCCAACTGAATTTGACGAATATCATTTTGTGTCACCACAATCTGAGTTTCATCGGAGTCTGGGGTATGTAGTACATATGACCAAGTACGGTCATTTTTTATAATTCTCGAGGTTCTACCAATCAAATCGCCATCGACAATCCCATCCACCGTAACTATCCCTGCCAAGTACATCTCAGCGACTACTTCAATAATTCCAGAACCGCAGATACCTGTGACACCATGGTTTGCAATAGCATCAGTAAAACCTTCTTCATCAGACCAAAGCTCTGAACCAATAACCTTAAAACGCGGCTCCAGAGTTTCAGAATTAATCCTCACTCGCTCGATGGCACCTGTGGCCGCGCGTTGGCCACAACTAATTTGGGCTCCCTCAAAAGCGGGCCCAGTGGGACTGGAGCACGCCAATAAGCGCTGACTATTGCCCAGCACTATTTCAGCATTGGTACCCACATCCACCAATAGTGTCATCTTATCTTGCAGTTGAGGTTCTTCAGACAGGATCATACCGGCCGTATCAGCGCCCACATGTCCCGCAATACAAGGCAATATATAGATACGGCCACCACCATTAATCTTTAAATCTAACTCGGCGGTGGGCATTTCCACAGCAGCGTCTGTGGTCAAGGCAAAAGGCGCTCCCCCCAACTCCACAGGACTAATCCCGAGCAAAATATGATGCATGATCGGGTTAGCGACTAAGGAGACTTCCAAAATATCCTCGATTTCGGCACCTATCTCTTCGGCCGCCTCGAGAAATAGTCGGTTGAGGGCCTGCCGGATCACAACAGTCATCTCATCGGCGCCTTCAGGGTGCATCATCACATAGGAAACACGGCTCATTAGATCTTCGCCAAAGCGTATTTGCGGATTCATAGTGCTGGCACTGGCCAGCACTTCACCACTTGCTAGATCACACAGATGAGCAGCTATAGTAGTCGAGCCAACATCCACCGCCACACCGTAAGCCTTCTCGTGAAACCCAGGCCAGAGAGCAATAATCTGTTGGTTTTTGTGCACAGCAACGGTGATTGATCTCTTACCCGCCGCTAATACTGGTTGTAAAGATTTCAGTAGACGGTTGTCACAATTGAGACCCGAGAGTTGCCATTCTTGCTCTAAAGCCTCTATTAGTCGCTGTAAATCTCCTTTAGGTACATGCATATCGGGCTCTTCTACTTGAATATAGTAAAGCCTGGTTGAAGGGTCGAGGATAATATCGCGGTGCTCTGCATCTTTGCGCACAATTTGTCGGTGCACCTGACTTTCAGGCGGCACGTCAATGACGACGTCATCTAGCAGCAAGGTATGGCAACTCAAACGTCGCCCCAGGGCTAGTGGTGTTTTACGCTCACCATATTTAATTTCTGTGGCACAGACAGCAGAGAGATGACTGCTATCGGAGTTAATTTGATGCTTGGGAAAGGCACCTTCAGCACAGGTGATTTGGCAACGACCGCAAAGGCCTCGACCACCACAAACCGAGTCGATATCCACCCCCAAGACCCTTGCCGCATGAAGCAGCGGGGTATTAACCGGAAAGCTACCACGCCGGCCAGAAGGAGTGAACACAACTTTGACTTGCTTATCTGCCATTAGATCAGTCTACCTACAATTACTACATTTCATTTAAACACTATAGAGTATTTATGCTCTCCGTCGGCGACCACCGCGCACGCGTTCAGTTCCTGCGGCCTGAGGCTCGCGGTAAGCCTTAATCCAATTGGTACAGTTAGGATCATTACCCATCATCACATCGCCACCCCTCACAGCTTGCATCACTTCTGGATGCAGTGGGCTTGTGATTGCTGATGTCATACCGGCTCCCATTGCCATAGTCAAAAACGCACTATTGATACCATTTCGATTAGGTAACCCAAAGCTCACGTTGGAAGCTCCACAGGTAGTGTTAACTTTCAATTCTTCGCGTAAACGTCGCACCACATGCATCACCTGCAAACCAGCAGTGTTGATTGCGCCAATCGGCATCACCAAAGGGTCAACAATAACATCACTGTAATGAATACCGTAATCAGCCGCACGCTCAACAATTTTCTTAGCAACTGCGAAACGTTCGTTGGGGTCTTCAGAAATACCAGTTTCATCATTGGAGATTGCGACAACAGCAGCACCATATTTCTTTACCAAAGGAAGCACTCTTTCTAATACTTCATCTTCACCGGTAACGGAATTAACCAGCGCCTTGCCTTGATAAACTGACAGCCCTGCCTCCAATGCAGCAATAATAGAAGAATCGATACTTAACGGTACATCGGTTATTGATTGCACCAATTGAATAGCCTCGGCCAGGATACGCGGCTCATCAGCCAAGGGAATACCCGCATTTACATCCAGCATATGGGCACCTGCCACAACCTGCGCCAGTGCATCAGATTCAACACGACTATAATCACCCACCTTCATCTCTTCGGCCAAAATTTTGCGGCCTGTAGGGTTAATGCGCTCTCCAATGATAACAAAGGGTTGGTTAAAGCCTATTTTGACTTCTTTAGTGGCTGAACTGATGGTGGTTACAGTCATATTTTTCTCCTAAAATTAACGATTCGGGTGCCAGGGCGCTCTATCGCCCAACACTTTAGTTTTTTCTACGATCTCAGCGATCCGCTCTTCTTGGCGATAAGCCATAATATGCGCGCCACTCACTCCCTCTATTTCTTTAACTTGATTGACCATATCAATACAGATGTTGACACCTTCCTGACGTTGATCATTAGCACCAGCAAGCCGTTTAATAATATTATCGGGGATATGCACACCAGCCACATTATTACGAATCCACTCGGCCGATTTGGCTGAAGCTAGCGGGCCTACACCCGCCAAAATAAACACTTTTTTATCTAAGCCCATATCTCTTATCTCAGACATGTACGTCTTTAATCTGTCAATATCAAAACAATACTGAGTCTGAATAAACTGGGCGCCAGCAGCTACCTTTTTAGCCAATCGCAGCGGCCTATAATCCAGCGGAGGCGCAAACGGATTTGCGGCAGCGCCTAAAAACACCTGAGGTCGCGAGCTGATTTTACGACCACTCAAAAACTCGCCTTTATTCCGCATACCGCTAATCATTTGCAAGCTAGTCATGCAGTCCATATCAAACACAGGCTTAGCCTGAGGGTGATCGCCTGACTGCACTCCGTCACCGGTGAGGCAGAGAATATTGGACACACCCATGGCCGACGCGCCCAACACATCACCCTGAATGGCGATACGATTCCGGTCACGACAAGAGATTTGCATGATCATCGAGTAGCCACGCCGCGTCAGTAAGGCACACATACCAACACTAGACATATGACAGTTAGCGCCCGAACCATCGGTCGCGTTAATAGCATCAACATAACCATCAAATAAAGCTGCCCGCTCGTATACATCATGAGGGTCGGCAGAATCTGGTGGCGCTATTTCAGCCGTAACCGCAAAGTGTCCCGCACGCAGTACTCTCTCAAATCGACCAGGGGAACAATGACCTGGCAGTATGGGTAAGTTCTCTCCGGCTATGGGCTCATCATCAAAGATCATATTTCACTGGCCCCCATCCTTTTTCTTACCGCACGTAACCAAGCGCTAGAGCCTTTTAAACGAACATCGACGGGAGTCTGAATCACCTGGATAGCCGACACCGGACTGCCGATTCGCTGACTACCTTGCCAAGAAGTAACCCAAACACAAACCATATCTGGTTCAATTTCGCAATTACCATTAGCTCGCACACCCCCGCAAGGGCCGTTACGTAAACTTTTGGGACAATTCATGGGACAGGCCATCCCGGTTTCACTTAGCGTGCATTGTCCGCATGATTGAGAATCAAACAGAAAGCCCTTAAGTAACTTTTCTACCGCGGCAAACCCTCGGTCCAAACGACGATAACCCAGCCGCATAAAAATGGGATGCAAAACTGCAAGACAGGCCTCCAGGCCCTGATAGGCCCAGTGCAACCCACGGGCATTTTTAACCGACCAATAGCGAACCCGCTTCATGCAGACTCGACCTTAAGGCCTTTGTTAGCCACTAAAGCGGCTATATCAGCATTAGAGTATTTTGCCTCAATGACATCGGCAAACTGCTGTGCCAATTCCTGAGGACTCCCCTGCGCCTCAAGTGCGCTGGTCACTCGACGCCAGTCATCCAAATACTCTGCGCTGCCACCCTTTCCTGCTTTCATTGCCGCACGGTCAATAGCGGCCTGAAATCGATGACTAAGCATTGATTTGCCCCGCACACGACCACTTTTAACTAATATCTGAGCTGGGATATCACGCCAAAATACTTCAATTTTCTGCATACCTTCACTCTCTATGTAAGCGGCTATCAACTAAATTTTAAAATCTGCTGTTGCAGGCTGCTGTCTAAATCACCATAACCCGTATGCAAATGACGAAACCCAAGGCCTAAAAACTCAGCCGCTACTTTTGCCTTGTTCACTAACTCGGCATCTTGGCGCTGGGACAGGTAAATCACACGGGTGTAATTAGCAAAGTATTGATCACGCAACTCTGGGTGCCTGTCGAGCTTTAGCCCTTTAATCATAATGCGGTCAAAATGCTCAACCAAAAAGTCCGTCAGATAAAAGGTTCCCAATTCCTGTTCGGCCAATTCAGAAAATCGCTCTTCAGTGGCATAAAACGAATAACAGTGCGCACCTGGCAGGCGCTCTATATTCTCTTCCTCTAAAACTCGATCAATCTCACCGCCGGTGCCGCAGTCAGCGTAGGCAACAAAAATGCTTTGGTACTGACCGAGGTTCTCTTGAATCTTGTCGCGTAGCTTCTGAGGGATCAATTTTGGTCGATTGTGTAACTCTGCGTCCAAACATTGCAACTCAATTTGATTCCAATTGTTCAGTCTCTGTAGCCACACTATTTCATGAGCCAGTGCGCCGCAGGCAATCACTAGAAGCTTTGCCTTTGACTGCTCACTGACCCTTTTCATTAAGCCGTCTCTAATGCTCGACGCTCAGACACCAACCGAATTGCTGTGGTCGACGCATCCGCCGCATCGCGACAGTAAGCATCGGCGCCCACCGCGAGACCAAACTCTTCATTAAGTGGCGCACCGCCGACCATAACGATGTACTTGTCACGCATATTCTGGTCTTTCAGCGCATCGACAACCACTTTCATGTAAGGCATGGTCGTGGTTAAAAGTGCCGACATCCCCAGAATATCCGGTTTGTGCCGTTCCAGCGCCGCAAGATAATCTTCGACAGAGTTGTTGATGCCTATATCGTAAACATCAAAACCAGCCCCCTCCATCATCATCGCTACTAAGTTCTTACCGATATCATGAATATCACCCTTAACCGTACCGATAACCATGGTGCCCACGGGCTTGGCGCCTGTCTCAGCCAACAATGGCTTTAAAATCGACATCCCGCCTTTCATCGCGTTGGCAGACAGCAAAACTTCCGGGACGAACAAAATACCATCACGGAAATCAATACCAACAATAGTCATGCCATCAACCAAGGCCTCTCCCAAGACCTTTTCAGCAGACCAGCCCCGAGCCAGAAGGATGTCAGTTCCCTCTATAATTTCTTCTTTTAGTCCGTCATACAGATCATCATGCATCTGTAAAACCAAATCTTTGTCGGATAGTTCTGCTAATACGATATCGTCTTCATCAGACATGTGTTGTAACCCTCAAATAGGTTTTTTTAATAATCACGATCGGCAAACGAGCCTTTGCGCCGCGCCATAAAGTCCAACAGTGCTTCATCAATCGCTGGATCTA
>CAWKZU010000043.1:0-11961 GCA_963854585.1 Gammaproteobacteria bacterium | reverse complement strand
AAAAGTTTCCTACCCATTTCTAAATGCCAACGACATAGTGACGCCAACACTCTTTTTGGTAGGAGAAAAGGACTATAACGTTCCATTAATTGGTTCTGAACAAATGTATCAAGCACTCAAGCATTTAGATATTCCAACTGAACTGATTGTTTATCCTGGTGAGAATCATTCGTTCTCAACTCCAAGTTATAATAAAGATGTTCTGGAGCGATATCTGGCTTGGTATGATAAACATTTAAATTGATGTCAAGAATGATGGATGATGGATTAAGAACTAGATCAGGGCATTGCATCCAATGCCACCCATCAAAAATAGCTTATGCCTCAAGAAATAGTGAAGCGGCTGATCTTTATATTGCGGGGTCATATACATCTAAGGTTTTAAAAAGAAAAGCATCCTCTCGGCAAGCTGCTATCAAGTTGATTCTCATAATCGTTGTATTTGGATTTGTCGCTTGCGGATTTGTAAGAATTGATGACCCTGAAATTATCGGTGGCGGGATAAAGAGTATTAAAATCGTTGCCTTAGGTGACTCAACTACCGAGGCCAGCTGGGATGGAAATGCGAAAGAAGTTTATACATCCCGATTACAGAGAGAACTGGAGAAATACGGCATTGAAGCTGAGGTTATCAACGCAGGTATTAGCAACACCGATAGCAGGCAGGCACTTGCTCGTCTTGATTATGATGTCCGTCGCCACAATCCTGATGTTGTAATCGTTCAATTTGGTATAAATGACTCATGGATTGATGCAAGTCTTGGACGCTCCGAACCCAGACTTACTTTAACCGAGTATCGAGCTTGCCTAGAAAAAATCATCGATACGCTTAAAGGTGAAGGTACTGGTGTCATCATAATGACGTCCAATCCAATGCGGTGGTCTGAACTTTATGGAGAAGAGTTACGCGACCCGGTCCTCGGATTTGATTTCGATGACGCTCGTGGATTAAATCTGCTTCTGGAAGTCTATGTAGAGGAAGTTCGGCTTATCGCGGCAGAAAAAAAGGTGCCTTTAATAGATGTGTTTAAAAAATTTGAGGATTATGATCTAATCGAAAATAAAAGTATTCATGACTTATTAATCCCCGACGATGAGATGCATCCTAATGATTTGGGACATCAGCTGATCGCAAAGTGGTTAACTGATTTATTAATAGCTGAGTTTTATTAGTCATTACATTGTATTGTCAATACTAACCTTAAGAGATATATGACATGTCAGTAGACATTAAAGCCAAAAATGACAGAGCTCAATTTTATAATAACAACTCACACTTAAAAGCTGCACTATTTCTGTTGTTGACGTTTTGTCATTCGACCTATGCAGCCACGGTACTAACCGCCGATCGTTTAATCGATGGTCGAAGCTTACAGCTAATTAAAAATGCGGTGGTGTTGGTGGTTGGGGATCGAATTGTCGCCATTGGCGATCGTACTATTATTCCGCCAGGAGCTAATATTGTTGATCTGGGAGATGCTACCTTACTTCCCGGTCTCATTAATGCGCATGAACACCCGTTGATGCATTCGGATGACTATCAGACTGCCCACTTGACAACATCATCAGCATACAAGGGGTTGATGGCTCTTTCGGGTTTACAGCGTCTTCTGCTTGCGGGTTGGACTGGCGTAAGAGTAATGGGCGATGCAGATGTATTTTACGCAGATCAAGATCTTCGTCGCGCTATAGACGCGGGAGTGTTTATTGGCCCACGCATAGCTGGGGCGGCTCATTATATTTCGATAACGGGAGGCGGTGGCGACGTAAATTTTTTTTCAACTGAACAGAACGTTAAACCAGACGGATTAGTTGCCGATGGACCAGATGAAATTCGTAAAGCTGTGCGAAACGAAATAAAATATGGATCTGACTGGATTAAGCTACTGGTGACAGGCGCTTTTCAATCAGTGGGCGACAATCCACGAAACGTTGCCT
Source organism: Gammaproteobacteria bacterium (assembly GCA_963854585.1). Taxonomy (GTDB): domain Bacteria; phylum Pseudomonadota; class Gammaproteobacteria; order Pseudomonadales; family Porticoccaceae; genus HTCC2207. The sequence continues at coordinate 10,023 of CAWKZU010000043.1, read as the reverse complement.
TTTCGCCTGAAGAGCTAAAGGCTGCCGTAGATGAAGCTAATCGCCATGGTGTGCCAGTTGCGGCTCATGCCCATGCCACAGAAGGAATTAAACAGGCTGTGGCTGCAGGAGTCCGCTCAATAGAACATGGGACCTATATCGATGACGAAGCCATTGAAATGATGGTCAAACAGGGTACTTATTTCGTGCCTACGGTTTACATGGGCGATTATTACTCAGAAGGAGAAAAGCTGCGCGCGCAAGATAAGAACGACGATTATATGATCAACGGCAGAGCTCAGTTTCTCAACGCCATTAGTCGTGCTCATAGGGCGGGAGTAAAAGTGGTGGTAGGCCTTGACCTTGGCGCTGGCGCCGTTGATCCTTCCATTTATGTAAGGGAGATGGCGATGTTCGTGGAAGCGGGAATTTCTCCGATGGATGCGATACAGGCAGGCACGCGCGTTCCTGCTGAAATGCTCGGCTGGGGTGAGCGTCTTGGAACTATAGAACCTGGTATGCTTGCTGATATTATTGCAGTTCCCGGCAATCCGCTAGAAGATATCGGTCAGCTGGAGCGGGTATCAATGGTTATGATGGGTGGTAAATTAATAAAACGTCCCGGTCAGCCTTCATCATTGGCCGGCTTATTGCCTTCTCCCAGCGGGTTATGACTACACTCGGAATTAAATATGCGTGAGAAATACCTTTCGCGAGAATTTGTAGATTAGATTTCTATATGACCGAGAATAAAACATGGATCTTAACAAGCTAAGAGTATTGTTTATTGCGCTCATTTACCTGCCAATACTGAGCTGCGCCGTCACTGACACGTCTAGTAATTTTGAACAGAGAGTCAATGACGCTGTTACAGCAGAATTACAGGCTAAAAAAATCCCGGGAATTGCGGTTGGTGTGTTTAAAGATGGCCAAATTGTATTGGCTAATGGATACGGCTACGCCAATATTGAATACAAGGTTCCAGTTAGCACGGCAACACTCTTTCAGTCCGCTTCCATAGGTAAGCAGTTTACGGCGGTCGCTCTGATGTTAATGGTTGAAGATGGGAAGCTGGCCCTAGACGAGACAATTAGGGCGTATTTTCCAGATGCACCTATAAGCTGGCAACCCATAACAGTTAGGCATCTTCTAAACCATACATCGGGTATTGCCGACTATTTTGAAGCCATGGGTAGTAATGGTACCCCAGCCTTTGATCTTCGGCATGATTATGATCCGGACGAATTAAGAGATATTTTTTACCGTCTGCCTCTAAATTTTAAGGCAGGTGAGAGTTTTGAGTACAGTAATACCGGCTATGTGTTGCTGGGGTTTTTGATTGATAAAGTCTCCGGGAAATTCTATGGTGATGTGCTGCAAGAGAGAGTATTCAAACCCTTAGGTATGCAGACAGCAAGGGGTATCAATGAAGAAGATATTATTGAAAATAGAGCGGCTGGTTATCAATTAGTCCAAGGCAAAGTCAAGAATCAAGAATGGTACGCCCCCTTAATCAATACTACAGCTGACGGTTCGCTATACTTAAGCGTGCAAGATTACTTAGCTTGGGACAGGGGTTTGATAGAAAAAGCTATATTGAAAAGTGAAAGTTGGACTCAAGTTTACACCCCAGCAAAGATGAATTCTGGGCAAGAATACCCCTATGGTTTTGGTTGGAGTGTCCATCACTCTAAGGGACTACCTTGGTATCATCACAGTGGTAGTTCACAGGGCTTTAACGTGTATATATCACGCCACTTGGCTAATAATACCACCATCGTCATACTCACCAACCTTTACGGCAGTGAGCCTTGGCAACTGGTCGACACTATTGCAGACATTATCGATCCACAGCTCGCTAAAATAAGTGCATTAATTGATGATAGGCAATCTAAAGTTGTTGAGTCCGAGTAATCAGCCATTAACGTGCTTAGACTGCGCCTTTAAGAGACATACCTGAAAACACCATTTTTTAGTAAAACTCATGAATTCTTATTAGAACTCAAAAAAAGAAAATGAACAGGTTGATGATAAAGGTTAGAGCCAAACAAAATCTATTCAGGTTTTACATTCGATCAAAAAACATCAAAGTGTAATAAATCATTCGCTGTGGCGCGACGGCGTATTAATCGGCTAGTTTGTTGGCAACCGATCATCACAGCGGCAGGCGCTTGTCTACCACAATACTGGTTCATCATTTCTAAACCGTAAGCCCCAGTATCAAACAGGGCGATGATATCGCCAATCTGGGTATTACTGGGTAATTCACGCAAACTGGGTTGCTGTACTAGTACTTTCTCAAGTGTCGCTCGTTGCTCACTGAGCTCCGGCATAATTGCTAAGAGTGCTTTAACTCGCCCTTCGCCCTCTATGTCGTAAAAGGTGTCGCTGCTATCACATAAAGGCCCCGCCACGCGACAGAGCTGAGTGGCCGTATCATCAGATTTACTGGCATTAACCAGATGAAAATACCAACCCAAAAAAATGTCAAATAATACGCTGTAACCGGCATCCAAATAAAATACGGGCTTTTTCTGGCGTGTTTTCCTGGCTTCAATGGTGGTGAGCAGAATAGCCGTGTCGCTAACCATGCTGCGGCCGGGTTCCACAATGATCTCAATGTTGCTGCCGAGGGCATTGGCCACAGGCCTAATCAAAATATCAGCTATGGTATCAAAGCCAATATTCGCACGGTAGGTATCTTGATAATGCGGGCTGACATTGATCCAGTTATCGGCTGAGCTACTGTAGTTTTTGGGGTAGCCGCCGCCTAAATTGATATGCTTCAAGGGGTAAGGTAATAGTTTACCCACCTCTTGGGCGTAGGCAATTAAAAACTCTGCCTCTTTTTGGTAGGCACTGGTGTCATTGACTTGGGTACCGATATGCGCATGGATACCGGTCATCGTTAAATGCTCAGGGTGGTGGTTTATTAGAGCGATGGCGGTTAACTGCTCTTCGCGGGTCATACCAAATTTTGAGGTTGATGTGCCTGTTTCCCATCCAGCAGCAGCACCACCTTTAATTTCAGGGATAATACGCAGCGTCACATTCGCGCAGTTGTTAATGGCTTGGGCAACGGATAAAATACGCTCCAATTCAGCCAGTGAGTCAACGTTAATAGCCTTAATGTCGGCGGCAATAACAAGCTCTAGCTCGCTATGCAGTTTGGCGACACCATTAAAGACCATCGCTTGCGGGGTGTAGCCTGCAGTTTGGGCTTTTACAAACTCACCGCCTGAGTTTATCTCAATACTTAATCCTGCGTCTTTTAAAACCTGCAACACGGCAATGTTAGCGTTGGCCTTGCTTGCGAAGCACACAGTGGTATTCGGGTGCACTCGGCGAAAGTTAGTGAGTATATCGGTGGCGTTTTCGCGCAGTTTAGCTTCAGAAAATACATACAAGGGGGAGCCATACTGCTCAACCAGTTCACAGGCGTTGATACCATCAATCACCAATTGATTATTGTGGCTAGTTAAATGGTTGGCTCTTTTCCAGGGGTGTAAGGCAACAGCGTTGTTCATGACTCTGCTCAGTAACAGGCTCGAGCCCTGATAATACCCTATTATGCCTTGGCCTGAGTGCAAAAAATTATATATTACGAATGCCTACAATAAAGGGCAACTCCCAGAATGTATTTCTGCGCAAGAGGTATTAGAATTGGGCCGTTGGCCCATGCATTTGCGAAAGCTTGAGTAACAAATATCTCGCAACATATCTGCTAATCAGATGAAATAGAAAAGGTCGATAATTCTAGAAATAGATGGGTTTTTATTGTCGTTGTGAAGAGTGCATAGATATTAACTAATCTGATCAAACCATTTCTAAAATGCTTATATCTATCCATTCAAAATAAGAAAATATTTGCTATGAAATGGTTCCAGCAACAAAAATAAACTACCTATTTTTGGATATTGTGGCTACAGAGTTGACTGTCAGTGAATCTCTAATGAGCCCTAAATTCTTTTTTTATCGATTACTTTCTGTACTACAAATATCAAACTTGATATCCCCATTAGTGTTAATAATCCAAGAGCTTCCTCACCCGTCAATTGCAACAGCATCGACGTGATAACACAGCAACTAAGAAGAGGGATAATGGCCTTTCCGGGCATTTTAAACTGCCCCTCAGAGGGCGCACCGTCACGCATCCTCAACTTAAGGGTTGAAAGGCAGACGCCAGCATATACTAATAAAATAGACCCCGACGCCATCACAGCCAACACTTTAAATTGACCACTAAGTGCCAGTAAGGCGATCATAAAAGCATAAAATATAATCGAAATGTATGGTGTCTTATATTTCGCGTGAACTCTGGCGAGCGGCTTTGGTAAATTCCCGTCACGCGCAGCGGCGAAAATCACCCGAGGTGTCACCAAAATATCCCCACTCAAAGTACTAAAAATTGATATTACGCCTCCAACAATTAGCAGTTTGACACCCCAGCCACCAAATACTTCATTGGCGACAACCGCCAAGGGCGCTTCAGTATTATTAGCAAGTTCAGCACCAAGAACGCCCTGAGCTACAGTTTGCAAACCTAAATAAAGAATAAATATACTACCAAGGCCGAGGAAAATCCCGCGCGGTACTGTTTTTGCTGGATTTTCGATCTCACCACTAGCATTTAGGGCACATTCAGCGCCCGAAAAGGCAAACATCAATATCAACGTTGCCGCACCGATATTAGCAAACGATGGCAACTCTGTGATGACTAAATTATCCATTTTTATAAAGAAAATTCCTACCAGGAATAAGAGTGCAAGAGGCACAAACTTAGCAATAGTATTAAAAACGTACAGCCTTACCCCAGACTTTACACCCACTATATTAGTAACAACGATAAACGTGAACAACACCATCATAAATAGCAATTTCCACATCGGCTCCTGAAGCTCCGGAACAGCAATAGACAGAGCTTCAATCATAGCAACCGTAAGAGCAGCGTCAGCGAGTACCCCCCACCCAAACCAAAGTAACATCGATGAAATAAAGCCAGCAAAGGGACCAAATGCCTCTTCAATATAAGCATATGAGCCACCACTACGGGTGACCCGGCTACCAATTTCCGCGTAGCACAAAAATATAAGACTAACGGCAACGCCGCATATCAGGTAGGCAATTATCGCGGCAGAACCAAGTTTTGCTGCGACCACACCAGGTAGAACAAATATCCCAGCACCAACGACCATGTTGAAAACGTTAGTCCCAAGCGCACGGGTGCCAATAGTTCTAACTAGTCCTTCATCGGCTTTACCGCTTGAGTCGCTGATAATATGTTCCTTTTTATTAAGTATATTTTGTAAGTTTCTGTTTTTATCTTAATCGTCAGTCGCACTACCGCATCATATATCATCGTGTCAGCAGGCCAGTTTTTTATTATTCTCAACAAACTGGATCTGAAATTCGAACGCCTTAAAGCCTCTGTCGCAGGTAATATCTTTGTAAGAAATGGATAACTCTAATGTTTAGCCGTTATCCATCTGCACCAGACAGACTAGACTAAACTTAACTGAAGAAGTTACCCATTAAATGACTCTCCCCTCAAAAGGCCTCAACCCCCCTCTAACACATTTTCCCTTACTGAGAGGTTGAGTGCAAAGAGCTATTTAATCACTTTCCCAGAATAATAATGGGTAGCTTGTCCTTGGTTTAAGGCAAGTTGGCCGTTCACCCACACCATTTCAATACCCTTTGAAATGGCGGATGGATTTTTAATTGACGCATTATCTTTTATAGTCTCTTCGTTAAATAAAACGAGATCAGCATAAGTGTCCACCTTTATTTCACCACGATCTTTAAGCCCCATATTGTGGGCGGCAAGAGATGTCATGCGCCTTATCCCTTCTTCAAGGGACATTAAGTCCATTCTATTAACAAAATAGCTTAAAAAGCGTGGAAAAGCTCCATATCCTCTTGGATGGCCTTCAAAACCACCGTCAGTGCAAATATTGGTATGTTCCCATTTCATTAATTCGCCAATGTCTTGGGATAACATAGATTTACCCATAACAGACTGTCCTTGGCTTTGGTGTTCTTCCTGCCAGATATCGGATTCTTTGAGTAATTCAGAAAACGTTTCGGCATCACTTAACCCCCGCAATACTGAGATATCAGCCAAGGTTTTTCCGACGTAACTTGGGTCAGGTCCATAAACCATAAAAACTATTCCGTCAGAAGGCGTTATATTGTCCAGAACATTTTGTATTTCATTTAAGTCATCTGCATCCCGTTCGGGAAGTAAGACCCAAAGCGTTGATTCCCAATATTCATAGGGGTAAATATCAGCGGTGATGTTCACTCCTTCAGCGCGGGCCTGGTTCAGAATATTCAAAAGCTTGGCTGTTTGCCCCCAAATTTCTTTGGTTGCCAGTTTAATGTGAGAGATTTGGACCGGCATTCCTGTTTGCCTTCCAATATTTATTATTTCATTAATAGCAGGCCAGAAGAACCTGTCTTCAGAACGGATATGGGAGATATACCGACCCCCCAAGTTGGCCGTCAGTTGCGCTAACTCTATAACTTCTGCTGAAGATGAATAAATCCCAGGTTCATATTCAAGCCCCGTAGAAAGCCCAATGGCGCCTGCTGCCATCTCGACGCGCAGTATTGTTTTCATGGCTGAAATTTCATCACGAGTGGCCTCTCGTTTGGCTCCCTCTCCCATCACCGTATTGCGGAGGGTGTTGTGCCCAACATAGGACGCTATATTCATACTGACAGGCCTTTCCCTAAAAACATCTAAAGAGGCTTGAAGCGGAAAATCATGTTCCCCATCTTGACCAAAAATGCTAGTTGTTATGCCTTGAGTTATCACTGCTAACGCATCTCTATTTTCACTTAAGCCCCAATCATGGTGACTATGGGTATCTATAAAACCGGGAGAGAGGGTCAAACCTTTGGCATCAAATATTGTGTCGCCTGAAGTGGGCATTAGGTCTCCAATACTAACTATCCTTTCACCGCTGATTCTTACACTGCCTAGAAAAGCAGGCTTCCCAGTCCCGTCAATAATGCGGGCATCTTTTATTAGTGTGTCTGCAAATGATGCAGGAATTCCCCCTAAAACCCCAAGTGTCACCATACTTAAAATTGCTAAAACTATGCGCATGCATGTTTCCTCTTCTCCGAGACATTAACCTATCGGTTATTTTTCGCACTTTATTATTTTTAATGTTAAATCCCATTGGCAGTGGCAGACTTTATACCTTTTAGTTCCGATTGCCTATATCTCTATGCGAAGGCCGAAGTCCTTAGTCTCTATATCCCTGTTTGCGGCTTTGAAATGTAGTGGTCAAGTAAATCTGGCCACGGCATAAGAGACAAGTTCATACTTTGTCTCCACCTTATTGGGTGGCAATCCACCCTTATGCTGACGCGTCCAATGAATATTGAGGATGGAATCTTAAAACAATTTTTTAAGAACCGAGTTTCTTCATCAAGATCTTACTGTGTTTTAAGCGTCTAATCATTTTTCAGATACAATGATCTTCTAGAACCAAAAAAAAAAGATTTAGCGGTTGTGGAGCCTAATGCCTACCCTTACAGAGCAAACGCGCAAAGTCGCCCAACAATACCGGCAGTATTGGCTGCGAGGAGATCTGGCCGGTATCTTATCGATATTATCCGCTGATGCTGAATACATTATTTTTTCAGGGGCAACGCAAGTTCTCATTAAAGATGTGGCAAATTATATCTCTCTAGGTTTACCTTCAAACCAACTCCGTTATATCTACCACGATGATGCACGTGTCGATGGCGATATGGCGTTTTCTCTTTATAGCTTTGTCTATCAATCCTCACATACAGGCAAGCATAGTAGCGCCCGTGGCTGCGATGTAATGACCATACGCGACGGCCAAATTGTTTGCGTGCATGAATACAGCACTTTTGCTGAGGTGGGCAAAGCATCTACCGCTACGGTGAGAGAAAAGATAGCACTGGATGAAAAAAGACTCCAGTGCATGGTTAAAGACATACAGGATTACTTTTACCACAAGCAAGCCTATCGCAGTCCGGACCTGCAATTAAATGACGTGGTTGTGGGTACCGGCTACAGTCGCAATCAGCTCTCATATTTGTTCAATCAGGTATTTGAAGAATCATTCTATAGCTATATCAATGCAGCTCGTGTGAATTATTTTATTGATCTAATAAAATCTGACATGAGAGCCAATATTGCTGATATTGCTGCTGATTCTGGTTTCAACTCGATGACAACGTTCTACAAATTCTTTAAACAGAAAACGGGTCTAACACCGAAAGTCTATATAAAACAGCTGGCAAATGCTCAAGACTAAAATATCCATTCGCTCCCGCGCGAAAGAACTATTTCCACGAAGCCACTACACTTTATAATAATTGTCTGTGACTAACGAGAATATACTCCGTTATCAGGGTTTTCACCCTGTGCTATTACCCCAGCATCAAACTATTTTATGTCAATCAGCGTTAGAAAGGAGTCAGTGATGACCCAGCAAGTAACAGGCTACAACGGCCTAATCGAGGTCAAAGATACGCTGCCCGCTAGCTACTATATTGATCCAACGCATTATGAACGCGAATTGGAAGCCATTTGGTATAAAAACTGGGTCTATGTTTGTCGAGCTGATGCCTTGGCCGAGACTCGAGCATTTCGTACCATAGAAATTGGCAGCCAAAATATTTTGGTGTTGCGTGACGACGACGGCAGTTTACAAGCCTTCCACAACACCTGTCGGCACCGTGGTTCCGTGTTGGTTACCGAGCCCCAGGGCCTGTTGCGCTCAAAAAATATTGTCTGCCCTTACCATAGATGGACTTATTCACAACAGGGCGGATTACTCCGCACATCGTCCAAGCAGTGTCCTGCCAATTTTGACATGACCGACCACTCGCTGTACGACGTAGCGGTAGTGGTTTGGAAAGGGTTTGTATTTATCAATTTAGCTGGCAAAGCCGCAAAGCCAATTAAAGAAAGCCTCGACAAAGACTCAGTCGATTTAGACAACTGGCCTTTGGCCGAGTTAAAAGTTGGCGAAACCTTCCACAAGACAATGGAGTGTAACTGGAAGATCTTTTGGGAGAACTTCAACGAATGTTTACACTGCCCAGGTGTCCATAAGGCATTAAGCCAATTGGTTCCCATCTACAGACGCGCGATTATGGAACCCCATGATGATCCTGAATGGGCGAAACACATCAATAATAGTGACCCAAGCTTTAGTGGTGGCCTGGAAAAGGGTGCCGCAACCTGGAGCAGCGACGGTCAGTTGGTCGGCAAGTCGTTCGCCAACTTGACTGCGGAAGAGATTAAGCTCGGCTATCATTATGCGGTGATGGCTCCTACGGTCTTTATCATTGCCCATGCGGATTACGTTCGGATCGTACGCGTTATGCCTCTAGGCCCAGAGCGCACTGAAATTCAGGTCGAATGGCTGTTTAGCGAGGAAACTTTGGCGGATGAAACTGCCCAGATCAGTCCTGCAGTCGATTTTGCAAAAACGGTTCTGAATGAAGATGCCCATGTCTCGGAGTTAAACCAAAAAGGGCTCAGGTCTCATCGCCATAAAAAAGGGACCCTAATGGCTGAAGAATATGCGGTACATGATTTCCAAAACTGGGTAAGAGCACATTTAGGCGAGTAAGCACTCAAATTTTCGCTGGTAGTATGAACCAGCCATTTCCTTTGATCTTTAATCGCTGCCTTTCAGGCCATTTTATTTCTCGTCTCCGCAAGGCAGATGACAGCATTGTCCCATGGCGATGTAACCCGGACGCGAATAGCGAGGTAAATTTAGTTAAGTCATTGATTTGTAATGGTGCCCGGGGCCGGACTTGAACCGGCACAGTGTTTCCACCGACGGATTTTAAGTCCGTTGCGTCTACCAATTTCGCCACCCGGGCATACTGAAGGGGGCTTTACAGATAAAAAATTTAGATTTCGTTAAGTAAAACTAACTCGCAGAAATCGTCGCGAAGTATACATTACCAAAAACTGAAAAGGGAATGATTCTCACCTTTTAACAATGGCTTTACGTCACTTAACCGCCACCAATTAAA
>CAWKZU010000042.1:0-12178 GCA_963854585.1 Gammaproteobacteria bacterium | reverse complement strand
AGCGCAGACCAGGCTGTTGAGTTGGCAAAAGAAATTGGTTATCCGTTGGTTGTTCGCCCTTCTTATGTGCTAGGTGGCCGCGCCATGGAAATTGTCTACAAAGAAGACGAGTTGCGTCATTATATGAAGACTGCAGTGCAGGTGTCTGATGATAGCCCAGTACTGCTCGACTTCTTCTTGCCCAATGCCATTGAGATGGATGTCGATGCCGTCAGTGATGGCAAGCAAGTCGTTATTGGTGCCATTATGCAGCATATTGAGCAGGCCGGTATTCACTCCGGTGATTCAGCCTGTTCACTGCCGCCTTATAGCCTCTGCGAAGACGTTCAAAATGATATGCGTGAGGTGTGCCGCAAGATGGCTGTTGAACTGGGTGTACGGGGACTGATGAATGTTCAACTGGCACTACAAGATGACAAGATCTATGTCATCGAGGTTAACCCTCGCGCCTCGCGCACAGTGCCATTTGTATCCAAATGTATCGGAGCGTCCTTAGCAAAAGTAGCGGCTCGCTGTATGGTCGGCCAGACCCTTGAATCACAAAACTTTACCAAAGAAATTATTCCACCTTATTTTAGTGTTAAAGAAGCGGTTTTCCCCTTTAATAAATTCCCCGGCATCGATCCTATTCTTGGGCCAGAGATGAAGTCTACCGGCGAAGTGATGGGTGTTGGCGAAACCTTTGCTGAGGCCTATGGCAAAGCAGAATTGGGAGCTAGCGATGAAATTCCAGCTAAGGGCACGGTCTTGATAAGTGTTCGTGAGCGCGACAAAGAACAGCTCCCAGGGTTGGCTAAAAAGTTCCACGACCTAGGGTTTAAATTGATTGCAACCAAGGGCTCGGCTGAGATTATCGAGCAGTCTGGATGTCCAGTGCAGATAGTTAATAAAGTGAAGCAGGGGCGACCACATATTGTCGATATGATCAAAAGTGATAAGATTGATCTGATTGTTAACACTACAGAAGGGCGTCAGGCAATCTCTGACTCCTCGACAATTCGCTCTAGCGCTGAACAGCATCGCGTTTATTACACCACTACCATGGCCGGTGGCAGTGCTGTTTGTGAGGCGCTAGGATTTACCCGAGCGGTTGAAGGTAAAATTAAAGTGCGCAGCTTACAGTCGTTGCACAAGGAAATTAGCTAATGCAAAAAAACGCCATGACTATAGAGGGCGAAGCCGCCCTACGAAAAGAGTTAGATCATCTTATTAAAGTGGTGCGTCCAGGTATTATTGAGGCTATCGCCACCGCCCGTGAGCATGGTGATCTTAAAGAAAATGCCGAGTACCATGCCGCGCGCGAACAGCAGAGTTTTGCTGAAGGTCGTGTTCAAGATATCGAAGGTAAGCTATCAAACTCACAGATTATTGATATATCCGCGATGCCTCAGGGTGACCGCGTGATCTTTGGCGCGCTAGTAACCATCATTAACATCGATACTGACGAAACAGTAAGTTATCGACTTGTGGGCGATGACGAAGCTGATGTGAAGCAGGGAAAAATATCCTACCAGTCACCGATTGCTCGCGCTCTAATCGGCAAAGAAATCGGCGATGTTGTCGTGGTTAAAGCGCCTAGTGGTGATGTTGAATATGAAATCGACGATGTGGTTTACAAATAAGCGCAGCGTTAAGCATTAGCCGAGAGTAAAAACACCATCAGCGCTTTTTGCGCGTGCAGGCGATTCTCGGCTTCATCCCAAACTACCGAAATGGCTTCATCTTCCAGTAGCGCCCCAGAAACTTCTTCCTCACGATGCGCAGGCAGGCAATGCATAAAGATTGCGTTATCGGCAGCATGTGCCATTAGTTCATGGTTGACCTGAAAGCCAGCAAATTTCTCCAGTCTAAGTTGTAACTCAGACTCCTGCCCCATAGACGCATAGACATCGGTGGTGACCAGGTTCGCTCCACTTACGGCTTCTACTGGACTCCGGGTAATAAATACGCGGTCACCAGCCTCTGCGACTAGCTTAGCATTGGGCTCGTAGCCCTCAGGGCAGGCAATGTTTAATTTGAAATCGAGCACTATTGCGGCGTTAATCCAAGAGTGACACATATTATTGCCATCACCAATCCAGGCTACAGTTTTACCCTCAATTGAACCGCGGTGTTCAGTATAGGTTTGAATGTCCGCCAGTAGCTGACAAGGATGATACTGATCAGTGAGGGCGTTAATGACAGGTACTTTTGAGTATTGAGCAAAACGTTCGATTATATCGTGACCAAAAGTTCTAATCATCACTATATCAACCATGCGTGATATCACACGGGCAGAATCTTCAATCGGCTCGCCACGTCCCAATTGTGAATCATTGGGCGACAGAAATAAGGCATCGCCGCCTAACTGGGCCATGCCAGCTTCAAATGAAACTCGGGTTCGGGTCGATGACTTTTCAAAAATCATACCTAGGACTTTCCCATCAAAAATCTTCTCTTGCCGGCCTTCGCGGCGTGCAGCTTTCATCTCAATAGCCAGCTTGATAATATAATTAAACTCACTAGCATTAAGATCGCGTAGAGTCAGAAAATGTCTAATAGCCATAAATCAGTCCTTCTTAAAGGCTTTAATAAGTGGAGCTAAAATAGCGACCACCTGATCTGCTTCATCATCGGTCATAATAAATGGCGGTAACAGGCGCACAACGGAATCAGCGGTCACATTAATTATGAGCCCTTTCTCCATGGCTTGGCTAAATAATGATTTACAGGGTTTTTTCAGTTCGATGCCAATCATGCAACCAAGACCGCGAATATCTTCAACGTGATCGAGATCGGCAAGTTCAGAGCGAAGACTAGACATAATACGCTCTCCGAGAACGGTCACCCGATCGAGAAATCCTTCAGCTTGAATTGTATTAATGGTAGCTAGTGCAGCAGCGCAGGCCAGTGGATTACCACCAAAAGTCGAACCATGATGACCAGGTTGTAGAAGTTCAGCTGCCTTTCCTGACGCTATACATGCTCCTATAGGAACACCATTCCCTAAACCCTTAGAGGTAGTGACTATATCTGGGATAATATTGCTGTGCTGATAGCAGAAATATTTACCGGTTCTGCCATTGCCGGTTTGGACTTCATCCAGCATTAGCAGCCAGTCTTTTTCATCACAAAACTGCCGTAATCTTCTTAAGTAACCCTCTGAGGCAATGCGTATTCCACCCTCGCCTTGAATAGGTTCGACAAAAATGGCGCATATATTAGGATTGTTATCGGCAATTTTATTAAGACTCTCGATATCGTCAAAAGGTGCTCGGGCAAAGCCGCTCACCAAAGGCTCAAATCCAGCCTGTACCCGGCGACTACCAGAGGCGCTTAGAGTGGCCAGGGTGCGGCCGTGAAAAGCACTATCCATCACCAGTATGGTAGGTAATTTTAGACCTTTCTTGTTGCCATAAAGACGAGCTATCTTAATTGCCGCTTCGTTTGCCTCAGCCCCTGAGTTACCAAAAAAAATCTTGCTCATACCGGACACAGCACATAGGCTTTCCGCTAACTCTTCTTGATTTGGAATAGCGAAAAAGTTTGAACAATGAGTGAGTACGCTGGCTTGTTCCGCAACTGCTTTCGCAACAGCTGGATGTGAATGGCCGAGCCCACAAACAGCAATTCCAGAAAGCGCATCGAGGTATTTTTTACCCTTTTCGTCCCATAGCCAAGCGCCCTCACCTTTAATAAGGGTCGCCGCTCTGGCGCCGTATGTATTCATTAATGCGGGCGTTGCCATAAAATACTTTAACCTTTCTTCTTTATTATCGGAATAAAAAAAGGCAGCTGAGCTGCCCCTTTACGCTTGGTGCTAAATGATAGCTTGCTTTGTTGAGGCTGGCAACACTCACACAGGTCTGGTCTATGGGGTGTCTGGCTACTAAAATGCCTTATATAGGACTAACTATTATTTACTTAAAGCGTGAAATCTAAAATAAATAGCGTCAACAGTGTTACCGAGGATTGAAAAGGTTTAAAATAGATGACCGACAGGTAATCACTCATATAGGCAAGACTCAATGGACATAATGGAAACCATCCGCGACCAAGTAGAAAATAACTCAGTACTTCTTTACATGAAAGGCTCTCCGAATCAGCCTCAGTGTGGGTTTTCTGCTCGAACAGTACAGGCCCTGATGTCATGTGGCCATCGTTTCGCTTATGTAGATATTCTATCTAATCCAGAGATACGCACCAATTTGCCACTTTACGGTAATTGGCCTACCTTCCCGCAGTTGTGGGTTGCTGGAGAATTGATCGGTGGGTGTGACATCGTCACGGAGATGCAGGAAAAAGGTGAGTTGAAGCTAGTTATTGACGAAGCTGTGGGTGATGAGAAAAGCACTCAAGACTAATACTTGCAGGCGCTTCTGACTGTCAGTTTTTAGGGCATTTCTAAGAGGCATACCATCTATACTGTAAATAAGGGTGGCGCCTAGGTTAAGTGTTAGTGGTTTACGAAAAGTTCCACTATAAGGTTTAACTAGGATTATGACGGCTCTTCCAAGGGCGTCTAATATCCTCGCGTATAACCGCGAACTCGCCAATTTCACGATCCTCTAAATAATGATCTAGGGTGGCCTCGACCATCGGGAATGCAAGTTCACCCCAGGGAATGTCAGCAGCATCAAATAATGCCACCTCAGAGGACTCAGAGGTGGGTCCAAATGTTGGCTTTTCGAGCTCCGCACGATAAAAGATATAAACTTGATGAATCTGAGGGATATCAAAAATAGCATAAAGTTTAGGGTTAATGACATTAGCTAAGGACTCCTCGAAGCATTCTCGCATGGCCCCCTCAAGGGTGGACTCACCATTTTCTAAAAACCCAGCAGGGAGTGTCCAGTAGCCTATTCTAGGCTCAATAGACCGTTTGCACAGGAGAATTTTACCTTTATAGGTGGGTAAAATTCCGGCTATAACGCGAGGATTTTGATAGTGAATCTCATTGCAAGACCCACACACATAGCGAGGCCTATTATCGCCTTCAGGTATTTTTTGGGTAACGGAGCTGCCGCAGCTGGAACAAAATTTCATTAAACTCTCAGAAATTAACGAGGACTGCGTATAATGCCCAAATGCTCACCTCTATTGCAAACAAGTTAGTTAAATTTCCATTAAAAAGATTGGAACCAAGTTCTAGTAAGGCCAAAACAACGGCGGCTGTTTTGGTTATTTTGCATGGTGATATTGATAATCCTCAGCTAGTCCTAACCCAAAGAGCATTGCACTTGAATAGCCACAGTGGGGAGGTCGCGTTCCCTGGGGGCATGTGGGACAAGGCAGATAGTAATCTTTTACAGACCGCGCTGCGTGAGGCCTATGAAGAAATAGGCCTAGATCCCGACTCAGTCGAGCCTGTGGCGACCTTGCCCACTGCATCGCCCAAACGTCGTGATGTCCATGTAACTCCTTATGTAGTGATTGCGAAGGGCAAATTGGCTCTCACGCCGGAGCCCGATGAAATTGCCGCTATTTTTAATGCACCCTTAAAGTTATTTATGGATATTACCCAGTACCAGTATTTTGATATGAAAATTGATAACTCTGAGAGTGGGGCAGTAATACGTTTTCCATTTATAGAGTATAAGAGCTATAGAATTTGGGGTTTTACCTTAAAAGTGATTACCGATATGCTTAATGACACTCTAGAGGCTGGCATTGATCTAGATTACCCTACCTTTAAAAAAGTAGATGAATTGCGAAAGAGAGGAAAATAATGATTTACCGTATTGGTGATGACGTCCCAGAGATCCACGAATCAGTATTTGTTGCCGAAAGTGCTGACGTCATGGGCAAGGTTATTCTGAAAGAACAGTCCAGCGTTTGGTTTAATGCGGTCATTAGGGGCGACTGCGATACTATCGAAGTGGGCAAGCGCAGTAATATCCAAGATGGTGCAGTATTGCATGCTGACCCAGGTCAGCCATTGCGAATTGGAGAAGATGTCACTGTCGGTCACCAAGCTATGATTCATTGCAAATCGATAGGGGATCGAACATTAATTGGCATTCAGGCTGTTATTCTTGATGGCGCAGTCGTGGGTAGTGACTGTTTAATAGCAGCAAATGCGCTAGTCAAGGCAGGTGCCGTTATTCCCGATGGCTCTATGGTGGTTGGGTCGCCCGGCAAAATTATTCGCCAAACTGAGGAGAATATGAGGGCAATGATGGTTGCTGGAGCGCAAGTATATGTGCAAAAAGCTAGACATATGCATACTGACTTAATCAAGGTTAAGCGCTGATGATAGAGTCGGCTATTCCATCACCCTGCACATCTATTTGCACCCTTAACGAAGACGATGTCTGTGTCGGTTGCTTTAGAACAAGCGCAGAGATTCGTGGTTGGAGTTATCTAGGCCGTGAGCAAAAGATAAATGTCCTGCTGTTGTGCAATGAGCGTAGCCGCAAAGTAAATCCGGTTTAGTCCTCAGGTTCTTTTTTAACACGCATGCGAGTAACACAGACCTTTTTGACCATAGTGCCATTAATTTTTTCGGTCTCAAATCGATAATCTTCGACTAAAAAACTAACATTGCCATCAGGAATGCTTTGTAATTGCTCCAATGCCAGTCCATTCAAGGTTTTTGGCCCATCGATGGGCAGAGTCCAGCCGGTGGCTTTGTTGATCTCTCGAATAGTTGCGGCACCATCTATTTCATAACTTCCATCACTTCTCGCAATTACGTCCTCTACCTCATCAGCGGTATTCGTGGTGAAGTCCCCAACAATTTCCTCAAGAATATCTTCGAGGGTTACCAGGCCTTGCATTTCGCCATATTCGTCAACGACTACTGCAAATCGATTCTTGGTTTGTCTGAAGTTAAGTAACTGCTTGGTTAGGGTCGTGCTCTCGGGAATAAAGTAGGCTTCCTCGGCAAAGCGTTTAATGGCGTTATGGGTTACTTTTTTTGATCGCAAAAGGTGATTCGCTTTTCGGCCATGGAAAATACCAATTATATTGTTAATATCCCCCTCATAGATTGGTTGGCGCGTGTACTCTGAATCAAGGATAGAGTTCATCAGATCATCTATATTCTCTTCTAGGTCTAAACCTTTGACTTCGTTACGAGGGATCATTATGTCTTCGACAGTAGTATTTTCAAGGTCTAGAATTCCCCTTAACATTCCTTGATGGCTGTCTGATAGTTTGTGGCCTGAGATATCGACTAATGACTTTAGTTCCTCTGTGTCTAGTCCGTCATCACGATCCTTGTTTGGATCGAAGCCTAAAAGTGACACCATGCCATTCGTTAGTGTATTCACCATCCAGACTAGGGGAGAAAATAACTGTAGGAGGGGCTTGAGAATATGACTGGCTTTAAAAGCAAACCATTCAGGGTTTTGGGCAGCAATTGTTTTTGGAGTGACCTCGGAGAAAACGAGCACTAAGATGGTCAAAGATGCTGTTGCCACCCATGGGGCGGCCTCTTTGCCAACATAAATAATAGCTAACATGTTGGCGATGATCGCAGCGAGAATATTGACCGAGTTATTACCTATTAATATCAGGCCAATCAGCTTATCTGGCTTAGCGAGTAATTTTGCCGCTCTACGAGCACCGGCGCTTTTTTTTCTTTGATGCCTAAGCCTGTAGCGATTTAGAGACATCATTCCGGTTTCTGATCCGGAGAAAAAAGCCGATATAAGCAGCAAGATTACAAGAGCCGCCCACAAGACTAGGGGGTGTGAACCGTCCAAGTATTGGTATCCATTAACATTAGGGTCGGTTATGTTGAATTAATTTTATGGTTTTGGCAACTGGCTTTTCATCTAGATTAGCGATCTGCCTTAAACGAGTACGAACTCTAATACAATTTTACTACCTATATAGCCCATTAAAATTGCAATAAACCCAACCAAGCTCCAGCTGATCGCCTTATTTCCTCGCCAGCCTCGGTTGTGGCGGCCCCATAGTAGAGCAGCGTATACACTCCAAGCTATCAAGCTTAAGGTAACTTTATGAAGGAGCTTTTGATCAAATAGATCTTCGTAGTAAAGGAATCCACTAATCAGAGAGAGGCTTAGAAAAATTTCTCCCGCCCAAATAAGTTCGAATAAGAATGTTTCCATACTTTGCAGAGGAGGAAATGTTCGCATGAGAAAATTCTGATGTTTGTGCTTGAGTTGCCAGTTTTGATAGCCCGTGAGCAAGGCTTGTAGCGCTGCGATTGCCAGCAGGCTATAGGCTAATATAGATATTAATATGTGACCCTGGATATAGGGTGACAAGAAGGCGGCTGTTTTAGTGCTCGGGATAGACAGGGCAGCAATTAGGCTAATGGCAGAAATCGGGAATAGCACCAAATACATAGTGTGGAGCGGTTTTTTCTGCCCACTCACAAAAGCCAAGAGATTAATCACAAAGGCAATAAAGGCGACAGTTTTCAATAAACTTAAATCTAGACCATTGGCTGAAAACAGCAGGCGCGTGGTGGACAGGCCATGTAATACTAAGGCTACGGTTGCCATCATTTTCAGCAGAGGCAGATTAAAATCCGGCCCTTTAATCAGTTGCCTTAGGAGGTAGATGAATCCTCCTAAATAAATAACTGCTGCGGTAAAGCCACTGAGGGACGTAAGCATGGTTAGGGATCGCAAAAAATATAGCTAGAGTGTGGCATATTCCGCTTACGGGGTGAAGTGCAGCAACTAAATATTGCTATAATATATCCTTGTGAAGAACCAGTAAGGAAAACTTGTATGGCTATGTTTGAAAATTTGAGTGATCGCCTTACCCAAAGTCTCAAAAAAATATCGGGTAAAGGCAGTCTTAGTGAGAAAAACATACAAGAAACATTGCGCGAAGTGCGAATGGCTCTCCTTGAGGCAGACGTCGCTCTGCCGGTAGTTAAAGATTTTGTGGGGCATGTAAAAGATAGGGCTCTAGGGCAAGAAGTTAATAGTAGCCTTAACCCTGGGCAGCAATTTCTAAAAATTGTGCAAAATGAACTTGAAAATGTCATGGGGGAGAGTAATGAGTCCCTTGATTTAGCCGTTCAACCACCGGCTGTGATCCTAATGGCTGGATTACAGGGTGCGGGTAAAACAACATCGGTAGCTAAATTATCTCGCTATTTACGAGAGCGAGAAAAAAAGAAGGTTATGGTGGTTTCGGCTGACATTTATCGTCCTGCGGCAATAGAACAGCTTAAAATGTTGGCGGCAGAGGTCAGTGCGGAGTTCTTTCCAAGCCAGCCAGATCAGAAACCTGTAGCTATTGTTAAGGCCGCTATCGCTGCGGCGAAAACTCAATTTATTGATGTGCTAATTATTGATACCGCAGGTCGCTTGCATATCGATGGCGAGATGATGTCAGAGATAAAAGAAATCCATGGTGTTGCTAAGCCTGTAGAAACTTTGTTTGTTATTGATGCCATGATTGGACAGGATGCGGTCAATACAGCACAGGCATTTAATCAGGCGCTGTCGCTTACCGGTATTATCTTAACGAAAGTTGATGGTGATGCACGGGGTGGTGCGGCGCTGTCAGTAAGGCATGTTACGGGTAAGCCGATTAAGTTTCTTGGGGTCGGAGAGAAAACAGATGCTTTAGAGCCTTTCCATCCAGAGCGTATTGCCTCTCGAATACTAGGTATGGGTGATGTACTCTCATTAATAGAGGATGTTGAGCGGAAAGTTGACAAGAAAAAAGCTGAGAAACTTGCCCAAAAAGTGGTTAAGGGTAAGCGGTTTGATTTAGAAGATTTGCGAGATCAATTGCAACAAATGAAAAATATGGGTGGTATGGCGGGGCTGATGGATAAGCTGCCGGGCATGGGAAATATGGCGCAAATGGCGCAGCAGGCCAATGCATCTAATCAGTTTGAGCGTATGGAATGTATTATTGACTCAATGACTCCAAAAGAGCGGAGTAACCCGGATATACTTAATGGCGCTCGGAAGAGGCGTATAACTATGGGTTCGGGGACTAGTATCCAAGACCTTAATAGACTTCTCAAGCAACATAAGCAAATGGGTAAGATGATGAAGAAAATGAAAGGTAAGGGCATGCAAAATATGATGCGTGGTATGAGCGGAATGATGGGATCAGGAGAAGGAAATCCACCAGGCGGTTTCCCTAGATTTTAATTGATCTCTAAGAGTGTTATTAGGCCTAAGTGGCTAGACAACTAAAGCTAAATTTTTACCTAAAATTAGTTTCATTTTAAACTCTTTTGACGTACCATACCGCGCCTTTCAAGAGAGTCCTTAAGTTAAAAGATTCTCTAGTAAAAGCATCGAGATTGGCGATAGTGCTGCTCGAACACAGGATTTTAGTAAATGGTTACAATTAGATTGGCTCGTGGTGGCGCAAAAAAACGCCCCTTCTATCATATTACGGTTTCAGACTCACGAAATGCCCGTGATGCGCGTTACATTGAGCGTATTGGCTTTTTCAACCCAATTGCCCGTGGTGCAGAGGAACGTTTACGCGTTGATCTGGAGCGCGCTAGTTACTGGCAGGGTCAAGGTGCTCAGGTTAGTGATCGCGTATCAGCGCTTCTTAAAGAGGCCGCTAAACAAGCAGCCTAATAAGTGCAGGTGTGTCTATGACTAGCAGCGAACAGGTCTCAGAAATGCTAGTTGTTGGTCGTATAACATCAGTATTTGGTGTTAGAGGGTGGGTGAAAATATTCTCATACACAGACCAGGTCGAAGGCTTATTAGATTATCAGCCTTGGTGGATTGATACTGATCAGGGTTTGCTGAAGTTAATTGTAGATGATTGGAAGCGTCACGCTGACGGTATTGTTGTTCATTTAAAAGATGTTGATGACCGCGATGTAGCTAAAGCATGGTGTAATCACGACATATTAATAGAGCAACAGCTCCTGCCTAGCTTAGACAGTACAGAGTTTTATTGGCATCAGTTAGTCGGTCTATCCGTTGTCAGCTACTTTGAAAATCAGCAATACAGTCTTGGGGTAGTTAAGTCTCTTATGGAGACTGGTGCCAATGACGTGTTACTGGTGAAAGGGGACCGCGGCGCTATTGATCGCGAAGAACGAGCCATTCCCTATACCAAGCAGTTTGTGAGGGACGTGGACTTAGAGGCTAAAAGGATCGATGTGATCTGGGATCCGCAGTTTTAAGTCTGTACCTGTAACAGAGGTAAGATTAATGAAAATTGCATTCATTACCCTGTTTCCAGAAATGTTTGAAGCGGTCACTGCTTATGGAATAAGTGGCCGTGCCGTTAAAAACGGGTTAGTAGAGGTGGCTAGTTTTAACCCGAGAGATTTTACTGAGGATCGACATCAAACTGTAGATGATCGACCTTACGGAGGTGGGCCAGGCATGGTAATGCTGGTTGAGCCTCTGCGAAGAGCCATTGCGGAAGCTAAGCAGTGGATGGATGGGCAGGCTTTGGTGGTTTATTTATCACCTCAAGGCAAGGTTTTAGATCAACAGGCGATTAATCAATTTGCTGAGACGCGAAATTTGATTCTAATCGCTGGTCGGTATGAAGGTATCGATGAGCGTTTAGTTGAGCTTGAGATTGATGAGGAATGGTCTATTGGAGACTATGTTCTCAGTGGTGGAGAGTTGCCGGCAATGGTTTTGTTGGATGCTCTGATACGGAAAATTCCTGGAGCGCTCGGCCATGAGGATTCGGCAGAGCAAGATTCCTTTGCCCGGGGGTTGTTAGATTGCCCACATTTCACCCGCCCTGAGTTTTATGAGGGGGAAAGGGTCCCAGAGGTTTTACTCTCAGGTGATCATGAAAGAATTAGACGTTGGAGGCTGCAGCAATCTTTATTGCGGACTCAACAAAGAAGACCCGAATTACTGGATCGCCTGGAGCTTACAAAAGAGCAACAGGCATTACTCAAGGAAGTGAGTGCTGCGCTGGCAGATGATGGCAACGGATAATGTTCATCCTCTCTGTACAGAGCTCTAAATCAGGTGGTTTTCCACCAACCAATGAAAATTGAGGAGCAAGAAATGACTAATAAAACATCTATTATCGCTGCGATTGAGAAAGAGCAGATGGGTAAAGAAATCCCTGACTTTAGCCCCGGTGACACCGTTGTTGTTCAGGTAAAGGTAAAAGAGGGCACGCGCGAACGTCTTCAGGCATTTGAGGGTGTGGTTCTGGCAAAGCGTAATCGCCAGCTTAATTCAGCCTTCACTGTGCGTAAAATCTCTAATGGCATTGGTGTGGAGCGTACTTTCCAGACCTATAG
>CAWKZU010000041.1:0-12631 GCA_963854585.1 Gammaproteobacteria bacterium | reverse complement strand
AACCTTGGATTACACCCGTGTGCTCAAGACGTTCCATGGCTTGCTGCACCGTTGCACGGCTCAGACCTAATTGCTTGGCTAAATCAGAAACAGGACGTCGGCTATTTTCCTGCAATAGGCTAATAAGGGCTTGTTGGTTTTTCATAGCAATATGACTCTAAATAATACAAAAAGTTAAGTAATAATAAACATATTTGTAGGTTTGGCAATACAAATTGACAGTTTATCGACGTAAACTGGGCAAACTTAAAGGTTTATGCAAAGGGAGAAATTAGATGGATTTGGCGACTGAACAAATGGATACTGTATTAGAATCTAATCAGCGGATGATGTTTGAGAAGGATACTCGAGAGCAGATAGCCTTTAGCACCCCTTGCATTGAAAATTACATTGGTCCGGTCTTAGCTGTGTCTGAGCAACGACTAAGAGGAAACGCTCGAAACTTTATTGCCGCCATGCCGAGAGTGCGACCACATTTTGCAGTCAAAGCGAATCCTGATGCCAATATCCTTCGGATATTTAAAGAAGAGGGTTGTTGTTTTGAAATAGCCTCATCAGCTGAGCTTCAAGCGATGGTTGATCTGGGTGCAAATTTGGCAACTGTTTTTTACTCTAATCCAATAAAATCACCGGCGTCTATTCGGCAGGCAGCCGCGGCCGGTATTCAGTGGTTTGTTGTAGATACGCCGGAAGAGGTGCTAAAGATAGCTGCGATTAAAACCGACGCTAAACTATATTTGCGCACCGAAGTGAGTAATGAAGGGTCGGTCTGGCCACTAGCGGGTAAGTTTGGTGCGAGTTTATCGGGCATTACGGCAACTATTGAAGCCGCAAAAAGTGTCGGCATGCAAATTACCGGAGTGACTTTTCATGTTGGCTCACAGTGTGCCAATATTAATAATTGGATCGAAGGAATTCAGTCAGCAAAAAATATTTTCAGTCAACTTGAAGCCAATGGCTGGACCCCAGAGCTATTAAATATTGGAGGAGGCTATCCTGTCCAGTTCACTGGGACTGAGCCTGCCATTGCAGAAATTGGCATGGCCATCAACAAAGCGCTAGAGACTATTCCAGCTTCTATTCAGATCATGGCTGAGCCTGGCCGCTTTTTAGTGGGCTCGGCTGGCTGTTTAGTGACTCAGGTTGTCGGTCTCGCAACACGAGATGAAAAACGCTGGTTATACCTAGATACTGGCACCTACGGTGGGTTAATGGAGTTGGCTGAAGGTTTCCCGTCAAATATCGTCAGTCAGCGCACCGGTGAACTTGGACTGTGGACTCTTGCAGGGCCTACCTGCGACTCTATTGATGTGGTGGGTGAACACAAGCTTCCTTCAAACATGGAGGTAGAAGATATGGTGTTTATTACCAATTTGGGAGCCTACTGCACGACCTGTGCCTGTGACTTTAATGGGTTTCCTGCTCCTAAAATGGTTATGGTTGACTAGAAATGTGCCTGAAAAGAGGTGTAAGTCATGATTAGTAGGCAATGTAGAGAGCATTTGGAAGAAGTAAATGAAACAGCACTTCAGCACATGTGGCACTCATTAGGAGTCGCCATCAAGTTGCAGTTATTGGTGCCCGTAGCAATTGTTCATGCTGTTGTACCAGGCGTCTTTACTAAGACTGCCTCCAATGTAATGAGAGACATACTGGCGAACAGATAAAGCCTATTTCACCTGATTTGACTGGATGGGGTATTCAGCTTCCTAAAATAGCCATGGTTGACTAGAAAAGTCGTTTACACTTACAGATTAACTAAACGCAGGGATGCGGTTAATGGTGATTGATAAATTAGTCGGCATATACAATGCAAACGGCTCTGTTCTTGGCGAGTTAAAGTACCTTGTTGGCAAATTAACGGGTCAGTCTGACTGCGCCCTCTGTGATATCACACATGGACCATTTAGAGGAAAAGCTGATTTTCGCGATGCTCAGCAGGCTTTAGATATTCCCTTTGAAAACCTGCATCTTGATGAGCTAGAGCCCGATCTCCAGTCGTTCAGAAACCATGCCCCCTGCATTGTTGCTATCTGCGACTCACAATATTCTCTATTGATCACTAGCGCAGAGTTAAAACAGTGTAAAGGCGACGTAGATCAGTTATTTGACCTGATTAAGGTTAGGCTCTTATAGAGGAATCAATATAGTTTTACAGGATTATCCTGAAATAAACTTTCATTGACACTTCGGGCATGTTATGTCATTTTCGATAGACTTTAGAGCCGGGTTGAATACAATACCGTCATCTTAGGCGTCTAACAAAGAAGCGTAATATCAAACAATCAATTCGGAGTAATAACACTATTAATCTATTCAAAATAATTCTTAAATACACGTTATCACTAATTGTGGTGGCAGTTCTTGGTTTGTATGTCTGGTTTTGGGGCTCGCCGGTCGGCGTTAATAATTATGTTAACAAAGTCTCGCTTCAAATGTTATTTCGTTCGCCAGAGTTACTCACCTCTATAGGCGCAGTTGATAACTCTCCTTTAGATTTCCACAGTGATAAATTAGGTGATTACGACAAGCAATCAGAGTTAGAAATGCTCGAATTTATGCGTCAGAGTCGAGCAGGGCTCGATGACTATGGTCCTGAAGGACTAAAAGGGCAGGAACTCTTAAGCTGGAAAATTGTTGCTTGGTTCTATGATGATATTATTCGCCAAAGCGAGTTTGAATATGGCGGTTATCGGGTTAATCAAATTTCTGGCCCAATGGTCAACTTGCCACAGTTCTTGACAGATAGTCATATTATTAAGGACGAAAAAAGTTTTCAACGCTATATCTCTCGACTTTATGAGTTTGCTCGCGTTATTGCTGAAGTCAAAGTTCAGGTGGTAAATGATCGCAATAATGGCACCGTGCCTCCAGATTTTGTTATTGAAAAAGCGCTGATGGGCATGCGCTCCTTTTCTGAGGAAGGTGCTCAAGCAAACCCACTGATCACCACGCTCGTGGATAAACTTAAAGACGTTGAAGATATTACTGAAGAGCGAAAGGCAGAGTTGTCGAATCAAGCTGCAGAAGTCGTTGAAAGTGAGATATTACCCCAATATGCTGAGATGATAGGGTTATTTGAAGAGCTATTGACGATAAGTAATCATGATGCAGGCATTTGGCGCCTACCCCATGGTGAAGATATCTATCGAGCAGCATTGCGTTCAAGCAACTCAACAACGTTA
Source organism: Gammaproteobacteria bacterium (assembly GCA_963854585.1). GTDB lineage: Bacteria > Pseudomonadota > Gammaproteobacteria > Pseudomonadales > Porticoccaceae > HTCC2207. The sequence goes on along the minus strand of CAWKZU010000041.1, from coordinate 9,446 downwards.
ACCGCAGATGAAATCCATAAAATTGGTCTATCAGAGGTCAAACGCATTGAATTAGAGATGGACGCTATTTTGATCAATCAAGGATTGATTGATGGCTCTATTCTGTCGAGAATTCGTTACTTAATGGAACTGCCTGAACACAATTTTGCTAATACAGATGAGGGGCGCGTTGAACAGATAGCCTACCTAAATGAGGTCAATGACCAAATTATGGCCAAGGTGGCCGATTACTTTATCACCATACCACCGCAGCCACTGGAAATTGTCAGAGTGCCTGAATACTCAGAGGGTTCAGCGCCTGGCGGTTATTATAGACCACCTGCATTTGACGGTTCGGCGCCAGGTCGTTTCTATATTAACCAGAAGGACACCAGAGATAACCCTCGTTGGACGCTACCAACACTTATGTACCACGAAGGTTCTCCAGGGCATCATTTTCAGTTATCTGCGGCTCAGTTGATCGAAAATGTCCCATTTTTACGTAAGTTTGGCCTTTTTAGCGCTTACTCCGAGGGTTGGGCTTTGTATTCAGAGAGAATTGCTGCCGAGGATATGGGTATGTATCAGGACAACCCTCTGGGGGATCTGGGTAGACTTCAGGCAGAGATTTTTCGTGCGGTGCGTTTAGTGGTAGATACAGGTATGCATGCGAAACGCTGGAGTCGTGAAAAATCCATTGAGTATATGCTATCAAAGACTGGCATGACCGAGGCTGAAGTTACTCGTGAGATAGAGCGCTATGTGGTCTGGCCAGGACAGGCGACCGCCTATAAAGTAGGGCAGTTATATATGTTACGGTTACGCGCTATGGCTGAAGAACAGTTGGGCGAGGCCTTTGATATTAGAGAGTTTCACGAGATGATATTACTGAATGGCGCTATGCCACTAGAGATTCTGGAAGAGTCGGTTATATCTTGGATAGATAGTCAGAAATAACCACTATAGGTAAGTTATCGGCATGAAGTGACATCAATAAAAAAGCCCCCAATGGGGGCTTTTTTATTGTCCATCTAATTTAGCGAGAAGCTATATTTAATGGCGTTCTGGCATCACACTTATTGAGAAACTTCTGGATTTTCTCTTGCTGATCCAACATATTGTCGTCGAAATACAACCCATGGCCTTCTTTTGCGTAGAAGTGATGCTTGAAGTCTATATCCGTTTTTTTCAAAGCTTTAACATATTTTTTGGCGCCTGCAAGGGGCGTACGCACATCGCTTTTACCATGAATAACAAGTAGAGGAACTTTAACCTTGTCTAAATTATGGATAGGTGACATTGCCCGCAGACTATCTGAATCAGTTCCCATTGCAGTATCAGTATAGTCGTTTGTGTTAAAACCTCCTCTTCCGTCCCAGGTACTTCTGAGTTCATCAAATTCAAAAAAGCCAGCCATGATCACACTGCAATCATAATAATCGTTGTGACGAACTACGTTCTGCGCGCTAGAGTAGCCACCATAGCTACCGCCAAGGGTATATACCTTATCCCCTACATTATGGTTGGCTTGCACAAACTCAGCACCTTCCCGCATATCATCTAGCATGCGAGTGCCCCACTGCTTATAGCCAGAACGCTCTAGATTATTGCCATAACCACCTGAACCTCTAAAATTAGGTGCAAATACAGCATAGCCCATCTCTGCTAAAACCTGCATTCTATAGTTGTAGCCATATTCAATGTATGGTCCGTGCGGTCCACCATGGATATAGTTTATTAACGCCTTAGGTTTTCCACTACGGGGCATTAGTAACCAGCCTTGGAGTTTAACCCCATCACTGGTAGTGTATTTAATCGATTCATATGAATTCAGACCTAGCTGATCAATGGTCTCTTGTTGGCTAAATAGATAACGAGCACTACCCGTGTCCTTCTCCCATAGATAGTATTCACCTCTAATACCCGGTGATCCGACGTGAATCCCTATATTTTCTCCGGCATCATCTGAGTCTAATAGAGACACATTGTAGCCTGGGAATCCCTTTGCAAAGCCCGCTACTACTTGAGCGTTTCGAGTCTTGTTAAATACTTTTATCTGAGGTTCATCATCAACCCAGGTAGCATAGTCGGGGTGGCCGTCTGCCTTTGTGAAGCTGATCGATATCTGAGAAACAAACCCAAAATCGTGAATCACTTCATACTTACCTGAGTCTAAAGTGACTTTGACTAGAGATTGAGAAGCATTAATTCCCTTTTTTAGTTGCGTTAGTCCGTAGACCACTTTCCCATCATTTGAGACCTTTCGCGGTGAAAATTTGCGGGGAAGGTCGACTACCATGTCACTCCACTTGTCATCACCGATATTATAAGAGTAAAAGATACTACCCATCTCAGGGGCGGGTGCTACGCCCACAAGCGTGGAACCATTTCTGTTTGACATAATTTGCGCACCGCGCGCTGGGCCAACTTTGACTTTGTCAAAATTAAGTGTCGATATATTCATTTTGTAAATATTGGGTCTCACACCCCCATCTCTGCGCTTATAAGGATAATTTGAGACTAGAATATTATCTTTCTCGTCAGGAAGAATTGAGAGGACATTTAAACCGCCTCGAATAAAATTACCAGTTTTACTCACGCGCTTTTCATAGGTCCCTTTCCAATGCCAAACTCGCTCGTTCAGCTGTTTGTCCATATGGAGTAAAAAGATATCACCACTATAGCCAGGCCGACGTTCGCCATCATCAATAAACGTGTTGTAGGCAAAGATCTCATCTTTTATCCATTGTCCACCCATGACCTCCATGCGGTCGCGTTTGTCATATTTAACACTTTTACCCGGAATAACGTTGCCTGTAGCACGATCCATGATCACTAGTGTGTTTCTGTCATCGCGACGCAAAATCGCGCTGATGTATTTCCCGGAAGGCGATACCGTGAGGTTGCTAAACTCATCTTTCCAGAGTTCTAAGATAGATTCTCCTGCCCCTGGCAGCTTTGCTATAGCTGGCAGAGTGACAAGCATGAGGCCTATTAATATTCTAGGTATAAGCATAGATAAACGAGTTTTCATCAGTAATCTCCGATTGAATTTTCTACATAATCACAGAAGTATACATTATTGGATTATATAAATAGCTATTTCACTTCACGTATTTTAATTTTTTTCCCATCTTGATTTCTCAAAAATTGGGCCCCTAAAAAGCCACCCTCTATATTAACTTTATCATTTACTTTAAAGGTTATGGGTCGTTCGCTGGTTTTACGGAAAATCCTACCCGTATCGGTGTAGTAATAGACTTTCCTACTTTTCGTCTTGTGGACCTTGGTTACCTGCATAGATAATGAGTTAGCGATTACTTGGTCATATGCATTCTGAGCAGCCGTAATATTACCAATCTGTGCGACAGGCCTTTCTGGTGTCCGAGAAACTACTCCAACAACGGGAGAAGCCGATATTCCAACGCTTGTGGATACTGGCACTGATGGACCGGTGTATCCAAGCGTCTGATCGTAGCATGCTAGACGTGCATCACTGTCTTCAATGGTAAGACAATCGTTAACATCATTAGAATGGGCGAATAGGGAGAGAGTTAGCCCTATGAGCAGGGTTAGTTTGCGTGTACATTCCATGCGACAGGAACTCCTTCATTATTGATTGGATCAATCTTAACATTATTAAATCCGGCGTCCATTAGCTGAGTTTTAAAAGTCTCGATTTGTTTATCATTGCGAGCCACATTGACCATTTGAGTAAAGCGCTCTTTCGATGCATGGAAATCAGGCAAGATGCCATCAATGAAATCACGCCGTTGCTGTTCTGTTTCGCGAACCTTTTTAAAGAAGAGCAGCACACTTTGAGAAAAATCGACCAATATGGGGTTTCGCTCTTCTGTTGATTTGTTCATCACGGATGAAATGAATTCGTTGACTGCTTCTCTAGCAGCTTCCGCTTTTGCAGATTTTGACAAGGCTTTTAGATCGCCCTGGCATTGATTAAGTTGATCATTAATCATATTAATATGGCTCACGATCTTTTCCATTTGTTCGAAATCAAATTCGGTTAAGGCTTTTACTGACATCTCAGTAATCACAGATTTAGCGTGATGCATTAACAGCGTCAACTGACCACTTGGCGCGAGTAATTTTTTAAGTAAGGGTAAAGATTTTTTCAGTGGTGAGTATTCAAGTCCATAGACGGAGGCGATTAAATCGAACTGTTCGGTTGACTGAAAGTTTTCAATGCAGGTTTCACTATGAAGTGATAATTCTAAGTGATGGTTACCGCGTTTTTGCACAGCTTCTGATAATTGTATCTGAGCGGCATCAACACCCGTGTAAGTTCCTGTAACGTTTAAATCTAGCAAACAGGGTGCAAGAGATGCATTTCCGCATCCGACTTCAAGAATGTTAAGTGTTTTTTCTTGTCTTTGACTAATGATGTCCGACCACCAGTCGGCTATGTAGCCTTTGGTATAGCCGTCGGCATAGTACTCACCAAACGTCGTACTATGACCTTTTTGCCAGAAATTGCCCCACGCTTCCATTTTCTTTCCTCAAAAAAAGAGCCCGCATAAGCGGGCTCTTTGTCTTACTTAAGTAACGCTTACTTTACATCTCAACAGTATACTGCATGTAGATAACTCGGCCGAGAATAGAGTACTGATACTCATCTGCTTGTGAACCAAACGCGTCAAGTAGAGGATCTTCATTGGTCAAGTTATTAGCACCAATTGTAACAGACCCATAGTCGCTTAGATCGTAAGAAGCATTCAAGTTATAGGTCTTGTAGGAATCCCACTTAACCTCACCACTTGAACTCTCAGACTCACCGATGTAGTCAGCACTAAATGCTGCAGACCAGTTGCCCATATCCCACGAAATAGTGGCATTAGATCTCCACTCTGGGAAGCCTAAGGTATCAACTGCATCACCTAGGATACCCGTACCAAATTGAGCCTCTGACTCATACTTTAAGTACTTAGTGGCGTCGCTGCGGAAACCGAAGCTTCCATAGTCATCAGTATCAATGCTTCCTTGTAGAGCCAAATCAATTGACTCACGACTTACATCGCTCACTGCGTTCTGATAGCCCGCTGCGATTGAGATAACATTACCGTTGGCACCACGAACGACTGCAGGGTTATTACCATTAGTATTGTTGTCAACATTCAACATGTCCTGTGCAGATGTATACTCAACTGCGTTTTGCAGCTCAAGAGTAACAAACTGTATCTTGCCCACCCAGTTATCATTATAGGTGTATTCTGCGCCGAACGAGAAGGTCTCAGATGTTTCTGCTTGTAAGCTCGAGTTTGAACCAATGAAGGTGTCAAACTGACGAGAGTTACACTCATTTTCAGGTGTACCCACTAATGAACAACCATAGTAGTCAATTGCGCCTTCAGCAGAGAACGACGTAGCACCGTAGAGGTTAGAAAGGTTTGGAGCTCGGAAGCCTTGGCCGTATGACGCCTTTAGGGTTAAGTTGTCAATCATAGTGAAGGTTAGACCCGCACGAGGTGATACTTCGCTACCAAAGTCAGAATAATCATCGTAGCGAACTGCTAAGTCGACTTCTAAGTAATCAGTAAAGGGAAGGATAGCTTCAGCCGTTACAGCTTTAACACTGCGAGAGCCTTCAGCTGAGTTACCTGCTGAACCACCGACTAGGCCTGCTTCAGATTGAGCATCAACTAGTGCTGCATAGTCAATGTCAAACGTTTCAACACCAGCTGCCAGGATCGCTTGACCACCGGCCATCTCAAACATGTTGTACTGAATACCGGCAAAAAGCTTTTGCAAATTTTGACGATCATCATTAAGAGTCGTTGCCTTTAGGTTAGCTACATACTGATCGTAGTCTGTAATACCTTCTGCAACGTTCTCAGCAAAACCACCATAGCTCAAGTAGTACTGACCGATAGATGCTGAACGGTAGTCAGAGTATGTGTAGTAGGCGTCAAACGAAAGATCATCAGTAATAGTGGCTTCTATTGCGAAGTTGACGTCAACTAACGAGTCATTAACAATGTTGTCACGAGTACCGATATCAGTCCAACGGAAATAACCACTCATTGCCTTTCCAAACGGGTTCTTTGGGTCGCTGGCAAGAGCGCTTCCATATGCTGCTGGTGGAGCATAACGTCCAAATGATTCGTTATTAGACATCACAGCATCAACAGAGAGTCTAATGTCATCACTTATTTCATAGTCAGCGTTGACATAGGCGTTGATACGATCCGTTGAAGCTCGGTTAGCAGAAACGTTAGCATAAGCATAGCCACAGTAGAAACCAGCATCAGGTCCAAACACAGCATCAGCTTTCATTTCACCAACAAAAGAGCCATCATCAACACAGTTATTACCTGGGTTAACATACCAAGAGTCACGATCAGTGTTGCTGAACGTTCCAGTGTAATCTGGGTTAACTATGGAATACCCATAGAATGAAACACCTTCTGTTTCTGCATACCCTGTAATAAATCCATCGCCATCCAGGTCGCTATAACGAGCGGCTGTGAATGAACGGTCTTTATCGAAGACAGGATCACGAGTATCCATTTCGATACCAAAGGTTACAGAACCCTTGTCACCTTGAGCGCCGGTTAAGAAAGAGAAACCATGCTCAGTGCCGTCATCTTTTGAGCGATCACCAAAACGAGCAGTAAATTCTGCGCCATCATAGCCTGACTTAAGGATTATGTTCACAACACCAGTTACAGCGTCAGAACCATATACCGCAGAAGCACCATCAGCAACGATTTCTATTCTATCAACAAAAGACATAGGTATAAGGTTAAGGTTTACAGTACCACCACCGCCGAAGGAAGCAGAGCCAACAGTACGACGACCATTAATCAGAACAGCTGTTCGTGATGCACCAGCTCCTCGAAGGTTAATGGTAGCGTTAGACTGAGCTGAGTTACCTGATGACTCACGAAAAGAACCAAGTGAGTTAAGAGATGATGAACGAAGAGCATCAGCAACAGACACATCGCCTGACAACTTCATGTCTTGCGCCGTAATGCTAATGACAGATTGTGATGCAGGGGCTGTAGCACGCTTAATACGTGAGCCCGTTACAACTACTTCTTCGACTTCTATTTCTTCATTTGTATCTTGTGCCATCAGCGGCATTGCAGCAGATAACAGCAGCGAGGCCCCGATTGAAGCACGTATGGCTTTAGTTAAAGGTGTAAGTTTCATTTAATATCTCCCAAGTATAAATTTTTGCTTCTGTTGGTATCAAGATCAGCTTCAATGCGAAGTGTTTTTTTTCACACCTAGCATAGTGAACAACCTTGTAAATACTAACCAATAGAGGCTTTATGTTGACTTGTTTTTCCCAAAAACCTAATAAAGAATGATAATAAATTCCGAAAAAAAGGAACTTTTCATCCAAGTCTGTGTCAATCGTATACCAAAAATTACACTAGCGCATGTTTTTTTAGATCAAAATCACGTACAAATTAGACCGGAAAAGGTTCACTTTAGCCAAAAGGTAATACAAATTATTGTTTTCCATTCAGAAGTTTAGATAGATATGTGAATGTAAATATAGAGGTAGGCTCTTTAAACTCTGCTATAAAAGGCTTTTGGTGCTCATCACTTACAATTTATGCAACTATAAAAGTCATCGAATTTGAGTATTAATATCGACATTTAGGCCAACGAGAATGGTTAAATCATAGAATATATCCGGATCTTTGGTTATCTTTTTAAGCGCATTTTTTATTTCTGAGCCATTTTAAGCCTTAAAAGCCATCAAAATAGATGTTTGAGCTCGCGAATCTTTTAATATTAAAAGCCTGTGACGTGTGTTGCTTTCCATAAAGGCGTTTGGCTTGCTTCCTTAGTGGAAGCTCTCAGCATGAAGATAAAGAATCTCTCTGGGCACTATATAATGTCTTTTGATTTTAATGATTGTAGTGTGCTTTCAGTGTATTCCAAATACTCTTGCAAAATTTCAATGGTTTGATTGCCTAATTCGGGGGGTGCCAGATTGTATTCAATTTGTGATCGGCTGTAGTTTATTGGATTGGCGACTAACTTTAGTTCACCCGCACGAGTGTCTTGCATGGTAAAAACCATATTACGCGACTGTACCTGGGGGTCGTTGAATACTTGATCTATGGTATTGATGGGGCCGCAGGGAACTCCATGATCTTCAAATTTAGAGAGCCAATACTGACTAGTTTGTTGCTTAAGATGCTTGGTAATTTGGGCACAAAGCGTCGCGCGGTTGTTAACACGTGCAGTGTTAGTGGCATAACGTTGGTCATCAGCCCATTTAGGTTGTTCTATCACTTGGCAGAAGCGCATGAACTGCTGGTCATTGCCCACGGTGATAATAATATGGCTGTCTGTGGTCGCAAAGGCTTGATAGGGGACTATATTGGGGTGTGCATTGCCTAAACGGCCTGGGACTTGGCCGCCGATGAGATAGTTACTAGCTTGGTTGGCCATGACGGCGGCCTGAACGTCGAGTAGAGCAAGGTCAATATACTGTCCCATACCGGAATGATGGCGTTCTAAGAGAGCGCCTTGAATAGCATTGGCAGCATAGAGCCCAGTAAATATATCTGTTACTGCGACGCCAACTTTGGTGGGGCTGCCACCATTTTGGCTGTCTGGTTCGCCTGTAACACTCATTAGCCCAGCCATACCTTGAATAAGAAAATCATACCCGGGACGTTGGGCGTAAGGCCCCGTTTGCCCAAAGCCAGTGATGGAGCAGTAGACCAGTTTCGGATTAACCTTTTTTAAAGAAGAGTAATCAAGCCCATATTTAGCCAGGCCTCCCACTTTATAATTTTCAATCAGCACATCAACTTTAGCGGCCAGTTTTAGGATAATATCCTGACCTTCTGGCTGAGTGATATCGACGGTGAGGGATCGTTTTCCGCGATTAGCTGAGAAAAAATAGGCGGCATCTTCCGTGTCGTTGCCATCTGTATCTTTTAGGTATGGAGGTCCCCAATGGCGTGTATCATCGCCTACCTTAGGCCGCTCCACCTTGATTACGTCCGCTCCTAGGTCCGCCAATAATTGTCCAGCCCAAGGCCCGGCTAATACTCGGCTCATATCCAATACGCGATAACCTGTGAGTGGACCGGCCATGATTTTCCTTATCTATGAGTCAATCTAACTAAAGGCTTGAATGCCCGTTTGCGCTCTTCCTAAGATCAAGGCGTGGACATCTGCTGTACCTTCGTAGGTATTGACGACTTCAAGATTCAGCATATGACGCATCACTGGATATTCATCCGAAATACCATTTCCGCCATGCATGTCTCTCGCCATTCGAGCTATTTCTAGTGCTTTGCTACAGTTATTACGCTTCAGCAGCGATATTAGCTCTGGAGCAAGATTACCTTGTTCTTTTAACCGCCCAGCGCGAAGAGAACCCTGCAAGCCAAGACTAATATCGGTTTGCATGTTGGCCAGCTTAAATTGAATAAGTTGGTTAGCGGCTAAGGGTCGATTGAACTGGACACGATCTA
>CAWKZU010000040.1:0-14457 GCA_963854585.1 Gammaproteobacteria bacterium | reverse complement strand
TTTCTTTGCTCAAATAGAGAGTCAATATGGAATGCTAGAGGTGCGGGCGCAGGGAAATTTATCTATTGATGAACAGAGAGAAATTACGCTCAAGGTGCATGAAATTGTCTCAGAGATTGAAGGTGTAAATAATCTTTATGGCTACAGCAGTAATGATAGTTCTGTCGTGTATGGTTCTGATGTCAGTAGAGATAAGATAAGTTCTTTTTTGGTAGAGCTCTTCCCTAGACAGCAGCGAGAAAAAGGCAGTGATGTGGTATTTGCGGCAATTAGAGAGGGTATCAGTGAGTTGCCTGGTATTTATGCCACAGGACAGGAAATGGAGACTGGACCGCCTACAGGCAAGGATATTCAGATTCAGGTTTCGTCATCGGATCGTCAGGCTTTGTATAAAACTGTTTCGCAAATCAGACAGTGGATTGACGACAATGTTGAGGGCATTAGAAATCTGCAAGATACTCTACCATTAGCGGGTATCCAGTGGGAGGTTGAGGTCGACCGCGCTCGAGCCGCCATGCTGGGAGTCAATGTTGCCGACGTAGGTAATATGGTACAGATGGTTACCGGCGGCATCATAATTGGCGAGTTTCGGCCAGATGATGCAGACGGCGAAATTGAAATTAGACTCCGCTACCCGAAACAGGATCGGCAGTTAACGACTATAGATAATTTAAGTGTCAACACTCCCAATGGCCCAGTATCCATAAGTAGCTTCAGTCAACGAATAGCTAAACCTAGAGTTGATGCCATTCAACGATACGACATGCTTGAAACGGTAATGATTCTAGGGAATTCAAAAGATGGATATTTGGCTGACAATCAAACCAATGAGATTGGTGCCTGGATAGACCAGCAAGATTTCGGTTCATCAGTAAAAATACGTTTCCGTGGTGCCAATGAAGAGCAGGCCAATTCAGCAGCTTTTTTATCGACAGCGTTCTCATTGGCCATGTCTTTAATGATGATAATGCTAGTCATGCAGTTTAATAGTTTCTACCAGGCAGGGCTGATTCTTTTCTCTGTGGTGCTATCGACCGCTGGTGTGTTACTTGGTCTAATAGTTACTCAAGCCACCTTTAGTACGGTTCTGACCGGTGTTGGTATAGTTGCTCTGGCGGGTATAGTGGTTAATAACAATATCGTATTGATTGATACCTATAACTACCTGAGACGAAATAATAGTTTGTTGACATCGTCAGAAGCAGTTTTGGCAGCGGCAAAATCACGATTCAGACCCGTTATGCTTACAACGGTGACGACTATTGTTGGATTACTGCCGCTTGCAAACGGCATTAGTATCGACATTGTTCATCGCTCCTATACTGTTGGCGGCATGGTGGCGTCTTGGTGGCAACCACTGGCAAGTGCCATTGTAAATGGACTCGCTTTTTCGACTATTCTGACATTATTATTAACGCCTGCAATGCTGTTAATACCAGATATTATATCTAAACGTGTCGGGTTTCGTGTTGCTGACCACCAGTTTGAAGATGAAGCGCCCTGATCAATATGTAGGCGTCTTGATGTTTTTTATGGGGACGAAAAGCTAACAAAGGCCATGTAAGTGAAAAAAATCATTCACTGTGACTGTGATTGTTTTTACGCTGCTATCGAAATGCGCGATGACCCCTCGTTGCAGAATTTACCCGTAGCGGTAGGTGGAAAATCAGATAGACGTGGAGTTGTTGCGACCTGTAATTACAAGGCACGGCAGTTTGGCGTTAGGTCGGCTATGCCCACTGCGCATGCCCTCAGGCTATGCCCAGATCTTATTGTTATCCCTGGAACTATGGCGAAGTACCGAGAGGCCGCCCAGCAAATACGCCAAATTTTCTATCGATTTACCGATAAAGTTGAGCCCTTATCTCTCGATGAGGCTTACTTGGATGTTAGTGATTGCACCGATTTTCAAGGTAGCGCTACGTTGATTGCAGAGGAAATACGAAAAATTATAGCTGAAGAAGTAGGGGTTACAGCTTCTGCAGGCGTGGCGCCTAATAAATTTCTGGCAAAAGTCGCTAGCGACTTAAACAAGCCAAATGGACAATTCGTTATTACCCCCGATAATGTTGAGGGCTTTGTGAAAACACTAGCCGTTAAGCGAATATTTGGTGTCGGCAAAGTGACTAATGAAAAACTTGATCGGTTAGGCATTAAAACCTGTGGAGATTTGCAGCAGAAATCTCTTATTGAGTTGGTGGATAAATTTGGCACTTTTGGTAAACGCCTCCATGATTTAAGTTTTGGTGTAGATAATCGCCAGGTTAACTCGAATAACCGACGAAAATCACTCAGTGTTGAGCATACTTATACTGACGATTTACCCAGTCAGTCTGTTTGCGTTCCAAAAATTGCTGATCTATTGATAGAGTTACGAAGTCGCCTACGCCGTGTCGATAATGACTATTTAGTGACCAAACAGTTCATTAAGGTGAAATTTAATGACTTCACCAGCACCACTGTCGAACGTCAGACGACAAAAGGCTTACCTATAGAGAGCTTTGAAGATTTGTTTTATCAGGCGTGGGAGCGAGGCAAGCGGCCGGTAAGATTGATTGGTGTGGGGGTGCGATTTATCGACACTAGTCAGCAAGATTTGGTGTTACAACTTGATTTATTTGACTAAATAGCCGTTTTATCCTTTTGTTTGTGTGAAAGGCTAAGGTCTTTTGTTAGACTAAGAAGTCGCCTTTACTCTGAAAAAAATTGTGACTTCACGATCCAGTAAAAATGCTATCCGCAGGGAGCTACGCCGAAAGACGGCGGAGTTCTTGTTGTTGGGTGGTGAAATCAAAAAACATGGTGCTGGTGAAACGGGTGAACCCGCCGACAAACCTCGCGGCAGATCAGCATTTGTGAGCAGTGAGCCACCAAAAACTAGAACTTATATTAATGATGTAGTCTTAGCTCTAGATAGTCGAAAAATCAAAAAGAACCCTCCAAAAGTGATCAAGGCCTCCAAGCGGCCAACAAAAAAAATCATTTATGATGATTTTGGTGAGCCAATTCGTGAGATTTGGTCAACTGAGTAATCGTATCTAAAAGGGTGTTTATATTACGGGGTAATACTCGGCTGCATAAAAATATTAAAATCAGCTTATATCTTCGCCTCTAGCTTGCTTGTCTGCATGATAGCTAGAACGCACTAGAGGACCACAGGCTGCCTGCTTGAATCCAATACTTTCTGCGTAAGCAGTATATTCTGCGAATTCATCTGGATGAACAAAGCGATCTATCGGGAAATGATTGACTGATGGTTGCAGATATTGACCAACCGTAAGCATATCAACATCGTGTTCACGGAGATCATCCAATGTCCTCAGTAGCTCATCTTTAGTTTCACCAAGCCCTACCATCAAGCCGGACTTGGTTTTTACCCGTGGGTTTAGTGCCTTGTATTCTTTGAGTAGCTTAAGAGACCAAGCATAGTTTGCGCCCGGGCGAGCCTCCCTATATAGCCGCGACACAGTTTCCATGTTGTGATTAAAAACGTCCGGCGGTGTCTTGGATAGTATGTCTAGGGCTGGAGTCATACGGCCACGAAAATCTGGTACCAACACCTCCACCTGTAAGCCAGGTGATAAAATTTTTGCCTCACGTATACAGTCTGCAAAGTGCTGTGCGCCACCATCGCGAAGGTCATCTCGATCCACCGAGGTAATAACGACATATTTCAATCCCATCTCTTGAATAGCAGCGGCTAAGTTTCTAGGTTCATCAATATCAAGGTCATTTGGTTTGCCGTGTCCTACATCACAAAAAGGACAGCGCCGTGTGCATATTTCACCCATGATCATAAATGTCGCTGTGCCGCCGCTAAAGCATTCGTGAAGATTGGGGCAGGCTGCTTCCTCACATACTGTGGACATCTTGTGACGTCTTAGAATATTTTTAATTTCCTGAACTTTAGGTGAGGCTGTAAGACGGATACGCATCCATTCTGGTTTGCGCTGAATCATATTTGTCGGGATCACTTTTACTGGAATTCGCTCAACCTTGTCGGCACTGCGAAGCTTTTCGCCCTTCTGCAATCGTCGTGTGCGTTGTGGAGGTACACTGTCAAATGGCATAGCTAGGTTTCTTCCTTAATCGCTAACATGAGGTAATGGTTTTCCTGTCGAGTAGTCATTATAACCGAGTCCAAGCGTTAAATACCCCGCTAATTTCTCACTTACCACCTTGATATCTGGAGAAGGATTAACTAAATCAGCGACTTGAGTCATAACAACACCCAGGCCGCAGGGATTAATGCGTTGCCACGGACTCATATCCATATTAATGTTGAAATTGAGGCCGTGATAGCTGCAGCCTTTACGGATACGCAATCCTAAAGAGGCAATTTTCTCCCCGTTATCAACATAAACGCCTGGGGCTTCACGTCGAGGTGAAGCCGAAATGTTCCAGCAGTTTAGCGTATCAACAAGAGCTTTCTCAATGAGAGATACTAACTGTCGAACACCGATATTTAAGCGCCGCAAGTCAATAAGTAAATAAGCGGTGATTTGTCCGGGACCATGATAGGTGACATGCCCACCACGATCAGTTTTTACAACAAGTATGTCACCAGGTACTAAAATATATTCTTCTTTGCCCGCCTGACCTTGAGTGAAGACCGGATAATGTTCAACAAACCAAATTTCATCCGCGGTTGCTTCGTTGCGTTCTTCATTGAATTTTTTCATCGCATTAAAGGTGTGATTGTATTGCTGGGTACCTAATTGGCGAATAATTAAAGGCGTTTCAGGCACCATTGTTATAACACCATCTTGACTCGCGGGCTTGTTTTTAATGCCGCAAATATACTTTCTAGCTGAGATTTTCCAGTGGCCTTTATAACAACGGTCATAGCTTGCCAGCTACCCTTACTACTGTCTCGGACCGATATCTTCTGGCGGTCAAAACCCGGCGCGTGTTTATCCATTACGGCAAGGACATGTTCGTTAAAGCTTGTATGTGCTTCTCCTAAAACTTTAATTGGATAGTCGCAGGGGAACACTATCTTTGGCTGATTTTTTTCAGTCATGGGTATAGTCTCACGACAGTAATCGAGTGAATAAAAGAATTATCCAGTCAAATAATTGGGAAAAGATACCTGCCTTGGAAATACTTTTCTCCGCAACTAGGGGTATATCTACTAGGGTTTCCCCGTCTAAGCTAACGTGCAGCTGCCCAAGTTCTTGCCCGGCTGTTACCGGAGCCTTGATTAAGTCGCTAACGAGAATGTTGGCTTTAAGATTTTTTTCAGAACCGCGAGGGACTGTTAGAGTGACATCTTCTGCAATGGTTAAATTCAAAAACTCTTCTGCGCCGTACCACACCTTAGCTCCGGTTTTTAATATTTCACCAGCTGGGTAGACTACTTTTGTATCATAGTAGCGAAATCCATATGAGAGCAATTTTTGGGATTCGCGTGCTCGGGATTCATCGCTACTAGCACCCATAACCACTGCGATCAGCCTCATTCCACGACGTTTGGCGGAAGAAACTAGACAGTAACCTGCTTCACTGGTATGCCCCGTCTTTAAACCGTCAACGCTATTATCACGCCACAGTAGACGATTGCGGTTTGGCTGATTGATATTATTATGCTCGAAGTATTTTTTAGCATAAATCTCATAGTATTCCGGATGATCGCGAATAATTGCGCTTGCAATAATGCCTAAATCGCGTGCTGAAGTAACCATTCCCGCTGCAGGCAGTCCGGTAGCGTTCAAATACTCGGTATTACGCATTCCTAATATCTCTGCCTGCTGATTCATCATATCGGCAAACGCATATTCACTACCGGCAATATGTTCTGCTAGCGCAATGGCAGCATCATTGCCTGACTGTATGATCACCCCATGCATTAGATCAAGCACAGATACTTTAGTGCGTGGACTGAGAAACATAGTTGAACCATCAGTTTTAGCGCCACCTAGAATCCAAGCATTATCACTAATAAGTACCTCACTATCCTCCTGAAGCCGCTGAGCAGCGATCTCGTTAGATACAATATAGGTGGTCATCATCTTGGCGAGACTGGCTGGAGGTAATTGTTCATCTGCATTTCTTTCTAGTAATACCTTGCCAGTGGTAGCATCCATTAACATCCATGCCTTAGCGGCAATTTCTGGTTCAGCAGGCCTCAATATTTGACTATAAGCCGGAGATACGAGAGAGATCGCTATCGCAATTAGTAGAGCAGAGAAGAGCCATTTCTTAGCCATAGCGGGACACCATATTGTCAGTAAAAGTAAGCACTAAGTTTAGCATCCCATAGTCATTCATGGGCACTTGAAACATTTATTTCTGGGGGTTAAGACGAAAAAATTCCAACACGGCAGCGGAGTACAAAAAAACTATGAGCAGTCTTCTGCTAATTTACACTGGCTGGTTCTAATTTGCTGGCTTAATTGATGAACAGCCATGGCATATTTGGCTCTAGGATTGTAGCGGCCGATAACATAAAAATTATGCAGGCCCAGCCAGTATTCTTGACCATACTTGCCTTCAAAGCTCAGTGGGAATGCGGTGAGGTCTGTAGCAACCGGATCAGTTGGTGTATAGCCCTGCGTAATAAGGTCGGCAATCGTGGTTTTTGGGCGCTTCATTTTGTTGAGCGTAGCTGAATCGGGGGTATTCTTAACATGCGCCCGTGTAGCCACTGGCAGGCCAGTTTTCCAACCATGCTTTTTAAAGTAATTAGCTACACTTCCTATAGCATCAGTAGGATTGGTCCAGATGTCTGCGAATTCATCTCCATCGTAATCGACCGCGTAGTTACGATAGCTGTTCGGCATAAACTGGCCCCAACCCATTGCGCCAGCGTAAGACCCTTTGAGTGTTAATGGGTCCTTTCCTTGCTCGCGGGCCAGGAGTAATAAATGTTCGAGCTGAGTGGTAAAGAAGATCTTCCTAGACTCGCGTTTCTCAGTATAGGTGTAATAGTCAAATGCCAAGGTGGTCAAAGCATCAATGACTCTATAGCTTCCTACATTACGCCCGTAATTAGTTTCAACCCCGATAATACTCACGATAATAGCAGGATCAACCCCAAATTCTTTTTCAGCACGCTCAAGAGTTTCTTGATTTTCTTGCCAAAATTTAACACCTCTAGAGGTTCTTTTGTCGGTCACAAAAATCTTACGGTATTCATGCCATGGTTTGGCTTTTTCTGCTGGGCGACTCATGGCTTTTACTATACTTTTTTGGTGCGTTGCACTTGCCAGCCACGTCTCAATTTCGGATTGTTCGAAATCGTGCTTATTGACCATGGTACTTATAAAATCTGATGCTTCAGGGTGTTTTGAATAGTCGGCTAAGACAGTTGCAGAGACAGATAAAAGTACTCCCAGAATGACTAATTTAAGTGTCGACATCAAAGGTTTTTCCTCATACGGTTGGGCTCTGTGCTAATAGCCATGAGCAAACCAAATCCAATAAATAGCGTTAAAATAGCCGTACCACCATAGCTGATCATTGGCAGTGGGGCTCCTACTACAGGCAATATACCCGATACCATACCCATATTCACGAAAACATAGATAAAAAAGATTAAACCTAAACTGCCGGCGAGTAATCGACCAAATTGAGACTGAGCTTTAAACGAGATATTTAGGCACCTAGCAATAACTAATGTATATAGCGCGAGAAGAGTAAGGACGCCAATCAAACCGAATTCTTCGGCTAGTACCGCTATGATAAAGTCAGTATGGCTCTCAGGGAGAAAATTCAATTGTGATTGAGTGCCTTCGGTCCAACCTTTACCATTTATACCTCCAGAGCCTATAGCTGTTTTAGATTGAACGATATTCCACCCGCTACCAAGTTTGTCTTTTTCAGGCGAAAGTAACGTTAGTATTCTTTGTTTTTGATAATCTAAAAGGACAAAATTCCACATAACAGGAACAGCAGCAATACCGGTTAAGAATGTGCCTATTAAATAACGTACGCCTAAGCCCGCCAAGAACAGAGTAAGAAACCCCGACACGAAGATCAATAACGCCGTCCCTAAGTCAGGTTGCCTCATAATTAGAACAGCTGGAATCATTATCATCACCATCGCACAACTTATATGCTTTAACGTTGGTGGGATAAAACGTTTGCTCAAGTAGGACGCTAACATCAAAGGCACGGCTACCTTCATAAATTCTGCAGGCTGCAGCCTGGAGAAGCCAATATCCAGCCATCGCTGCGCTCCTTTTGCGCCGACACCAAAGAACAATACGGCAATGAGTAACAACAGCCCCAGACCATAAAATACAAACGCCCATTTCTCCCAATAGCGAACTTCGAATTGGGCCACTACAAACATGATTATAAATCCAAGACCCATGAAAGTTGCCTGACGCTTTACGTAAGCAAGATTTTGATCTCCGGCACTGTAGAGCACCATCAATCCTAGGGTGCATAGCGCAAGCAGTAATATTAATAAGGGAAAATCGATATGCATTGACTCACTCTTTTTTCGATCGCCGCCCGGGCTTTGTATCCTTCTAACAAAATCATTGTTCTGCATAAGCGTCATAACCTTGCAAAGAATTTAAGTAAGAAGCGTTAGTTGCTGTTAGGTTTTGAGCGTCATTGTTGCTCATCACAGATTTGATGTATGTATCTATGACAGTTCTGGCAATAGGAGCAGCTGCCGTGCTGCCGTGCTCGCCATTTTCAACAATTAAGGCTACGGCTATCTTTGGATCTTCAGCGGGAGCGAAAGCGACGAACAGCGCATGATCCCACTGTCGCTCGCTAATCTTTGACCGATCATACTCGTCGCTGGCATTAATGCTGATGACTTGGGCTGTGCCAGTTTTGCCCGCTATGTTGTAGGTCAAACCCTTGTTGATACCTCTTGCCGTGCCTCGATTCGAGTGCACAACATCACGCATTGACTCGTGGATATAATTCCAATATTTATCACTAATCTTAGAGCTTTCGGTAACTTTAATCGTAGGGTTTTCCACACCATTAATAGATTTAACTATTTGTGGCTGAATCAGGTTACCTCGAGAGGCGATGCTAGCGGTCATAACGGCGAGTTGCAATGGTGTGGTGAGCATAAAACCTTGGCCAATACTCACGTTAATAGTATCGCCGTCAAACCAGGATGCTCCACGAGCATTTTTCTTCCATATTCTAGAGGGCATTATGCCCGAGCGCTCTCCAGGTAAATCGATATTAGTTTTTTTGCCTAGGCCAAATGCTTGGCTACTGATTGCCAAAGTATCTATGCCGATCTTTAGGCCCATCTTGTAAAAGAACACGTCGCAGGATTCGATGATTGCCTTTGCTAAATCAACACCCTTTCCATGCCCGCCCCGTTCTGAATTATGGTCTCGCCAAGGGCGCTCAATACCTTCCATAAGAAAATAGCCAGGATCTTCTATCTTAGTCTCCGTTGTAATACTTTGACTTTGAAGACCGATTAACCCGAACAACGGTTTAATGGTTGAACCTGGAGGATATTGGCCCCTAATAGAGCGGTTAAACATGGGTTTATCTGCTGAGTTAAGGAGAGCGTCATAAGCCTTTTGGCTAATGCCCGAGACAAATGGATTGGCGTCATAGCTTGGCGCGCTAACCATGGCGAGAACACCGCCTGTTTCTATTTCTATTGCAACTAGAGACCCGCGTTCGCCCGAAAATGCCTCATAGGCCACCTGCTGCACACGGCTGTCAAGATGCAGTGTTAGATCGTTACCAGAAACAGGGCTTACATGATCAATAACTCGCATCACGCGACCCCGGGCATTAGTTTCTACATGATCGCTTCCCACTTCTCCGAGCAGAGATTCCTCGTAAAATTTCTCGATACCAATTTTGCCAATGGTGTCGGTGCCGCTGTAATTGATAGCATTAATTATATTACTTTCACGGTCGTTAATTCGGCCAACATAGCCTAAGACATGAGTAAAAAGATCACGCTTGGGATAAAACCGAGTCAATTTGGCGCTGATCTTGGTGCCGTCTAGGATGTGCTGGTTGACAGCTAAAATCGCCTGTTCTTTTTCAGTTAAGTTAAACTTTAGTGGCGTCGCCTCAAAGGGCTTTCGTCTTTTTAATCGACTATAAAAACGCGTAATATCATTGTCGGTAAGGGTTATTAATGAGCCTACTTTATTGATTAACTGGTCTAGATCGTCAGCGCGCTCTCGAATAATAGAGAGATTGGATGTGGGCCTGTTATCGGCGAGAATCTCCCCATTTCGATCATATATAACACCTCGAGTGGGCGCCGCTGGTCGCACATGTACACGGTTATTATCCGAGTCCGTTACAAAGTCTTGAAACTGATTGACCTGCAAGTCAACGTACCTAGAAATAAGGGTCAGTCCCATGACCAACATGATAAACATAGAAAATATAAGCCGCCTAGCAAATATTCTTCTTTCGCGAGCAGGGTCTGAGAAAGCTTCCTTATGTATCATTATTATCTATCCAAACACCTAATTACGATGGTATGGGTGGTTAGCATTAATGGTCCATGCCCTATAAAGCTGCTCCATTAACACAATGCGTACTAGGGGGTGGGGAAGCGTTAAATCCGATAGAGACCAACGCATATTAGCCCTAGCTATACAATCAGGCGATAGACCATCTGGGCCACCAATCAGTAAGTTAACATCTCGACCATCCATTTGCCAGCGGGCTAAATTGCTGGCTAATTTTTCGGTAGTCATGGTTCTGCCCAGCACATCAAGCGCAATAACGAAATCTTTAACGGGTAGAGACTTTAAAATTGATTGGCCTTCGATTTCTGTTGCTTTGGTTGATGACTGACTTTTACCTCGCTGGCCAAGCGCTATTTCAGTGGTTTGGATTCGCAGTTCAGGCGGCATACGTTTACTATATTCAAGACATCCCGTTTCTACCCATGCAGGCATTCGAGTACCGACAGCCAGAATGCGGAGTTTCAAATTAATTCTGACCAATAGGCGGCGAACCCAACATTGCAGCCTCGGCTTCCGCATCCGCGTTTAAAGGGCGATCATCTGGGCGCAAAGACCATAATTTCTCTAAATCATAAAATGCCCGAGTTGTGGGTAACATGACATGCACAATAACATCTCCAAAATCGACCAAGATCCATTCTGAAACGTCATCACCCTCCATTCCAATCACCCTGAATCCAGCCTTTTTGGCGTCGACAGCTACATTATTAGCCAGAGATTTTACTTGGCGGCTAGAATTACCGCTTGCGACTACCATTGTGTCCATAATGCCAGTTAATTTTGTAACATCAATGCTTACAATATCTTGAGCTTTAACGTCTTCAAGGGCAGAGATTATTATTTCGTGGAGATCTTTTTTCATAGTACAAGGTTACTCATATAAACGGTTTTTTTGGATATAGCTAATGACAGAGTCAGGCAGCATATGGCGGACATCATCCCCTTTACCCACCTTTACTCTAATGTTGGTAGATGAAATATCTAACATGGACAAGTCGCAAAAATAGATGCACCCACTTGGTTTCCTCTTTATTTCTCTCAAATCATCGCTGCGGTGACAGGCAATCCATGCAGTTAGAGGGCCTGCTTGAGGCTGCTCGTAACCGGGCCGTGACGAAACAGCAATGTGGCAAAAATCTAAAATCTGCTGCCACTGATGCCAGCTATCTAGTTTACTCAGAGCGTCCATGCCAATACACATAAACAGAGGAGCGACAGCCCCAATTTCCTGGCGCAGCAGTTTAACAGTATTAATACTATAACTGGGCGCTGATCGACGTAATTCGATGTCATCAATGATCAGCGGGTAGTCATTATGACTCAAAGCAGTTGCCAGCATTGCTCGCCTATGCTCAGTTGACACATTGGGCTCGCCGCGATGAGGCGGGTAAGCGCACGGTATCATTCTTACTTCACTAACACCGAGTAACTGAGCTAGATCACTAGCAATGGTTAAATGGCCATTATGAATAGGGTCGAAGGTCCCACCAAATATAGCCACTGCCATACTATTGTCGGATTTGTCCATCGCCAAACACCACCCATTTTTGACAGGTAAGGCCCTCTAAGCCTACAGGGCCTCGGGCATGAATTTTATCGGTCGAAATACCTATTTCAGCGCCCAAACCATATTCGAAGCCGTCGGCAAACCGTGTCGATGCGTTAATCATCACTGAACTTGAATCAATTTCAGCTAAAAACCTGCGACTGTTCTGATCATTTTCAGTGACGATAGATTCGGTATGCTTAGAGCTGTAGTGATTGATATGGTTGATAGCCTCATCGATGCCGTCTACGATTTTAATCGCCAAAATAGGTGCCAGAAATTCTTCGCCCCAGTCTTCTTCGCTGGCCTCATTTATGGTTGCTACGATAGCTCGTGACTTTTCACAACCCCGTAATTCAACTTGTTTCTCCGTATACATAGCTACGAGTTTAGGTAATATTTCGTCAGCAACAGACTTGGCGATAACCAGTGATTCCATGGCATTGCACACCCCGTAGCGATGGGTTTTGGAGTTAATAGCAATATCTACCGCCTTTTTTAAATCGGCATGATCATCAATGTAGACATGACAGTTACCATCTAAATGTTTAATGATAGGTACTCGGGCGTCAGTTATAAGTCTTTTGATCAGACCCTTACCTCCTCGAGGAATAATCACATCCAAATAATCGGTCATGGTTATTAGCTCTGCTACCGCGTCGCGGTCAGGCGTACTGACAACCTGAACTACTGTTTGCGGTAAATTTGCATCAGCTAGACCCTTTTTAATGCAGGCAGCAATAGCTTGATTAGAATGAATAGCCTCACTTCCACCGCGTAAAATGGTCGCGTTTCCAGCTTTTAAACAAAGACTCGCAGCATCAATAGTGACATTGGGGCGTGATTCGTAAATTATACCGATGACACCGATAGGCGCGCGCATTTTCCCCAACCTAATCCCGCTAGGGCGGACACCTAAGTCTGTCATTTCACCGACAGGATCGGGTAGCGCTACAACTTGATGCAAGCCTTCGATCATGGCTTCAATGCGTTCATTGTTAAGTTCTAGCCGGTCTAATAGAGAGGCATCTAGACCATTGGTAAGGCCGTTCTCCATGTCGATAAGATTTGCCGACAACACCATTTGGCGGTCATCACTAAGACGCGCTGCAATAGCCGTTAGGGCGTGATTCTTTATCTCTGTGGACGCGCCGGCTATGACTCTTGATGATTCAAGAGCGGCAACTCCAACGGCTTCCATGTAGGCTTTGATGTTATTTTTTTTCAATGTTTTGCACGGCGCTTGATTAGAAAAACTGGCTGTATTTCTTTTCAGCATTATACGTCTAGCGGGACTATAATTCCCGATTTTCCGCGGAGGGAAGGGATAAAGTCATCATTTTGAGGGAAAAATGGCTTTTTGGCTTCTACCTGCAGACTATCTCCTAAATATTGAGATGTTGATTAACAATCTGAGCTAGGGCTTCTATATGTTCTGGGTCGTCATTGAGGCAAGGAATATAATGAAACTCCTTTCCGCCAGCGTTCGAGAAGATTTCACGGGCTTCAATATTGATCTCTTCGATAGTTTCTAGGCAATCTGATGAAAAGCCTGGGCAGATAACAGCCACATGGTGAATCCCAGTATTTGGTAGAGCACCCAGCGTTTTATCAGTGTAGGGTTGCAGCCAAGGCTCGCGGCCGAAACGTGACTGAAAGGTGGTCATAATATTATCTTCAGTGAAGTTCATTTTTTCAGCAACCATACGAGTGGTCTGGTGGCATAGGCAATGATATGGGTCACCCTTTTTTAGGTATCGTTCAGGGGTGCCATGATAAGAAAATATAAGTTTATCCGGATGACCATGGACGTCGATATGCCGGCTAATACTCGAACATAGAGCATTAATAAATGCCTCTGATTGGTGATAGCCGCCAACAAAGTGTAATTCGGGAACCCACCGCGTTCGTTTGAAAACTTCAGCGATAGCGTCAAAGGTTGAGCCTGTGGTTGCCCCAGAATATTGGGGGTAAAGCGGTAGCACGGTAATGTTGCGTACATTCTGGGCGCTAAGCTCATTAATGGCCGACTCAATTGAGGGGTTGCCATAGCGCATTCCCAGAACCACCGGCACTTCCTTTCCATGCTTTGCTGCCAACAGTTGTCGAACGCCATCGACTTGCGCTTGCGTATTGACCAGTAATGGAGACCCCTTCTCTGTCCACACGCTGCGATAGAGCTTGGCTGAGCGCCGAGGGCGAAGTCGCAAGATTACCAAATTAAGGATTAGCCACCAAAGTAATCGAGGAACCTCTACAACCCGTGGGTCACTTAAAAATTGTTTTAAATAACGGCGCAGGTCAGATGTTTGTGGTGCATCTGGCGTCCCTAAGTTGCAAAGTATCACGCCTTGCTTTGGTGTGGGACCTTTATGATCGTACTCTGTTTGACCTTTATACTGCATTTGATTTGCGGCCTTTGATATCTTTACACTTAATAATGTGAAATTGGGTGGGTAAAGCACCATCTTACGTTAA
>CAWKZU010000039.1:0-15825 GCA_963854585.1 Gammaproteobacteria bacterium | reverse complement strand
CGCCACCGAATCTCTGCGCTCGTCACTGGAAAGCCCCGCTGTGAGAGATGTGACGCAGGCAGTACAGTAAAATGATGACAGATACGGCTAGGTGTGCCTTGGTCTTAGGAGCCAGTGGTGGTTTAGGTGCAGCGCTGGTGGTTGAGTTTTTAGCTGACCCTGCTATTACCCAGGTAATCGCTGTTAGTCGCAAGGGGCAGCCATTGTCCTTGTCGGTGTCAGACGACGTGACAAATAAGCTGGTCTGGATTCAAGCGGAATACGATGAACAATCGATGACTACCGTGGTTGACCAGATAGAGTGCCATGCGGGCAATATTACTAGAGTATGCATCTGTCATGGATTACTTCACTCGGAGACAATCTGGCCAGAAAAGCGCCTTGAAGACATTAATGCTGACGCCTTGCATGAGATATTTCAGAGCAATACGGTGGTGCCCACCCTTTGGTTAAAATTACTGTTTAAATTACTTAAGGGGGAAGAGCCTTGCGTGGTGGCAACCATGAGCGCTAGAGTTGGCAGTATCGGTGACAATCGAATGGGTGGATGGCATTCTTATCGCGCGTCTAAGGCTGCGTTAAATATGGTCCTGAAAAACATGGCGATTGAATATGGCCGGCGGGCTAAAAACGTCAAATTAATCTCTTTTCATCCAGGTACAACAGATACAGGGTTGTCCCAACCCTTTCAGGCTGCTGTGCCAAGCGGAAAGCTTTTTACACCGGCCTTCGTGGCTACTCGCCTGTCTGGGATAATGGATAATGCCGCTCTGGATGGCGTGTTGTCCTATATTGATTGGAACGGTCAACCGATACCCTGGTGATCGGCATGCAAGTTTCTTTAGCCGCCCAATAGTTCAGAGTGTAAACTAGTGACCTGAAGGGTTTTTACTGGCGAACCTTTGCCATGTTAAAAGCTGTTCCCGACAATTCCATCTAGGCATTCTATGGCTAAACAACAGGTTCTCAATTGCGACATCGTCGATCTTCTTCATGATGGTCGAGGAGTAGGCCGGATTAACGGTAAAGCCTATTTTGTCGAGGGCGCTTTGCCGGGTGAGTCGGTGGGGTTTCAAGTGACCAATGAAAAGCGTAATTATGGTGAAGGGCGTATGCGCAGCCGCAGTGTAACCTCAGAGTATCGAGTAGAGCCTGGGTGTAAGCACTTTTCACGCTGTGGTGGCTGCAGTTTGCAGCACCTTGACCACCAGCAACAAATTGAATTCAAAAAAACTCAAGTGGTTAGTAGTTTCGATCGGTTAAATATAATAACTGAGTCATTGCTAACACCGATCAATGGTTATCAATGGGGTTATCGACGTCGTGCTCGGCTTGCTGTGCAAAGAGCTAAGGATGGCCGGTTTATTGTTGGCTTTCGTAATACAGGCAGTCGGCGAATAGAGCCCATTACCGAGTGCCTTGTGTTAGATGATTCTTTAGAGGCACTTTTAGTTGTATTACCTCAGTGGCTACAGTCATTACCTACAGACATTACCTTTTACGAGATAGAGCTGGTCAGTGCAGATAATGCCATCGCCATTGCGTTCGAAGCGAGTCGTCAACTTAAAGATAATGAGCTTAATGTTTTAATGGAAGGTCTCCAGTCTCTCAGCGAAACTCCTATCCAGTGTTGGTGGAAGGTGGGTAAAAATGGTCAGTTCCAACAGTTAGGCGAGGGTGCTGACGAGCTTTATCTTAAGGTGTCAGGAAAACTTAAATTCTTTTTTGAGCCAGGGCAGTTTATTCAAGTGAATGGCGAAATTAACACCAAAATGGTGGACCAAATGCTCAGGCTAGTATCGCCTAGCAGTTCTGGTGTTGCGGTGGACTTATTCTGCGGAGCCGGCAATCTTTCATTGCCCTTAACAAGGCAGTTTGATCAAGTAATTGGCATTGAAGGGTTAGAAAGTTTGGTGGCGGGCGCGGCAAAAAATGCGATCGAAAATAAGATAACGACTGCGCAATTTTTTACCGCCGATCTCACTCAGAAAAATAGTCTAAACAAAATAAAGCAAATACCGAAATCGCTAGACTTAGTGGTGCTTGATCCTCCACGCAGTGGCGCCTTAGATATTATGCCTTGGATCGCAAAATCAGGGGCCAAGCAGGTGATCTATATTTCCTGTCATCCGTCGACAATGGCCAGAGATGCAAAGTATCTGTTAGACGCAGGCTATAAACTAAAAGACCTTGGGGTGCTGGATATGTTTCCTCATACTGCTCATGTGGAAGCAATGGCATTGTTCGAGAAATAAATAATATTTATGCTGTTTTTGGATCTGGAAGTCGATTATGAGACTGTAAGGGTTGGGTCATTTAAGGTAAACTTCACTTAACACGTGAATCTCGATTTAACTCCCTAGGAAACCTTTTAATCATGTTTGATAAAGATCATACCATTGAAAATATTGACACTGAATTATGGCAGGCCATTCAACTTGAAGACCAGCGTCAAGAGCAACATATAGAACTAATTGCCTCTGAAAATTACACCAGTCTTGCGGTTATGGAGGCTCAGGGCGGCAAGATGACTAATAAGTATGCAGAAGGTTATCCTGGCAAGCGTTATTACGGCGGTTGTGAGTATGTTGATGTTGCCGAACAATTGGCTATTGATCGATTAAAAAGTCTTTATGGGTCTGAATATGCGAACGTGCAGCCGCACTCTGGGTCTCAGGCAAACAGTGCTGTATTCTTAGCGCTGATTAAAGGTGGTGATACTGTTTTGGGGATGAGCCTAGCAGACGGAGGTCATCTTACGCATGGAGCCAGGCCGAACTTTTCTGGGAAGCTCTATAATCCAATTCAATATGGACTAAATACCGATACAGGGTTGATCGACTATGAGCAAGTTGAATCGCTGGCTATCGAGCATAAGCCGGCTATGATTATCGCAGGCTTTTCAGCCTACTCGGGAATTATGGATTGGGCTAGGTTCAGAGAGATTGCAGACAAAGTGGGTGCTTACTTACTTGTTGATATGGCGCATGTGTCAGGTTTGGTTGCTGCAGGTGTTTATCCAAGCCCAATACCCCACGCTCATGTTGTGACATCTACGACTCACAAGACCTTGCGTGGTCCTCGTGGCGGAATTATTTTGACTAATGATGCGGAGATCGCCAAGAAGTGTAACTCTGCCGTTTTCCCTGGCAGCCAAGGCGGACCACTCTGTCATGTGATCGCAGCTAAGGCTATTGCTTTTAAAGAAGCGGCCAGCGAAGATTTTGTGGTTTATCAAAAACAAGTTGTTGCGAACGCTAAAGTAATGGCCGCAACCTTTATGGAGCGTGGTATCAATATCGTTTCTAATGGTACTGAAAATCACCTTATGCTGGTTAGTTTGATTGGCAAAGAGTACACCGGAACTGATGCCGACCGTGCTATGGGGGAGGCGTTTATTACCGTCAATAAAAATGCAGTTCCTAAGGATCCACGGTCTCCGTTTGTGACCTCTGGGTTACGTGTTGGCACACCGGCGATCACTACTCGCGGGTTCGGTTTAGACGAAACCGTCGAGTTGACGCATTGGATGTGTGACATTCTCGATAGTCTTGAAAATGGCACGTCGGAACAAGTAGTTGCAGAGACTAAACTGAAGGTTCTGGAAATATGCCAGCGCTTCCCTGTTTATGGCTGATTTCCTTAAGCCTAAACTGTCGTGTTAAAACAGCATGCTTTAAGAGCGAGGTGAAATCTATGTCCGACCAATCTGTGCCACTCCGTTTAGCGGCCACTGCGGTTTTGTTGCGAAACTCAAATAATGGCATAGAAACGTTGTTGCTAAGGCGTAACGCCAAGCTGGCGTTTGCGGGTGGCGCTTGGGTCTTCCCTGGTGGGGCAATTGACGCTGATGAGTTAGAGGCTGCGGCTAGTGAAGAAGAGGCGGCAGTGGCGGCAACGGTGCGAGAGATTGGCGAGGAATGTGGTCTAAATGTAGCAGGCCAAGACTTGATCCATTTTTGTAATTGGACTACCCCGGTGGGGGAAAAGCGGCGTTTTGCTACTTGGTTTTTTGTTGGCAACGTCGATGCTGACTCGGGGAAGGTGGTTATTGATGACGGTGAGATTCATGAATTTCAATGGATCAGGCCTGAAGACGCCATTACCCTGCATCACCAAGATGAGTTAACTCTTATGCCGCCCACCTATCTTTCGCTAAGCCTTTTGACACATTATGAAACGGCTGAATTAGCCTGTAGCGCGCTTGCGGTGCGCAAGCCTTATGATGTAATGCCTAGATTATGTCAGTTTCAAGATGAGATAGTTTGCCTGTATCCTGGTGATGCGGGTTATGCGGCAATAGATGCCGCTTTACCTGGGGCACGGCATCGAACAGTATTTGCCAGTCGCGGTATGCTTTACGAACATTCGGGCGATAATGTTGGTCTTACGCCGATGAATCAGCCTTGATTTCAAGCTAGGCTAATAACGACTGTTGTTGTGTTAGAATAACGCTCCATTTTTTGAGCTTCACGTTTACGAGCTTAGTTATGTATTGTCCGTTTTGTAATGCTGATGACACCAAAGTCGTCGATTCGCGATTGGTTGCTGAGGGTGGTCAAGTGCGTCGTCGTCGCGAGTGCGTAGAGTGCAGTGAGCGATTCACTACCTATGAGCTTGCTGAATTGGTGATGCCCAGAGTGATTAAAAGCGATGGCAGCCGAGAACCATTTAATGAAGAAAAACTCCGAGCTGGGTTGCAGCGTGCTTTGGAAAAGCGACCCGTTTCTATTGAGCAAATTGAAATTGCTCTGTCTCAAATAAAACATTTCCTTCAAGTCACCGGTGAGCGAGAAATTAACTCTCGAATTATTGGTGAAGAAGTTATGGGCCAGCTTCATGAGTTAGATGAAGTGGCCTATATCCGCTTTGCCTCGGTGTATCGAAGTTTTCAGGACTTAAGCGAATTTCAAGATGAACTTAATCGATTAAAAGACAAAAAACCTAGTCAGGAAGAAGGGCAGTGAGTTTCTCTCTAGTTGACCGCGAGATGATGTCTAGAGCCCTGACGCTGGCGGCCAAGGGGCGCTATACCACGTCGCCTAATCCAACTGTAGGCTGCGTAATCTCTGTCGACGATCAGATTGTCGGTGAAGGCTTTACTCGCCCGTTGGGCGGTAATCATGCAGAGATTGAGGCACTTAATCAGGTGTCTGATGCTACTAATAGCTGTGTTTATGTGACGCTGGAACCCTGTAGCCATCAAGGCAAAACGGGACCCTGTGCCCTAGCATTGGTTGAAGCCGGGGTGTCGAGAGTCGTGATAGCCTGTGAGGACCCTAATCCTCTTGTGGCGGGTTCGGGCATTAAGCTATTGCAAGAGGCTGGTATAGAGGTTGAGTGCGGGTTACTGGAAGATCAGGCGCGAGAGATAAATAAGGGTTTCATTAAGCGTCATGAGCAGGGCCTGCCGTGGGTGTTAGTTAAGATGGCCGCAAGCCTAGATGGCCGCACAGCGATGGCCAGTGGCCAAAGCCAGTGGGTGACTACGCCAGCATCTCGGCAAGACGTGCAACGATTGCGCGCCGCAAGTTGCGGAATCATTACAGGTATTGGTACTCAGTTAATGGATGATCCCTCATTGACGGTGCGGATAACGGGCGAAGAGTTGGGTGTGGATGATCCCTTAATTCAACCTATACGAGTGGTTGTTGATAGCCAACTGCAAATGCAGCCTAGCGCGAGAATGCTCGTCCAGCCAGGCGTTACGTTGATTGCTACCTTGGATGGAGATCGTCAACGGCAAAAGGCTCAGGCACTTATTGATGCTGGAGCAGAGGTTGTATTTTTGCCAGCCAATGGAAATCATGTTGATCTGCAGGCATTGTTGACTGAGTTAGCTGCCCGCAACTGTAATCGGGTAATGGTTGAGGCTGGTGCTGGCTTGGCTGGTGCTTTTGTAGCAGAGGGATTGTTAGACGAATTAGTGTGCTACTGGGCACCAAAATTATTTGGTAGCGATGCAAGACCTATGTTTGATTTGGCGATTAATACGATCGATGCCCATCTTGCGTTGTCGATAAAAGATATTAGACAAATTGGTGAAGACCTGCGTATTACTTTGTACCCAGACAAAGATTATTAATATAGACCGCACGCAGGGTGCCATAATGGAATTTAAAATTTATAGTTAGGGCGAAAATTTATGTTTACAGGAATTATTACGGCTATCGGTGAAGTCACTGCTTTGGAGCCTCGCGGTGGCGATGTTCGGCTGACTATTAACACGGGTGATTTAAGCTTAGGTGATGTTGGTTTGGGTGACAGCATCGCTTGTAATGGTGCTTGCCTTACTGCTGTAGAGTTAACTGGCGAAGGATTTGTTGCTGACGTGTCAATTGAGACATTAAGCTTGACTACAGTTGGTGGTTGGACCGTAGGCACCTGTGTCAACCTTGAAAAGGCCATGCTCGCTAGCGATCGCTTTGGCGGTCATATAGTGTCTGGACATGTTGATGGGCTTGGAAAAGTGACCGCTTTTTATGAGGATGCTCGCTCCTGGAGGTTAAGGATTCTTGCCCCACGGGAACTTGCCAAATACATTGCCCAAAAGGGCTCAATTACCGTCGATGGTACAAGTTTGACCGTCAATAATGTTGATGGCGCGGAATTTGAATTAAATATTATTCCCCAAACGTTGACTCATACGGTAATTGGAAAATACAAAGTTGGCACTGAGGTGCATCTTGAAATTGATTTGGTCGCTCGATATTTAGAGCGTTTATTACTTGGTGATAAAGCTGCTGACGAATAGGCGTTAAGGCATAAAACGGAAGAGACAAAAGGCATGGTGTTAAACACAGTAGAAGAGTTACTAGAAGATATCCGTCAAGGCAAAATGGTTATTTTAATGGATGACGAAGACCGAGAGAATGAGGGTGACTTGGTTATGGCTGCACCAATGGTGCGCCCGCAAGACATTAACTTTATGGCAACCTATGCTCGAGGGCTGATTTGTCTGACCTTAGACGAGCAACGCTGCAAACAGCTTGATTTGGCGATGATGGTTAATCATGACAGCAACGCTTCGAGTTATGGAACACCTTTTACTCTCTCTATTGAGGCGGCAGAGGGAGTGACTACAGGTATTTCTGCAGCCGATCGAGCACGAACGGTCCAGGCGGCCGTGGCGAGTAATGCCAGACCAAATGATATTGTTCAGCCGGGGCATATCTTCCCTCTTAAAGCGCAGCCAGGGGGTGTGTTGAGTCGAGCTGGTCACACTGAGGCGGGTTGCGATTTAGCTAGAATTGCAGGTTTTGAGCCAGCCGCCGTGATTGTAGAGATCATGAATGAAGATGGCACAATGGCTCGACGTGATGATCTTGAAAAGTTTGCTAAAAAGCACCAGCTTAAAATTGGCACTATTGCAGATCTGATTCATTATCGGTTGGTGACGGAGAAAACCACTCAGTGTATTAATGAGCGCATGGTCACTACTCATTATGGTGAATTTGTATTAAAGACCTACCTGGACAATGCCCGTAATGAAAAACATTTTGCGTTGGTTATGGGCGATGTGAGTACAGATGAACCAGCCCTAGTAAGAGTTCATATTAATCGTTCTGCAAGAGATATCTTGGCTCTGGAGTCGGGGGGAAAGTTCAAATCTTGGTCTTTCCATAGTGCTCTAGAGCGTGTTGCTAAAGAAGGCCGTGGTGCTGTGGTGTTGGTTTACCACCCTGAAACTGCAGAGGATGTCGACAACAACATCGAGATGATTGCTAACCCGGGTATTGGCGGCGCTCAGTCAGCAAGTGATGTCGTTTATCAGCAAGTAGGTACGGGGTCACAGATCTTGATGGATTTAGGCGTACATAAAATGCGACTAATGAGTGCGCCATTTAAGTTTAGCGCAATCTCGGGCTTTGATCTTGAGGTTGTTGAATACGTTAATTGCGATTAATGTCTCCAGTAGTATTGATCATGAAAATTCAAAAGAGAGCAGGAATTATTGATGGGTGAATACAAGCCAGAAGAGGGCAGCTTTAATGTTGGCGCGGTGCGCATAGCAGTTATTGCAGCACGTTGGAATTCAGAGGTGACTGATGGTTTGTTGGCAGGAGCAGTTCGTGCGCTCAGTCGTCATGGTGTCAGTGATGATGCTATTGAGATATATCGGGTGCCAGGTGCGTTTGAATTACCCCTCGCAAGCCAAAGAGCGGCCCAAACAGGACGTTTTGATGGGGTTATAGCGTTAGGCTGTGTGATCCGTGGCGACACGCCCCACTTTGACTATGTTTGCTCAGAGACAACCCGAGGGATCGGAGAGGTTGGATTGACAGAGAACTTGCCAGTTGCCTTTGGGTTACTGACCACCGATACGTTAGAGCAGTCGTTGGAGCGTTCGGGCAACAATGCTGAGAATAAAGGTGAAGAAGCTGCTTTGACCGTTCTTGAGATGTTCACAATATTTAAACAGATGGACGGTGACGCATAGATGTCTAAAGCTAGAGAACGACAAAAAGCACGCAGAATGGTTGTTCAGGCACTCTACTCATGGGAAATGAGCGGTACTGACCTGGCGACTATAGAGGCTGAATTCCAGACTGCTCATAATATGACTAAGGTCGATGGCAAGTTATTCCATAACATATTGTTTGGTGTTCCTAAAAACTTAGGTGAGATTGATGGTGCGTTTGAGTCTCATCTTGATCGAGAAAATGAACAGTTAGATCCAATATCACGCGCTGTTTTACGTTTATCGACCTATGAAATGCTCTACACAATCGAGGTGCCTTATAAGGTAGTGATAAACGAAGGTGTCAATCTGGCAAAAACCTTTGGCCCCACGGACGCATTTAAATTTATAAACGGCGTACTTGATCGTGTCGCTATAGACCTTCGCTCCATTGAAATTAACGCAAATAAAGCCATCTAAACGCTGATAACGGAGTGGAAGACTCTGACCCAAACTAAATTTTCACAGCTCAGCGAATTTGAAATCATCGCAGACTATTTTAAAGATCTCACAGGTCAAGAGGGCGTTGCTTTGGGTATTGGCGACGACGCGGCTATTATAAATCCACCCCTTAATTCTAAAACTCAGTTAGTGGTGGCTAGTGACACCTTAGTGGAAGAGGTGCATTTCCCTGGGGACGCAAGTGCTTATCAAGTCGCTCAGCGAGCTCTTTGCGTTAATCTGAGTGATATGGCGGCTATGGGAGCCGCTCCTCGGTGGTTCACGTTAGCCTTGACACTGCCTCAGGGAAAAGCCAATGAGCAGTGGTTAAAAGGGTTTAGCGTCGGGCTATCAGAAATCGCGATAGCTTATAATTGTGCCTTAATCGGCGGAGATACAACGGCTGGACCATTGGCAATAACCATTACCATGCTAGGGGAGGTGCCTTTAGGGGAGGGCCTTGTGCGCAGCGGTGCCGCTAATGGAGATCGAGTTTATGTGACGGGGCTTTTAGGTGATGGGGCGGCTGGTTTGTTGGCGGCAAGAAAAGATAATTCCCTTAAATGCATAGATATAAATATAAGTGAGCGCTTACTTGTATCATTTTATAAGCCCCATCCAAAAATCAACATTGGTTTAAAAATACGAGCTTTGGCTTCTGCGTGCATTGATATATCCGACGGACTGGTGGCTGACTTAGGTCATATATGTAAGTCCAGTGGGGTTGATGCGTCCGTAAACACTTCAAGGTTACCAATACACCCAGATTTAGAGGCGAATTTTCACGGTCAATGTGTCGACTGGGCACTCTTTGGTGGTGATGATTATCAACTGTGCTTTACAGTGCCGGCAGAGCATTATCCCACGGTTGACGACTGGATCTTGCTGGGCGAATTAGACGCCACATGGATAGGTTCTATAATACCCTGTAGCGATAATAGTCCGGCTGTCTTGGTAGACGGCGTTAAGTCACAGGAAAGAGAAAGAGGCTTTGATCATTTTGACCAATAATCCAACGTATGCACAACTCCTTAAATCACCTGTCCTCTTATTGGCCTTTGGCTTTGGTAGCGGTCTCTCCCCTAAAGCGCCCGGCACAGTAGGCTCTTTATTGGGCTTAGGACTTTGGTTGTTCTTAGCACAGCTATCTCTTCCGTTCTATTTGGTTTTTGTGGCCATCTGTGCGGTGGCAGGTGTCTATATTTGTGGTGTGGCAGCAGATCGATTAGGCGTACATGATCATGGCGGTATAGTCTGGGACGAGTTTGTCGGCTTGTGGATAGCAATGACTGCGCTGCCCGTATCTTGGGCATCAATTATTTTAGGGTTTGGTTTGTTTCGGCTTTTTGATATTTTTAAGCCTTGGCCAATTAGCTGGATGGACAAAAATATATCGGGTGGGCTTGGTATCATGCTTGATGACATAGCCGCTGGTGTGGCCACCGCAGTCAGTATCGGCCTGCTACACCTGCTGGGTTGGATATAGAGACCTAGTTTTACTGGGCGAACTTAGATTATGCGGCCTAACCTGACTATGTTGCTCTTTAAGGATAAGTACCCCGATCATTTTTGAAGTGGATTGAATCTAATATGTGATTAATAGCGTCTTAATAAGACGAGTAGGTTCGTCATTAATCTAGAAATAAGGAACGTAAGTTAATGAAAAAATTTGTACCCGTATTGTTAGTTTTAGGCGCGATAATGCTCGCTATATTAATGTCTGCGCTGAAACCAGAGCCTTTAAAGGCCGAGGAGCCTGAGGCAGCATTGGCTGTTAAAACGCAGATACTTAATCGGACTGAGGTGACCTTGTCAGTTGAATCTCAAGGCACTGTGCGGCCACGAACTCGAACAACTCTAATTTCGGAGGTTTCGGGAACCGTTCTTGAGGTTTCTGACTATTTCATCGTTGGCGGCAGCTTCGATGCCGGCGACATGTTAATGCGTCTTGATCCTACGGATCATGAGGTAGCTTTACAGCGAGCCAAAGCACAGTTAATCAGTGCAAATGCCCTGCTAGAGCTTGAAAAAGCCAGAGCGGTCCAAGCAAAAAAGGAGTGGGAAATGACCGGCCGGCCTGAGGCGGATGCACCGATATTGGCCTTGCGTAAGCCTTATTTAGCCGAAGCTGAAGCGAATATTCTCCAAGCAAAAGCCCAGTTAAAGCAGGCAGAGCTAAAATTGCAAAGAGCCACTATTAGAGCACCTTATGCCGGTATGGTATCCTTGAAGTCGGTGGATGTTGGTCAATATGTCACTACGGGTTCACGCTTAGGTGAAACATTTGCTATTGATTTTGTCGAGGTGAGACTACCCCTTACGGAAAAAGATTTATCGCAGATGGAGGCAATGTCATTCCAAAACAGTGATGCCGTTAATACGGTTGCGCTGAGTGGTTCGGCAAATGGTAATCCGGCTAGTTGGTCGGCAGTGATAGTTCGGTCTGAAGGCGTTGTAAATGAGCTTAATCGCTCTCAATATGTGGTAGCTCGCATTTCTAATCCTTACAAACTTAATCAAACTCTGACGGCGAGTATGCCACCACTTTTAGTGGGTACATTTGTCACTGCAAAGCTAAAAGGAAAGACCTTAGACAATGTGTTCAAAGTGCCACGCAGTGCTTTACTGCAGGGTTCGAAGGTTGCTGTAGTGGATGACATGCAGCGACTGCAAATTAACTCCGTGAATGTGGTTTTTTCTGACGAAGACTACTACTACGTGAGTACGGGCCTTAAGGAAGACGCCGAGGTTATTGTTAGTGCTATAGGTACACCTATTGAAGGGCAGAAGCTCGAAGTTAAAAATTCTCTTAATAACGGAAGTAAACAATAATGGATCTGAATTCCAAAGGGCTCATTAGTTGGTTCACCCGAAATCCGGTGGCAGCAAACTTGGTGATGGTGTTTGTTTTTTTTGCAGGATCACTATCACTGCTAAATATAAGTAAAGAGATGTTTCCACGTTCAGAAAGCAAAATGATCAGTATTGGCGCCTCTTATCCCGGCGCCGCGCCTGTTGAGGTAGAAAAAGGCGTTATCTTGCCTATGGAATCAGCACTTGAAGGTCTTAAAGGTATAAAGAAAATAACGTCGGCTGCAGATCGAGATTACGCCAGAATCTATTTGGAAGTTGAAGCTAACGAAGATATCAATGAGGTAATGAGCCAAGTTGAAAATCGTATCGATAGCATCATTAATTTACCTGAGGATCTTGAAAAGCCGACTGTAAAAAGAGTAGAGCGAAATCTTTGGGGTATGGGTGTGGCTGTCTACGGAGACATGACGCAGCGAGAAAAGAAGGCGATAGGAGACGAAATTTATGACGAGCTCTTAGCCTTACCTGAGGTGAAGGAACTCCAGTTATGGGGGGCTGGAACATACGAAATATCAATAGAGGTCAGAGAAAATAGGCTTCGTGAATTTAATTTGACTCTAAGCGAAGTTGCTTCCGCGGTACGAGCGTCCTCCCTTGACTTGCCTGCCGGACTTATTAGAACGGAGTCAGGTAATGTATTAGTTCGAACGGAGGGAAAAGCTTATATTGGTGAGGATTTTGAAAACATCATAATTAGAAGTGAGGTGGACGGGACACAATTGTTACTTTCTGATGTTGCTGATGTCAGGGATGAGTTCACAGAGAGTGTGTCTGATGACCGCTTTGATCGTCAAAGTAGCATCTTTGTTGGTATCTTCTCATTAAAGGGACAAAATTTACTCGATATCAGCAAGGCAGTGCACGCCTACGTTGAAAAAAAACAGGAGTCCATGTCGGGTAACTTGAGTATTAGCGTGTTTGATGATGAGGCTTATAGTCTTAATGGCAGGCTTAGTATGATGTCTGAAAATCTCTTGATGGGCGGAATATTGGTTGCGCTAGTGCTAGGTATTTTTCTCAATTTGAAAGTAGCACTGTGGGTGATACTGGGTATTCCAATAAGTTTTGCTGGCGCATTTTGGTTGATGCCATTTGGCGGAGTAACGGTCAATATTCTCAGTCTATTTGCCTTTATCATGGTTCTGGGCATTGTTGTGGATGATGCTATCGTCATTGGTGAGAGCGTGTTTAGTGAAGCCAAAAAAGATTATCGCTTAAAGCTTGATGCGGGACAGATTCCTGCTGTGGGATATTCCACCTCCGTAGAGACCGTCATAGCTGGCACTAAAAGAGTAGCCACGCCATCAACAATAGGCGTGCTAACCACAATGGCAGCATTTTTCCCGATCATCTTTATTGGAGGAAGCTTTGACGGTATTACCCGAGCGATTGGTATTGTTGTAATTCTATGCCTAGTATTTTCTCTAATCGAATCAAAATTAATCCTTCCTGCGCATCTTGTAGGCCTCAAATTTGGTCAACGGCCATCGGGAATTATGGCCATGATTGGGCGCTTTCAGACTAAAGTTGCCACTGGATTGGATTATTTTATTGAGAATGTTTATGAACCTTGGCTAAGAAAGGCGATGCGCAATCGGTATATTACGCTAGCTGGATTTGGCGCGATTTGGATTATCATTCTTGGTGCGATGAATAGTGGTATTGCCCGGGTTGAATTTTTCCCTCAGGTGCCTGGTGACAATGTTCAGGCGGAAATCATTATGCAAGATGGCACATCTACGGAAAATGTTGCAGAGACAATTGCTCAAATAGAAGAGGCAATATACAAAATAGATAAAGAGTATCGCGCTGAAAACCCCAATACTATTGGTCTTGTTGACCACGTTGCCTCTTTTGGAATGGGCGACGATCAGCTCACGTTTCGCGTAGTTTTGACAAGGTCAGAATTTCGTAGCGTCAGCGCAACTGAAATTGAAAGGTGGTGGCGCACTGAGGTAGGTTTGCTACCCAACGTTCGAAAGCAACGATATTTTTCTAGTGAGGGCCCATCTGGAGTGGCAATCAGTCTATCTTTGTCGGGAACTGATCCTGATGAGTTGACTTTGGCTAGTGCTGAATTACAGCAATATTTGACTAAGTTCCCTGGAGTCTATGATATTTATAATTCTCAAGGCTCGGGTAGTAAAGAGGTACTCATTAGCTTGAAGCCATACGCCAGCCAGGTTGGTGTGCGACTTTCAGATGTTGCGGGGCAGGTAAGGCAAGCGTTTTATGGTGAAGAGGCACAGCGTATCCAACGGGATTCAGACACTATTAAAGTAATGGTTAGATATCCGCTAGAGGAACGAGGCACTATCTCGACGCTAGAAAATATGCATATCAGAACGGCCAGTGGGGAAGCTATTGCCATAGGCGAAGTAGCCGATATTGCTCTTGGACTGGGACTCACTGCGATAGATCGGTTAGATCGGAAACGTACTATTACAGTCACCGCTGAAGTTGAAACAGAGAAAGTCCAAAGTGGGGAGGTCGTAAAAGATGTGAAAGAAAATCTATTGCCCACTCTGCTCGAAAAATATCCCAGCGTTGAGTTTCGATTGAGTGGTGGAACGCAAGAGCAAGGTGAGTATTACGCAAAGATGGGTGTTGGTTTTCTGGCATCCATGTTTTTGATCTATGGTTTGCTGGCAGTGCCGCTGCGGTCTTATGTCCAACCGATCGTCATTATGTCGGTGATTCCTTTTGGTTTTATCGGCGCAGTAATGGGCCATGTTCTATTTGATGTGTCGATTAATGTATTATCGATGTTTGGCATTATTGCTTTGTCGGGTGTTGTTGTAAACGATAGTTTGATCTTAGTTGAATTTGCGAATAGAGGAAGGGCCGAGAACCTGTCTTCTGAAGATGCGATCTTAAATGCAGGTAAAAAACGCTTTCGGGCCATCTTACTAACGACGCTGACCACATTTGTTGGCTTGCTACCATTGCTCTTCGAGACTAGTGTGCAGGCGCAATTTGTTATTCCTATGGCTCTGTCTCTGAGCTTTGGGATTCTGTTTGCATCGACAATAACTCTGGTGCTGATACCTTGCTTATATTTAGTTGTTGAGACGAATCATCGATTTGTCAGTTTAGTACTTCTGTTAATACTGCTAATTGGAGCAAGCTTTTTAATGGTCTTCTTTCAGATCCTTAGTGTCGGCACTGCGGTAATTGTGTCGGCAGTGCTGATAGCTATCATGATTGGAATGTCCGTGCGGAAGTGGCTAGGCCATTTTCCGGAGTACGAAGCCAGCATATAATATAAGACTGATTTAGCCAGTATTTCTGAAAATTCTGTATTAGCTAGGGGTTGGTTGTACAATGCCAACCTTATTGTGAACAAATATTGGAGTCGTTATCAGTGCTTCGTTACATCGAATCTTCTAAGTTGCCTACTCGTTGGGGAACCTTTGATATCCATGGGTTTGAAGATCCTTTCAAAGGCAAAGAGCATATCGCTATTACCATGGGGGACTGCGGTACTGACGAGCCTTTGTTGCTTAGAATTCATTCCGAATGCCTTACCGGTGACGCCTTGGGTAGTTTGCGCTGTGATTGCGGCGAGCAGCTGCATGAGGCGATGAAACGTATTTCGGACGAGGGGCGTGGGGCTATCCTGTACCTTCGGCAAGAGGGACGAGGCATTGGCCTGGTAAACAAAATTCGTGCTTATAATTTGCAGGACGAGGGAGCCGATACCGTTGAGGCAAATGAGCGTCTAGGGTTTGGTGCAGATATGCGTGATTACTCTATTTGCGCACCCATGTTGGCGCATTTAGGGTCTCAAAAAGTCCAGTTAATGACCAATAATCCTCGTAAAATTAATGCCCTTATAGAGTTGGGTGTTGATGTTGTCGAGCGCAAACCTCTCCAGACTGATAGCAACCCCCATAATGTGCAGTACCTTTCTACTAAGGCGGGTAAATTAGGACATCTCTTTGAGGATCAAATCGAGTGAGCCTAGGACTGTCCAAACGTATCATTCCTTGTCTGGATGTTGATAAAGGCCGGGTTGTTAAAGGTGTTCAGTTTGTTGATATACGTGA
>CAWKZU010000038.1:0-16967 GCA_963854585.1 Gammaproteobacteria bacterium | reverse complement strand
GCTTTGCGGAAACAGTCGATGGTGAATACCAAGATTTAGGTTCTAAAGATGGAGATTACAATCGCGTTAAATTCTTTGATGCCGATCCAGACACCAAAGACCTTGTTGCCCACATGACTGATGCCGAGATCAACAAATTAAAACGTGGTGGTCATGATCTACGTAAGTTACATGCAGCCTTTGCAGCAGCGAAGGCTCATAAAGGCGCTCCTACGGTTATATTAGCCAAGACTAAAAAAGGCTTTGGTATGGGCGGCGCAGGGGAAAGCCGCATGTCCTCTCATCAAGCTAAAACTATTGATATGGCGTCGTTAGCCGCTTTTCGAGATCGGTTTTCACTTCCCCTGAGCGACAATGATCTTGAATCTCTGAACTTTTATAAGCCGGCCGACGATAGTGAAGAGATGATTTATATGCGTGGCCGTCGCGTCGCGCTGGGGGGGCATCTCCCCTCACGGAAAGCGGCGCAAAAAGCCGAGTCAAGCGCTGATAAAAAAGCCTCGTTGATCCCGCAGATTAATCAATATGCAAAGTTCGCGCTGGATGCTGATGAAAAATCGATGTCTACCACAATGGCTGCTGTTCGCATGCTCGGAGCCTTATTAAAAGATAAGTCTCTCGGCCCCAAAATTGTTCCCATTGTAGCCGATGAAGCGAGAACCTTTGGTATGGATAACCTGTTCCGGCAAATAGGCATCTACTCCCCTCTTGGTCAGCTTTATACACCCGAAGATTCTGAGTCTATGATGTTTTATAAGGAAGCCAAAAATGGTCAGCTATTAGAGGAAGGGATCAATGAGGCCGGTGCCATCTCATCTTGGGCTGCAGCTGCAACCTCATATTCTGTGCATGATACTCCCACCTTACCTTTTTATATTTACTACTCGATGTTTGGATTTCAACGCGTTGGTGATCTAATCTGGGCTGCAGCGGATCAGCGGGCTAGAGGCTTTCTATTAGGCGCAACTGCCGGCCGAACAACACTCTCAGGTGAAGGTTTACAGCATCAAGATGGCAGCAGTCATATTGTCGCTTCGACTGTTCCAAACTGCCGAGCCTATGATCCTGCCTATGCCTATGAGCTGGCATTGATTATGGATCATGGAATGCGCCAGATGATGGAGCGAAACGTCGATGAGTTTTATTACATCACTGTGATGAATGAGAATTACGCTCAACCCAATATGCCTGAAGGAGTGGAGGATGACATCCTTCGAGGTCTCTACCAGGTGGGGACACGAGGTGACAAAGAAGCGCATATAAGAGTTCGCCTAATCGGCTCCGGCACCATACTTAATGAAGTTATTGCTGCCGCCGACAGTCTGCTTAATGATTTTAATATCGCGAGCGATATTTTTAGTGCAACCAGTTTCACAGAGTTAGAGCGTGAGGCTCGAGCTATAGAACGAACGAATCGTCTTTCACCCAGCAAGACGCCAAAAATCAGTCATGTCCAGGCTTGTTTACCCGGAGATCTTCCTATTATTGCAGCGACAGATTATGTCCGAGCATTGCCTCAATTAATTGGCCCCTATTTAGAGGGGCGACTCGTTGCCTTAGGGACTGACGGCTTTGGCCGCAGTGACAAACGAGCCGTACTGCGTAAATTTTTTGAAGTAGACAGTAATAGTATCGTTATCGCTGCTATTGAAGCACTTGCCAAAGCGGAAATAATCGAATATTCAGTGCTAACAGCTGCACTAAAACGGTATGAAATAGATGGGGATACGCCAGCACCATGGACTATTTGAATTATCTTTGCAGATAACTTCAGCCCAATAGAAACAGAGCATATCCATTATGTCGCTCTATACCTAGAGGCCTATTTTTCCTATACTGCGCGCCGTAACGATACCCACTTTAGGATACCTTTTTAGACAGGATTGCTTCATGGCAAAGGTAATGACAGAAACAGTGACCGAAGTGCACCACTGGAACGAAACCTTGTTTAGTTTTAAAACAACTCGTGATGCGGGCTTTAGGTTTAAAAATGGCCATTTCGTGATGATCGGCCTTGAGCATGAAGGCAAGCCGTTAATGCGCGCTTACAGCATTGTCAGTGCCAACTATGAAGATGAATTAGAGTTCTTTAGCATTAAAGTAACAAACGGACCCCTAACGTCAAAACTGCAGCACTTAAGTGTCGGCGATAAAGTATTGATTGGTAGCAAGCCTACCGGAACTCTGGTCGCGGACCATTTACTGCCAGGAAAAAATCTCTACCTAATTGGCACAGGGACAGGCTTAGCGCCTTTCTTAAGTATTATAAAGGACCCAGAGATTTACGATCGATTCGACACTATTATTCTTGCCCATGGGGTTCGCTATGTCTCTGAACTGGCCTACAGCGACTATATTCAACACGAACTAACTGAGCATGAATATTTTGGTAACTTAGTGAAGAAAAAACTAAGGTACTACCCTTTGGTGACACGAGAGCCCTTTAAGAACAATGGGCGCATAACCGACATGATGACGTGCGGTAAATTATTTCTAGATCTCGATTTACCCTTGCCTAATAAAAAAGATGACCGCTTTATGTTGTGCGGAAGCCCCAGCATGCTCAAAGACATGGGGTCTATTTTAGAGGCTCGCGGCTTTTCTGAAACACGCGCAGGGGAAATGGGCGAATATGTTATTGAACGTGCATTTGTCGACAAATAAGGGTCATTTGACGTTCTCTGAGACAAAAAAAACGGCCACAAAAAGTGGCCGTTTTTAGTTTCATCTGTCTTTACGGGCTAACCGTCAATGCACCGCGCATGCTATACGAATGTCCTGGGAAAGAACAGAAGAAAGTATAAGCATCGCCACTCGCCAATCCTGCCGTGGAGAAGGTCACACTAGTACTCTCACCTCCGCCGATCACAGATGTTACAGCCAATACCCTTGCGTCGCCCGGCGGGACATAATTACTCACCAATCCAGCACTCATGCCTTCAGTGGCAAGCGCCTGCACATCAGCATCAGCCGATAATACCCAGTTATGACCCATTATGTTTGCGGGTAATTTCCCGGTATGCTTAAGGTTAACCGTTATTGACTCACAGCTTTTCTCTACCGCCATATCTGGAGTGCTGAATTTAAGATAATCGCCCACCTCAACATCAAAACTACAGGCGGCCTGAGAAAGGCTAGTAAATGATACTACCCCAACTAAAATAAAAAATTTCGTGATCTGCTTCATAAAGACTCCATTGTAAAAGTTAATTAACCTTGTGAGTGTAGCTTACGAATTCCAAAAGTAATTGGATGAAAACTATTTTTTAACAAATATTGTATCCTTACTGCTTTGCTCTTACAGGTAACTGGTGAAAACCCATATTGTAAAGTGTAAAACTGAATTTATCTGCGTACTGCTCTATAATTTTCGATACTGGAGTTCCTGACCCATGCCCGGCATTGGTCTCAATTCGAATCAACGTGGGACTTTGACCTACTTGTTTTTCTTGTAATTGTGCTACAAATTTAAATGAATGGGCGGGAACAACCCTATCATCATGATCCCCTGTAGTCACTAAGGTTGCTGGGTATTCTATTCCTTTGTTAACGTTATGTACTGGGGAATAACCTTTCAGATATTCAAACATCTCTGGACTTTGCTCTGATGTACCATAGTCGTAGGCCCACCCCGCGCCCGCGGTAAAAGTGTGATATCTCAGCATATCCATAACTCCGACGCCTGGAAGAGCAACAGCCATTAAACTAGGTCTTTGGGTCATCACAGCTCCAACCAAGAGACCTCCATTAGATCGTCCGTTAATTGCCAAATAATCACTAGAGGTATAGTCATTATCGATGAGATATTCCGCGGCGGCGATAAAGTCGTCAAACACATTTTGTTTGTTGAATTGAGTTCCCGCATCGTGCCACTGCTTGCCGTACTCGCCACCGCCACGCAGATTCGGCACCGCATACACACCCCCCTGTTCTAACCAGAATGCGTTGGCAATGCTAAATGAAGGTGTCAGACTGATGTTGAAGCCGCCATAGCCATATAGGATGGTTGGATTTTTACCATTTAAAACCAAACCTTTTTTATGGGTAATCATCATTGGGATGTGGACGCCATCCTTTGAGGCGTAAAAATGCTGAGATGAAATATAATCTTCGCTAGCAAACCCAGCGCCTGATTCTTTAAATACTGTAGATGTATTTTCCTCTACGTCGAGTTCGAAAATAGTTGGCGGCGTATTGTAATTAGTAAAAGAATAATACAACTTAGTATCTTCTCTATTGCCGCGAATGGCACTTGCGCTTCCCAGACCAGATAATTCGACCTCGCCAAGCCGATTTCCTTGATAGTCATACTGATAAACCTTTGAAAGCGCATTCACCATATATTCTGCGAAGAAATACCCACCACCAGTTGATGCAGACAGCACATGCTCAGTCTCAACAATAAAGTCCTCCCATTTTTCAGGTGTTGGATTTACCGCATCAACCGTCACAATGCGCTGATTGGGCGCGTCTCGGTCGGTCACTATGTACAGCTGAGTTCCGATATTATCAATGACATAGGCTTCTGAATTAGTGTCATCTAAAATTGTCACCAGTGGCGAATTAGGCACAGTTAAATCTTTCAGATAAAGATCGTTCCCAGATGTTGACACTGCGCCAGATATCACTAAATATCGGCCATCTTCGGTAACATCTCCGCCTACATAACGGCGCTTCTGTTCAGGGGTACCACCAAAAATAATCTTGTCTTGTTGTTGGGCAGTCCCCAACTTATGGTAGTAAAGCTTATGCTGATCTGTTTTTGCTGAAAGCTCACTACCCTCAGGCTTTTCATAACTTGAATAAAAGAATCCGTCTTGCCCACTCCAGGCAATTCCAGAAAACTTCACATCAACAATAGGAGCTTCTAAGCGCTGCTTAGTCTCCACATTAACGGTAATAATTTTGCGCCAGTCACTACCTGCTTCTGAAATAGAATAGGCCGCGAGCGAACCATCACCAGAGAAACTCAATGTTGATAACGAGGTGGTTCCCTCTTCGCTAAACGTATTGGGGTCTAAGAATACTTCCGGTTCGCCATTATCTTCGTAGCGATAAACAACATATTGATTTTGCAGTCCGGTGTTTCTATAAAAGTAAGTGTAAGCCCCTTCTTTGAAGGGAGCGCTAACTTTCTCGTAATCCCATAGAAGTTCTAAACGTTTTCTAACGGCCTCTCGATAAGGAATCTTACTTAGATAGGCAAAGGTGACTGCATTTTGTGCTGCCACCCAAGCCCCAGTCTCTGCGCTCATGTCATCTTC
Source organism: Gammaproteobacteria bacterium (assembly GCA_963854585.1). Classification (GTDB taxonomy): domain Bacteria; phylum Pseudomonadota; class Gammaproteobacteria; order Pseudomonadales; family Porticoccaceae; genus HTCC2207. The sequence goes on along the minus strand of CAWKZU010000038.1, from coordinate 11,703 downwards.
TAACCAACGGTATGGATCAGCAACGGGCGTGCCAAAATAATGATCAATCACCTCATCTTTGCGGGTTTCTGCGTACACGCTGAAACCCATCTGGAGCTCACCATTTTTTTGACGATCCCCATTCTCCAGGCAAGCACTCAGCAAAAAGCCAAGTCCAAGCATTCCCAATAGTGATACGCCCTTAAGTGCTGTCATTTTTAGTCCTTTATAAAGTGGCTAGTCCAGAGATCATGATATCTCCGTATAACGTGTAGTATAAATCATGAAGAATAACGACTTTGAATATTTATTAAGTCTACTTGAGATATAAGTCGCCTAGGAAACAAAACGTTTTCTATTGGTATTTACATGTTTCGCAAAAAAATAAAATTGTTCTTGTAATATTGATAATTGAAGTCAAGAATGCGGTACGAAAATTCGATTTAAAATATTTTAGGCATTTACTGTTTTCACAAAAATCGATGATAGCCAAGACAAAATATTTCTCAGGAGAGCTACAATGAAAAATTGGTCCATTCTACTTATTATCCTCTGCCTAGCCGCTTGCCAAGGTGAAGAAAATTTAAATAACAACAAAGAATCAGTCTCCTCTATCGAAGGAATTGAATTCGTTGAGGAAGTGATTGGCGAGAATGGTAAGACTATTATCCCTTATCAAAAGTTTGTGCTAGATAATGGTTTAACTCTGATTTTACATTCAGACAATTCAGACCCTTTAGTTCACGTCGACATCACCTATCATGTGGGGTCGGGAAGAGAAGAGTTGGGCAAGTCTGGATTTGCTCACTTTTTCGAACATATGATGTTCCAGGGCTCAGAAAACGTCGCTGACGAACAGCACTTTAAGTTAGTCACCGAGGCAGGTGGCACAATGAATGGAACAACTAATACTGATCGCACCAATTACTTTGAAACAGTTCCAGCCAATCAATTAGAGAAAATGCTTTGGCTTGAAGCCGACCGAATGGGCTTTTTAGTGGATGCCGTTACCCAAGAAAAATTTGAGGTGCAACGTGAAACTGTGAAAAATGAACGCGGTCAGCGTGTCGACAATCGACCTTATGGCCGCCTTAATGAGCGAGTGTCTGAAGCGCTTTATCCTGCTGGCCACGCCTATTCATGGCCAGTAATCGGTTACTTGGATGACTTGAATCGCGTCAATGTGAACGATTTAAAAGCCTTCTTTCTTCGATGGTACGGACCCAATAATGCGACACTCACCATTGGCGGTGACATTAATATTACCGAGACATTAGTTCTGGTTAAAAAATACTTTGGTTCAATCCCTCGGGGTCCCGAAGTGGCCATGCCAGAAAAACCAGTGTTTGAGATTACTGAAGATCGTTATATCTCGATGGAAGACAACGTTCATCTGCCACTCCTTTACATGACTTATCCAACAGTTTCACTGCGTCATGCGGACGAAGCCCCTTTGGATGTCTTGTCCAGCATATTGGGTGGGGGAAAGGCATCTCTACTGTATAAAAACTTAGTCAAAACACAATTTGCAGTGCAAGCTGAAGTGAGCCATCCCTGCGCTGAATTGAGCTGTACTTTTAGCTTATACGCACTACCACATCCCGCTTCTGGAAAATCACTCTCTGACATTGAAAACGTTATCCGCGACACCTTGGTTGAATTCGAACAGCGAGGTGTTGAAGATGATGATTTGCTAAAGGCTAAAGCTGATATGGAAGCCTCATTTATCTTTGGTCTGCAAAGTGTGTCAGGCAAAGTGAGCCAGTTAGCCGCTAATCAAACCTTCTCGAACAACCCTAACTACATTGGACAAGACATAGCCCGCTACAATAATGTAACCAAAGAAGATGTTATGCGTGTCTTTAAAAAATACATTAAAGATCAGCATGGCGTGATAATGAGCGTGGTACCTAATGGCCAACTAAGCGCAATAGCGACAAAAGATAATTTTGTGCCTGGCCCAAGAAGCGCAGGAGACGGAGCCTCCACTTCTGCAGATGATATTGCTGTGCGCAAAGGAGTCGATGATTTTGATCGAAGTATAATTCCCATTGCAGGTGCTAACAAAGCCGTCGATATTCCAGAAATGTGGCAGCATAATTTTGATAATGGCATATCCATTCTAGGCGCTCAAAGCAGCGAGACCCCGACTACGTCGGTATTACTAAAAATTCCTGCTGGCCACTACTACAACGCCAAAAATACAGCAGGTACCGCTGGCTTAGTTGCTAGCATGCTTAAAGAATCAACAACGGAACGTAGTGCCGAAGAAATGAGTAAGGCCCTGCAAAAGCTTGGCAGTTCAATTTACATCTCTGCCGGCAACCTTTACCTAAATATTAATATTAGTTCACTGACTAAAAATTTAGATGCGACCCTAACCCTAGTCAATGAACAACTTAGAGCCCCTGCGTTTCTGGAAAGTGAATTCGAGCGTTTAAAGAGCAATGCCATTCAAGGCGCACTAAATAATAGGAAAGATGCTGGTTATTTAGCCTCCACAGCCTATCGACAACTGCTGAACGCTGACAACATTGCTTCTATGCCAAGCTCTGGTAATGAAAAATCGCTTACCAATATCTCATTGGATGATGTGAAAGCGTTTTATCAACAACAGGTAAAACCTTTTGGCGGACAGTTGATTGCGGTATCTGACTTAGGTCAGGCTGAACTGACTAAATCACTCTCTATATTGGAAGACTGGGAAGGAAAAGCTGACGATCTAAATTTATCTCTGCCAGAAGGTGACGGTAAAATGGGTGTGATTTATCTGGTCAATAAAGATGATGCCGCTCAATCTGCTATTCGAATAGGAAAGCGCTCCATGACTGAAGATATTACCGGTGAATACTACAAGTCATCGCTAATGAATTTCGCGCTTGGTGGGGCCTTTAACAGTCGCATTAATTTAAATCTGCGAGAAGATAAAGGCTACACCTATGGTGCTAGATCCTATTTTAATGGTGGTAAATTGTCTGGTTATTACACCGCGACCGCAGAAGTACGAGCGGACGCAACGGATAAGTCTATTGCTGAATTCATTAATGAGATCAAAGACTATTCTGAACGTGGCATTACGGATGATGAGTTGATGTTTATGCGTAATTCAATCAATCAAAAAGACGCTCTGAAATATGAAACCCCGAGAGCCAAGTTGGCCTTCTTGGCGCAGATTTTAGAACACGACCTAACCCCAGACTTTGTGCGTCAGCGCTCTGAAATAGTGACCAACATTACTAAAGCTGAGATCAATGCGCTCGCCAAAAAGCACCTCTCCGTTGACGATATGTTAATGGTTGTTGTTGGTGATGCAAAGACTCTGCGACCCCAACTTAAAGCCCTTGGGTATAAAGTCTTGGATTATCAAATCTAGAGGTTAGGGATCTAATGTGGGGGACTAGTATGCTCTAGTCCCTTTTGGTCTGCCGATTAGCCTTTGCCTTAGGCGCACAAACAAAAGACTAATCCAAGACTGACTGGACAAGAGTAACCCGATAAGGATTAGTCTCGTCGATTGCCGCTCCATACACTGTTCCTCAAGTTAGTCAAAATCGTGTAATTATCCTATATAGGTTATATTGCAAATCTTAAGGGACTCTTAACATTGCTTATAAAAGGACTCTATAAATGAAACATTTATTTAAACTCGACAATCAGCAATCAGCTGAAATGCTCAGTGAAGATCTAGAGGGTTGGACGATCGTCAAAGGTGAGCCAACCATGAAAACTTGGGTGCTTCATACCTCAAATGATGGCAGCATGATTTCTGGCATCTGGACGGCCACTCCGGGAACCTACCATGCAACCTATTCAGAGTATGAATTTGTTCATCTCATAGAAGGCAGAATCACCATCACACCCGACGACGAGGAGCCCATTAATGTGGGCCCTGGGGATGCCTTTGTGGTCGAAGCCGGATTTAAAGGTACCTGGGAAATCTTAGAATCCGTGATTAAACACTTCGACATTAAACTATAACCGTCCCCCTTATCGTGTAATAACAATAGCTGGGGCCATCTTTAGACTACATTTTATGGAATCTGTCTTTGTTAGTCTTTTAAGTACATTAATTAAATAAAGCAGACAAAGGCCCCGTAATACCGATGGAGGACTCAACCAATGGCACACAAGATGACCAGCATGCGAACCAAGCTAAGCGCACTGCGAGAATTATTGAAGATCAGTGAGACTGAATTTGCCGCCTTTATGAGCAAGCCTAAGTAGGCCTAAGCAGCTTTTCTCTGTAGCCTACACCCTTATTCCAAGTGGTAATTTATGTCGCACCTTGCCTGATAGAGAGAACAACGCATTGGCAACTGCAGGTGCAATAACAGGTGTTGCCGGCTCGCCAACCCCAGTTGGTGGCTCAGCAGAGGCTATAATATGCACATCAACCGCAGGCATATCTCTCATCCGTACCACCTTCTGAGCATCAAAATTACTTTCAACGACGGCACCATTGTCGATAGTTATTTCACTCATTAAGGCTGGCGATAGGCCATAACCTATACCCCCCTCCATTTGCGCCCTAATAATATCTGGATTGATCGCCACCCCGCAATCAACTGCACAAACAACCTTATCGACTTTGTATTGGCCTTGACCATCGACAACAAGTTCAGCGACCTGGGCAACATAGGACCCAAACGATTTGTGGACTGCCAAACCCCGTGAGCGATTAGCAGGTAAAGCACTGCCCCAATCTGACTTCTCCGCAGCTAAGTCCAGTACGGCCTTATAACGGGGATCATCACCCAAATGAGCACGACGAAATACTAAAGGATCTTGGCCTGCTGCTGCTGCCAGTTCATCCATAAATGCTTCCGTCGAATAGGCTGTATGCGTTGACCCCACGCTGCGCCACCACAAGACAGGCACCTGAGACTCAACAGTCTTGAGCTGTACTTCAAAATTAGGGATGGTGTAAGGTAAACTGGTTGCGCCCTCTACCGACGTGCTATCAATGCCATTCGTGATGAAAGCCGCATAGACAGAATCAGACATAACCGACTGTCCCACTATTTTATGCTGCCACGCAATAATCTTACCCTGGCTATCTAAACCAGCCCTTAGTTTATGGAAATACATAGGGCGAAAATAACCTGCATTAGTATCATCTTCACGGGTCCAAACAAGTTTTATTGGCACTGGCTGGCCGTTCTGTTTGGCTATGTGTGCTGTTTCAACGACATAATCAGAATTCTTGTTTGACCGACGACCAAAACTACCACCAGCAAACAAGGTATTTACCTTGACGTTGCCAGGTAATGTCCACAAGGCCGCTGCAATACCAAGTTGGTCTCCTGTGGGTGACTGAGACCCATTCCAGACCTCAACGCCGTCGTCAGTAATCTGAACAACACAATTCATAGGCTCCATCGTGGCATGGGCTAGATAAGGAAATTCGTAGTCAGCCTCAATGATCTTAACTGCACGTTTAAATGCGCCGTCCAAATCTCCGTGAGTATGGGCTTTCAGGCCCTCATCATCGCCAACCTTCCGATAACCCTGCATGAGTTCCACAGAACTTTCGGTCATCGCTTCACTGTAATCCCAGTCAATAGTTAGTGCGTCACGACCTTTTTTGGCATTCCAAAATGTGTCGGCAATCACCGCTACCCCATTAGGAACCTCTACGACATTTACCACCCCCTTTACTGCCGTGGCTTTCTTCTTAGAAAAAGACTTAACTTTGGCGCCAAACCGTGGAGGGTGGGCAACCACCGCTGTGAGCATGCCTGGTAGTTTTATATCTTGGGTGAAAATGGCGGTGCCATCGGTTTTTCCTAGATCTTTACGTGGTAGGTTATCTAAACCAATTAAAATAAAGTCTTTAGGATCTTTTAAATTCACTGTGTCAGGCACTGGTTGGTTGCTTGCTGCCTCTGCCAACTCACCAAAACTGGCCGAAACACCGCTTTTATGCGATACCACGCCTTTACTCACGATTATTTGACTCGCGGGCACACTCCATTGTTGTGCCGCTGCGGCCACCAACATATGACGCGCACTAGCGCCGGCCTCACGCATTTGCATATACGAATTAGCGATTGCAGTACTGCCCCCTGTGCCCTGAGTGCCCCAGCTTCCATTGGCATATAGTTTTCGATTAGCGGGTGCTGCCTCAGAAACGATTTGCTCCCAATCGGCATCCATCTCTTCAGCTGCAATCGTTGCAAGACCTGTGAACGTACCTTGGCCAAATTCAATATGTTTAATAATTATAGTCACGGTATTGTCTGGGCTAATACGTACAAAAGCATTAGCCATAAGCTCTCCCTCAGCAACATCGGGAGTAAATCCAGCGGCAACACAGCCAGGTAAAGTCATAGCTAGGGTAAAGCCAGCACCTATGGTGGCACTCTTTTTGAAGAAAACACGACGAGAAATCGATACCGCATCAGCGATCTTCGGCTCTTTGATATATCTCATGCTTCAGACCTCCTTGACGCTAATAGTGCGCGACGCGTGTTTCACCGCATTACGTATGCGTGCGTAGGTAGCGCACCGGCAAATGTTCCCAGACAACGCCGCGTCAATATCAGCATCATTGGGCGTAGGATTTGTTTTTAACAAAGCAGTTGCCGACATAATTTGCCCCGATTGGCAGTACCCACATTGCACTACCGCTAGTTCATCCCAAGCTGCTTGAATCGCTTTACCTTCCATTGAATCCAATCCTTCGATAGTGGTGATCTCTTGATCACCAATGGAACCTATCGGCATAACACAGGAGCGCACTGGTTGCCCATTTAAATGGACGGTGCACGCCCCGCAACTGGCAATACCACAACCAAATTTGGTGCCGGTCATTCCAACGTGATCTCTAATAGCCCACAGCAAAGGAGTATCCGGCTCCGTATCTACACTGTGCTTTTTACCATTGATCTTTAACGATATAGCCATCTGTATATTCCTGTTTCAACGAGTTACCACACTTAAAGCAATAATTTTGATAGCGTATAGAGATTATCTAACGTTTTCCAGCTTACTTTAGATCGCTTTAAGATAATCTAGCGCACCCTTAACCGCAGCAACCTGCGCCATGATGCAATTTTCATTATCTACCCGCGGGCTGTCTGGATAGACTTCGGTAGTCGTCACAAAAGGTGCATCGGTAAATCCAGCACACAAGCCAAGACCTTTAATAGGGTAATTTATCACGCCCCGCTGGCCTATTTTAGCACCAATTAAATAGTCATTTTCATCTGATGGCGCTATGTGGGTTACTTTTTCAACGGCATCAATAATTGCCTTCTGAAACTCTGGTACCGGATTTTCGCTATCACCCACACCGTAAAAACCATCAGGGATTTCCCACAACGCTTGTTCAACAGCATCACGAGCTTCTAATGCTGGCCTAAATTCAGAGTTGTCAGTGTCTGTCGTTTCATGTAAATCAAGGTGGGTAAGTATAGGAACAGTAAGACCTTTAATGTAGCTCATAATGCAGCTGGCTTCTTCTACTGCTGTACCAAGTTTAAAAGACCGATTAGGATCAATGGCATTAGAGTTCCAACGATTAATCGTTTCATATCCCCAGGGACTGATGCAGGGTGCCACGATAAAATTATAGGTGTCGGCGTAAAATGCCAACATAGTCTCGACGAACCGCAGAGCGCCTTGCACACCACTAGTCTCATAGCCATGTACACCGCCTGTAATAAATACTGTGGGTTTATCGTCTTGCCAGTTTTTCGTTTTGATCACCCATAGGGTATAGGTGTCTGGATCAAAAGACAGAGCGCCATATTGCTCGACAATGACCAACTCTGATAAGTCCTGGCCTATCGCCTCTACCTTAGTCACTACCTGTTGTTGGTAGGAACGTTTAATTGTTTGCTGGCTTAGCCAAACTGCTTTTTCTTCATCTCGCCATGGTTTTCCGGGGGTTCCGATCGCATAATCTTGCTGTGATGCCCTCTTTTTCTTATCCATTTAGGTCTCCTTAAAGATCTTCACCACTAACTCACCGTGTTTTGATTGAAACACATCGTTTTTCTAGTGGAGTACTCTAAGAAATCATAACACTAACCCTGGCTAAATGATTATTAGAGCCTATCGGAAAGATAGTTTATATGTCAGAGCTGAAAATGTTGAGACTGGTTATAATGCGTTCGGTAATAAGGTCAATATCCCTTTGTAACGACCCTAGTAACAAACCATAGTGAAGTGTTTAGTTTAAACAGTTGAGCTATTAAATAACCAAGGAGCGACTTTTCGATGCTGTTCTTCAAATCGTATTATTGTATCTTGATGGCTTAGAGTTAGGCTTATAGCATCGGAACCATTTAATAGTTGCTCTCGCTGAGGAGGGTCAATATCGAACGGTAGGTGTGTCCCATCGGGTAAAAGTATAGGCGACAAAAAGTAAACCCACGGTATACCAAGCTGCCGGCTCAGAAGGCCAAGAAGACTTTTCCTGCTCATTACTGAGCGGCTTACTACTAAGGTTCATTTAAGTGCCTCTTTAGGGTAAAAGTTAAAAATAATTTATTTTAATTGATCGAATGATAAATTAAACTGTACACTTAGTAAAACCCTTTTAGCAAATTGCCGACGACGACTTTAATCTGTTAAGCGCTGAAAATATCTAGGTTAATATATGTATAATTGTGTTTGTAAAAAAAGAGGTTTCTGTCAGTCAAAAAATAGCGCCTAAGAAGACTCATTGCAGACTTTTTTTGCTGGCCCAGCTATCCAAACATGAGAGGCTCGCTGGTTTCTTTAAGGCTATTATTGATCAATATATCTTTATAAGAAAGAGTATGTGTAACGCTTAAATTTTCTCTTGGAGCCACCATGGAAACAACCACTAAAACCGCAAAAGAAATCTACTTTGATCTAAAAGCCAAACCCAACCGCGCGCGCTTTGGCTTTGGTAATAAGGCTGTCCTAGTCAATATCGACCCTCAAAAAGCCTACACTGCAACAGATGAATTTATTACGGCTTATGAAACCGACCCTAAACAGCTGCAATACATAAATAAATTGTCAGAACAATTCAGAAAACTTGGCTGGCCCGTTGTCTGGACACATGTCGCCTACATGGAGTCAGCTGAGGATGCTGGCGTATGGGGCACTCGCACAGACAATGAGAATTCTCTTCAAAATATAAAATTTAACTCTCGACGAAGCGAATTTGACGACCGACTTGATATAGACCAAGTTAAAGACGTTATCTATTTAAAAAAAATGCCATCGGCTTTTTTTGAGACTCAGCTACAATCCTTATTAGTATGGCATCAAGTTGACACAGTGATTCTGACTGGAGGTTCGACATCCGGCTGTATCCGAGCGACGTCGGTAGATAGTCTATCTCGAGGCTACCGAACTATAGTTCCCGAAGAAGCTGTCGCCGACAAACACGAGAGCTATCACTACGCCAACTTGACTGACCTATCTCTAAAATATGCTGATGTGCTCAACATTGATGAAATCTTTACCTGGCTAGAAGCACGGCTAGTAAACAAGTAATAATGACTTAAGGGAAATATCCCTACATTAGTAAAAGGGTAAAAAATGAAACGAGATTTAGGTTTTTATGATTATTGGCCCTATGAGAACCGACCTAAAATTCAATGGCCCGGGGGTGCTAAATTAGCATTTTGGGTTGCGCCTAACATCGAGTATTACGAACTTGACCCTCCTCAAAATCCGTTCAGAAAAGCATGGCCTCAACCAACACCGGCTGTTGCTGGATACTCTATACGAGATTACGGGAATCGAGTTGGCCACTCTCGGCAGATGCAATTATTAGATAAGTACGGGATTAGAGGTTCAGTCAGTCTCTCAACGGCACTCTGTGATCATCATCCCGAAATTATTAAACAGTGCCGCGATCTCGATTGGGAATTTTTCAGTCATGGTATTTATAACACTCGTTATACCTACGGAATGACAGAAGACCAAGAACGTGAAATGATCAGGGACTCAATTAAATCCATATTCAAGCACACCGATCAGAAATGTGCGGGCTACCTAGCGCCCGCTCTATCACACTCTGAACTCACGCTGGATCTATTTGCCGAGGTAGGTTCTGAGTTATTTGGCAATGATGCAGGTATCTATACCTGTGATTTATTTCATGACGACCAGCCCACACCCATCCATCTTCGGAGCAAGAAGCGATTTGTATCTGTACCCTATTCTCTAGAGATGAACGACACCATCGCTTATGTATCTAATAAGATTGAACCCCGCAGATATGGCCAAATGCTAAAGGACAACTTCGACCAACTCTACAAAGAAGGCTCTAATTCTGGAACAGTGATGTGCATACCGACTCACAACTACCAGATTAGCTGCCCGCATCGCATGAAATCATACGAAGAGGCGCTGGAATACATTACTGGGCACAGTGATGTGTGGGTAACTACTGGCCGAGAAATTGCAGAGTATTACTTGGAGCATTATTACGATGATTCGGTGCGGGATATAGAGGATAAACTGGGGCAAAAATCATGAATGTCGATAAAAAATATTTGACCTATCCTCATCGCTCTTATGGCATGGATCACTCTTTATATGAATGGTCGATCCTCGATGAGCGTGCGCCCATTGTGTGGCCAAATGGTAAAAAGCTGGCCCTGTGGGTGAATATTAACCTTCAATTTTTTCCTTTAAACCAACAGAGCATCCCTTTCCCTGTTCCTGGAGGCATGACTATGCCCTATCCAGATCTTCGCCATTATACTCTTCGTGACTATGGTAACCGTGTCGGTATTTATCGCTTCTTTGACGCTTTAGATAAGTATGGTATTACGTCTAGCATCGCCATGAACACTTGCGTTGCTCAACGCTACCCCTATTTACTTAACAAGGTGGTTGAGCGGGGACATGAGATTCTTTGTCATGGCGGTCATATGGATGCTTTGCACTATGGCGGTCAGCCCTTAGAGGAAGAAGCGGAGCTAGTAAGAAAGTCATTAGAGGAGTTACGGGAGTTAAGTGGGCAACCCATTAAAGGCTGGATCAGTCCGGCCAAGAATGAAAGCTCTAACACACCGCAATTATTAGCCGCTAATGGCATTGAATATTTCTGTGACTGGGTAAATGACGACATGCCCTATAAATTTCACACTGAACAAGGCGATCTAACCGCGATGCCGCTTTCCACTGAACTTGAGGATCGCTTTATTATTATGAACAACCTCCACTCAGAATCATCCTACAAAGAGCAAGTTATAGATGCCTGTGATTACCTTCTTGATGAGGCAACTACAAATGGCGGAAGAATGTTGGCGCTAAATCTTCATCCCTGGCTATTGGGACAACCGCATCGTATTCAAACATTAGAGCAAGTGCTCAAATATCTTAGTAGTCAGGAGGATATATGGTCGGCAAGTCCTATGGAGATTCTTGCTGCATTTAAGTCGCAAACATGACGTTCAATAGACCACCTAACAATCTATTGATGCCTTGAATAGCCCCTCTTGGAAATAGAAAGAATATGAGTGTAAATTAGATCCGACCAATATTTTCCCTTGAATCGAATGAAACCTCTGGCTGCCCAGTCTTATAGTCTAGCAATAGCGCAAGGCGCAGATCATGTGCTACCTATTTTATTTATCAATATCGGCCACCGCAGCAAGTCCTGCCAACAGCCCATGCAGGTAAGTCGCGCCCGCCGACAAAAAAGTCTTCTGTCGATCGCTGCTTGCGGGCTATTCTTAAGCCCATATATAGCATCACAAGTAAATAGACAACTATTACAGCAACATC
>CAWKZU010000037.1:0-18029 GCA_963854585.1 Gammaproteobacteria bacterium | reverse complement strand
GACCTGTTTAACCGCTATTTACTGCTGCCATTTAAGTTTTTTGACCAGTCAATGTCCGGAAATTTGGTGTCGGTGGTTACCTTTAATGTGCAGCAGGTGACAGAGGCAGGTACCAAAGCGATTAAGACTGTCATACAGCAGGGCAGTTTAGTGATTCTATTAATGGGGTATCTGTTGTATGTGAATTGGATACTGACTCTGTTCTTTATAGCCGTATTACCCATTATTGGACTGATCGTTACCAAGGTAAGCAAGCGCTTTAGGCTAATTAGTAAAAATATTTTGTCAGCGATGGGTGATGTGACCCACGTGACGCAAGAGGCTGTGCAGGGCTATCAAGAGGTTCGAATGTTTGGTGCTGTAAAGACTGAGCGTAACCGGATGAGTAATGCCAGTCATGATAATCGGCGGCAGAACATGAAAATGGCATTTACCGGCGCATTGAGTAACCCGCTAATTATTCTGATTGTTTCTTTTGCCTTTGCCGGTGTCACTGGGTTTATGCTCAATCCGATTATTCTCAACACCATGACTACCGGTAGCTTTATTGCCTTTATTGTCGCTTCAGGAGTACTGATCAAGCCTATTCGCCAGCTTACAGAGGTTAATAGTGATATTCAGCGCGGCATTGCGGCGGCAGAGTCGATCTTTGATATCCTTGATTCAGACGCTGAAATGGACCAGGGCACTTTCGAAACAGAAACGGTTACGGGCGGGTTTGAGTTCTCTAATGTCAGTTTCACCTATAAGGGAACCAAGAAAGAGGTCCTTAAAGAGATTGATCTCAAGGTTAGCCCTGGAGAGACCATCGCTCTGGTGGGATCTTCAGGTAGCGGGAAGACGTCACTAGTAAGTTTGATTCCTCGTTTTTATAACCATAAAGAAGGACAGATCCTGCTTGATGGCGTTGATGTTAATGAATTTGCGCTCACTAATTTAAGGAAACATATTGGAATCGTGAGTCAAAACGTCACTTTGTTTAATGACACTATTTTTAACAACATCGCCTATGGCGAATTAAAGGATAGGTCTGTGGATCAGGTGCGAGCGGCGGCTAAAATAGCCAATGCCGATGAGTTTATTGAAGATCTGCCCGATGGCTTTGATACTCACATAGGGGATGACGGCGTAATGCTCTCCGGTGGTCAAAGGCAGCGTATAGCTATAGCGCGTGCCGTGCTTAAGAACGCGCCAATCCTTATTCTTGATGAAGCAACCTCTGCTCTGGACACGGATTCAGAGCGCCATATTCAGGCGGCTTTAGATCAGCTGATGAAGGGCCGCACAACCTTTGTTATCGCTCACCGGCTTAGTACCGTTGAAAAGGCCGATCGTATCTTAGTATTAGAGAAAGGGCTCATTATTGAGCAGGGGACCCATGAGCAACTGCTGGGTAATAAGGGTCGCTACGCTAAGCTATATCGAAATCAGTTTGATGAGTCTGGGGGCTAGCTTTGTCGGTTGAAAGGAGATGGCTAAATGCCTGCTACAGTAATAGCTCATCGCTATTGTTGTTAGCACCACTCTCTTGGCTGTTTAGTCTTATGTCTGCCGTTAGAAGGAAGATTTTGCAGCGTTTGTATCAAGGTAGGCGTTTTTCGGTGCCTGTCGCGGTGGTGGGTAACATTTCTGTTGGTGGCAGTGGTAAGACACCGTTGATTATAGCGTTAGTTAACGCACTCAATAAGCGTGGCTATACAGCTGGCGTTGTCAGTCGTGGCTATGGCGGTGCTGCTAATGCCTATCCATTGCTCGTCACGAGTCAAACGCCCGTAGACCAAAGCGGCGATGAACCCCTTTTGATAGCACGATTGTGCGGATGCCCCGTAGTGGTAGACCCTGATCGAGTGAGAGCTGTTGAATTTTTATTGCATGAGACTTGCTGTGACATCGTTCTTAGCGATGATGGCTTGCAGCATTACAGACTACATAGAGATATTGAGATCGCAGTTGTAGATGCTGCGCGAGGCCTAGGTAATGGCCGCATGTTGCCGTCGGGCCCTTTGCGTGAGAGTCCTAGCCGCCTAAGTCAGGTAGATTTTGTGGTGCTTAATGGCTCTGGAGCTGACATTGGGGCAGAGCTAGACTTGGTAGGCGCGCACCACGTTGAATTACAGGCTTTAGGTTTGCGTCATATAGCCAGTAATGTACTAACCCCGGTTGATATGTGGAAAGGCGGTAAAAAAGCACATGCTGTTTGCGGTATTGGCCACCCCGATAGATTTGCTCAAACACTTACAACGCTGGGGTTTGAGGTTATTTTGAGTTCGGTCAATGACCATCAACACCTAAGTAGTGATGACCTCACGTTTGGTGACGACTTACCTGTCATTATTACCTCAAAAGATGCGGTTAAATACAGCGGTGTCATCCCTGAAAATCTGTGGGTGTTGGAAGTAGAAATGTCTATTTCAGATGATTTTGTTGATAGTCTTACTGAACAAGCAGGTCTGACTATCACGGCTACATAAGTTAGTCCTATAATGAAGCTATAACCCTAAGAGTACTTTGTATGCCCTTTATCGTCATAATCCCTGCCCGCTACGAGTCCACACGCTTGCCGGGCAAGCCGCTTAAAGATATTGCTGGTACCAGTATGATTCAGCGTGTTTGGCAGCAGGCGAGTAAGAGCGGTGCATCCCGGGTGATTATTGCAACTGATGATGAGCGGATTAAGCAGGCCGCTAGCGACTTTGGTGCCGAGGTATGTATGACCAGAGACGACCATGTGTCTGGCACCGATAGATTGCAGGAAGTGGCGAATATATTGGCGCTTAAAGGCGATCAGTTGGTCGTCAACGTGCAGGGCGATGAGCCACTGATACCGCCGGCTGTGATCGATCAAGTGGCCAACAACCTTGCCAGTAATCCTTCGGCGGGGGTTTCGACGCTCTCAGAGCCAATTACAGACATTATGGCGTTTAGGGACCCTAATGTCGTTAAAGTGGTTGCTAACAGTCAAGGGATGGCCAATTACTTTAGTCGTGCGTCAATCCCCTGGCCTAGAGAAGGTGCTCAGGACGATAGTAATAGCGAGGCATCCGCAGTCGCTCCTAGACGGCATATTGGCATCTATGCCTATAGGGTCAGTCAGCTGAATGCGTTTGTTGCATGGCCGGTTGCACCAACCGAGCGATCTGAGTCGTTGGAGCAGTTGCGATTCTTGTGGAATGACGTGGCGATTCATGTGGAAGATGCCATTGAAGAAGTGCCTGGCGGTATTGACACAGAGCAGGACTTAGAGGCTGCAGCACTACTATTATATTAGTATAAAATTATATTAAACAGTATCTTATAGAATATACCTTACAACTTACATAACATTGACAATGCAGGCAGATCACAGAGTATGAGCAAACTATCCGTTTTATTTGTGTGTCTTGGGAATATTTGTCGGTCACCTACAGCGCATGCGGTATTTCGGCAGATCGTGATTGCTCAGGGGCTTGATAGCAAAATAGAGGTCGACAGCGCTGGCACAGGCGATTGGCACCTAGACCGCGCTCCTGATGCGCGGTCAACGGCAACCGCCGCCGAAAGAGGTTATGACCTATCCGATTTACGCGCACGGCTAGTAACGCCCTCTGATTTTGCTCATTTTGACTATATTGTCGCTATGGATAACAGCAATCTGGGTAATTTGCAGGTTATGTGCCCTAGCGGTTTTTCTGGAGAGCTTAAGCTTTTTCTAGATTATACAGGCAAAGAACGACATTCAGACTACACCGAAGTACCAGATCCATACTTAGGGGGTGCAGATGGCTTTGAGTTAGTGCTCGACTTGATCGAGGATGCGTCAATAGGGCTTTTGGAGCGCATCAAGGCTCAGTTGCACCAATCAGGTAAGGTCGGAGGATGATCCTTTAGATGGGCGATCTACAGATCGAGACAAAAAAGTCGTTGCTGACCATGAATACCATGGCATTGCCTTCAACAGCGGAGTACTTTTGTTCTGCATCAACGGTTGATGAGGTGAAAAAAGCGCTGTCTTTTGCTAGAGAGCATAATTTAGCCGTCACACCCTTGGGGGCGGGTAGTAATGTCGTGTTTGCGAGCAACTTAAGCGGGCTGGTTTTGCATTTAGGCTTAAAAGGGTGGGAGTCTGTTGCGCCGCAGGGCGTTTCCACTGAATATATTGATGTGACCTTTACCGCAGGTGAGAACTGGCATGACATGGTACTTATGTGCTTAGACAGGGGCTGGTACGGTCTAGAGAACCTGTCATTAATTCCAGGTAATATGGGGGCAGCGGCAATCCAAAATATAGGGGCCTACGGCGTAGAACTCTCTAGCCGACTCGTTTCACTGCAGGTTGTCGATATTGACTCGGGCTCATGCTTGGAGTTGGATCGTGAAGCTTGCCAGTTTTCCTATCGAGATAGTGTTTTTAAGCAATCATTGAAAGATAAATGCATTATTACTCATGTGACGTTGCGCTTATCAACTGAACCCAACATAAATATTGATTATCCTGCTCTGAATGCTTATTTTGTGGCGCTAAATCAAGACCCTACACCCCAGTTGGTCTCGAATGCAGTGTGTAAAATACGGCGTGAAAAACTACCTGATCCGAATGAGTTGGCTAATGTTGGTAGCTTTTTCAAGAATCCGGTCATTGATCGGTCAGCTTTGGCTCGTGTACAGGCGGTCGATGGCAACGTCGAGGTTCCTTTTTATCCTCAGACGGATGGGTCAGTAAAGGTCCCAGCGGCGTGGTTGATTGATCGGTGTCAATTTCGTGGTGTGCGCAGAGGGAATGTTGGTGTGCATGACAAGCAGGCTCTAGTGCTAGTGAATTACAGTAATGAGGGCGATAACGACAGTGCCAGAGAGGTTCTAGCCCTAGCAAAAGAGATTCAAGTTGCTGTAAAGGTAAGATTTGGCATTGTCTTAGAGGTGGAGCCGCGCATCTATGGATCTTTTTGAACAGCAGGTTATTCCGCTTCAATTGAGTCCAGACCGCCAGAGTGAAATCACGTTTTGGCCTAGTTGGTTGGGGTCCACTGAAGCCGATGATCTACTTGCCATTGCTATTGATCAGGTCACTTGGCGACAGGATAATATTCATATAGCGGGCAAATCGATCCCTATCCCAAGATTACAAAATTGGTATGGCGACCCTACCACTAGCTATACTTATTCACGTATTAAGTTACAAGCGGTGGCTTTTCCTCCTTGGATGGAGTTGCTCCGACGCAGGGTAGAGCGCCAGACTGGCAATTGTTTTAACCGGACGCTGGTTAATTACTACCGAGACGGCCAAGATAGCGTTGATTGGCATGCTGATGATGAGCGTGAGTTAGGGCCAGAGCCGATTATAGCGTCAGTCAGTTTGGGTCAAGAGCGAGCTTTCTTGTTGCGTCATAAAACGACGAAAGAAAGGCTAAAAATAAACTTACCTCACGGCTCCCTAATGATGATGGGGCCGGGTATTCAAGAGCATTGGCACCATAGCGTCGCCAAAGATAAAAATGTTGTTGGGCCCAGAATAAATTTTACCTTCCGTAATATGGATTAATATGGTCGTCAGAAGAGGCGATATTAAGGAGTAAGCATTGAAGTTATCTGCATTTGGAGACAAGTTTTCAGCTTCGACAGGCATTGTTGAGCTGATGGACGATCTCGGTACTGCGCTTAATGAAAATCCGGATATGATTTTTATGGGTGGCGGCAATCCTGGCCGCATCCCGGAGGCAGAGGCTATCTTTAAGAAGCGACTCGAAGCAGTTCTTCAAGACCCTCAGCAGTTACATAGCCTAATGGGAATCTATCAGTCCCCGCAAGGCGATAAATTATTCCTCAACCAGATTGCTAGTTTACTTCGCAAGGAGTTTGGCTGGGATGTTTCTGAGCGGAATATTGCTATCTCTAACGGCAGTCAACCGGCGTTTTTTATTCTATACAACATGCTAGCGGGGACGATGAGTGATGGCACGCATCGCTCTATACATTTGCCTTTGGCCCCAGAATACATTGGGTATACTGACATTGGCTTGTCGGAACAGTTTTTCACCGCAACTCGACCTGAAATAGAGTTGCTTGATGAGCGCATGTTTAAGTATCACGTCGATTTTTCAAAACTACAGGTCACTGAAAAAACAGCGGCTATGTGCGTTTCTAGGCCAACCAATCCTACCGGTAATGTTCTTACCGACGATGAGGTTGAGCACCTTGATGAGATTGCTCAAGCAGCCGATATTCCTTTAATTGTTGACGGTGCTTACGGCTTGCCGTTTCCGGGTATCTTGTTTAATGAGGCCAAACCTCACTGGAATCAAAATACGGTATTGGTTCTGAGCCTATCAAAGCTTGGTCTACCTGGCGTCAGGACAGGTATTGTGGTGGCCAGAGAAGATGTTATTCAGGCCTTTAGCAATGCAAACACAGTGGTCAGTCTTGCCTGTGGAAACTTTGGTCCGACTATTGCCCGTGAACTGTTTAGGACAGGTGAGATATTGTCGTTAAGCCGAAAACTGATCAAGCCATTCTATCAGCAGCGTGCCACACAGGCGGTCAAATGGTTTAAAGAATCATTTGGCGATGTGCCATATCGTATTCATAAGCCTGAAGGCGCTATATTTTTATGGTTGTGGTTTGATGGGTTGCCTATTAGCAGTCAAGAGCTTTATGAGAGGCTCAAGCGAAGAGGGGTGTTGGTAGTACCTGGGCATAATTTCTTTCCAGGTATGGACAAGGCGTGGCGGCATCAGCAGGAATGCATTCGAGTATCCTATGCTCAAGATGGGGATACCGTGCGCAAGGGCATTGCTTTAATTGCAGAGGAAGTTACTAAGGCCTACAAGCAATGACCCCAGAGCGTTTTTCCAGAGCTATAGCCGTGCTTAACCATCGCCAGCCAGACTTGACCGTGGTTACGGATCAGGTGCACAAGGGACAAAACTTATCCGCAATTATTCGTACCTGCGACGCCGTGGGAATAGTCGCCTTGCATTCTGTGTACGATGACGCGACCTTTAGGGCGCATACCGGCACGACAATGGGCACCCACAAATGGGTAGATACGCAGATTTACAGAAACATTGATGAGCCTCTAACACAGCTTAAAAACAACAATTACCAGATAATTGCGGCAGATACCTCAGGGGATACCCTGGATTATAGGGAGGTAGATTACACAATGCCTACAGCGGTGTTATTGGGCGCAGAAAAATATGGGATTAGTGACGCCGCATACCCCCATATAGATCAGTGCGTTACCGTGCCCATGCTAGGTATGGTCGAGTCATTTAATGTGAGTGTCGCCTGCGCGATTATTCTTGCTGAGGCTCGAGGTCAACGTGAAGCTGCAGGTTTCTATGAGAAACGCCAGATGCCTGAAGAGTCATATACAAAAACCTTGTTTGAGTGGACGCAGCCCCTGGTGGCAAAATATTGCCAAAAGCATGATCTACCTTATCCTGCACTGAATGAAAAGGGTGACATTGTTGACTTGGCCTGGCGTAAGGGCTGACAAGTGGTAGAGAAAATTATAGATAATCTGCTGAACCAGGAGTACCTATAATCACCTTTTTTGTCTAGTTGAGATCTCCTTTAAGACCATGACAAGGGAAAGACGTTCTTGGTGAGATAAACGAGCAAATTCACGTCCAAATGACGCCTGGCCATTACTGAATGATTGCTCAATGGAATATTTTCTCACACGAGGGGAAGGATTGTCGGTAGTCGAGTAAGTAAATGTAAGCATCACTTGGCAGAGTATCAGACTTTTTCGGCTTTTCCCTACTATCTAAAGTGATATGTGGTCTCTAATAGGGGTAGAAAGTGACCCGAGAGTGGCTATGCTGTTTGACATAAACGGGCTAAATTCTGAGGTGAATAGTCACTTAAGCTAAGCAGAGAAACGAAAATTTTATTATAAAAAGAAGCCTTATCTCTAAGCATCTAGTTGCTAATAACTAAAGGGTTTAACAAAGTTTGAGGCACTTTTAATCCGAAATGATGACTCAGCTATAGGTAGCCGGCTAGAGAGAGATAATCTTTTGGCCGTGGATTTTAATACTTAACGGTAGCTTAATCGCTTAAGTGCGCGTTAAGTCTTCGAGAGTTTTTAATAGAAGCTTGATTTTATCCATCGATTCTTCAAATTCACTCTCCGCTTTGGAGTCGGCTACGATTCCGCCGCCGCCCCAGCAATGCATGATTGTCTTTGAGGCAAGCATAGTTCTGATAGCGATGTTGGTGTCCATCTTGTTATTGGCGCTAACATAACCAATACTGCCGCAATAAACAGACCGCCGAACGGGTTCAAGCTGCTCTATGATTTCCATGGCTCGTCGTTTTGGTGCGCCTGTTATTGAGCCACCAGGGAAACAGTCCCGTAGTAGATCAATTGGACTGCTACTATCAGATAGATCTCCTGTAACGGTACTGACTAAATGGTGCACATTGGCAAAGCTTTCGACGGCGAATAGCTGAGGTACTTTGACACTCCCAAGTACACAGTTCTTACTAAGATCATTTCGCAATAGATCCACAATCATCAAGTTCTCGGCTCGGTCTTTAGCGCTGCTAACTAGGTTAGCCGCGCGCTCTTGGTCTTCTATGCGGGATAGGCCTCTTGGTACGGTTCCTTTGATCGGTTTTGTTTCAGCCTGCAGTCTGTCTCCTGATGGGCTGTTTGACACCTTCAAAAACCGTTCTGGTGATATACAAAGAACGGCTTGATCTCGCCATTTCCAATAGGCTGAGAAGGGAGAGGGAAGCGCCTCTCTCAACGCAAGATAGGCCAACCAAGGGTCGCCTTTAAATGAGGTGGAAAAATGCTGTGTAAAGTTGGTTTGGTAGCAGTCTCCACTGCTGATGTAATCCTTTATTATACCAATCGCTTTAGCGTATTCAGCTCGCGTGAGTGTTGGTTTAAAATCTTGATTGAGTTTGAATAGGGCGCTAGGCTCAATATTTGTCTTGGTGGCTGCACCCGTCAGGCGTTTAATAACATCCGCCTTTAGCACCTCAGAGCAGTTTTGATGAAAAATAATCTGACTTTTCTTTAGATCATGGTTAACAATTAGGGCCCATAAAAAACGACCTATGCGCATGTCAGGAAGTTCCGTAACCGACGCGGCGATACTGGCGATATCGACTAGCCTGCGGCCTAAATCATAACCAAAGTAGCCTAACATACCGCCGACAAAAGACAGGTCTTGGTTATTCGGTTCGATAGGCAAAAGAGGATCTAACACTTCGCTAACGAGGGTAAAGGGATCGTCCTGGCTCGTTCGAGAGCTGTTTTCACTGACAATAGTGGTGTCGTTGCCGTAGGTTTCTATTATTACGTCAGGGCAGCTAGAAATGATATCTAGGCTACCTTTATCACTGGTCGGTTTGCCGCTGTCTAGCCAGATCGCTTCAGGCATGTCACGGATCGAATCGAACAGTAAAATACTACTGCAACTATAGGGTATTTCATGGCGAAAAATTGATTTCATTGTTGCTTTGTACGTCTCGCAGTTGCCGGAGAGAGCTCTTGGAGGTAATCCTCAAAGGTTGCTACTCTAAGGGCTTACTTTCAAATAGGCAATGGCGGATTGGCTGGCTTGATGTTTTAATTCAACGCTAACGGTTGCTAGAAAAATAAGGATAAAACGAATGGTTGATATACGTGTTGCTAATGCTGAGTCAGACGCCCTAATACTAGCTGAAAACAACTGTGCCATGGCGCTTGAGACTGAAGATAAGTTGTTAGATCTCGAGGTCGCTATTCTTGGTGTTAATGGCTTGTTTGAGCGCTCAGAATTTGGCTTTTATTTGGTTGCCGAGGTTAATGGCACGGTTGCAGCGAGCTTGATGGTGACATATGAATGGTCTGACTGGCGTAATGGCTTATTTTGGTGGATTCAATCAGTTTATGTGAAACCACAGTTTCGTCGTGAGGGACTCTATCGTGGCATGTATGAGCACCTTAAGACTATGGCTTTAGATAAGGAGACGCCAGTCTGTGGCTTTAGGTTGTACGCTGAAACTGACAATGTTGGGGCACACGCGACTTATGTGGACAGCGGCATGCATGTGTGTAGGTACCTCATGTTTGAAGAAGAGACTGCTTAGCCTGGGAAAAGTCGGCTAATAATTGAGGGCACGGCATTTTCTACTCTTAATATTCGAGGCCCTAAGTGGACTGCCTTAAATCCAATGTCGACAAGTTTATCGATCTCGTAGGGTATAAATCCACCTTCTGGGCCAATCGCTAATGTAACTTTTTCTGGCGTATTCACTGGGCAGTTTTCTTCGGTATTCGGGTGAGCCACCAATGGGGTAGTTGCTTTGATAAGGTCCCTTAATTCATCTTCTACGAAAGGTTTAAATAATTTGCGCAGATGCACTGAGGGTAAGGCTGTGTCTCTTGCTTGCTCTAACCCTAGAAACAGCTGTTCTTCGATTGCATCTGGCGACAGAAAAGGTGACTGCCAAAAGCTTTTCTCGACGCGACTTGAATTAATAAGATATAGGTTCTTTACCCCCATGGCAGCAATCGTTTGCAATGTTCTACGCAACATTTTTGGCCGCGGTAAAGCAAGCAGCAGGGTTAGTGGTAGCGGTGGCGGTGGGGCTTGACGGAGGTCCAGCGTTAATATTGCTTGTTCATTGTTAAGCTGGAGAATGGTGCCAGTACCCATTAAACCATTGATATGCCCTACCTTAAACGAATCACCAATCTTCGCTTTGTGCACGTCTAGCAAATGTTGTAGCTGCCGGCCGGAGACCTTGTAAGTATTGTCAGATAGTTTGTTTGTAAGCAGTAGCATATTCATGGAGGCGATTGTAATCGATATTGTGTTATTTAGGGCAGTAATCGGTTGTATCAATTAGCGTTGCATTCAATATAATGGCGACCCTGGGCTCGTAGTTCAATGGATAGAATAGGGACCTCCTAAGTCTTAGATGCAGGTTCGATTCCTGCCGAGCCCACCATTTTCAAATGCCTATAGCGCAAATATGCCCCAAAAAGCCTCCATGATGGGGGCTTTTTTGAATCATCTGGATAAAACGCAAAGGATCACCCCGCTGCAGCGGCTTACATTTGAATGCACATTACTAACTACTGTACCTGAGCATTGTGTAAAGAGTATGTTTGATAACCCCGGCCCTCGAGTGTATCGTCTCAACAACAGTTGACAGTCAATGAACTGCGACAGCAATTAGCGTTGGCAGCGCGTATTACCTGATCTGGCGTTGTTTGTTATTTTAGCTCTGTTTCTAGAATCACAACCTCTGTTTGCCCGATATTCCTTACATTGTGTGTGGTCGCCGGCAAAAAAAGTGTCTGTCCATCAGTTGCTAATAATTTGGTGCTGGGTTTCCGGCTATCTTCAGGTATCAAAATTAGCGTCCCACCTTTAATGAAATACACCACTCGATTGTCATAAGTATGAGTATGTATGCCAGATTCGGTGCCAGCGGGGTAGGTTAAGCGCACAACTTCAACGTCTGCGTTATTAAGTACAACCTCTCTTTGCCCTGACGATACTGCCAATGAGTAGGGCGCACAAAATAAAAGTGTCGCACATAAATTAATGGTTCGATTTTGTCTAGTCATAAACCCTTCTGCGTTGGTTTCTGTCGTCGGCTAATGTAGCAGTAAATCCCGCCTTTATTCCACTGCAGCTACAAATGTGAGAAGAACGCCTAGGTTAATCTCCTGTGGACTCTAGGTGAACTAAAGCTTATTGATACGATACCCCAACCGAGGAAAGTGGACCATGACATCTCCGGCCGCAGGATCTGTCCGGGCTATGGTCAGCTCCTCTAACGATGCAGTAAGTAGCTTGCCCTTAGTAGGCTGGAATCCATAATCAATCGGCAGCACTTCAACCTGGTCGTTATATGCCAGCCCTTCAACGTCTATGCCTGCCAATTTATCCTGTGCAGTGACGCGGGTAGATTGGGCAATTTCAATGGCTTTAAGTCCGGATATCTCCTTAATAGTGCCATTTCCAAAATTGGCCACACGCGAAATCCAAGCTAGAACACGGGTAAATGGAGAAAAGTCGTCTCGTAATGCCTCATTGCTATGGAGAAACCAAAGGCAGTGATAGGTCGAAAAGTCCAAAATATTAGGAGCCTGTCCGCCGAGATAGTTGGCCGTTGCAAGTTGATTTTCAAGTCTTGTTAAGTGCATCAACCAGTGAGCTTTAGCTATGGACAAGTCCATTTCTATATCGGCAGAGCCCTTAGCTAGCTGCCTGCGGTCTTCCATAAAGGCTTTCGCTACCTTGGGATCTGTGAAGGCCTTATTCTGAGCTAGAGATTTAGGTTGGAACGCCATGGCAACAGTCACTTTAAAAAAGAAGGTATCCACCCAGTGGGCTGCGGCCCCAAGAGTGGCTTCCTGATTTTTCGGATAAATAGATTTGTCAGGGTAAAGACGATCAATAACACGGCAAATAATCGCGGAATCACAATAAATATCGGCGCCAATTTGCATAACAGGTGTTTTTCGATATCCCCCAGTAAGGGCCATTAAATCTGGTTTTGGCATGATTACCGGAATATTAACCATTGTGTAAGATGCATTTTTATAGCCTAGCAGAGCTCTAACTTTTTCTGAGAACGGGGATCCCTGGTACTGGTGAAGTATGATTTCGCTCATGCTCTGTTCCCTTGATTTGATGTAGGTTATGCAAATCATGTTAACAAGCAATGACGCATAAAATCATTCTTTTTTGTCACTGAGACTCTCACATGATTACTCTAGCTTCTTGATGGGGCATAATAGATCGAGATGGTTGCTATCTAACTGTGTATAGGCGTACTATTTTGTCATTAACTAATCGATTATTAATGTAACTTTAAAATTCAACTAAGGGTAATAATATGAAAAACTACAAAATGCTGTTCCTTTTGATTACTTCGTCTTTGTTCTCTTTAAGTACCTTTTCTGCGCACCATGAAGAATCTACTGTCCTCTCTATAGGAGATGTTGAATTGCCAGAAGTAACCCATAGTGCAGGTTTTAACCAGATGAAACAGATGTTAGGCATATGGGAAGGAAAATTAACGCAATACACTGGTGCAGTAGTCGATGTTTCATCAGAATTTAAATTAGTTTCAGGGGGTAATCTCATTACAGAAAAGCTAATTGAAGATGGTGTAGAGATGTTGACAACTTACTCAGATAATAAAGATGGTGAGTTAGTTGTTAAACACTATTGTTCTCTAGGCACCCAGCCCGTATTCAAAGTGACAGAAGTGTCGGATGATATTGTCGCGGTTACACTCAATGACTCCGAAGGCGGCTATCATCCCAAACACCACAGTTACGTAAATTCCATGAGATGGAATGTTGATGCAGACAATGACAACTTGGCTGTCGTTGATTCTACCTTATACCTAGACGGCGACTTGGTAGAACAACAAACGGTAATTAGACGAGTGAATTAATTAGGTTGAATTGACTGGGTTAACTAGTTTGAGAAAAGGGCTGCGCAATGCGTAGCCCTTTTTTAGTCACACGAAAGCAGAGGCGGGCGTTTCTAACGCTTAACCCAAGCTTTGCCATTAGCCGTCAACTCAAGTGGTGGCGGGGCCCAAGTTTGCTGGACTACAGAGTCTTCTGGTATATAAACACGCATAATGAGATAGAAACCCTCAGGTGGGGCTGGCAACCAGTTTGATAGATGCTCTTCATCTGTGGTGTCATAGCTAACATAAAGAGTCAGAGACTTATCTTGGTTTAAGCTTAGTCCTGGACTTCGATCGCCAAGACTAAACCGAGCCATACTGTTCTCAACGAGACTGTAGGTTTTACTGTCATACATAGTGATAGACCAAAACGCTTGGGCAGGAGGGAGATTATCGGCAGCAAAGTTGATGCTGTATTTATTGGCGCCACTCAAAGCCTTACCGTTTGAGTCTGTGTAGAGTGACAGATATGTTGCCTCTATGGGATCGTTAGCCATAAGACCCATTCGAGTCACACCAGCTCTATAGAGGTAGTCAGTTGCGTATCTACCCATATTTGCCTGCGAGTAGCCCCAGCCGTTAATTGACGCACCCCCAGTAATGTCATCTGCGAAGGATGTAACAATCTTCATGCCTGTGATTACTGCCCGCTTTAAGCCTTTTTGAATGGCGGGGTCGAGATCAGACAAATCGACTGACTGCCCGGGACCTATGCCGACAACAGCAAACTGATCGACGAGTTCTTTATCTGCGGGTGGTGGTGGATTACTGGTAAATTCACGATTAATAATGGCCCAAAAATCCGCTGGTGTGGAGGAGTCAAGTGAGGGTAGTGCCGCTAGTGGCTCAAGAGTACTCGGCACCGACGCGGCACTAAGAGGGACTACATCAGAGCCGTCCAGCCTTTTAAATTTGAACTTATCCTGCATCATATGAATCTGCTCAAGCTCATTTTCATTATCGACAAGAATTCGGATCAGAGGCATAGCCCAAGTAGTCGGGCTGTAGAAAATTTTCGTTATACCGTAAGGCTTTCTGCCCTTCCAGTCGGGGCCAACTACCATATATTTGCCCGCCGCACCCTTATTGTGCCGAGTTCCGATATCACCGAAGTTGGTGGCGTAGGCATCAGCAAGCTGTATGGTGTAATACCGGTCACTCATCGCCGGTACGTCAAACACCAGTGGCTCGGTGAGATCAACAAAGGCCAGAGTGTATAGAGTGTCATGATTGGGGCTTGCCGCTGCTGCGTTCTTACCGGACTCAAGTACACGAATATGATTCAGGCTATTCGCTGGCCCATTATATTTCGGTGACTTTTCGCCATTGAACAGGTACCGAAAATGATTCACATGCAGGAGTGGGTAAGCATAAATAAACGCTTGCACACCGGTGGTGTAGGCGAGCTCTTCTTTTAGATCAGGCGATAGTTTATCTAAGGGATCAGCGGATATAGCCAGACCTGGCAATAAAAATACAGCTACAACTAGAGTAATAGGCCGTAAGGTCTTCGTTATTAATAACCGAAAGAAATTTATTTTCATCATATTTTCACCCTAAAATGGAGAGAAGAATGATTCTGACTATCGCAAAATATCGCTTTGAGTACCCAGTTCTATCTTCACTTGTGGGTAAAGTATAGTTGATAGCCTAATTCGTGGGGATTCAATTGAAGTCAACATAGGGTTGATTTACAGTCAAATTTTGACTGAATAGGCTATTCAGCTATGATTAACTTTTTGACGAAAGGAGAGAAATTGTGATTTCAGTAGAAGCTAAAAGTTTTGATAATGCAGATGAGGTAAATAAGAGATTTGCAAACGCGCTTATTGAGTCCGTTAATGTTCGCGGTCAGAGAGTCAATAAATTAACACTTCAGCCAGGTTGGAAGTGGTCAGTTGACGTAAAAGCTACTATTGGAACAGTAACCTGTCAGGCAAGCCACTTAGGACTTATTTTGTCGGGTGAAATTCATTGTGTTCATGATGATGAAAATGAAGTGACCTATAGTGCGGGCGACGCCTACTCTATAGCGCCAGGTCATGATGCATGGGTTGTGGGCGATGATGTGGCCGTTTGTTATGAATTTGCAGGAATGTGGGGAAAATAGTTTTCTACGGGCCTAGAGTTGACAATAAGCTGTATAGAAAATATATGAAACGATTACTTTTACTGACAGCGATCTTGAGGCGTTATTAACAGTCTACCTGATTAAAAATATACAATTTTTTTTGCTTAGTGTATCTTTATCTTTTGTATTTAAACTAAAAAGTTAATTACTAATAAAGGAGATAAATATGGAATGTGGTTGCGGAAGAAGTCCAACTGGTAAATGTATCGGTTGGCACAAACTCTCTGAAGAGGAGTATCAAGAAAAACTCAAAGAGCATGAGGACAAAGATAACGAAGAGGAATAGATTCTATTCAACCGTGACTGGTTTTGTCTATAAAGAACCGTGAGGTAACTTTATTAAACGCCAGTTAGAACAATCTGCATAGCTGGGCTCTTTTCTTCCTTTTCTTATTTTGCTCATATATCTATCAGAGCTAGGCTCTTTCGGGAGGGGTGCCTCGATCTAGCTCTGATTTGACTGGATGGACTATTCAGTTATGATTAACAACCCCTCAATGAAATACTTTTATGAAAGAATTATTATTTCTCATGATAATTGTCATGGCTACCTTACCTTCGGGTGGAGTAATGGCAGATGATTCCTCTAGAATGCTCTTAAAAGTTAGCGGTAAACTTGATCCTGATTTGCTCGAGGCTATCAGCGGTGACACTGCTGATTTAGGCCAGTTGTATTTTAAGGTTCTTATTCTGCCGAGTACGGAGATATCTAGTCTTTATGTGAAAGAATCATTCACAGCGCGTAATGACCGAGTAAAGCTGAATACAGATAAGGTGTTGTCTATTATCGCAGATACAGCTGACTTTAAACTCAGGCGCCGATTTAGATCGATTAACGCCATTGCGGCAGATGTTTCGTTAGAAGGTCTTGTCCGACTAACCGGAGACGTTGCTATTGATCGTATTGGATTGGACACGGGTGGTCACGGCTCTCTTTATCAAGCAATTCCGCAGGTGAATATAGATTCAGTCAAACAGACATTTAGCGTAACCGGTCAGAATGTCGAAGTAGCTGTTCTTGACACTGGGATTGATACTGATCATGTGGACCTGCAAGAGGTTCTTATTACCCAAAAATGTTTTGCCGATGATTGCCCCAATGGCCCAAATAGCGCTGAGGATGATAACGGTCACGGTACCCATGTGAGTGGGATCATCGCCTCCCAGGGCAGCACTGCATCAGAAGGTGGGTCCCCAGGGGTTAAAATCCACGCGGTTAAAGTGCTTGATAGCTCAAATAGTTACAGTGCAGCCTCAATTGTTATAGCCGGTCTAGATTATGTGATAAATGAATTACCAAATGTAGATATCGTTAATATGAGCCTAGGTACAGATCAATTATTTAGCAGCGACTGTGATTCGACCTACGCGTACACCCAAGCATATAATTCCGCCATTAAAATATTGAGGGATCGGGGTACACTTAGCTTTGTTTCTAGCGGAAACGAAGCCTCTGCAAATTCTATTTCTGCGCCTGCATGTATATCTAGGGCTATCGCTGTGGGCGCAGTATGGGACACAAGTCCGAAGGGTTGGAATGGTGATTACTGTACTGATGCTAAACCGGTTGCGGACCAGATGGCCTGCTTTAGTAATTCTAGTGTGTCACTGGATATATTTGCTCCGGGAAGTCCGATCAGTTCAACGCGCAGAGGTGGGGGTAACATTACGTATTCAGGTACTTCTATGGCGACACCCCTAGTAGCATCATGCGCAGCCCTAATGTTGGAATATATTCCTGAGTTAACTGCTGATCAAATTGAGAATGCGCTGAAGACTAGCGATCTCTTAGTGTCGGATGATCCAGGTAGGACTTTCCCAAGATTAGATTGCCTGGCCGGTATAACGTCCCTTCGTGTACTTATCGATACTGATTCCGATAGTATTAATGATTCGTTGGATAACTGTATTTCAGTATCAAATCAAGATCAGCTTGATACTGATGAAGATAAGTTAGGTGACGCTTGTGATGCTGATGACGACAATGATAATGTCCTAGATGACGATGATGCGTTCCCTCTGGATGCGACAGAAACTCTCGATACAGATTCAGATGGCATAGGTAATAATGCGGATGTTGATGATGATAATGACAATGTACTAGACGGTGATGATGCCTTCCCGCTGGATGCGGCAGAATCAGTGGATACAGACTCAGATGGCACAGGTAATAATGCTGACCAGTTTCCCGAGGATGCGCTTTACTCAGCAGATACTGATACTGATGGCATGCCTGACGCCTGGGAAACCCAGTACGGACTTGATCCAAACGATCCATCTGACGTGACAAGTGATCAGGATAATGATGGAGTAACAGCTTTAGAGGAGTTCCTGGCCGGAACTATTCCCTCAGGTTCTTTAGATATCGACGGTAATGCCCAGTATGACGCTCTAACGGACGGTCTTCTGCTGCTTAGGGGAATGTTTGGTTTAGACGGTGATGCCCTTGTTACGGGAACAGTTGCCTCTGACGCGG
>CAWKZU010000036.1:0-19315 GCA_963854585.1 Gammaproteobacteria bacterium | reverse complement strand
CTGAACCGGCAGATGTATTACTGAACTGATAGTCAAGCTTAGGGCTAGTAAAAGTGTAATAGCCTTGGCGACGTAACAATTCTGGATAGGCTTTGATATGGGCTGGCGGTACCGACCGATAGGGTGACTCCTTAAAAGAGCGGGTGCGCATATGCTGTGCACCGACAGACATTTGGTGAACCGCAAGTATATGCGCCGCGCGACTGGGCGCGCAGACGCCGGAAGTAGTGAACGTATTAGGATAACGAATGCTAGTGCTCGCGAGTCGGTCGAGATTTGGCGTAACAGCGACATTGTCGCCAAATGCACCGACTCTGGCGCTCATATCCTCCGCCATAATTAATAGAATATTTGGTCGCTGCTGTGCAAGTGCAGTGGTCGTGAATAGCATAGGCAATAGACAAAGAACGGCTATTGTTGATTTCGGATACATCCAGAGCTCCCTTTATTGATTGCCTGATCATAGCTGAATACCCCATCCAGTCAAATCAGGGCTAGATCGAGGTGAGAAGTTCTTGAAGCTTATAAAAAGGGAAATTGCTAGCATGTATCAGAGTCATTTTTCCAATATGACTCTCCATATTAGTTTTGTAAGACTAATCATTGATTGCATCTAGCTTATGGATAATACTCAAAGTGAGGTAGGGTGATATTTCAAATGGTTAGTTGACTATTGGAGGCGAACAAATGCTTTGGTTAGCGGTTTATGTGGGTTTGGCTTTAACCGTTTCTTTTTTGTGCTCTTTACTTGAGGCAACACTGCTCTCATTGACACCAACTTATTTAGTCAGTCTCGAGAGCAAGCGCCCAAAACTGGCTGCCTTATGGGTAAGTTTTAAATCAGATATCGATAAGCCTTTGGCGGCTATTCTATCTTTGAATACTATTGCTCACACAGTTGGCGCGGCTGGAGCTGGTGCACAAGCTACAAAGCTATTTGGAGAGGTTTACTTCGGTGTGATCTCTGGGGTACTAACCTTGCTGATCCTCGTATTCTCAGAGATTATTCCAAAAACTTTAGGCGCGCGATATTGCAAGCAGTTAGCGCCGGCATGTGGTTACATTTTACGATGGGTGCAGTTGTCTATGTTCCCATTGGTAAAGATTGCAAAGGTCTTAACCGGTTGGATGGCACCGAATGATGAGGGTCCAAGCCTGTCGAGAGATGATTTTTTCGCGCTCGCTAAAGTGGGCCGGAAAGAAGGTATAGTCGGTGCAGATGAGGCTCGGGCCATTAGTACGCTTTTGACATTTCGCGGGTTGTTAGCAAAAGATATTATTACTCCGCGCACGGTGATGGCGACGCTACCGGCTATCCAAAAGGTAGGCGAGGTTTTGGCAACGGATCCCTCATTTAAATTTTCGCGAATTCCCATCTACCAAGATGATGATGATGATATTGTGGGTTTTGTCCGTAAAGATGACATCTACAAAGAGATCGCTGAGGGCCGGCTAGATACACCTCTTGCAAGTATCAAACGTGATTTACTGACTGTTTTGGATGTCAAAGCTTTGCCTGATTTGATGCAAACAATGGCGAATATGCGGATTTCAATGTGCTTGGTTGTTAATGAGTATGGCGATCCATTGGGCATTGCAACGATGGAGGATCTTATAGAAACCATGCTCGGTATTGAGATCGTAGATGAGTCAGATGTCCACGTTGACATGCAAGAGCGCGCTCGAGAACTTTGGCGATTACGCGCTGATACAGCCAGATCAGCTGGTGATATTGGGAAATAGTACCCAAGGACATGCCGAGACTAGAAATTCTTTCTATGAAGCAGGCGAATTAACCCAAAAGCCAAACGTAAAAAAGTAAATCTTGCCACTAGATCGAGGTGGTTTTACACCCATAAAAATATGAATACCGGTCTAACACCGGCCAAAACCAGCATTTTTAGCATCATACCCATTTAAGTCATTGATTTATATGCAGTTAAATGGAGTGGACGACGGGGATTGAACCCGCGACCACCGCAAGCATGTTTCTAGGATCTATCTATCAGGAAATATGGCACCAATTGGTATTAGGCAGTTGCTTACTTCAATATGATCTACACTATATTTATAATCTTCTTTATCTCGAGGGAAACACGAAAACATTTGAGCGAATGATGAACCTAGGAAAATACATACTCTCGTATGTGCTTGTGCTCTTTTGTACGAGTGCCATATGCCATGCTGCTACTCCGCCCCCGACAGACACTGGCACTATTTTTGGGCCTAGGCCTATTTTTTCTCCCGGAGGGTCCATCAAAGTGATCGTAGATGACTTTGGCTGGATAGACTATACGGTGACACCGCAGCAACGGGAAGTTATCAAGAACAGTATTTCTGATTGGGAGGCTCAAGGGATTGCCTATGGGGCTTACTATGCTATGCAGCACTTGGAGACCTCTGCAAAAGACGATCCAGACCTCAGAGCGGTGGCGTTGCCAACTACTTTAGAGGGTTCAACTGGATCTAATTTTTCTATGGCAAGACAAGGTTATCTTGACTATATGGTTGATTCAGGGAAGTTAGCAATCGACTTAGGCACCAGTTATATTTTTATGGATGAAGCGGCGGGCTCCATTTCAGCAATGTCTTTTGATAGCACTACGATATCGGGCTTTAACTCCTACCTTTCCAACAATTACTCGTCTGTTGAGATTACTAATTTTGGTATTTCTAATGTAAGTAATTTTGACTATGCTGATCATCTACGTACCAATGGTTGGTCTAGTTCTAGTCAAGTTCGTGCCCAACCTCCGACTGACTCCCTTTTTAAAGCATGGCTAGCATATATGCGTTCACTTGAGCGTAGTTTCTTTAAACAATGGGCAGATCAACTTCGAGCTTATGGATTAGCAAACTACAACCGGCCTATTTATTTGAGTACAAATCGTTATACCAAAGCACGGGGTTGGGACGTATTGGACCTATTTGATCATGGTGTGGCGGAAACCTTTCTTGATAGTCTCGGGTGGCCCTATGGTCATCTGGCGTTTATCAATAAAACCATAGTCAATTTTGATAAAAAGTTTTGGTCGTGGAACTTTCCAGCACATACCGAGGCTACCAATAGTAACGAGAGTGCTAGATTATTTGCTGCTGAAACGTTTGCTGCTGGAGGCTTGGTACAACACGGATCCGGTTCCAGCTGGAGCGGCTTCCATCACAAAAAAGAACGTATGGACTTTTTGAGATCGTTTCTGCAGTTTCCTACTCTGCAACCAACGGCCTTCAACCTGGCTGAAGCAGGACAGTTTGCGGTGCTTTATTCTGAAATCGGCGAGGTTGACGATCCAGGTTCGACGACAGCCTCCTTTCGCGGAACCACGTATTTATTGACTGATATGCAATGGATGTTCGACGTAGTTTTCGCGGCACACCCGAACCGCAGAGAAGGTAATGAGCTATTGACCTTGGCACAGTTGCAGCGTTATGACGCTGTGATACTCCCCAACACCAGGTATCTTACAGATGCACAGATCGTTCTTCTTGAGCAATACGCGAATGCCGGGGGTATTTTGATTGGTTTTGGCAGGGTTGCGGATAATGATCACACCGGTCAAATACGCTCCGGTGACAGGAGTTTTGATGATTACTTCGGCTCTGATGAGGTGCAAGCAGTGGGAAGTGGATTTGTTATCTCTTTTGAGAGTACCCTAGGTAGTAATTATGAGTCTGACAAAACAAGCGCCACTTCAAAATCGACGATTCGCGAGTCATTTTCAGATCTAGTCAGTAGCAATGTTACACCTGAAGTAGGGTTGACTCATAGCGCATCAGGATCGTCTCCTTGGGAATCTCCCGATGTATTTGTTAATCGATACAAGGCAGCAGATGGTTCTTGGGTTTTTCATATAGTTAATAGGCAAATTGTCATCCCAGCGGACAGTCCGTCAGACGCCAGTATGACGTCGCTTGAAAGCGGTGTATTGGATGTCCTGCTTCCATCAGAGTTCAACGCGGATAACGTCTCTGTGTCATTTGTCGACGCAGATTCACCGACGGTAAGCTCACTCTCATTTATGCCAACTGGAGATCGGATATCGTTTACGTTGCCGTCATTTTCCCTATGGTCAGTTGTGAGAGTTGGATCAATAATGCCTGCCTCACTCGCCCATGATGAACCTCCTCAGTCAAATCCCTATTTCCATGGAGATTTGGATAATGATGGCGCGGGCGGTACAGGAGGGCATCGCCCTGACGAGAGAAATGAAAATGGAGATATCAAGTATAAATACTGGTACTGGAAAGGCGGCAATCATGGCGCTGTGCCTTGGGATGTGCCTTTTTTTGCTACTGATGATATCGGCTTAAAGGAGGCACATTTGTACCATAGGTACAGTATTGATGGGGAAACATGGGGCGAATGGTCACTCTACGAGTCTACTGAGTTAACTGGCACGGTTGTATATAGTAATTTTTCGTTTGATGCGCCAGATGGGGAGGGCTTCTATGATTTTTATACCCAGGTAGTCGATACATCAGATCAAGAGGAATTAGTCGGTCAATGGGCCGAAAATTCCTATGGGGTTGATCAGACCGCCCCAATTCCACCTGAATCTATATCGTCGAACGGTGGTCAGCAAAACGGTTATTGGACCACCGATCTATCGGGTCTAAACTTTAGTTGGGACATATCAAACGACAATTTGTCTGGCGTAAATCAGTACCAGATGAGTATCACAGGCGTTAATGGATCGGCCATCGTTCTTGAAAATATAATGTCTGGAGAAACATGGACTCCTAATAGCAGTGACTTGGTGTCTGGAAACACCTACAAATTTAGGATACGGGTTTCAGACAACGCGGGAAACTGGAATAGCGGACATGACGTATTCGATCTTCTTTATGGAGAATCCCCAGTCGCAGATGTGATTAATCCTGCCGTACTTGAGGGAGATGGTAATCTCACAATTTCTTGGGTAAACCCTGATGACTCAAATTATGTTGGAGCAAGAGTCGATGTTAGACCGACGGATGAACCCTATGCTTCTTGGATCCAATCTAGGGTTGTGGGTAAGGACGAGCAAGGTGAAGTGAGTGTCCCACAATTGCTCAATGGAGTTGCGTATCATGTTCGAGTGATCGCTTTTGCAGCAAATAATAAGTACGGAAATTATGTAACCTTCCCTAGCACATATATGCCAGATGCCGACTCTGATGGTGATGGTATTATCGACAGTAATGACCGTTTTCCAAATAACGGATTATATACCTTAGATTCTGACGGCGACGGAATGCCAGACGCATGGGAAACTCAATATGGCCTGGACCCTAATGATCCTTTAGATGCAACAAGTGACGGTGATAACGACGGTATCTCCGCCCTAGATGAGTTCTTGGGAGGCACTGTACCTTCAGGCTCAGTCGATCTAGATGGAAACGGCGAGTATGACGCTCTTACAGATGGTCTTCTTCTACTTAGAGGTATGTTCGGGTTAGATGGTAATGCTCTTATTGGTGGAACGGTAGCTTCAAATGCAACTTACACTGCGGCGGTCGATATAGAGTCTCGTATTGCAATTCTAGGTGATCTTGCAGACATCGATGGTAATGGAGAGGTAGACGCTCTAACCGATGGCTTGCTCACCCTGCGTTATCTGTTTGGTTTAGAGGGTGACACGCTAATTGCTGGAGTGGTGGCTTCTGATGCCACAAGAACATCTGCTGCAGATATTGAGGCACACCTAAAGACCTTGATGCCGGCTCTTTAATGGGTCGGGTCACCAGATCGAGGTGGTTTCAAAACAAAACCGTCCACAGACCGTCCACAGAGCCATATTTTCGCTTAAAATAATCGTAAGTCATCGATTTATAGGGATAATTAATGGGGTGGACGACGGGGATTGAACCCGAGGCATTGACTCTCACTGATTCCCAGTGAGTCTTTAAACCCGCATAGAGCCTCACTTCTTGTTTTCCTCAACACTCACTGAGAGTCATTAACCGCATATCCACCTACCAAAACACCGTCCACAAAGCCTTATTTACGATGGCTCATGTTTGTGTGTAATTTCGGGTATCGACTCAAATCTGCGAGGGTCTTTGTTTGGTGCGCAACTATTCCATATATCCGAGCGTGTGCAAGGAAATCCAAGACGCCCACATTTGATACTTGCAAGCCATAATTTTGAGCATTAAAGTCATATCTAGGTTAAAGCTATAATAATGTGCTAGGTTCTAATGTATGCGTCTGTGATTACACATGATTTGATACTTTGATCTTAGTGAGCGTGGCTTAAATGCAAAAAATATTTATTACTGTCGTAGCGTCGCTACTCATAGTGTTTTCCACGTTTGGGGAAACGGAATCCGAGTCTAGCCAAATCCTTTCGTCTACTGTTAGCTCCGGGTCAAATTTAGACATAGACGGTAACGGACGATTTGACGCTCTAACCGATGGACTATTGGTCCTTCGAAGTATGTTTGGGTTAACGGGTGCTCCGTTGATTTCTGGCGTTGTCGCTGCTGATGCGGTTTACACAGATGCTGAGGATATTCAATCACGAATTACAGGGTTGGGGAATCGGCTCGACATCGACAACAATGGCAATGTCGATGCATTGACTGATGGTCTTATTATCCTTAGATATTTTTTTGGTCTAACTGGCGATACCTTAA
The DNA here is from genome assembly GCA_963854585.1 of Gammaproteobacteria bacterium. Taxonomy (GTDB): domain Bacteria; phylum Pseudomonadota; class Gammaproteobacteria; order Pseudomonadales; family Porticoccaceae; genus HTCC2207. The sequence continues at coordinate 12,697 of CAWKZU010000036.1, read as the reverse complement.
TTAAGGACGTTGTTGCAAGCGACGCTCAAAGATTGAGTGCGACCGATATTGAGTCGCACATGGCGAGCTTAAACTCATTAAATGATTATGATTTCTATCTCTTAGAGCCCACGCCTGATCCTGAACATATAACCGGCATCTATCATCCAAAACATTGTTTCTTTACAAGAGACGTTAATGGAGAACAAGAAAGCAGATGGCTATGGGATGCTGGCCTGACTGATGAACAAAAAATAGCGACTTACACTGAAAGCCAATCTATTACCTTAACAAATGGTGAAACTGTTATAGCTGAGTGCGCAAGTGACTATGAGATGAGCTTTGGCACTAAGTTCTCTTCAGGAACTGCAGATGCAGCTAACGATGTTGGGGTTTATGGCGTGTCTCAATATTTAAGAATATGGGATGAGCTTGACGTAAGACCCTTAGCTCAAGCCGGAATATGGGGCCAGTGGATTTCAGCCAATGGCCAGCATCCTTATTTCCCAATGGACTCAATAGAAGGGGGGCTCTTCTCAGACGATAAAATGGGTAGATCCAAATATCCTAAATATATGGCTGGAGCAGCAACTCATTTATATAGCGGCAACAGTTCTAAATATGGATGGGGCTTTTATGAGAAAAGAGTTCCATGTGATTATTTAGGCGGCATACAACTTGCTAATAAACTGCTTTATCCGCCTAACTTACTGGCATTTGACGAAAACCAAGAAGAATATGCTGATGCTGGCGGGCTTTTCTTCGGACATGGGTGGATGGCACTGCCAATGATTGGTGGAAAGAAGAGAGAAAATTGGACCTCAAGAGGTTTAGATGATGCGTCAAGAGATGTTAACTCAGGAAAGCTTACATGGACATTTTTTGTCGATGCCAAAAATTTTTCAGGCCCTTTAACAGCATTTGTACCAGAGTTTTTTTACAGAAGACTAAATAAATTTAATGCTCTAGAAATACTAGCGCACGTATGGGAGGAAGGTGAATCTACTGATACTGAATTTTTAAATAAAGTTAAGGATTACATTGCCGATAGAATCACTGAAGATGAGTTTGAATCGCTTCTTAAAGAACAAAGTTGGTACGTTGATGGAGTGGAAGACTATGATTACAGCTCTGGTTATGATTATGTTGTTAGGAAAAAAGACTCATTAGCCTTTAATCCATCAGGCGGCATGCCATTGGGATCTGAGAGAGACCCATCCATAGGGTTAACTTTTACTGACGATACAGGAACCATGTATCTGAAAACCTTTCTACCAAAAATCCCAGATAACAACAATATTGAACCGTTTGCTCTAAGTGGCAGATCATATGGAGTTGAACATTATAATAACTTTATTGATTTCTTTAATTCGCCGGACATTCCCTCTGTTAACTTCGATACAACAAGCTATACAACCGCACTCAAAAATAAGAAATATGAAGGTCCTAGTGCCGGTTCTATAGTGTATGACGAAGATGAAACTGGTGATAATTGGTGGAAAAGAGACAATATAAAAGATGCCAATGGAGACCCCGTTCCAAATAAACTAAGCTTTGAAGCAAGTGTGGATGTAATGATTGAAGAAATTAATAATGGGTCAAACGTCTACTGGGATTGGAAAAATAACGCTAATCGTATGCCTAGTGAGTATTATAAAGTCACTCCAGCGGACAATCCTGAAGATTATATTTTTGAGAGGGTTTCTGAAAGTGATGTTCCTGAAACATTGAAGCTATATAGGCATTCAAATAAAGAGAATGTGATCTCTTTCATGCCTCATGTAAAGACAACAGAGGATGAGGAGCTGATTGCAAATGTTAAATCTGATATGCAAGAATTATTTGATGCTGAAATAGATTATATGGATTTCTCATGTCGAATATGCGTTGAAGAGGATGGATGTGATAACACGCTGTACACCGCAACTTTAGACGATGGGAGTAAGGTAGACTACAGATGGTATAGGTTTAAAGATCAACCTACTTTTATTACATTAAAGAAAGAGTTTCCTGATATATATACAGCTGATTATCTGAATGCTCTACAAGAAAAAATTGAACATATGCATTCCAATTGGCAAAACAATATAGACTTTCTCAGTAGACCAGCTTCCGCCCAGTCTTATGATGTAAACCTTGTTGAAATTGATAATGGGTTGATTATGGAACCACCAGCTGGGAAGGAAATAGGATGGGTCCCGATTGCAGTATCGGTTGAAATGCCAGGCAAGAATTGGCAACGCGAACTTAATTACTGGGATGGCCCTTTATCAAGAGACAACTGGGACGGAACAGGTTCAGAGGCATATCAAATTAGAGGTTGGTAGCAATATCTATAGAAGTAAAGGCTGTCAGCCATTGATTTATCCGAGGAATTAATGGGGTGGACGACGGGGATTGAACCCGCGACCACCGGAATCACAATCCGGGGCTCTACCAACTGAGCTACGTCCACCATTAAAGCGATAAATAATTGAGAAGTTATACGTTTTAATCACTATAGACAAAAACCGTGGTCCGCCCACCAGGGCTCGAACCTGGAACCTTCCGCTTAGAAGGCGGATGCTCTATCCAATTGAGCTATGGGCGGCATAGCCTTTAAGCCGGAAAGTTGGTCGGGGATGAGGGATTCGAACCCCCGACATCCTGCTCCCAAAGCAGGCGCGCTACCAGACTGCGCTAATCCCCGAATAGCTTTCCATACGGTCTTTCTCAAGAGCGCGCATGATACTGACCGAGCAGGTTTTCGTCAATGCGAAATGATGACATCTATTAATAAACTGCTTAGGCATCATGCATTGGTGCCTCTCACGATAGAGATGGGGTAAAATCTAGTAAATTTTAAATCCTCAAAGATGTATATTTATCTGCCTCATTGGGCTAGCTTCTGTGATAATTTGGTTCATTTCAGTTAGGAGATACCGGCTTGCCGCAGCATGATTCTGACTCTGCACTTGAAGACTGTCCTCTGTGCAAGAGCATAGAGGTTTCAGCCTATCATCGAGATAAAACTCGATCGTACCTTCAATGTGTCCAATGCCAGCTAGTCTTTGTGCCGCGGCAATTTCACTTGTCGCCTGAACACGAGAAAGCGGCTTATGATAATCACCAAAATAGCCCAACCGATTCAGGTTATCGAAAGTTTTTAAGTCGTCTCGCGCAACCTTTACTGGCGAAAATTGCGCCCAACAGTCTAGGCCTAGACTTTGGTAGTGGTCCTGGGCCAACGCTATCGCTTATGTTAGAAGAGCAAGGTCATCGAGTTGCTATCTATGACCCTTACTATGCGCCGGATGAGCTTGCTCTTAGTCATAGCTATGATTTCATCACTAGCACCGAAGTGGTGGAGCATCTTGCATCCCCAGGCCTTGAAATGGAAATGCTATGGGCTCTTTTAAAACCTGGGGGTTATCTGGGAATAATGACCAAGCAGGTGACTGACCGGGAATCCTTTGGGCTTTGGCACTACAAGAATGACCCAACGCATATCAGTTTTTTCTCACATCGTAGTTTTCAGTATCTTGGCAACCAGTGGGGTAGTGAACCTGAGTTTATTGGCGCAGATGTAATAATCTTTAGAAAGTCTTTAGAACCTTAGCTCTTGCTGCTACAAAGGCCATTACAGAACGGCTAATGTCGGACTCGCTGGTGACCCAGGAGCAGACACTAATGCGGATTACTTTTTGTCCTTGCCACATAGAACCGCCCACCCAGCATTCACCTGACGCTTGAATAGATTGAATGATCTGTTCAGTGTGTTTGTCAGTCGTATTGCAACTGACCACTATTTGATTGAACACCACATCGTTAAGAATGCTAAAGCCTTGTTCACTAAGTTCGTTAGAAAATTGAACAGCCCGGTCATGCAAACCAACAATGAGCTCATCAACACCTTTGCTACCCAGGTACTTCAACGCGGCCCATAGTTCGACCGCCCGAGCCCGTCGCGACATTTCAGGGGTATAGTGCATGCCATCGCGATTTTCACTGAAGTGCAGGTAGGCGCCTGATGCTTGCAAAGCGCTCGTAAGAGCCTGTTTGTCGGCACATAGTAGTATTCCGCTGTCATACGGCGTATTAAGCGTCTTATGCCCGTCTACAGACCAAGACTGGGCTTTATCCATGCCTTTGGTCAAATGCCTTAGCTGCGTTGTTCCGCCAGCCCATAGGCCAAAAGCACCATCAATATGCACCCAGGCGCCAGCATCAGCAGCTTGCGTGCAAATCTCATCAAAAGAATCAAAGGCACCAGAATTAACATTTCCCGCCTGCAATACAAGAACACAGCTGTCGTCAAGTGCAGGCAACTTCTCAGCGCAGATACGCCCCTGATCATCACAATCGACATATTCAATATTATCCAAGCCAAAGCCTAATAACGCCAATGCCTTGATCACAGCGCCATGAGTTTCACGGCCCGTAATAACTCGCAGTGCCGGTGCACCGTTCATTCCTTGGCGATTAAAGTCCCACCCTTTATTGTCATATAGTCGATATCGGGCAGCCGCCAGACCGCAAAATATAGCGGAGGAGGTTCCACTAACAAAACCAGCCACGGTCTGGTCAGGTAGACAAAATAATTGTTTTAACCACGTCTCGCAAACGGCTTCGAGTTTTGATGCGATCGGCGACATTAAATAAAGTGCGGTGTTTTGGTCCCAAAAATCAGTGAGCCACTTAGTCGCCAGGGTCACCGGGATAATTCCACCGTTAACATAGCCAAAGTAACGGCCGCCGGTGTGTGCCACCGACGCGGGAGAACCTATGGTGTGTAGTTGTTTAAGAATCTCTGAACCATCGCCATTTTCAATAGGCATATCCTCGACAAAATGATTGAGGTTACTTATCGCCTCGGCCGAGGGAAACACGTTGCGCTCCGGGACCGCGTTCGCATAATCAAAAGCATAATCGCGTGCCTCGTCATAGAGCGACTTAAGCGCGTGCTCTGTATTCATTTTGTCGCGTAAAGACATATCTGTATTGACCTGCTCTAGATAGATATTAGTGATAATCAGAATTAGCAGCAGTAAAGCATAGACTAAACTTTCTAGGAAGTTAGAATATCCATATTTAAACATAACCCATTCAGAGACGACCTATGTACAGTGGACAAACGCTCACGCTAAATATGATCGAAAACGATTTTGCTGAACTCAATTTTAATAACCTCTCTGGCTCGGTTAACAAGTTCGATCAACAAACGCTGGCTGAACTAGCAACTGCTGTGGATATGCTAACGAGAGGCGCTTCGATCAAAGGTCTGCTTGTGTCCAGTAGTAAATCGGTTTTCGTTGTGGGTGCAGATATTACCGAGTTTTCGGCTATGTTCGCCGCGCCAAAAGAAGAATTTATAGCCGGCGCGCAGCACGTTAACGGATTGTTTTCGGCCATTGAAGACTTACCCTATCCGTCAGTGGCAGCTATCAATGGCTTTGCCTTAGGCGGGGGACTGGAAGTTTGTTTAGCCTGTGATTCTCGGGTTATGAACACTAAATCAGCAATAGGACTTCCTGAGACGGGGCTGGGCATAATACCCGGCTGGGGTGGCACCGTGCGTCTTCCCAGACTGGTTGGTTTTGCGACAGCAGCGCAATGGATCTCCTCAGGCGTCCAGCAAGCTGCTCAAGCAGCATTGGAATCTGGTGCTGTTGACCAGTTAGCCGAGCCGAAAGACGTAAGAAATGCCGCGCTGGCGTTACTGACATCCCATGCCAATGGAGAGCGGGACTTTGAGGAACGTCGAGTCCATAAACGCTCAGCATTAAATATTAGTTCAGATGAGATCACGCAGATATCAGATAAGCTTCAAGGTGCCATTCTTGGGAGAACAGGTACTAAGTATCCAGCACCTCTAAAGGTCATAGATCTGTTAAGCACGGCTATTTTAGTTGACCGTGACAGCGCCGTTCACCTAGAAAATCAAGCGTTCTATGAAGTGTGCCATACCCCAGAGGCTAGAGCTCTAGTCGGGCTATTTTTGGGGGCTCAATTCGTGGTTAAGCAAGCAAAGGTCCGTAGCGTGCCATTTAAGAATGAGACACAGTCCATTACTAGCGCTGCGATTATTGGCGCGGGGATCATGGGAGGCGGTATCGCCTATCAAAATGCCTTAAAGGGATATTCGGTTGTCATGAAGGACATTGCTCAGCCTGCGCTCGACTTAGGTATGCGCGAGGCAAGTAAACTACTTAATAAGGGTGTTCAACGAGGTAAGCTAACTGAGGGTAAGTCACTACAAATCATCAGTCAAATACAACCAACCCTCGACGATAACGCCATTAGTGACAGCAATATGGTCGTGGAGGCGGTTGTTGAATTAGAGTCGGTCAAGACTAAGGTTTTAGCCGCGGTGGAAGCACAGCTCTCCAATCCAGAAAGCATCATCACATCTAATACCTCAACAATCTCTATTACGTCTCTTGGAGAGTCGTTGCAACGTCCAGAAAACTTTTGCGGCATGCACTTCTTTAATCCCGTTCACGCTATGCCGCTTGTAGAGATTATTCGCGGAGAGAAAACCTCAGATAAGACTATTGCAGCGGTCTGTGCCTACACTCTAAGTCTTGGCAAAAAACCAATTGTCGTCAATGACTGTCCTGGTTTCTTAGTCAATCGGGTACTATTCGCCACAATGTTTGGCATGGAGATGCTTATCGCTAAAGGGGCTGACTTCCAGCAGATTGATCATGCCTTAGAGACATGGGGTTTGCCTATGGGGCCTGCCTATCTGTCAGATGTGGTCGGCTTGGATACTATTGTTCATTGCTATTCGGTCATGCTAGCAGGAATACCTGAACGGTTTATTGAGATCTCGCCCGCACGTCCATCGGCAATGCTAGTGGACGCGAATAGGCTGGGCCAAAAGAACGGTCTTGGCTATTACGGCTATCAAAATGACGAGAGGGGCCGCGCAGCAAAAGCGCCAGACCCAGCAGTTATTCAAAGTTTCGAACAACAATTTGGCACAGCACGTCCGTTTGATGAGCAAGAGATCGTTACTCGTGTGTTACTGCCTATGGGAATGGAAATGGCGCGTTGTTTGGAAGAGGGTATTGTGGCATCTCCAACCGAAGCTGACATGGCTTTGATTTACGGGCTTGGCTTCCCATCGTTTAGAGGCGGCATCTGTCGCTGGATGGACGAGATTGGATTAGCTGAGATTTGCGCCTTGGGTGACCAATACAGTCATATCAGTCCGCTCTACCAACCCACCGATAGAATGCGTGCTATGGCGGCCAACGGAGATACTTTTTACTAGTGACAGGTATCCACTGAGAAAGGACCAAACCGCTTCGCTGGCAATCATGTCAGGCTTGCCAGACCTGTCACGAGGCCAATCGCCGGGGTGCTGCCACTAGGGCATCTTGGCTCCTGGCCAATGATGGCCAACACCGTGCAAACTACTTTTAATCGTGAAAAAAGGTCAGCCACAAAAAAGGGCGGATTAAAATTCGCCCTTTAGATTCTGCTACTCAATCAGCGATTAAAACTGATTCATCGTATTGTCTTTACCTGAGGCTTTAAGTGCAGCTTCACCGGCAAAAAATTCCTTATGGTCATCGCCCATATCTGAACCAGCCATGTTCTGATGCTTAACACATGCAATGCCTTGGCGGATTTCCTTGCGCTGAACGCCAGCAACATAACCCAACATACCTTGGTCACCAAAATACGCTTTCGCCAGGTTATCCGTAGAAAGGGCAGCAGTGTGGTAAGTAGGCAGAGTAATCAAATGGTGGAAAATTCCCGCGCCCTTAGCCGCATCCGCCTGGAAGGTTCGAATCTTCTCGTCGGCTTCAACCCCAAGATCAGTGAGGTCATAAACGGCATTCATAAGATCAGCGCGCTCATAGCTCGAAACATCTGTCCCAGCTTCTTGCCATGCATCAAAGATCTGCTGACGAAAGTTAAGTGTCCAGTTAAACGACGGGCTATTGTTGTAAACGAGTTTAGCGTTAGGTACCGCTTTGCGAATTTCATCAACCATGGCGCCAATCTGGCCGACATGCGGCTTCTCGGTCTCAATCCAGATCATATCCGCACCGTTCTGCAGACTGGTGATTGAGTCAAGTATGCAACGCGCTTCACCCGTGCCAGCCTTAAATTGGAAAAGGTTACTGGGTAGGCGTATAGGCCGAACCAGCTTACCATTTTGGTTGAGGACTACATCACCATTCTTCATGTCCGCTGGCGTTACTTCTTCAACATCTAAGAACGCGTTGTACTGATCACCCAAATCGCCGGGTTCGTTGGTTACAGCGATTTGCTTGGTCAGGCCTGCGCCCAATGAATCTGTACGTGCAACAATGACGCCGTCATCAATACCTAATTCAAGGAAGGCATATCGAACCGCGTTAATTTTAGCGAGGAAATCAGAATGAGGTACGGTCACCTTGCCGTCTTGGTGACCGCATTGTTTTTCGTCAGAGACCTGGTTTTCAATCTGAATACAGCAAGCGCCAGCTTCAATCATCTGCTTAGCCATAAGATAAGTCGCTTCAGCATTACCAAAGCCCGCATCAATATCAGCAATAATGGGCACTACATGAGTTTCAAAATTATCGATCTGCGCTTGAATGGGTGTCTTAGCATCACCCTGGGCAGCGTCTAGCTGGCGAAATAGCCCGCCTAACTCACGTGCATCGGCTTGTCGCAAAAAGGTATAAAGTTCGGCAATAAGAGCAGCTACCGAGGTTTTCTCGTGCATAGACTGATCGGGAAGGGGACCAAAATCAGATCGCAGCGCTGCTACCATCCAGCCAGAAAGGTACAGATACTTTTTCTTAGTCGTACCGAAGTGTTTCTTAATCGCGATCAACTTCTGCTGTCCGATAAACCCATGCCAGCAACCCAGTGACTGCGTATAGGCTGAGGGGTCAGCGTCGTACTCATCCATATCCTGGCGCATGATCCCCGCGGTGTACTTGGCAATTTCAAGGCCCGTTTTGAAACGATTTTGAGCACGCATACGCGCAGCGGAGTCAGCGTCGATAGCGCTCCAGTTGCCCTTATTGCTTTCTATAACTTTTGCCAAATCGGCAGAATCTTTATTAAAAGTGGTCATGTAAAGAACCTTATTAGAGTTGTAAAATTTGACTGTGGGGCCATTTTAGGTATCATGCCGTCATTATCCTAGTTTATCATTTCTATCTTGAGTATTTTTTGTATGAATATGTCTAAAGTGGATTTAAACCTTCTCGTTTACCTTGATGTCTTGCTTCGTGAATGCAACGTAACCCGCGCAGCTGAAGAGCTAGGTATTAGTCAGCCCGCCATGTCAAATAGCTTGCGACGGTTAAGAGATCTGTTTAATGATCCTATTTTGGTCCGCACCAGCGACGGTATGACACCGACAGGGCGGGCGCTCGAGTTACAGCCGCTAGTGCGTTCAGTGCTAGCTGCGGCAGAGCTAGCGGTTTTACCTAAGACTGACTTTGATCCTGGGGTTTCAGACCGAATATTTCGGATTATGGCAAGTGACTACACTGAATCGACTCTGTTACCCGTTCTACTGACCAGCCTGCGCAAACAAGCTCCTGGTATTCGTTTAGACATCATGACCCCCAGTGATGTGAGTTTTCATGACGTTGAAAGAGGCAAGGTTGACCTCGTTATCAACCGATTTGACACCTTGCCTCAGTCTTTTCACCAGGTACATCTCTGGGACGATAGCTTCTCCTGCGTAGTAAGCGCCAAAAACCCTGTTACAAAAAACTGGAATCTTGATTCATACCTGTCAAGCAAACATGTCTGGGTTAGTAAAACCGGCATGGGCGTCGGTGTGGGAATGAGCCCAGACGACGTGCAGCGACTAGGCTGGGTCGATGATGCTCTAGAAAATATCGGTGCAAAACGAGACATTACCGTGTTTACACGACATTATCAGGCTGCGCTCTTTTTGGGTGAGCAAGACGATCTAATTGTCACATTGCCATCAATGGCCGCTGAAAGGCTAAAAGATGACGCAAGCGTCGTTGTTTTAGAGCCGCCCTTTGACATTCCACGATTACGCCTAAAAATGGTCTGGAGCCCACTATTACAGCATGACCCAGGGCATAGATGGATCCGCCAGTTAATCAAAAAAGTATCCGAGGAAATGCTTCGGTAACCTATATCCCAAAGATCGAGTATCTGCTTCCTGAATAGCAAAGATATAGGCAACAGATTTGGAAAATCTTGGCTGGGTCAATAAACTCACAGCAAGTCGATAAATCGCCGGAGAAACAGCACCATGAGTCAGCGCATAGAAGAATCAGGCCTAAAGGTCGCCAAACCAATCCACGATCTTGTTAATCAATCAATACTTCCCGGTACAGGTGTCACTGCGGCCATGTTCTGGGCCGGTTTTGCGGCAATTTTGGCTGAATTCGGACCAAAGAATAAAGCTCTATTAGATAAAAGAGACCAACTTCAAAGCCAAATAGACAGCTGGCATCGGGCTAATAGTAGCGGATTTGATTTTGCTGACTATAAGGGCTTTCTTCAAGAGATAGGCTACTTAGTTCCCGAGGGTGGCGAGTTTGCCGTAAGCCCCGAAAATGTCGACACCGAAATTGCTAAGCAAGCAGGCCCGCAACTGGTCGTGCCAATAATGAACGCTAGGTTTGCGCTTAACGCAGTAAACGCCCGCTGGGGGAGCCTTTACGACGCGCTTTATGGCAATGACGTGATCTCAGAGCAAGAAGGCGCAGAGAAGGCAGGGGCCTATAATGCGGTCCGCGGGCAAAAGGTGATTGATTATGGCCGTGATTTCCTCGACGGGGCAGCTCCACTGTCTCATGGCTCTCATCATCAAGCGACTCGCTATAGCGTAACAGCAGGTCAGTTAATCATCGCACTAGAGGATGGAACGAGCGCATCACTACAGGCACCAGATCAGCTATCTGGCTACCTAGGAGATACCGATAATCCGTCCTCTATATTAATAAAAAACAACAACTTACATCTTGAACTTCAAGTTGATTATAATCACATAATTGGGCAGTCTGACAAGGCAGGTGTCAAAGATATCGTCCTAGAGTCAGCGCTAACCACCATTATGGACTGCGAAGACTCCGTTGCGGCGGTAGATGCCGACGACAAGGCTTTGGCGTACGGTAATTGGCTTGGATTGATTAAAGGAACCCTAGAAGAAACCATTATCCGTGGTGACAGCAGTTTTGTACGATCAATGAACCCAGACCGAACCTATATCGCCCCCGACGGCTCTGATCTTACGCTTAACGGTCGCAGCTTGATGTTTATAAGGAACGTGGGCCACTTAATGACCAACCCAGCGATCTTAGATGCTCAAGGCAACGAAATCCCCGAAGGGATCATGGATGGCGTGATTAGCAGCCTAATATCTGTTCACGACCTCAATAACCCGTCAAAGCTCACTAATTCGGCGGCAGGCAGCATCTATATCGTTAAGCCCAAGATGCATGGGCCTGAAGAAGTCGCCTTTACCAATGACCTATTTGATGCCATAGAAGATCTGTTAGGCCTTGCCAGACATACCATCAAGGTTGGGATAATGGACGAAGAACGCCGTACATCAGTCAACCTAACAGAGTGCATTCGCGCCGCCCAAGGCCGTGTGGTCTTTATCAATACCGGCTTCTTGGACAGAACTGGCGACGAAATCCACACGAGCATGCTCGCCGGAGCGTTCGCGCTAAAAGGCGACCTTAAAAAGATGCCCTGGATAACAGCCTATGAAGACAACAATGTCGATGTTGGCCTAGCCTGTGGCCTAAAAGGCAAGGCGCAGATAGGCAAAGGGATGTGGGCCATACCAGACAACATGGCTGAGATGATGGCGGTGAAGATTGGTCACCCCAAGGCAGGCGCTAATACTGCCTGGGTACCCTCGCCAACGGCAGCAACCCTGCACGCAATGCATTATCACCAAATTAACGTGCCAGCGCTCCAAGAGACGTTAAAAACGCGCTTAAAAGCTAATATCGACGATATTTTGACGATTCCGCTCCTTGGCGACAAACATCTCACTGCAGAGGATATTCAGCTTGAATTGGATAATAACGTCCAGGGAATGCTCGGCTACGTTGTTCGCTGGGTAGAACAGGGCGTTGGCTGCTCTAAGGTTCCCGATATCAACAACGTCGGGCTCATGGAAGATCGCGCAACCCTGCGTATTTCAAGCCAACATATTGCCAATTGGCTGCATCATGGTATCTGCTCTGGCGATCAAGTCATGGAAACACTCAAACGTATGGCTATTGTGGTTGACGGCCAAAACAGCAGCGACCCAGAATACGTCGCCATGAGTACCAATTTTGACACCAGCATAGCCTTTAGCGCCGCTTGTGACCTAGTATACAAGGGTTTAGAGCAGCCCAGCGGTTATACAGAACCACTATTGCACCGCTATCGCCAAAAAGTAAAAGGGTAAACTTATGGCCCAGAGGAAAACTACAGCATGAGGTCTACACCAGACCTTTGCGATGAGCACCCAGATGCAATTAGCGTCGCTGAGCCCATTTTTAGTAATTTTGGGGGGCGCGAACGGTTTGGTGGGCAGGTGGTGACCGTTAAATGCTTCGAAGACAACAGTCTAGTCAAAGAACTTGTCGGCACCCAAGGCGAGGACCGCGTTTTGGTGGTTGATGCCGGTGGCAGCATGCGTAGGGCCTGCCTTGGGGACATGTTAGCTGAAAGCGCCTCCACAAACGGCTGGGCGGGCATTATTATCTATGGCTGTATCCGTGATGTTGAC
>CAWKZU010000035.1:0-19552 GCA_963854585.1 Gammaproteobacteria bacterium | reverse complement strand
GATCAACGCCTATAACTTGCATCGGCTCTCGTTGCTGAAAGTCTCGATAATTCATTAGACAACGAGCACCAACCAAAAATTGACTGACGCCGTCAATCACGGGAAATCCCTGATGGGTAGACGTGATGGCCAATTCATCGGCACCACTACCTTGCCTGTTGGCCACGAGAAAAACCGGCTTTCCTGTAGCTCTTTGGCCTTGATGTAAGTAGGTCATATAAGATGAATAGACTTCGCTACTAGGTCCTCGATCATGGACTACCGCGCCTAAGGCCGCGTTCTGATCATTCAGAATGGCGGTAAAACAAGCTGCCATCTTTTCCGGAGCATGAGGACCGCCAGCACCCCAAGCATCCAGCGGATTAACCGCGGGTAACCCCGGATCTAATAATCCCTCAAGGCTGGTAACCGTTGGATCACTAAGCTGGGCCAGGGGTACGTCAGCACTATCAGCTAAGTCAATCAACAATTGTCGCTCACCACCAGAATCGTGAAGACAAACAAGACCTCCCTCACTGACCACCTCGGGTTGAGCAAACATTATTAATGTCGTCGCCAATTGATCCATGTCTGCGACGCGCTGCACGCCATATTGATCGAACAGTGCGCTATAGCATTGATCACTTCCTGCCAAGGCACCAGAATGAGAGATAGCCAGTTCAGCAGCCAAATCAGTGCGCCCCACCTTGAGTACAACGATGGGAATATTGCGCTGATTGGCTTTCTTGAATGCTTGTATAAGCTTCTCCGGGTAGCGACTAGTTTCTAAAAACAAGCCTACAACTCGGGTTTCTGGAAGATCTAAGGCGTAGTCTAGATAATCCTCCATCGATACGGTCAACTCATAACCACTGGACACCGCAAAATTGAACTGGATGCGTTGCTCACAATCGACAATGCCCGACATACCAGCGCCAGACTGACTTATTAAGGCAACATTCCCCGGATAGGGGTGATCTCGAGTATCAAAACCACCAGCGAGCACCCGATCCCGAACGTTATAAAAACCCATTCCGTTGGCACCTGCAATTAACAGGCCCGCTGACTGCGCTTTGATCGCAATGCGTTGCTTTAAATTTGGAGTACTATCATCAGAGAGGATCAACGCGGAAAAAATAGTGCAGGCAGGAATGCCTAAGGCAATAACATCATCCAGAGCCGCCTCAATACGCTGATCACTAATGGCAAAGATGACCTGCTCAGGGCGTTCTGGAAGATCGGCTAAGGTACTATAACAGGGAAGGTTTTCGACCTTATCATAGCCCGGATTAACAGCATAAATTTCACCCTGAAAGCCACCCTTACGTAAATTGACAATGACCTCATTACCCACTGTGCCGATCTTTTGCGAGGCGCCTAATACGGCAATCGACGCAGGTTTTAAAAGCGGGTCTAGCCAATGAATAGTCATTAGAAATCCGCTGCGGGAGTCTGCCTCTTGCGTGGTGGGTTAAATACGGCGCCTTCTATGACGGTGCACTTGGCCATCACTCGAGTCCATTTTAGTTCGCGCTCATAGTAGATTTCAGCCACTAACGCTTGACCAGGCTTACCATATTTAGCATCCACCTGAGCAAAAGCAACATTGGTTTTTGCCGTTGGACACCAGGCCGCTGTGGTGACTGTGCCCACTTGTTTATCACCGTCATAGATAAACGCATATTCCGCAGGCTTGTTACCCTCAACATCAAGGTAGACAAAAGCGTAGCGAGACCCCTCTTTCTTTTCTTTAAGGAGTGCTTTTCGGCCATTAAACACTGGCTTATCAAAAGACACCAACCAACCCAACCCTAATTCAAAGGGCGAGCGCGATCGACCCGTACGGATTGATTCTTCAGCGGGAATAAAATCTACCCCTGCCTGGACAAAGCCTGCTTCGGTACGCAACATATCTAACGCAAACCCGCCAATTGGTCGAATCTCACGGTGCTTTCCTGCTTCAAACAACCGGTCCCAAAAAGTTTCTGCCAACGAAGGGTCAACCCAAATTTCATACCCTAGATCACCGGTGAAGCCGGTGCGGCTAATCATGACTTCAGATCCCTCAAAGGGAAAGCGAGTTAGCCCAAAAGGTTTGAGGTTCTCGATGCCCTCGAAACCCATATTTTTGAAAATAGCGCAGGATGTAGGACCCTGAACAGCAAGGGCCGCCACTTCAGCAGTCTCATCAACAATAGTCACATCAAAACCTTCGGCCGACCACATCAACCAGTCAAGACAACGAGCATAAGCGCAGAGACGATAGTCATTTTCAGCGAGATGAAAAATGGTCCCGTCATCCATAACCTGACCATTATCGTCACACCAAACGGTGTAAGCCACTCGGCCGACACCAATCTTTCTGATATCTCGTGTTACCAGACGATTCAAATAAGCGCCCGCGTCTGGACCGGTAAAGCGGTATTTGATCATGGGAGAAATATCAAACACCCCCGTATTACTTCGCACTGCAAAATACTCTTGCTCAACACTGGTATAGGCCTGAGGGGTTGTGTAACCCTTCCAGTCTTCCCACATGTTGATCTCACAGGCTGCCAAACAGCGAGAATAAAAAGGCGTTTTAAGCATCATAGTTTCGTTATGTGGAATCATGCTGATTTACCTCGCTTAATGATTTCTTTTGCCGCATTGTGACCTGCTAAGCCCATTACACCCCCACCAGGGTGAGTGCCCGCGCCACACAGGAATAGTCCGTCGACTGACGTTCCGTACTGGGAAGCGCCAGGGAAAGGGCGCATCGTGAGTATCTGATCAAGGCTGATCTCGCCATGGTGCCAATGACCACCATGTATATGGAATCGTTCTTCAAGGTCTGCCGGGGTGAGTAATTCACTGGCAACAATCTTGTCTTTTAAATCCGGCGCGTAATCAGCAATGCGATCGATCACCAGTTGCTTAAACACTTCCTTATTTTCATCATTCCAGCCACCCTCTAGTTCATAAGGGGCAAACTGCACAATCACCGACATAACATGCTTACCCTCAGGGGCAAGACTGGTATCGTGAATAGTTGGAATACTAATATCCATGGCTGGCGCCGCTGAATATTCGCCATACTTAGAGTGATTAAAGGCTTTTTCAATGTAATTCATGGTGGGTGCAATTAACAAGCGCTGACCCATCTGCTGCTCACTAAGCCCCGCAAAGGTTGGCAAGCTATCCAAAGCGATATGCAACTTGGCCGCATCTCCCTTCATACGCACAGCCTTGACCCGGCGTGCAATACCAGTCTCAATATTGGTTAAGCCAACTAACTTATTAAACGTCGTTTTAGGATCTGCATTAGAGACGACAAATCCAGCATCGACCACTCGGCCATCAGCTAGTGTCACACCTGTAGCACGATCAATGTCGATATTGATTTTGCTAACGGCAGTACCTGCTTCAATATCAACACCGCTGGCGCGAGCAGCCTTAGCCATGGCTTCGCCTACTGCACCCATTCCGCCCTTGACCACCGCTGGACCACTGAAACCATATATATCACCCATGCGACGATAAAAGTAACCGTACACTGTGTTCGGTGAACGCGGACCCATGTGCGACCCTAAAAGTGAGTCAAGACTAATGGCAGCTTTTAACAGCTCATTGTCGAAGTTCTCTTCCATGACGTCATAAATATTGATCAACGCTAGACGCATGAGGTCACTCATATCGTCCTTGCCAAGCATTTTCATACCCAAACCTAACTTAGCTAGGGTGATACGATCAGTAAGATTACCCTCAACCAGTTTCGGCGCTCGACGGTTAAAGGCACCAGACAATAACTTAGCAAACTTAAGTATCTGCTTATTAAAGGCAACAAAGGCAACGCGATCTTCATCAGATATTCCTGCGCCCTCAAGATTGTCGCCATCGATGATTAAATGGTTACCATCTTCAGCCAGTGCAATGGTATTAAGGTCACGGGCTGCAAGCTCAAGACCCTGTTTGTTCAAACCCATATCTGAGGCGACATCGGGGTTTAACTGAAACAACCAATGGGCACAGGAAGAAACCGAGAACTGATCACTAAATTCACTAGTGGCAGAGGCGCCACCAAGAGATTGATTAGCTTCAATCACTAACACCTTACGCCCAGATTTAGCCAGATAAGTTGCACAAATTAAGCCATTGTGACCACCACCAACAACAATGACATCATAGTTCTTATTAAGATCAATCATCGTCATACCCTCCAGGCACGGTGTTGGTTAGCTTCAGATCCATGAGTATTTCCCGTGCTGCGTTCGCACCCGGTGCAGCCATCACACCGCCTCCTGGATGAGTGCCAGAGCTACACATATACATGCCTTTTACTGGCCCACGATATTGGGCATAACCTGGGAACGGACGATTGAACAGTAACTGATCAAAGGTCAACTCACCCATGAAGATATTTCCTTCTGTCAGACCGACCTCGTTTTCGATATCCTGGGGTGTTCGCGTCTCACAGTGCAAAATCAAATCTTTGAAGTCAGGACTGTAATTGCTGATTTGGTCAATCACCGTTTTTTCAAAACCAGCCTTGTCTTCAGCAGTCCAATCGCCACCATGAATTTTAGGTGGGGCGTACTGCACAAAGACCGACATCATGTGCTTACCCGGAGGCGCCATTGTAGGGTCAATCTGGGTGGGAATAAGCATGTCCACATAGGGGTCTTTCGACCAGGTCCCATCTTTCCACTCATCGTAGGCTCGCTCCATTTTTGGTAGAGAGTCACTAAAATGTTTCTCACCCAAGCATAGGGGACTGTCTTTAGGTAAACCGGTAAAGGTCGGCAGACCATCCAAAGCAATATTGAGCTTGCCGGATGAGCCTCGAATTTTAAAGTTCTTAGCCTTCTTGACGACATCTGCCGGCAGATCACCCTCGTCCATGATTTTTAAGAATGTTCGTTTGGGATCAAGATTTGACACAACGATATCGGCATAAAGCTCATCACCATTGGCCAGTGCAACACCTTTGGCCTTGCCATTTTTAACAATAATTTGAGCAACCTCAGCATCACACTGAATGGTACCGCCAAACGACTGAAAAGACGCCGACAGTGCGGCAGATACTGCACCCATCCCACCACGAGCAAAGCCCCAGGCACCGACAGAACCATCAACATCACCCATATAGTGGTGTAATAATACGTAGGCAGTACCCGGAGAGTAAACGCCCAGTGCAGTACCAATAATGCCACTGCCGGCCAAATGAGCTTTGATCACATCAGTCTCAAAATACTCGTCGAGGAAGTCACCGATACTCATGGTCCAAAAACGCATGGTATCGGCCAAGGCCTCTTCACCCATGCTGCCAAAAGATTTAGCTAAAACACTCAACTCTTTAAGATCTCTTGGCTTTAATGATGTTGGATCAGGCGGTGTGCGCATCAAAAATGGACGAATCAACCGGGTTTGTTTCATTACATCTGCTTCATAACGCTCATAAGCACTAGCGTCACGCTTCGAATGCCGAGCAAGCTCACGCAGCATGCGCTCATGGTCGGCATGGGCGCCAAGGTAGTCGCCATTCTCCTTAAAAGTTACACCGCCGCCATAAGGTACAACCTGCAATCCGTGTCGAGGTAGCTCTAAGTCACGGATTATTTCAGGTCGTAAGAGGCTACAAACATAAGAACAGTTGGAATATTTCCAGTTGGGATACAGCTCACGACTAACCGTGGCACCGCCAATATAGCCATTTTTCTCCAGCACTAACACATCGAGTCCTGCCTTTGCTAAATAAGCGGCATTAGTTAGACCGTTATGTCCTGCACCGATAATAATCGCATCGTATTTTTTCATAAGATTAAGCCACTCCAAACAATCGGCTAGCGTCAAACGACGCTCTGTTTTTTTAATATTTGAATTTAGAATGCCAAAAATTAAATCCCCTGTCCACAAAAATGAATGGTTATTCATTCAGTTGCGCAGATCTAAGCAATGGTTTATGGTTTGTCGTATTATGAACATAAGCTAGCATAGACCCATTACAGGAAGGGTGAATGGAAGCTGTCAAAGCCGAAATAAATAAAATCCCAAGATCGCTGTCCAAGCAGGCAAGGCGAAAGCAGCTTATTGAGGCGACTATTAAGTGTATCGCCGATAAAGGTCTATCTGGCACCACTATGGCAGATGTAACGCAATTAGCCGGCCTAAGCCTGGGCATTGTTAATCTACATTTTCAAACCAAAGAAAAGCTACTCATCGAGACCTTGAGTTACATTTCGGATGAATACACCAGCGGGCTTAACAAGATTTTTTATGATAAGAATCTGAACACTGAACAGAAGATTCTTGCGCATATCAATTTCGATTTTAGCCGTAAAATTATCGATCGCAACAAGTTGGCGGTGTGGTTCGCCTTTTGGGGTGAAACCAAATCTCGCCCTACCTATCTATCAATTTGCGCCAGCTACATTAACGAAATCGCTAATAATTTGACTGCCCTATTTGCCTTGCTCAAACAAGAGGGCAATTATACCAAGGTTGATCCAGAGCTAGTATGCACCTGCTATACAGCTGTATCTGATGGGTTATGGCTTGACTTACTCGTGACGCCAAAAGGACTAAAGCCAGCTCAGGCCCAATCAGTGGCAATGCATTATCTGGCTACCCAATTCCCTAACCACTTAAAGACCCGAACTGGAATCTAAATAAAGGAGATAAGCCGTGGAGATTCAACATAGGCAAAGCACCATTGACTGGCAACAAAAGGTTCGTCGGTTTGTCGATGCAGAATTGATTCCCTGGGAAATTGAAGCTGAAATGAATAAGGGCGTAATTCCTGAAGCGGTTAGCAAGAATATGCAAGATCAGGCAATAGCCTTGGGTCTTTCAAAAATGGATGTACCCATTAAGTATGGCGGCCTAAGTATGACCATGGTTGACCAAGTCGCTGCCTGGGAAGAACTAGGACGTGTGACTAACGCACTGTGCTGGTGTTTTCCTGAGGCCCAACACTGGATGTTTGAAGCATGCGGCGACAGCCAGTATCAAATTGACACCTATCTCAAAGGTTTAATGGACGGCAGTCTGCGTGAGTGCTATGCGATCACAGAGGCAGAGTCTGGCTCTTATGAGGTTACTAACGCTACTGCTAAAAGCTGTGATGGCGGCTATTCGATTAACGGCGAAAAATGGTTTGTTACTACCGCCAATATGGCGGACTTCTTTTTTGTACAAGCCAAAACTGACGAGGGTGAAGAGGCTCTATTTTTTGTTGACATAGATACTGCTGGTGTAACCATGACCGAAAATCCGGTCTTCTCTCATACATTCCCATCCCACCACCCAACCTACAAATTTGACAACGTATTTGTACCAGAGAAAGACCGTATCGGCGGTGATGGCTCGGGTATGGATTACAGCCGCAGCTGGTTTCGCCATGAACGTCTAACCATTTCTGCACGGATGCTGGGCGCTGCGACACGCATGATAGAAGAGGCAACCGCTTGGGCTGCCCAACGTGATATTCAAGGAGAAAAATTGATTGAAAAACAGGCCATCCAATTTAGTCTGGCCGATAGTGCTACCGAACTCTGGGCAGCCAAGTTAATGGTTTATGAAGCCGCTGAGGCTCATGACCGTGGTGATGACTTAAAGTCTCTCCACGCACGTTGCTCAATGGTGAAACTCTATTCTACCGAAATGGCTAACCGTGTGGCCGATCGATGCCTGCAAATTTGGGGTGGCCGAGGATATCGCAGAGACAACGCCGTAGAAAGGTTTTATCGCGAGGTACGGGTTGACCGCATCTGGGAGGGCAGCAGCGAAATGCAACGTATGATTATTGCTCGTGCGCTTCAAAAACGAGGTTTAAAAGGGATGTAATGTGCTGACATCATCGCGATCTCACGGTCTTACCCGACAACTAACCCGACATCTATGGCTGGTACTGGTTGCTATTGTCACTCCAGCAGTAAGTATCGCCTCTGAACAAGACCTGATTGACGCCGCACGAGGCACACCACAAAAACTCAATATTTATAATTGGGCCGACTATATCAACCCCAAGGCGCTTACCGACTTCGAGAAAGAGTTTGGCATTGAAGTGACCTACGACATCTATGACTCTAGCGAAATTGTTGATACGAAACTAATGACGGGCCGCAGTGGCTACGATGTCGTAGTGCATGCAGCCTCCTTTACCGCACGACTTGCAACCACGGGTATTTTTCATCCAGTAGATTTCGATAAGCTACCTAACTGGCACCACTTAGACCCAGATTTAGTGCGTAAAGCAGATGAGAAATATTCTAATGGCCTTCAAGGTGTACCCTTTTTTTGGGGAACCACCGGCATTGCCTACAACGTTGACCTGATTAAAGAGCGCATGGCCCATCCACCTCTTGATAGCTCAGCGCTGATATTTAACCCCGACATTATTTCTAAGTTCACCGACTGTGGCATTTCCTTTTTAGACGACCCTACCTCGGTTATTCCTATGGCAATGATGTATCTGGGCTACCCTGCTAACTCGGTCGATATACAACAGCTTAAAGAAGTCGAAGCACTGGTCAAAGCGGTACGTCCCTATATTACCTATTTTAGTTCCACCAAGATGCTCTTGGATTTACCCAGCGAGGAAGTGTGTATAGCTATGAGTTGGTCGGGGGACTATTCGGTGGCGTCTAATCGAGCCAAAGAAGCCGGTATCGATATTAATTTAGATTATATTATCCCTAAAGAAGGTGGTGGCATGTGGTTTGACAGTATGTACATTCCTGCGGATGCGCCCCACCGTGAGAACGCCTATCTGTTTTTAAACTATATGTTACGTCCCGAAGTTATTGCCGCCTCAAGTGACTATATCGGTTATGCCAATGCCAACAAGTCAGCCACGCCATTAGTGGACCCAAGCCTGACTATGAATGTTGCCATTTATCCCGACGCAGAAACCCAGCTAAGACTTCAAACCACGGAAGTTTTAGCCCCCAAAGAAGAGCGTAAACGATCGCGCACCTGGACTAAAATTAAAACCGGACTGTAACCGCAGGACTATGGAATAGCCTATGAATAAAAAACATTTGATGGAGGCTCAGCGACCAACTAAGCCCTATGTTGCAGAAACGCCATGGCTAGATCTGGAGGCTAAACCGTTTATTCAGATCAAAGGTCTGAGTAAAAAATTTGATACTTTCTTGGCAGTAGATAATGTTGATTTAGATATCTATAAGGGAGAACTTTTTACCATCCTCGGCGGCTCTGGCTGCGGTAAATCGACGCTACTGCGCATGCTCGCGGGATTTGAAACGCCAAGTGCTGGGCAAATTATTATTGACGGCGTTGATATGGCAAGCATTCCTGCTTATGACAGACCCATCAACATGATGTTCCAGTCTTATGCGGTATTCCCACACATGACCGTCGAGCAAAATGTTGGCTATGGTCTCAAAAAAGATAAGCTGGCTAAAGCAGAGATAGCGACTCGCGTAAAAGATATGCTCGAGCTTGTCCAACTCAGTGAATTAGCCAAGCGTAAACCACACCACCTTTCCGGTGGTCAACGTCAACGTGTCGCGCTGGCTCGTGCCTTAATTAAAAAGCCCAAGGTATTACTGCTAGACGAACCCTTGGCGGCATTGGATAAAAAACTCCGTGAACAAACTCAATTTGAGTTAATGAACTTACAATACGAGCTGGGTATCACATTTGTGGTGGTTACTCATGACCAGGAAGAAGCCATGACACTGTCAACCCGCGTAGCAGTTATGGACGCTGGTAAATTTATCCAGATTGGCACGCCAACCCAGGTGTATGAATCACCCCACAATCGATTTGTAGCGGATTTTTTCGGCACGATTAACTTCTTTAATGCCACCGTACTCAGCACCGACCCCGAAGCTCAAACACTGACCGCCCAGCTGGAGAAAACCGGCACCCAATTAGAGGCTAAAACTGAAGGTAGCTTTTCCGCTAGCGATGAGGTCACTATTGCTGTCAGGCCTGAGAAAATCAGTGTTAGCCAAGAACGTCCAGAAGGCGATAACCTCACCATCACCAAGGGTACGGTCGAAGATCTGGCCTATTACGGCAATCGCAGTGTTTATCGAGTGCGGAGCCAGTCGGGTCGAATCATTCAAGTCAGCGCACAAAACAATCAGCGCTCCGAGCAATTAGTCCTAGAGTGGGACGACGCAGTATACCTATCGTGGAACTCTAGCTGTAATGTTGTGCTATCTGAATGACTGGCTATAAGCGAGCTTTAACTAAGACCTATCACCAGCCACTGGGGGACAAACTATGGCGTAACTTCGTCATTGGCATACCTTACTTTTGGCTACTTTTGTTTTTCCTAGCACCCTTTGCCATCGTATTTAAAATCAGTTTTGCCTCACCGATTGTCGCCCAGCCACCGTTCACCCCGCTATTTGATTTTTCTAGTAATGCCAGCCAGTGGTTGCTGGCTACTTGGGACAATTATCGCTTTCTCACCGAAGATAATCTTTACTGGGTTAGCTATTTTAAGTCGATCAAAATTGCCGCCATTTCTACGCTAATTTGTCTGCTGATTGGCTACCCCATGGCCTACGGTATTGCTCGCGCCACACCCACTACGCGTAATATTCTATTAATGTTAGTGATACTACCCTTCTGGACATCATTTTTATTGAGGGTTTACGCGTGGATGGGGCTGTTGGGGAAAAATGGTATTGTTAATTCACTACTCATGAATGTGGGGCTTATAGACTCGCCACTGCAAATGCTCTACACCGACATGGCGGTATATTTAGGCATTGTTTATACCTATATTCCATTTATGATTTTGCCCCTATACGCCACTCTAGAAAAAATGGATCTCAGCCTGCATGACGCCGCCGCAGATCTCGGCGCCAAACCCTGGCAAACCTTTATCGATGTAACCTTACCCTTATCCATACCTGGTATTGTCGCTGGGTCGCTTCTGGTTTTCATCCCCGCCATTGGCGAATACGTCATACCGGCACTACTCGGCGGTATCGACTCACTGATGATTGGTCGTACTCTTTACGACGAATTCTTTGTCAATCGTGACTGGCCATTGGCCTCCGCGGTTGCCACTATATTACTGATTATTGTGGTCATACCCATCATGCTGTTTCAGCGTAGCCAGCAGGAGCAGGAGTAGTCATGGGGAACTCCTCGCGCTTTGTGTTCTCGGCCCTCTGTTTTGGCTTTGCCTTTTTGTACATACCCATTCTGGTATTGATTGCATTTTCTTTTAACGAGTCGGCTATTACCTCTGTCTGGGGCGGGTTTTCACTGCGCTGGTACACCGCACTATTTAATAATGAGCAAATTATTGAGGCAACGCTACTTAGCTTAAAAATTGCCGCCACCAGCGCCACTTTCGCAACTATTTTAGGGACTATGGCAGGTCTAGCCTTAACCCAAATGGGCCGCTACCGTGGTCGGTTGATTTTTACCGGTTTAATAGCTGCACCTTTGGTTATGCCTGAAGTCATTACCGGACTATCATTGTTGCTAATGTTTGTTAGTCTGCAAGAATTGATCGGCTGGCCCCTATCACGAGGTGCTGGCACCATTACAATTGCACATATTACCTTCTCTATGGCGTACGTTGCGGTCGTTGTGCAATCACGACTCTCTAGCATGGATCAATCGCTACAAGAAGCGGCCATGGATCTCGGCGGCAGACCAATGCAAGTGGCTTTTGATATAACCTTACCTCTCATTGCTCCCTCCATGCTATCTGGTTGGCTATTGGCCTTTACGCTGTCATTGGATGATTTAGTGATCGCTAGTTTCACCTCTGGCGCTGGTGCTAGTACCTTGCCCATGGTGATATTTTCGAAAATAAAACTTGGTGTCACCCCCGATATAAATGCTCTCGCCACACTAATTATTGGTACGGTCAGTATTGGTATTCTACTCGCCAGCTGGATTATGTTCAGACAGAACAAACGCAATAAAGTCGGGTAAAAATCTGCTCTTTCTCTTATGTTTCATCATCTATCAATAACCGGCGCCTGAGATATTCTTAATGAGGAGTAGTGGTGGAAGTTACTCTGTACCATCGCCCCATTTTTAATGATGATCTCGCCAAAAAGCGCCGCGCTCCAACCATAGATGACAAATATAATACCTCAGAGGGATAGTCTGTTAGGAGTTGTAATCACAGCACTAAAAACGATAGCGTATTTTTGCGATTAGGGATTCAACTTGAACCCCATTCCATCCCTCATTAAATAATGTTTTAGGCCCCTCATCACCATCCTCAGTGCCATAAAATCCTCCTCGGCTATAAACAAAAAAGATATCTGAAAGAGGAGCAAGCTTGTAGCGATATCGTATTTGGAACGCCGTATCACTGAGGCTAAAGCTCGAAGAGGTCGTGTTCGATATTGTCAGGTCACCACTGTTATCAAGCTGATAGCTATTTAGAACCCCGGCATCGATCCCTATCCATTGAAATTTCAGACGCACTTCTTGGCGACTTGAAGGATACCAATCTAAACGAACATCACCGGTATATCGGTCGGTTTCATAACCGGCCAACTGGGAGAGGTCTGAATCCCACAAAAGCCATTCTCTATATTTTTTAAACGCGGCTCTACCACCAAGGGTTAAGGTTTCAGTCAGATATAACTGCGGTCGAATAGCGACTCCATAGTATAATTCGCTGGTATCCTCTGTACCTGTAAAGGTTATAACACTAAACGTAAAATCATTACCTCTCGGGCTCTCATAACTCAGCGCAGCTTTGTATTTTGCTGGCCGAAAATATGAACCATTACCTCGGGTGGTGCGATCATCCCAGCCTGAAGATGTTGATTCAAAATTTGCGGATATCTTGCGAGTAGATTTAAATATCCAGTTAAATTTCAATTCAGTCCAAAGGTATAGTCGGTCACCCTCGGCATTCTCAGCATAGGAGTATTCAAATTCAGTAGAACCTGATAATAAGGATGATTCCTGACCATATGTGAGTCGATTGTGCCGATGGTAACCATAAAACTCGTCGAATGCATTTCGCCTCATATAGCCCATGTCATTCATCTCAAATTCATCGCCATAATGAGAAAAATATAACGCATGAGACCATTCATCACTGGGCGTATAAGACCAATTCATCCATCCCGCATAATCTTGCTGATCAATCGTATGATAGTCATTTTTCTCATTAGGTAGTTGCTGAATATCACTGTGCAAAATTTGTGCGGCGAATCTGACTTGATCGCTGGAGTCCCATTTCAAGTCAATACCTTGAACAGTTGCCTGGCGTTCTAATAAATCTCGAGTGACATGGGTTAGTCGATGTCCAAAAGACAAATTATCCACTTTTCTCTGAATACGACTGGCAATAAATTCGCCACCGACACCCTCTTCAGACATATCTTCTCTCACAGCAAACAGACCCATATCAACTGATTTCCCATAGTGGGTCAGCTTTGCTGCTACATCTATGTCCAATAATCCACTGTCGACACCTGCACCGATCCGACGCGTATAGAGGACAACATCTTCATTAGGTTGTGTGCTGTCAAATAGTGCTTGATTTTCGGTAAAGAATGGTCGCTTCTCAGTCACAAATGTCTCAAAGGCAGAAAAATTAACCACCAAATCATCGCTCTCAACCTGGCCAAAATCAGGGTTTATAGCCCCTGTTAGTTGAGTATTGCTGTTCGGCCGCCATATAAAATCTAAACCCACTTTTGTATCATTAGTTGCAATTGTGTCATCTGGGCTCTTTAGATTAAGGCTATGGCTAGCATAAGGAAACCAGTCCAATGTCGAGGCCTTAACCTGTTCGACCTCTACCGGATGCCAGTCCTCCATGAAGGTAGTTCGAGTATAAAACGCATTGGGAAAGGCAAAACGCAACGATTCGTTATAAACCACTCGCGAGAACCATAGAGCCATCTTTCTTTTATCATCCGAAGACCTAGACATTGGCGCAACCGTCCAGGGAATATGAATTTCGCTGTACCAGTAATCTTCATCACTAGATGTTTGTGAATACCAGGTGCCATCCCAGTCGGTAGAGTGTGTCCCGCCCCCCATACTGCCATCTTGCCTGGAGTTGGCTGATCCCACGGTAAAGTCATAAGCCGACTCAGCGGTGCCATCAAAATCAATTCCCACCATGATACGGTCAGCTTTTATGTCCGCATCTCGAGCAAAACGTCTATTAACTCGCTTTACAGAGGCTGGTTGATAATTCGTAAATCCAACAAAAATACCTTCTTTGTTTGTGATTAGCCGGACTTCAGTGGCATATTTGGCAGGATCACTAGTGAGCGGCTCTACGGTGACAAAGTCGCTATAAACCCTCGCGCTTGCCCACTCTGACTCATCGAGCACCCCGTCAATTGTAATGGTGCCATAGGCAATAGGTGCCATTAGACAACTTAGAGCGACTAGCAACAGATAACGATAGCTGGCTTTAGACATAAACGCGGATATTTTCTCTTTAGTTTTAGAACAGGGCTATTTTATGGATTTTCCCTGACATTACTATCCCGACATCCAACAAAGTCCACTATTAAGACGCTGTATAATGCAGTCTCGACTCTTTTTTTTGAGTGTCTAATTTTATTACGCCATTTAACGACCTTTCAAGGGTATCTAAAAAGCGGCGGGAGGAGTAGCCCTAGCGCGGTCTGGCGCCCAAAACGGCTTACTTTGCACCTTGCACTTGGCCACTTTACTATGGTGACGGAGCTCTTTCGCATAATAAATTTCAGCCCAAATACTGCCTTTCATTGCCTCGGTCTTGACCATTGCTAAAGCAATATTGGCCTTTACGACCGGCGACCACATCGCCGAGGTTACATAACCAATTTCTTTCATGCAGCCTTCATCGGCATATAAAAAGGATTCCTCAGCAGGTTTATTACCCTCGATATCCAACTTAATTAGTGTATATTCGGAGCCAGCATCTCGAGCACTCATAAGGGCTGCACGGCCATTAAAATGTGGTTTTTTGAAATCTACTAGCCAATCCAGACTCAATTCAAAAGGGGTTTGATCATAATGATAGTGAATGGTTTTTAATGCTTCATTAAACTCCATTCCAGGCATTATAAAACCTGCCTCCAATCGCGTCATGTTTGTTGCAGCCTCCCCATAAGGCTGAATACCATAATCCTCCCCAGCCGCATAAAGTGCATCCCAGAAAGATAAGGCCAATGCTGGGTCAATCCATAACTCATAACCCAAATCGCCAGTGAAACCCGTGCGCGACACCATCAGCGGCTTATCTTCACTACCGGCAAAGGAAAAATGCGCAATGCAAAAAGGCTTGAGTTGATCGATACCTTCAAGGCCCATTCTCTTTAGCACTTCACAGGTCGTTGGACCTTGAAATGATAGAGCTGCAATAGTGTCTGAAGCATCTTCAATATTTATCTGATTGAAACCAAAAGCACTCTTTCTTAACCAGGCAAGCGATGGACTGCCGCAGGTCAGTAAGAATTTATCAGTACCCAACTTGAAGATTGTACCGTCATCAATTAATCTACCCTCGTCCGTACACCAGCAGACATAGGTCACTCTATTTTCTTTGAGCTTGGTGATATCACGAGTCACCATTCGATCTAACATTGCCTCCGCATCAACACCACTGATAATGTACTTTTGCATTGGGCAAATATCATAAGTAGCGCAGCTATTGCGCACACAGAAATATTCATATTCCTCGTCATAATAATAATCGGCAAACTTATACCCATTCCAACTGGACCAAGCATCGCGCAAATTAAGCGCTTCCTGACGAGGGTGAAAAGGACTTTCTTTTAGACGCTCTCCTGCAAAGGGATCAGTGGTTTCTGCCTGACTATTCATCATAGAAATCATCCTCTGGCACCGTGTTAGGCCGCTTTAAGTCGATCAATATTTCTCGCGCCGCATTGGCTCCACAGGCAGAGGAAACCCCCCCTCCTGGATGGGTGGATGAACCACACATATACATATTTTTAATCGGCATTCGATATTGTGCATACCCTGGGAATGGACGGTTAAAAAGTAATTGATCAATCGTTAATTCACCCTGGAATATATTGCCCTCAGTGAGACCAACCTCAGCTTCAATGTCGTGAGGCGTACGCACCTCCATATGAATAATTAGATTTTTAAAGCCTGGGCTATATCGCTCAATCTTATCAATAACGGTCTGACCAAAGGCGTCCCGCTTCTCTGGGGTCCATGGGCCATCAGCTAGTTGTGGTGGGCAGTATTGAATAAAATTAGACATCCAGTGCTGTCCCGGTGGCGCTACAGTCGGATCCCAGGCCGACGGTATCACTGACTCTATGAATGGGTCATCTGACCAGCGTCCATGCTTCCAGCAATCATAGGCGCGTTCCAAGGTTTCCATCGAGCCAACAAAACCTTGCCCACCCCGATTAATATAGCGATTATCCGCAACATTATTAAATTTAGGCAGTCCTGATAGAGCAATATTAACCTTGCCCGATGAGCCACGAATTTTGAAGTTCTTCGCTTTTTCATAAATTCCAGGAGGTAGATCATCTTTGTCCATACACTTGGTAAAAGTACGTTTTGCATCCATATTAGAGACAACAATATTGGCATATAACTCATCACCATTTTCGAGTACTACACCTGTCGCCTTACCGTTTTTGACGAGAATTTTGTCGACGCCCGCATTGGTACGAATCTCACCGCCGTGCTCTTTTACAGAACCCGCAATGGCATTAGAAATCGCCCCCATACCACCTCTTGCCAGCCCCCAAGCGCCAACGTTTCCATCGACATCACCCATGACATGATGAAGTAAAATATAGGCCGATCCTGGAGAGTACACCCCTAAAGCCGTGCCAATAACACCAGGACTAGCCATAGCCGCTTTGATAAGATCATCTTCAAAATAATCGTCAAGAAAATCAGCAGCACTCATCGTAAAAAACCGAATGTATTCATACAGCTCTTTTTCACCCAGCGACCAGAATTGTTTTGCCAGCCATAGCAACTCGCGAATATCTCTAGGTCTGAATGATGTTGGATCGGGAGGGGTTCGAAGTAAGGTTTTTCGAATTAACTGGGCATAGCGGCCAAGATCTGTCTGGAACCTAAACATCGCATCCGCATCATGCGGTGAGCGGCGACGAAGCTGGTTATACTCGGCCTCTTCAGAGTGATAGCTGGTCATGGTATCGCCATTATCAGCAAAGACGACTGTGCCTAAATATGGGACGAGTACCAAACCATGCTTGGTCAGATTGAGATCTCGGTGGATCGCCTGACGCATCATACTGCAGACATAGGAACAACTTGAATAGAACCAACCATCGTGCATCTCGCGGGTGACGGCAGCGCCTCCAATGTATTCATTTTTTTCGACCACTAGCACATCAAGTCCAGCTTTCGCCAGATAGGCTGCATTAGTCAATCCATTATGCCCAGCACCGATGATAATCGCGTCATACTTTTTCATCGTTTCGTTTCCGCTCGCATGATTTCTTTAGCCGCGTTATGGCCTGGACCACCCATGAGTCCGCCACCGGGATGACTTCCTGCGCCACATAAATATAAGCCTTTAATAGGCGAACTGTACTGACCCGCCTCATAGGTCGGCCGCATCATCAACATCTGATCCATCGCCAATTCAGCATGATGCCAATGACCACCGGTGACATTAAAGGTCTCCTCTAGATCAGCTGGCGTCATTAGTTCACTGTGAACGATATGCTTCGTTATACCGGGAGCATACCTCTCAAGGGTCTGAACTAACGTTTGATACAGCGCCTCTTTAGCATCATCTGTCCAGCCAGTTTTGAGCGAATGAGGGATATACATAACATGAGCCGACAGAACATGGCAGCCCTCTGGCGCCAAGGTTGAGTCTTTTACGCTAGGGAGTAATATTTCCATTACTGGAGAATCTGAATATTCACCATACTTGGCGTGATCAAAGGCAAACTCAATGGCATCCATCTTGGGAGCAATGATCATTCGCCCACAGAGTTTTTCAACACCCGTGAACATCGGTAAATCATTCAGTGCAAGATGCAATTTGGCGACATAGCCATCGCATCGTAGCCTATTAATTCGGTTAGTAAATTCAATCTCCAGATTTTTAGCCCCCACCAAGTTTAAAAATGTGCGCTTCGGATCGGCTGAGGATATGACCCGGATCGCCGAAATTTTTCGACCATCGGCAAGTTCAACACCCGTCGCTTTTAGGCCTTTCTCATCGCCATCCACAATAATACGACTGACCGAAGTGTTTGTCTGGATCTCTACGCCAGCACTGATTGCTGCCATCTTTAAAGCATTAATTAAACTCTCAATACCACCTTCTGGCAGCGAGTGAGCACCGTGATCTTTCCCGCTCATCCGAAATAGCATATTGAGAACAGTCGCATTAGGTGAGCGCGGTGCCATTTTTGATCCCACTAACCCATCCCAGCTAAGGACTGCTTTTAAAATATCGTTATCGAAATTCTCGTCCATTAAATCTCGCGCTGGCAGCGTAGCAACGCGCATAAACTCGCCCATATCTTTTTTGCCAAGCATACGTAAATTTAGCCCAAGATGACCAAAGGTCATGAGATCAGGTACCGTATTCTGACCAATACGCGGCATTGTTTTAAGCCAAAACGGCTTTAGTACCTTGGCAAAACGTTTAAGTACGACAAGGTACTCTGAGTATTTTTCAGCATCATCAGTGCTGACTCCGCTTACTTGATCACCGGAAATCACGACAGGGGTTCCCTGTAAATTCAGGCCAATTGTCTCCAGAGTATCGCCGCTAGGGTTAAATCCATGGGCAGAAAGATTTAATTCGCTGGCTACGGTTTCAGAAAAATGGCTGAGGCTATGCGCCACGGATACTTTGTAGCCAGGGTGGAATTCTCGGGTCGCCGCTAATCCCCCGACATGGTTGGACGACTCTAGTAACAACACAGAATGTCCCTTTTGGGCGAGGTAAGTCGCACAGATCAGGCCGTTATGACCAGCACCTATAATGATATTATCGTAATCGTCCAACTGTTAGATTCCTAGGGTATTTGGTGTTGTGATAATCGGTAGCCTACCTTAAGCACCACCGCATTTATACGCTTTGAGTATAGTTACACTACACCTCAGCTTCGTTAATTTCCTTACGCCATTCGACCATATTCATTTCAATAGCGGTAAAGCCAGCAATCCAAACAAACTCATCCCAAGCAAACATATAATGGCCTCGGTAAATCCAGTAAGCAACGGCGATCCAGAGCAAAGAATACAGGGATAGTTTAGTAGCCTTCAACACTTTAAAAATAAGACCTTTGCCAATATTGCGGTCTTGCAACCATACAGCTACCTCAATAGTGAAAAGAATCACTAACCATGTAATTGCCTCAAACAAATCAATCCAAGCTAACTGTTTTTCAATCACTAACCCTGCATGATCCTCAACAATAAGAAAGGTTGGTGGATCGACATAAAAAAACTGAGTAGCAGTAGATAGACTTGCACAATTACTTTGATTAATTTCGGTGTAAACCAAATTAAAAGCGTAAGACACATCTTCACTGACCATCTGGCAGAGGCTAGTAACTCCCTCAATGGGGACCGATGCATAAAGCTCCATCAAATTACCAAACCAAGCATAAAGCGTGTGTGCTAAGGA
>CAWKZU010000034.1:0-21857 GCA_963854585.1 Gammaproteobacteria bacterium | reverse complement strand
AATCTCAAGCTTCTCAAGACGCAGGGTTTCGCCCTCTACGACTCGATGTTGCTTTCCGCCACTTTTGATTACTGCGTACATGTTTTGCTCCAATTTATAATGACCCTTTCACGGCCTGATTCTGTCGTTTCAAGTCGTCGAGCTAATAGCCCCTTTGCGAGGGCGGCAATTCTAATGGAACACCCCCGTCTTATCAAGCATTTAAACAGTGAAAACAACAGTAATCTGCCGGATTTAAAACAGGTGGCACAAACTGACCAACAATGGAGACACCAAACCAAGCTCTAGACGATCTAATTAGGCGCCGTCAAGCCAGATCAGGGAAGCATTACGCCCTGTTATTTGCTCTCTACGGTAGGAGAAAAAACGCTCTGAATCATTAACTGTACAAAACTCTCCGCCGTATACCGCAGATACACCGCAGGCCTGCAATTCGGCCCGGGCTAGAGCATAAATATCAGCCAAATACTTGGCGTTTGCATCTATGAAGGCATTTTTAATGGCACTCTGATGGACGCTGTCTTGCGCGTTACTTAAAAAGGCTTCCCTAACATCTACCCCAACCTCAAATGCTTGAGGGCCAATGGCGGGACCTAAATAAGCGAGGATATTTTTTGTAGAAGAGAATTCAATAAGGGTTCTGCGCAATATGCCATTGGCAAGCCCACGCCAGCCTGCATGAATAGCCGCTATCTGAGTGCCGTTTTGATCACATAAAAGGACCGGTAAACAATCTGCTGTCAGTACCACACAGGGCACACCGGATTGATCACTAAAACTGCCGTCCGCATCCGGAACACCCTTCGCATTTGGCGCATAAATTACCTTGGTACCATGCACTTGATTCAGCCACACTGGCGACCTTGAAAGGTTAAGGGTGGTTTCAAGTGCATCACGGTTAGCCTGAACGTCTGCCGCCGTGTCACCAACATGCAGTGCAAGATTGTTTTGGTTAAAAGGGCTCTCACTGCAGCCCCCGGCCCTAACAGTCATAGCTGAGCGCACATTGTCTGGCGCCGGCCAATCTGGAACAAAAAAAGACATCGCTTAACTATCCTATCGCCAAAGCTTCAAGTAAGTTTTGCATATCCTCAGGTAAGTCGGTAGTCCAACCAACTTCCTTGCCGGTGGCTGGATGTACAAGCGCTAACTCGCGAGCATGCAAAGCTTGACGACCAAACTGCCGCAGACACTCTTGCAGCTCAATCGAGGTGCCCTTATGAATCCGCAAACGCCCCGCATAGGTATCATCTCCAACGATAGGGTGTTTTATATGCGCCATATGCACTCGAATCTGGTGAGTACGGCCCGTTTCTAGCTTAACCCGCAAATGACTATGGCTGTCAAACCGCTTAAGCACTCGATAGTGGGTTCGCGCCTCCTTGCCGTCAGTGATTACCGCCATTTTAGTGCGCTGATGTGGGTGCCTGCCAATGGGCTGATCGACTGTGCCGCCAGCTATCACGCAGCCAACAGTAACGGCTTCGTATTCACGGCGTACTGTTCTGGCTTGCAGTTGCAGAACAAGGTCAGTGTGCGCTTGTAATGTCTTAGCTACCACCATCAAACCCGTAGTATCTTTGTCCAATCGGTGCACAATACCTGCCCGTGGTACTGACTGAAGTGAAGGGCAGTGATGGAGCAAAGCATTTAGAACAGTGCCAGAACGATTGCCTGCCGCGGGATGAACCACAAAATTTGCCGTCTTGTTAATGACCAAGATATGATCATCTTCAAAGATAATATGTAAGGGAATATCCTCTGCCTGCCAGTCTCCTTCGGGCTCAAGATGGGCATTAATCGTGAGTGTTTCACCTCCGAGCAACTTATGCTTGGGTACCTTCTGCTGATCATCAACTTTCAGCTCACCCTGCTTAATCCATTGCTGCAGACGCGACCGAGAAAATTCCCCAAATAGCTCAGCCGCTACTTGATCTAATCGTCGGCCACAATCTGAAGTCAGCACCATGGCTTTACGCTCAATATTATCTAAATTATTAGTCAATTCACCTGATCCATTTTTACTTATTTCATTAATTAGTAAACTTATTCTAAATTAATCGCTCTAACCAAAGCGATTTACTGCCCACTAGCAGCCATAAAATGGAAGAATTATTGGTTTAGTTAGCGGGCTGTGGTTAAATAGCCGACCTCGTCGAGTCGTGACTCGACAGAGCCTACAACTGAGAATATTACATGAAAAACTTGTCGTTTATGTTGTTGATTTTGACTTTATCGCTCTCCTCTGGATGCTCGTGGCTTGGATG
This sequence comes from Gammaproteobacteria bacterium, assembly GCA_963854585.1. Classification (GTDB taxonomy): domain Bacteria; phylum Pseudomonadota; class Gammaproteobacteria; order Pseudomonadales; family Porticoccaceae; genus HTCC2207. The sequence goes on along the minus strand of CAWKZU010000034.1, from coordinate 19,590 downwards.
GGGCGATGATGAACAGCCAGAAGAGGATACAGCCGGCTTTACGGAGCGTAATTTTTACGACAAAATTCAATCGAGTCTGAACGCTAGTAATTGGGGCGTTGCCATCAGCAACTTGCAGCTCTTAGAGTCTCAATTTCCCTTTGGTAAGTATGCGGAACAAGGACAACTCGAACTAATCTATGCCCAGTACAAATCAGGCGACTACGAATCAAGTATTGCATCGGCAGATCGCTTTGTTCGGTTGCACCCACAACATCCTAATGTCGACTATGCTTTTTACGTTAAAGGTTTGTCAGAGATCTCACAGACAGGGGGGTTCTTCGACAGTTTTATGCCTACCGACAACAGTATGCGAGATATTGGAACTGCGCGCGGCGCTTTCACAACCTTAAGCGAACTGCTATCGCGCTTTCCTAAAAGCCCTTATGCCGACGATGCACGTAAACGTTTGGTAAGTTTACGTAACCGACTGGCTCGCGCCGAAATTCATGTGGCCAACTACTACTTCGCGCGAGGGGCCTATTTGGCGGCAGCTACTCGGGGGCGTTATGTTGTAGAGAATTTTCAACAATCACCTGCTGTGCCCGATGGTCTAGCGGTCACCGCTCAGGCTTATTACATGCTGGGCATGCGAGAGCTAGCTGACAACTCCGTCAAGGTATTGGCTGCCAATTATCCTGAGCATCCTTCTATTGATCAAAATGGTCAATTTGATTTTGATCAACGCCTCATCGGTAATGAAGATACATTCCTAGACAAGCTGTCATTTGGCTTGCTTAAACGTATTAAACCGCCTGCGTTTGATACCCGTACAATCTATGACAAAGCAACCCGCGATGCTGCATTGATCAGTGGCGAGGCTGCAGGTACTATTTTTGGGATGAAAACAGCCACAGCCGTTGCTGTGGGCGTTCTTGGCGCCGCTGCGATCGCCAATGGTGGTGGTTCTTCCAGTGACGGCGGTGACGGCGGTGATGGCACTACAGGCACCACAGGCACAAATACTGGCACTACAGGTACAGGCGGTTCTGGAACGACTGGAACGACTGGAACATAAATACTGTAGGAAGATGACGTTTATCAGTAGGACAAGACGTGATCTTCCTAACGTAGACTCACCTTTGGACTAACAGGCTAATCAGCCTGTGTCCCTAACCCCAGGTGGACAAAATATCATCATGAACAAGCAAGACATTATCGATGAGATGCGGGTCCTTCCCGCTATTGATCCAGGCTTTGAAATTTCTCGCAGAGTCACGTTTATCCAGATTCAACTGACCAATGCGGGTGCCAAAACGTTAGTACTTGGTATTAGCGGTGGGGTAGATTCCTCGACCTGCGGTCGTCTAGCCCAGCTCGCCGTTGATGGTCTAAACCAGCAGTATGATTGCACAGACTACCGATTTGCTGCGGTGCGTCTGCCCTATGGCACTCAGAAAGACGAAGACGATGCGCAGGTGTCCCTGGCCTTTATTCAACCCACCCTAAGCCTCACGGTGAATATCAAAGACGGTGTCGATGCTATTAATACCAGCGTCTGTGCAACGCTTGAAGATAACGGCCTACTACCTAACATAGACGCGGTTGATTTTGCCAAAGGTAATGTTAAGGCGCGAGCACGCATGGTCTCGCAATATGAAATAGCCGGTATGCTCGGTGGCTTGGTGCTGGGTACCGACCACTCGGCTGAGAATATCACAGGCTTTTACACCAAGTTTGGAGATGGCGCCTGTGACTTGGCGCCGCTGTTTGGCCTGAGCAAACGTCAAGTGCGCCTGCTGGCCAAAACCATGGGTGCACCTGACGCTCTCGTGACCAAGACGCCAACTGCAGATTTAGAGTGCTTAAGCCCGCAAAAAGAAGACGAACAAGTGCTCGGACTCTCCTACGATGACATTGATGACTTCCTTGAGGGCAAAGCAGTCAGTGCTGAGGCAGAACAGCGGTTAATTACTATCTATACCAAAACCCAGCATAAGCGTTTGCCTATTGCCACGGTTTACGACTAAAGTCTTAGTCGATCGCTAGATAAGAAAGGCGCGATGTTCGACGTATAGATGGGAGAAATGCCGAGCGAGAATTCGGCAATGATAGTCTAACCAATGACTTCCATGCGCGTGATCTCTGGTGCACCCGCCATCAGCCCGCCGAACTCTGCGCCTGCCGCTTTAAAATGTGCAGACTCAGCGTGTGCTGCGACAGCGGCTTGGTCTTCGTACAGCTCCATGACGACATACTTGCCATCTACTTTCTCACATAATTTGTAAAGATAGTTTCCTGGCTCATTCTCATTTACTTGAGCCGCAAGATTCAGCATAGCTGTCTCAAACTCTTCTTCGCATCCGGGTTTAACATTCAACTTAGCGATAACTGCAATCATTTTATTGTCCTTAAAATTAGAATGCCGATCATACTTAAAAAAGCATTTAACAGGCTAGTGTTTCGGTAGATTTTTTTGCAGAAACCGCACCATATTTTCACCCATAACCTGCCGAATCTGTGGTTCGGTCACGCCAGACTGGAGCAGCTCATGTGTGATAGCGACAAGCTCTGAAACATCAAATCCTGGGGTGATTGAACCATCAAAATCAGACCCTAGGGCGACATGACCTGCGCCGACTAATTGGATACCATAGGTAATGGCGGCGGCGACTGCCTTGGGCGTATTGTCACACACCGCACCATCCCAGAACCCAATGGCTATAAGGCCACCTTGCTCTGCAATGTCTTGCATTAATAAATCACTAATATTACGAGCCGACTGACAGTGACCTTGAAACCCGGTATGGCTGACCAACAAAGGTTGGTCAGATAACGCGAGAATGTCTCTAACCACGCTCTCAGACGAGTGAGAAACATCAATCATAATATCAAGCGTAAGCATTTGCATGACAGTCTGTCTGCCAAAATCGGTTAAGCCCAAGCCACTAATGCCATGGAGAGAGCCCCCTAATTTGTTGTCAAAGAAATGTTGTAGGCTCATCATGCGGAAGCCTTTGTCATACAGCCTCTGAATATTATCCAAGTTACCATCTAGGGCATGAGAGCCTTCGGTCCCTAGCAACCCACCAATAAGACTTGGATTTAATGCGCGTCGCTGTAGAAAACTATCAAGGTCAGTTTGTGATTGAATCAACATAAAATTGTCACTGTCTCGACGCGCCAAATCGTGAATTTTTTCGGCCTGAAAAATCGCCCTTTCGGTCAAACTATTCCACGTTTTAATCGGCCAACCCTGCACCACCACAAGAGCAGTAATATTGTCGCGGGCGCTGGTTTGGTTGCTGTCGTAATTTTGATCCGCAGGTGACTTGGTTACTGTTGTAAACATTTGCAAGGCCATATTGCCCTGCTGCATGCGTGGAATATCAACATGCCCATAATCATATTGTTTAGATAGATCTCGGTCCCATAAAGCGCTGTCGGCATGCCAGTCACCAATCAACAAACTTGCGTGGAGTGTTTTTGCTTGTTCAGACACAACATAATTTGTGTGTGGCGAGACTCTGTTCATGTCACGTTCAATATAAGCGGGGCCTAAACTAAAGGCGGCAACCACTAAAGCTACAAGTAAAACAAAAATAAAAAGGGGCGTTTTTTTCATTATCTTTTCCGTTTTTTATCAAATTTTAGTGCGGCTTAACGCCAAAATCATTGTCTGAAGAAACTCCCCAAGCTTGGCCGCCTTAGTCTCATCATAACCATTATCGCTGTGCTCTTCCATGTATGTGCTCTGGGCTATCTCCATTTGCACGGCATGAATACCCCCCTGTGGTTGACCATAATGGCGCGTTATATAACCGCCTTTAAACCGGCTGTCACGCACCGCTGAAAACTGACTCTGTTGCATTATTTTAAACAGGTCGTTCCCTAGATCTGGTCGACAAGATAGGCTCTCAGCCGTCCCCAGATTTAGGTCAGGTAATGTGCCCGTAAAAAAGCGCGGTACTACACTGGCAATACTATGGGCGTCCCACAGTAAAGCGTAACCATGAATGGCTTTAATGCGCTCAAGCTGATCTGCAAGCGCCTTATGATAAGGCTGCCAATAGGCTTGAATACGCTGGTCTATCTGGGCCTTATTTGGCGACTTTCCCTGCAGGTAAATAGCGTGCTCACTAAAGGTCGTCGTTGGACATACTTCCGTTTCACTCTGTCCTGGATACAGAGCAGAGCCCTGACTAAACCGATTTACATCAACGACGTAGCGAGAATAATTTGCGGTAATAGTAGACACCGGCATGTCAGCCAAAAAACCGTACAAACGAGGCACATGCCAATCGGTGTCAGGCAAGGGCAATGCCGCCTGAGTAAGGGTTTCTTTTATAGCCTGCGGCACAAAAGTACCTGAATGAGGAAAGCTCACTAATAGCGGCCCAGTGTTCTCGGCAAGAGAAACAATGTCCATATTTAACTTGCTCCAGAAGGCAGTATATCGGCGACCAAGGTATAAAAATAAGCCTCACTGATTAACGCTCTAGCGGCGGTAATATCTGGCGCAAAAAACCGATCTTCGGTGTACCTAGGAACCCGCTGACGTGTCTGGTCAACTACATTCTGTAAGGCTGGCGACGTAACATGAGGTTGATGAAACTCAACGGCCTGCACCGCACTTAGTAGCTCGACAGCAACCACATAGTCAGTGTTTTCTGTCATATCACATAGCCTGCGTGCCGCAAACGTTGCCATACTGACATGATCTTCTTGGTTGGCTGATGTGGGAATACTATCAACGCTGGCGGGATGGGCCAGGGTTTTGTTTTCAGACACTAGAGCCGCGGCGGTTACCTGAGCAATCATAAAACCTGAATTAAGCCCACTGTTTTCGACTAAAAAAGCAGGCAAGCCACCATTCATATGCGGGTCAACCAGAAGAGAAATGCGTCGCTCGGAGATCGACCCAATTTCTGCAATCGCTAAAGCGAGGGTGTCAGCCGCAAAAGCTACGGGTTCGGCATGAAAATTACCCCCAGACAATGCCTCCAGGGTGTCGGCGAACACCAATGGATTATCTGTCACTGCGTTAGCTTCAATTTGCAGTGTTTTGGCGGCATTATTGATGATATCTAAACAGGCGCCCATAACTTGAGGCTGACAACGCAGTGAATAGGGGTCTTGCACCTTTCCGCAATCGACATGAGATTCTAGAATGTCACTACCCTGTAAAAAGTGTAGGTACTTTTGGGCAACTATTTTCTGTCCTGGCTGACCGCGTAAACTGTGTATTCGGGCATCAAAAGGTACAGTACTACCCTTCATAGCATCAACCGACAAAGCACCGGTCACCAAGGCGGCGGCAAATACGTTCTCGGCTTCAAATAAACCTGCCAAAGCCAAGGCGGTTGAGGTTTGCGTGCCATTAAGTAAGGCCAAGCCTTCTTTTGGCCCCAACTCGACAGCGGTTAATCCACATGCACTAAGGGCTTTTTCTGCCTCCATTAATTGGCCTTTATAGTGAACCTCGCCGACGCCAATCAAGGCCGCCGCTAAGTGCGCTAAAGGGGCAAGATCGCCAGAAGCTCCGACAGAACCTTTGCTTGGAATGCAGGGCATAATGTCATGGTGGTATAGATCTATCAGTAGCTGGACCACTTCAGGACGCACCCCCGAATAACCATGGGATAGACTCACAATTTTTAACGCAATAATAAGCCTAACAATTGGCGAGCTGATCAACTTACCCACACCTGTGCAGTGGGATAGAACCAAGTTGCGCTGCAACAAGGCAAGCTGGTCGTCAGCAATGCGTGTTTGGGCTAACAAACCAAAGCCGGTATTAATACCATAGGCGGCATCGCCTTTTGCGACGATATCTGCCACTGCCCCGCAGCTCACATTAATATTTGCCCAGGCGCCATACTCCAAATTGAATGGCGCGTGGCGGGTATAAATATCTCTTAATTCACCAAGGCTGACCTCACCCGGCATAAGATTGATGGATATACTTTTTTGTGTCATTGATCAACTTCCTGTTAACTATGTTCGTCGGCAACGCCGGTGCGAAGCATGGGTATATTGAGCCCCTTTTCGACGGCGCAAGCAGCAGCATCTTCATAACCAGCGTCGGCATGACGGGCAACACCCGTGGCAGGATCGTTCCACAGAACACGCTCAAGTCTGCGTTCCGCTTCCGGTGTGCCGTCGGCAACAATAACGACACCTGCGTGCTGCGAATAGCCCATGCCAACGCCACCACCATGATGGATAGACACCCAGGTGGCTCCACTGGCAGTATTTAATAGCGCATTGAGTAAGGGCCAGTCAGAGACTGCATCTGAACCATCTTTCATGGCTTCAGTTTCTCTATTTGGGCTTGCAACTGACCCTGAATCGAGGTGGTCACGACCTATGACTATGGGGGCTTTAAGCTCGCCACTGGCAACCATTTGATTAAAGGCCATGGCTAAACGGTGACGCTGCCCTAGGCCCACCCAACAAATACGTGCGGGTAAGCCCTGAAAGCTAATACGCTCGCGCGCCATGTCTAACCAATTATGTAGATGTTTGTCATCTGGAATAAGCTCTTTAACTTTGGCGTCTGTTTTGTAAATATCTTCTGGGTCACCACTTAAGGCGACCCAGCGGAACGGGCCAACACCTCGACAAAATAAAGGTCGAATATAGGCCGGCACAAAGCCGGGAAAATCAAAGGCATTTTTCACCCCTGCATTAAGTGCTTCTTGACGAATATTGTTGCCATAATCAAAGGTCGGAATCCCCATTTCGTGAAAATCTAACAAGGCTTGTACGTGAACGGCCATAGACTTTCGTGCTTGCTCTGTAACCAGAGCTTGGTCGCTTATTTGTAGCTTTTTCCACTCTTCAGGTGACCAACCAACCGGCAGATAACCATGGATAGGATCGTGAGCAGACGTTTGGTCGGTGACCGCATCGGGCCGAATACCTCGAGCGACCATTTCTGGCAGAATTTCTGCTGCGTTCCCCAGCAGACCTACGGACAATACTTCTCTCTGAGCAATCGCGGTGTTAATGATGTCCATCGCCTCATCTAAGCTATAGGCTTTCTTGTCCACATAGCCGGTGCGGAGCCGAAAATCGATATGAGCCTCTTGGCACTCGACCGTTAAACTGCAAGCACCTGCTAAGGTTGCGGCTAGCGGTTGAGCACCACCCATTCCACCAAGGCCAGCAGTTAAAATCCAACGACCGGATAAGTCGCCGTTATAATGCTGACGTCCCATCTCAACAAAAGTCTCATAGGTGCCCTGCACAATCCCTTGACTACCAATGTATATCCAAGAACCCGCTGTCATCTGCCCATACATGGCTAGACCTTTACGGTCGAGTTCGTTGAAATGCTCCCAATTGGCCCAGTGGGGGACTAAATTAGAGTTAGCGATTAATACGCGAGGAGCCTCACTGTGGGTTTTAGCCACCATGACCGGCTTGCCGCTTTGGACTAGCAGGGTTTCATCCTCATTAAGGTTACGCAGACACTCTACGATCTTATCGAAACTTTCCCAATCTCGAGCTGCCTTGCCAATGCCACCATAGACGACGAGGTCTTCAGGCCGCTCTGCGACGTCTGGATGCAAATTATTCATGAGCATCCTTAGAGGCGCTTCTGTGGTCCAATGTTTAGCGGTCATCTCTGTTCCTGTGGGTGCTTTTATCACCCGTGGTCCAGCCCCTGAATCTGTCTTAGCCATCTTTAAACCTCTATTAATTAAAAGCAGTGTGCGATAGCACCTGTATAATGTTGTCTATACAAGTAAAGATATTCTATACTGCAGTCCGGTGCAACATTTTTTAGCCATTAAAACGACACGAGTCTACTCATGAAGAATCACGATAGCTTATGGATCAACGCTACCCTGACAGTGGTTACACAAAAAGGCATGCCCGAAACTATAAGTCCAGCTGCGATTGCCTGTAAAGATGGATTGATCAGCTACCTATGCCTAATGAGTGATCTGCCGCAAAGCCCGGATGAAATGGCTACTCAAGTCATCGATGTGGCCGGTGCATGTATTACACCTGGCCTAATAGATTGCCATACCCACCTAGTCTTTGGCGGCAACCGTGCTGAAGAGTTTAATTTGCGCTTGCAGGGACACTCTTATGCACAGATAGCTAAACAGGGTGGTGGAATTATGAGCACGGTCAGTCAAACACGTGTGGCAACAGAGCAAGTACTGGAAAACTCTGCTCGCACCCGGCTTGATCAACTGTTAGCCGATGGGGTAACCACGGTAGAAATAAAATCAGGCTATGGCCTCACCACTGCTGATGAAAAAAAAATGTTGCGAGTTGCTAGGCGACTGGGCGAATCATCCTCACTGAGTGTCACTACAACCTTTTTAGGGGCTCACTCGTTGCCGCCAGAGTACCGCGACCGACGCTCTGAGTACATTGACCTAGTCTGCAATGAAATGCTACCCAGTTTGCACGCTGAGGGCCTTATTGACGCCGTCGACGCCTTTTGTGAGGGCATCGCGTTTAGCGCTGATGAGGTTGATACTGTCTTTGCCGCCGCAACCGCATTAGGTTTGCCGGTTAAATTACATGCCGAACAATTATCCAACTGTGGTGGTGCGCAACTGGCTGCAAAATATAGCGCCTTGTCGGCAGATCATTTGGAATATCTCGACGAGGCCGGCGCCATCGCAATGGCTAATAGTGGCACTGTGGCCGTACTATTACCGGGCGCTTTTTATATGCTGAGAGAAACTCAAAAACCACCGCTTTCACTGTTGCGTGAACATAAAGTACCCATCGCCATCGCCACCGATGCAAACCCAGGCAGTTCTCCAGCGCTGTCGGCTCGCCTAATGATGGTCATGGCATGTCAGGACTTTGGCCTAACACCACAAGAAGCGATCCATGGCATGACCATCAATGCCGCTAAGGCCTTGGGGTTGGATAATGATATTGGCTCACTTCAGATAGGTAAAACGTCTGATTTAGCGGTCTGGAACGTCAAGCAGCCCTCAGAATTAGCCTATTGGTTAGGGGGTAATTTAGTGCAGTCAGTCATTAAAGCGGGACAATCTATTTACCCGATGGACTAACTTATCAATTGTCTTTGTTGATGGTCTCAGTCAGAGAAAATGACTGAGCTGAGTGGTACAGGTGGGCCACCGAAATAAGATTCCCCGACGACCAAGTGCGTCGATCCAGGATCAAGCAGGGTACATTGTCATCCATTTGTAATAACTTTTTAATAGTCTTACTCGGCATGGCGGCTCTCACTGTGTGCTCAACCTTGTGCAGGGGTACATTGGCTAACAAATAGGCCGCTGGCGTGGTCTGTTTAAGATCAATTTGAATATACTCAGGCACCGCCTGAGCATTGACATAGCGATCCTCCACCTGGAGCATCTTTCCATCTTCCTGATGCACAATAGTCGTGTGATAAACAGACTTGATGCTGCTCGATAATTCCATTGCCCCCGCAATAACACTGGTTAAAGGAACAGACTCATGGGTGACAACAATATTGCTGTAACTGTGCCCACGTTCACGAACTTCCTCGGCAATATTACGCACCTCAACCAAATGACCCTTGGTTTGGGCTTCAGCCACAAAGGTGCCAACACCGGCAACCCGAACAAGCAGACCTTCAGCGGCCAACTCTTTGAGCGCTCTATTAGCTGTCATTCGTGATACGTTTAGCGCTGCTACCAGCTCATTCTCAGAGGGTACCCGACTGTTTGGTACTAAATCGCCCCGCTCCATTTTCTTCAAAATGTGATCTTTCACTTTCTGATAGAGAGGCGCAATTGAATTGTCAGTATTAATCATTGGTCATCGCCCAAACAAAAAATAGGTTTCCTGTATATACAGGTATCCGCTATATTATAGGGGCACACAACCAACAAGCAATATTAAGGTCAGACATAACCTATGCCACAACAGACTTATTTTATTAAGAAAGCACTTTTAAGCCAAGGCTGGGCGAAAAATGTACGGTTGGGCGTGGACGACAAAGGCCTCATAGTAAGCCTACAAACTAATGTCTTGGCTGAACAAGACGACCATAGACTTGGCCTGGTTATTCCCGGACTAGTGAACTGCCACAGCCATGCCTTTCAGCGCGCCATGGCAGGTCTGACCGAGTATCAAGTATCGCCTACAGACACATTTTGGTCATGGCGCAAAACCATGTATCGCTTTGCCAATTTGGTTTCACCTGAAGACCTCCAAGACATTGCCAGCTATCTCTATTTGGAGATGATCAAACAGGGTTACACCAGCGTTGCTGAGTTTCACTATGTCCATCATCAGCCCAATGGAAAGCCCTATTCATCGGTGAGCCAACTCTCGCAGTCGGTTATTAATGCAGCCAATATCGCCGGTATTAATTTAACTCTGTTGCCCGTGCTGTACATGAACGCGGGCTTTGGTGATCAAGCTCTGTTAGACGATCAAAAACGTTTTGGTAATTCGGTCGATAGCTATTTGGCACTCCATGACGAAGCAACTCGATATTGCTCTCACCAGAGCCAACACAGCGTTGGCATGGCGTTGCATAGCCTTCGCGCTGTCCCAGCTAGTTCTATGACTGAAGTGATTAGCCATTTTAAGGACAGGGCTCATTCATGCCCCATTCATATTCATATTGCTGAGCAAACACAGGAAGTAGAGCAGTCAATTAAGGCCCTTGGCAAGCGACCCGTGGAATGGTTATTAGATAAGTATGATATCGACAAACAGTGGTGCCTGATCCATGCCACCCATATGACACCCAAAGAAACCGCCCAAGTCGCTAAATCTGGTGCGACAGTCGTTATCTGTCCAACGACAGAGGCCAATCTTGGTGATGGCCTCTTTCCTCTGAGACAGTATCTTGATGATGGCGGCCAGATAGCGATTGGGTCTGATGGCAACACTTGCACAAATCCGATGGAGGAGCTGCGCTGGCTAGAATACGGCCAACGTCTTCTCAGCCGCACCCGCAATGTTGCCTCTGATGACAGAGAACGACATACCGGAACCAATCTTTACCGTCACTGCCTTGAAGGTGGAGCTCGCTCTATCGGACAAAAACCCGGTGCGCTGACGCTAGGGGGACGGGCTGACCTTATTGTTTTGGACGATAATTCGGCAGATCTTGCCAATATTGCCGCAGACTCTATTTTAGATGTCCTTATTTTCGGTACAAGCCAGTCTTTAATCAAAGACGTGATGGTCAATGGCACTTGGAAAATCACCCATTATCATCACGCTGACGAAGAACGCATCAAAAACACGTTTATTTCAGCCACCAAAGCTCTGAGAGACTAGAGCAGTACGACATTCTTTTTCTATCCGTCCAGCGCGGTGATGGCAGGAACTTAGGACCAGAGCCTAAACGCCCTGTCATTTGTTAGCTGATCAATTAAGATTAAAATTATATTTTTTGGTCACGCCATGCGTTTTAACCGGCAACCCATTTTCAGTACTTGGCTCGCACTTGCGCCCTTTGGCCGCTTTAAAGCCATGGCAAATACTAGTAGGTAAGGATTTTTTTAGATAAAAGTGGCGGGTAGGAACACGCAGACTCGAACTGCGGACCCCTTGCATGTCATGCAAGTGCTCTAACCAACTGAGCTATGCTCCTATTCTTCCCGAGCGCGCATTTTACACAGGCCCTCTTCGTCTGCCAAGATTTATTCTCATAAACTAACCTCTTACTATAAGACTGTAACTCTATAGCAAAGGATTACACAGAGGGATTAAGTTGTTGTTCGTCGGCTTTGGCCTTAGCCAGGATGCTAGAGATGAAAATAAGGGCTTTATTTATGAAAAGAGCCTAAAATTATAGTCTTGACGTATTGATTGATTGAATAAAAAAACAGCTAGTTGTCTGCTAAAGAGAACTAGTAGAAATTATGCGTATTCAATCGTTTGTATAGTCTAAAGTAGCAATTGGATTATTAATGACACATTTCAGAAGGTACACCATGAAAAAAGTGCTTTTAAAAAGCCTTGCCCTCATTACAGTAATGACTCTTGGCGCCTGCGGTGAAACGGCTACAGATTCGGTAGAAATAACCCTACCTAATAAAAACCCATATCCCTCGACTTATCAGACGCCGGAGAGTCCTGCGTTTGCTTTAATTGGAGCTAACTTGCTCACCGGTGATGGCGCGGAACTCACCAATACTGACCTGCTAATAGAAAACGGAAAGATAGTAGCTATGGGCCCTGCGCTGGAGTTACAGCCTGGTACGATTCAAGTCGATGCCAGCGGGCAATGGGTGACGCCGGGGCTTATTGATGTGCACTCTCACATGGGTGTCTATCCCTCCCCCGCAACCTCCAACCACTCAGATGGCAATGAGATGACCTCACCCGTCACAGCCGAGGTCTGGGCTGAGCATTCAGTGTGGCCCGAGGACCCTCAGTTTGAAAAAGCCCTTGCTGGCGGTGTGACTACTGTGCAAATTCTACCCGGTTCGGGAAACCTAATCGGTGGTCGTGGTGTGACTCTAAAAAATATCCCATCGCTTACCGTCCAAGGTATGAAATTTCCTGGTGCTCCATACAGCCTCAAAATGGCCTGCGGTGAAAACCCAAAGCGCGTTTACGGCAGCCGAAACACGCTGCCATCAACGCGAATGGGTAATATGGCTGGTTATCGAAAAGCATGGATTCAAGCGGCTGAGTATAAAAGATCTTGGGACGAGTATCTAAAGGATTCCGGTAGTCGATCACTATCAAACACCCCAACTCGAAATTTACGTCTGGAGACCCTAGCCGGGGTTTTGGAGGGTGATATTCGCATTCACAACCACTGTTATAAGGTTGATGAAATGGCACAGATGATTGATATGTCGAAAGAATTTGGCTACAAAATCGCCGCGTTTCACCATGCCGTCGAAGCATACAAAGCGGCGCCGATGTTAGCTAAAGAAGGTATTTGCGGTGTAATGTGGGCTGACTGGTGGGGCTTTAAACAAGAAGCCTTTGATATGGTCCGCGAAAATATTGCTCTGGTTGACTATGCTCAAGCTTGCGCCGTTATTCACTCAGATAACCCTATTCAAGTGCAGCGACTCAATCAAGAAATGGCTAAAGCCATGAGCGCAGGTAATCGCATGGGGCTTGATATCAGTGCTGCCAAAGCCATGCGATGGGGCACCTACAACGCTGCTATGTCACTAGGATTAGAAGACCAGATTGGTTCTCTGGCGGTGGGCAAAAACGCCGACATTGTGCTCTGGACCAAACACCCTCTAAGTGTTTATAGCTTGGCTCAAAAAGTGTGGATTGACGGTAATCTGCGTTTTGACCGGTTTGACAAATCAGTGCAACCCACTAGCGACTTTAACCTAGGCATTATTAGCGCAGGCGAGGCCCGACCATGAATAAACTATCCGTCTTTTTCATTCTTCTGTTTGCCTCCCTGTCAGCCAGTGCTAGCTCGATACTTATTAAGGGTGCCGACATATACAGCACTAATGGGTTATTACCTAAGAGTAACATCTACATAGAAAATGGGATCATCACCGCCATCGGAAGAAGCACTCCCATGAACGCAGATATGGAGGTAGATGGGCGTGGTATGAGTATTACAGCCGGGCTATTTAATTCCTCGACGCACATAGGGACTGTCGAGGTGAGCGCCATTAGTCCAACGGTCGATTTTTATTCGGACAATGAGGCGGTCACTGCAGCCCTAAGAATAGCTGACGCGTTCAATCCACGATCAACACTAATACCTCACAACAGAGTGCATGGTTTAACTCACGCCTTGCTGGTTCCTGAGTCAGGTACTAATCTTTTTTCGGGTCAGGTCGGTTTAGTGCAATTAGGTAACCAACCCAAGGTGATCCATAACAGCCTTGCTGTGGCGCTGGATTTTACCGAATCTGGTGTCGAGCTATCGGGTAATTCTCGGGCAGCAGCTCTCGTACAAATGAGACAAGCCTTGGACGATGCCAAGGATTTTTCACGCAACAGAAAAGCGGCCATGGCGGGTGACCATCGCGATTATGTGCTTTCTTATGCCGACTTAGCGGCACTAGAGTCTGTGGTTAACGGTCACAAGCCACTTTTAGTCACAACCCATCGAGCCAGCGACATTACTACCATTTTGGCTTTAGCCAAAGATTTTCAATTGCAGTTAATTTTGTCTGGTGCCATTGAAGGGTGGATGGTTGCTGAGGAGATCGCTAAGGCGGGAGTACCTGTGATCATGGATCCGATTCATAACCTGCCAAATAGTTATGAGTCCTTAGGCGCACGACTTGATAATGCCAAACTGCTCGCTGATGCGGGAGTGACGCTTTTGTTCACCGGGATGGGCGGGTCGGACACCCATAATGCTTATCTCGTCAAACAATCGGCGGGTAATGCCGTTGCTAATGGCCTATCTAAATCTATGGCCATTGCCGCCATGACGTCCAACCCCGCTAAGGTGTTCGGCGCCAGTGTCAGCGGCGACATTGCAGTGGATCAGACGGCTGACTTAGTATTATGGGGCGGCGACCCATTGGAGCTAACCTCTGAGGCCCAGTTAGTGTTGATCAACGGTGAAGTGATTCCCATGGAGAGTCGTTCTTTCCAGCTCCGTGATCGTTATTTTGAACGATTAAAAAGAGACTAACCATCTATTTTAAAGATAGTTTTCCCTCGCGCTATCGTCCTCTCTACCCTGACATCTAGCAACTCGGTAGAGGGGATAGTAAGAGGATTTTTACTCAAAATAACAAAGTCTGCTTGCTTACCTACTTCAATTGTCCCTTTGATGTCTTCTTCAAAATATTGATAAGCCGCATTGACCGTAATTGCCTTGATGGCATCAAGCGTTGAAATTTTCTGCTCTGCCCCTAACACCTGCCCACTTCGGGTTGTTCGATTGGTCGTTGCCCAGAGTAAGCGGATCATATTGGGTGGCACAATGGGAGCATCGTTATGCAGTGTAAAAATAATCCCTTTTTCTAAGCTGGTCGCCGTTGGGCTAATACGGCTAGCCCGCTCTGTACCGAAAACCGAATCTCGGTGCCAATCACCCCAGAAAAAAGTGTGCGCTGAGAAAAATGACGGGATAACTTTCATTTTAGCCATAAGGTCAAGCTGATCTTCTCGCACGGTTTGAGCGTGGATCATCACTGTTCGATGATCAGGCGGATTCTCCGCATCAATACTCTGATCTAGGGCATTAATAAACAAATCAGCGGCAGCATCACCATTGGCGTGAACCAAAATAGGAATCTCGGCCCTAATAAACTTAGCAAACAATCCATCGACCGATTCTGCTGGCATTGATGGATAGCCTCTATACCCTGCCACTGCTCCATCTGGAGGAATCTTATAGGGCTCAGTCATGAAAGCAGTTTTACCCTGAGGCGAGCCATCCAAGATTATTTTCACGCCGCCTACCCGAAACCCATTAGTGTAGTCATCCAACGCTATAGTTGATGGGCTAGCATCCCCTATGTAATTTTGGTCTACTCGCTGATAAGCAACGATATCAATGGGAAAAGGCTTGGCTGCAGAAGCCGCTCTAAGTTGCTTAATGACATCCTTAGACGCAGCGCCATCCTGTGCTGTTGTGATGCCGTACTTGGCGTAATCAAGCACACCATTGTACATTTGCTGAATGGGATCTCCTGAGGCGCCTATGAACCGCTGAACGCCATAGCTTGCCGTCTCTTCCAATACGCCATTGGGCTTTTGGCTGTTGCCTAATCGGCGAATCAATCCGCCAGGAGGGTTAGGTGTATTTTCATCAATACCAGCAATTTCAAGTGCCTTAGAATTAACCGACACAAAGTGACCTGAAACATGGATTAACAAGACTGGATGAGTGGATGACACCTGGTCTAGATCATCCCGAGTGGGATGACGCTTTTCGGCCAAGAGCGAGTCGTCGTAACCCATACCGACCACCCATTCGCCTTCCTTTAGTGATTTAGACGACATGTAGCGCTTTAGTTCACTGACAAGCCCTGCCATGTTCTCTGCGGGCCCAACAGGAGGAGAAGACACGTTAGCCATTGCTGATGCATAGGCGTGAAATGACACATGCCCGTGGGCATCAATAAAGCCAGGCAGTAAAGCGGAGCTCTCGAGGTTAACGACCTCAGCGGCTTGCCCGATCCAATCGTCTCTTTGACCCACAAAAACAATAGTCTCATCTTTAACTGCAACGAAATTAGTCGGCCCAGATTGATCGCTAAGAGTAATAATGTTGTCACCATAGAAGGCGATATCGGCTTGTGGCCCTCCGACTGTTTCTATGACAGGTTCATCGCAACCAACTAGAAGTAATAGCGGTACACATAGTGTTAATCGAATATCCGTTAAGCGAATCACTGTTGTTCCTCTCTGTTAATAACTAAACCCATTACACCAGTATACAAAAAGATAATCACCCCCCGTTTAAATAGAAATGTCATTTTTTGGTTGAGGTGCTTAAAGACCCAAAAAAGACTAAGAGGCGAGGCTTTTCTCTCGCAGCTTACCCAGTAGATCACGAGTTTGGGCCGCCTCTTCAAACTCAAGATTTCGGGCATGCTGGTACATCTTGTCTTCTAGGCGCTTAATTTCTTTGGCGATATTTTTAATGGGCTCTGCACCAATTACATCGTAAGCAGTATCTGCCTCTGCCGCTTGTCGGTCACGCCGGTTCTGTCCGGTCGCTGCATAAGCGCCTTCCATGATGTCCTTAATGTCTTTAACAATACTCGTAGGTGTAATGCCGTGTTTTTCATTATAGGCAACTTGCACCGCTCGACGACGATCTGTCTCATCAATAGAGCGCTGCATAGAGCCTGTCATTTTGTCGGCATACAGTATGGCTTTACCACTGAGATGTCGTGCGGCGCGGCCTATAGTTTGAATGAGAGACTGCTGGGAACGCAAAAACCCCTCTTTGTCGGCATCAAATATGGCAACTAACGACACCTCAGGCATGTCCAAGCCCTCACGTAGTAGATTGATGCCCACCAGCACATCAAACTCGCCTAAACGCAAATCACGAATGATCTCAACACGCTCTACGGTGTCGACATCAGAATGCAAGTACCGCACCCGAACCCCATGCTCATCAAGGTATTCGGTGAGATCTTCAGCCATACGCTTAGTCAGTACGGTGATCAGTATGCGCTCATTTTTAGCCGCCCTAGCTCGAATTTCTGATAGTGCATCATCAACCTGAGATGTGGCAGGACGAACCTCTATAATAGGGTCAAGTAACCCCGTTGGCCGCACCACCTGTTCAACAATCTGCCCTGCGTTAGCTTCTTCATAACGGCTTGGCGTTGCTGATACAAAAATCATCTGTGGTGCTAACGCCTCCCACTCATCAAAACGTAGCGGTCGATTGTCTAATGCTGAGGGTAATCGAAAGCCATATTCGACTAAGGTTTCTTTGCGCGATCGATCACCTTTGTACATAGCGCCCAACTGGGGGACTGTGACATGGCTTTCATCGATGATCATCAGCGCATTGTCAGGCAGATAGTCAAACAACGTTGGTGGCGGCTCTCCTGGCTCACGTCCCGAGAGATAGCGGGAATAATTCTCTATACCATTGCAATACCCAAGCTCACGCATCATTTCAGAGTCATAGGCTACGCGCTCGCCCAGACGTTGTGCCTCCACCAGCTTATCGACTGAACGCAGCTGCTCCAGACGCTCTTTGAGTTCTATTTGAATAAGATCTGCCGCCTCTACCACCTTCTCTCGCGGCGTTACATAGTGCGTCTTAGGATAGATGGTAAACCGCGGTACCTGGCGCAGCACTTCACCCGTGAGGGGGTCAAATAAAGTGATTTTTTCTATTTCATCGTCAAACAACTCGATTCGCACTGCTTCATAATCCGAGTCAGCTGGGTACACATCAATCACATCACCACGCACGCGATAAGACGAACGATCAAACACCGCATCATTGCGGCGGTACTGAAGTTCTGCCAGTCGCCGTAATATATCTCGCTGACCAATCTGTTCCCCGCGAGACAGATGCAACATCATCTTTAGATATGACTTGGGGTCCCCCAAACCATAGATTGCAGACACAGTTGCAACCACAATCACGTCTTTACGCTCAATCAGTGACTTCGTCGCAGAGAGACGCATCTGTTCAATATGAGAATTTACCGCGGAGTCTTTTTCAATAAAGGTGTCAGAGGATGGCACATAGGCTTCTGGCTGAAAGTAATCAAAGTACGAAACAAAATACTCAACCGCATTATTGGGGAAGAAACTTTTAAATTCGCCATAGAGCTGTGCCGCCAAGGTCTTATTGTGAACCAACACAATCGTCGGGCGTTGCACTTCTTCAATCACTTTAGCCACCGTGAAGGTCTTTCCAGAGCCAGTTACGCCCAATAAGGTTTGACCTGACAGACCATTTTCTAGACCTTCAACCAAACCTTTAATAGCAGCAGGTTGATCACCTGCGGGTGAGAACTTACTGACCACAGTAAAGGGCCGAATGGCGCTGATTGACGCTTTACTCAACAAGGTGCACTACCCGCTAGTTCAGGGTTATTAGCGCCGGCACAGACCGCCTTGAAAAAGTCAGTATTTTTATCGGTGAGATTATCCATCAATGCGTTAAAACCCTGCTCTTCGAGAATCTCTCGATATTTATGTTTTTTTATCGCGACATAGGTAATCCCTTTAACGCGAATATCCACCGCCTGCCAGGCATTAGCATCATTACGCTTGATGAGTATATCTAGATTAATATCTGGAATAATCGGGGATTCCATTAATACCTGAACCCAACCCATACCTCGCTTTTCGTTGACTACCACATCGGCAACTCTAAAAACTTGCCCGCCATAACTTTCAAGACCTTCAAACGCATAGCGAATTAGGGTTTGATCCACCGCTGCAATCAAAGAGAGTCTTTGTTGGTCACTTAATTTTTTATAGTGTGACTTGCCCACTAGTGCCCGCGAGGTCGATGAGCTATCCCAGAGGTTAATCACCGTCGACGTTAAAAAGTCGTAATAAGCAACGGGGTTGCTTAGATACATTTCTTGATTATTCGTCAGCTGATGACTGACCGACGTAAATAATGCATCAAATTGAGTATGGACTATTGCTTTAGCATCTTCTGGCGCAGGCACAGAGTCCTCTTGAGCGGCACACAACGGCAACATCACCAAGCTCATCATTGCTGCGATGAATAGTCGCCCTAAACCCCAATTCTTCATCCCATACCCTTGTCTTTTGCAGTTGATAAGTCGCTGTCGTTAATGGACATCGACACCCCGAGAAAAGCTAGTCTTCTCATTAAATATACACATGTAAATTACTGACGCCCTTAACCGACCTATTCTAGTCTTTTTAATTGTCGCTGTAAGCATGACATTGTCGAAAAACGAGCTGTATAAGAACAACGAAGGAAATTGTTGACTCCTTTATGCGGGGTGCTAAAATGCGCGACTTCAAGACGATTTACAATTCCGCCTTAGCTCAGTTGGTAGAGCAAATGACTGTTAATCATTGGGTCCTTGGTTCGAATCCAAGAGGTGGAGCCAAATAGCAAACAAAAACGGGGCCTTAAAGGCCCCGCTTTTGTTTTTCTTGTTAGTCAATTAGGTACAGTACCCTTAAAGAGCTTAGCAATAAAGCAGGCGGGGGAACAAAAAAGGGCTGCACAAAGTGCAACCCTTTTTTTTA
>CAWKZU010000033.1:0-22183 GCA_963854585.1 Gammaproteobacteria bacterium | reverse complement strand
TTAAAGGACTTCACGGTTATTCTATTCAAAGTGAAAGAGATGAATACATAATGGGACAAGGCCCAGAACCGGGAAAGGGAATGATGCTATTAGCCGCCCCTTCCACGAGGGTCTCTCACCAATTGGCCAGTCAAACCATCAAAATAGATCTAATTACTACTTTAGCTCGTCGCGAGGGTGGATATATTACTAGAGAGATAAGCACGTTGCTTGTGGGTGAAGCAGGCTATCTTCGCGAAGATGATGCGATGGGCATAGTGAAGGAGAGAGATAAAATTCTCACTTCCGATAAAGCAGCAGCCTATATAAAAACTGAGAGACTACTTAATCCTCATTTGTTATTAAAAGAAGTATTGAGTGATCCGAGCCTTTTACTAGATGAGAAAATACAGATCAATGCCCAAAGAGGTTGGAGATTTGCAGAATCAGAAGTTATGCCTGTCACCATTGACCGGCTTCGCCAAACCGGACTAAGAACACTCATTGCAACGCAAGAATGGGAGAATGAGTCCAGTAAGAAAAAGTTCTACCCCAAGATGATTAATAAGACTGTTATTAATCCTAATTGGCTAACAGATTGGCAAAATAATACCGTTATTAATGAAGTGGATTATCAACAATTCAGTATTGAAGACAAATTACACCCTATCACTTTTTTTGTTGATCCAGAAACGGGAAGGATTGACAAATTGAGCACCATGGAATGGGATGTTGTATATGGTGATATTGAAGTTGAGGTTACGTTTCATGATTGGCAGGTTTTCAACAGAATTGCCTATCCAATGACGGTCAGGATGTCACTAGGTGGCGCACCCAGATGGGAGATAAGACGCTCGACTGTGGAAGTTAATCCCAATTATGCCGAGAACCTGTTTACCCCATCATCTGGTTTAAATTATATTCATGATCAAGATGCAGCAAAGAGAGGCTGGGAGATTAGCCAAAGTATAAGAATGTTCACTCTTTCAGGGGCTTATCGCCCTAAGCTCAATGTTATAGAGATTGATGCTGGAGTGTATTATTTGTCAGCTTTGCCAATCGATGGTATCTACACCATGGTGATTGAACAGGATAATGGCGTGGTTGTTGTCGAGCCTGGCATGAATGATTTGAAGGGCGAAGAAATCATCAAGTGGATTAAAACAAACATTCCAAATAAGCCTCTTACGCACCTTGTTGTCACTCATCACCACAATGATCATGGAGCTGGCATCAGGCCGTATATTGCCGAAGGTACAGCCCTTGTTGTCCATGAAACAGCTGAAGAATTTTATCGCGCTCAAATCAATCGCCCTAAATCATCGGTTGTTGTTGATGCATTAGATCGAACGATAAGGGATGGTATGGAGGTCATCATAGGCGTCTCTCCAAGTGCAGGCTATACGATCAATGATTCAAAGAGACCCGTAACCGTTTATCCGGTTTTCAACGGCCATTCAGAGGACATGGCCGTTGCGTTTTTAGCAAAGCAGAACATGCTTTATGCTGGCGATCTGTATATTAGTGGTGTTGCACGCGATAAGCGATCGGGGACGATTAGAGGGCCTAATGTTGTCCCTTATCATTCAGCAATATCTCTGAACGAGACAATTAAGCAATTTAATCTTTCTGCAGACAACCTTCTAGGATCTCATGATAAAGATATTGTAAGTTACCAAGATTTAGTTGACTACATAACTGACTGAAACAAAGGTGGGTTGTCATAGTCCCATTAGCCGAAAAATAACGAGCTAAGCATATCCCCTCTTCCGTGTCGTCGAAGATTGTTTCGGCCGCACGGAAGGCCCAATAATGCCGCTCTTCATTTAAATTACCCCTCCCCAGGAGTTTAGTTAGTCATCGAACACTTCGACTTATCGGCTCTGTAAACCCCAGCGGCTGATACTGTTGCTGTCAAAAAAAGATTCTAATTATCAAACCTACTGCCTATCCATAATGGGTAGTTCTGGTAAACTCTGCCTGACTACTAAGGAATCAAGCATGCGTTTACCTTCTAGAGCTCTCCACACTGTTTTAATATTAGCGTCTCTGACATCAACACAAGCCAGTGCAGCGCTTCCGATAGAGCCAGAGTCGGGTCAGTCAGCACTGTATCGAGAGATCATAGAGCGGTTAGATGCTCGACATTACCGTGCCCAATCAATTGATGACAAACTTTCAGAGGGGTATCTAGATCAATATATTGAGATGCTAGACCCCGGCAAGAGCTATTTTCTGCGCTCAGACATTGAGGAATTCAGTCAATGGAAGCTAAAGCTTGACGATCTAGCCAAGCGCGGTGACGTCAAGCCTGGGTTTGTCATGTTCAATCGCCTGCGTGATCGGGCCATTGATCAGTTAAACCAAAATATAACCTTGCTAGAAGATGCCGACTATCTTATTGAGTACGACACCGATGAAAGCGTCATACTAGATCCTGACAAACGGGTCTGGCACGAATCTGCCCCTGCCGCAGCACTTCATTGGGAAAAGCGTATAAAAGACTCCATGATACGGTTAGTTCTTAATGAAAAAGATCCCATTGAGGCACGCGAGTTACTCATAAAGCGCTACACGACTCAAATAAAGCAGTATGAACAACGCGATAGCCAAGACGTTTTTCAACTTTATGCTAATGCTCTCACCTCGATTTATGGCCCACATTCAAGTTATTTCACACCACGCACTAATGAAAACTTTCAAATTAATATGTCTCTCTCCCTTGAGGGTATCGGCGCTCAACTAACCACTGAAGATGACTACACAAAGGTTATTCAGGTTATTCCTGGTGGCCCAGCCGATGTGCAAGGGATTTTGGAGGCGGAAGACAAAATTATCGGGGTCGGCCAAGGTGAGGACGAGATTGTCGATGTTATAGGATGGCGAATTGACGAGGTGGTAGCTCTTATTCGGGGCGCCAAAGGTACCACCGTAAAACTTGAAGTCATCCCAGCAGATGGTGACAACAGTAACTCGACCACCATCGCAATTGTTCGTGACAAAGTAAAACTAGAGAACAAGTCGGCACAGAGCCAAATTCTGGAGATTGAACAGGAAGGTAAGCCCTATAAACTCGGCGTGATTGATATCCCCGCCTTCTATATGGACTTTGAAGCCTATCGTGCTAGAGACCCCGACTATAAGAGCACCACTAGAGATGTGTTGCGCTTACTTCGAGAGCTTGAAAAACAGCAGGTTGACGGCATCGTGTTAGATTTAAGGAACAACGGCGGTGGCTCCTTGCAGGAAGCCACTACACTAACAGACCTGTTTATCGATTATGGACCTGTGGTGCAGATCCGCGATGCAAATGGGCGAGTAAACCGCTATCACCGAGCCTCAAGGCGCGCAGTCTACTCAGGTCCCCTGCTGGTGTTAATAAACCGCCTAAGTGCTTCTGCGTCAGAGATTTTAGCAGGAGCTCTTCAAGACTACGGTCGAGCATTGATCGTTGGCAGCCAGAGTTTTGGTAAAGGGACGGTGCAAGATATCACAGGCTTGAGCAGTGGCCAGCTCAAACTGACTATTTCAAAGTTTTACCGAGTTTCTGGTGATAGCACACAACATCGTGGTGTTCTGCCCGATATCGCGTTTCCCTCAGCCTATGACACCGAAGAAGTAGGTGAAAGCCAGCTGGACAATGTGCTCCCTTGGGATCGCATCCACCGAGTCCCCCATAAGACCGATGATAGTTTAACGCCCTATCTCCTGACGCTAACCGATGCGCATCGACAACGGATTCAACGAGATCCTGACTTCATTCACCTTTTTGAACGCGTCGACCTAAGTGATTCTTGGAGTGCTGACGCTGAATTATCGTTAAATCTGTCCGAGCGAAGGGCCCGAAGTGAGGCCTGGGACAAGGCGCTATTTTCTCTGGACAACAAACGACTAAAGGCTAAGGGGTTAAGCCCTAATAGTGACGCAGAGTCTTGGAAAGAAGATAGAGAAATCGACGAAGATAACATTGCTGAATCAGATCCCATTCTGTTTGAAGCAGGACAGATACTCGGCAATCAAATAGGTGTGATATCTGCAAGCAATAGACTTCAAATTGTCCAACTTGAACCTAACATGGCGACGCCTTAATGACAGTTCCAATCAAAGTAATGTCCTTTAATGTAAACGGCATTAGAGCCAGATTGCATCAACTAGAAGCTGTATTGGAACAACATCGGCCAGATGTTATCGGGCTGCAAGAAATTAAGGTAAGCGATGAAGAATTTCCAATCGACGCCATTACCGCCATGGGATATAACGTCGATTTCTATGGTCAAAAAGGCCATTACGGCGTCGCATTGCTCAGCAAAATACCTGCGACAAATATCATACGAGGTTATCCAACTGATGCGGAAGATTCTCAACGCCGGATGATTCATGGCGAGTACGCCTTCAATGGCAAGACTCTCCACGTTATCAATGGTTATTTTCCTCAAGGTGAAAGCCGTAAGCACCCTACTAAATTTCCAGCGAAAGAAAAATTTTATGCAGATCTAAACGTTTATATTAAAGGGCAATTTTGCAATGAAGATAAACTAGTTGTGATGGGAGATATGAATATTGCAGGTGCTGATATTGACATTGGAATAGCACCTGAGAACGCAAAACGCTGGCTCCAGCGTGGTATTTGTTGCTTCCTTCCGGAAGAACGTGAATGGCTAAGCGCCCTGCTTGACTGCGGCCTCATTGACACTTATAGATCTATGCACCCTGACGATGATCGTTCCTATAGCTGGTTTGATTATCGCAGCCGAGGGTTTGATCAAGACCCCAAGCGAGGTCTTCGTATTGACCTCATTCTTGCGTCACAAGCCGCAGTGGAGAGTCTCATCGACACAGGCATCGATACAGAGGCTCGCGCTTTTGAAAAGCCCTCGGATCACTGCCCTATCTGGGCAGACTTTGCATTATAGGCTGCGATTAGCAGAGAGCCTGTCAACCTATTGAGATCACTCGCGTTAACACGGTGACAGGATTTTAATTTAAGGGCTAGACCGCTTTTACAGGGGCACATTAACTAACGACTATGATGACCAATAATACCTCACAGTCCAATGGACCTAAGACCCCTCAAATCGCCTCGACTGCAGCTTCTGTCACGCTATCCTATGGAACAATGGAAGAATTTCTAAAGGATATCGAAAAAAGAGCCTTTCAAATGGCTAAAATGAGCACGAGTCGGCAGGAAGATGCCTTAGATATCGTGCAGGAGACCATGTTCAAAATGGTGGAAAAGTACGCTTTTAAGCCAGTGCAAGAATGGAAGCCTCTGTTTTACCGTATTTTAAATAACAAAATTACCGACCACTATCGACGTCAGGCCGTGCAAAATAAAATTTTCATTTGGAAAAGTTTAGACAATGAGCAAAACGATGATTATTTTCAACCAGACTTAACCAACCAGGTGGGGCGTGGATCAGAGGAGCCCCACGAAATGTTAATGCGCCAACGAAGGATTGACAGGTTGGCTGAAGGTGTGAAAAAACTAGCAAGCCGTCAGAGAGAGGCTTTTTTGCTTCGCTCCTGGGAAGGCTTAAGTACTCGCGAAACGGCCCATGCTATGGGCTGCACAGAAGGCAGCGTGAAAACGCATTATTCTCGGGCTTTAGAAAAACTCAAAGAGCAGTTAGATGGATACCACTATGACTAATATCAACCAGAAAAAACTTACCGAAGATTTGCTCTCTCTTGAAGATGGCACCTCAGTAAAGGAACGCTTCCAGCTAGCTATCGCTAGAAATAAAGCGCTTAGAGGCCAGCGGTCACGTTCAAACACATGGTCTTGGATCGTTCTCGGTTCGTCTTGCGCAGCGCTGGCCATAATAATGCTCACGCCCCTGAGCATAGAGACCTCACCTTATGTTGATACAACATTAGCTATTAGTGACTCTGAACAGTTTGCCAGGATCGCTAGTATCGACAATGATGAAGATCTCGGCTTTTATTACTGGCTAGACATATATGAACAATAGGTCTCAAGAAACGAAACGTTTAAAGCTGCCGAGCAAAGTATCGGATGACCTTATCCTATTGAGTCACTTCTCTGACTAAGGTATTAATACAAACTTCCCACGTGCTCTTTTTTAAGAAACTTCTTTTGGGCCTCAGCGATCGATGTTAACGGAAAGGTCTCCGCCAAAACAGGCTGAATTTCGCCCTGCTCTATGTATCTCACAATATTGGGGAAAGTCGTTTCATCCCAAGCGGTCATAACCACCGTTACCGAGAGTCACCATGGCCTTCATCAAATCTTGAAGCATGAAAAGAACTTCTTATGCTTAACGTTTTCAGTGCACCATAGCCAGCTATCCACTGTGCCTGTTTTTATGTGAGCGACAATAATAGTTGCCCAATAGACATTATAGGTAACTAATTTAAGGACCAAAAAAAGGCCCCTTACGGAGCCCTTTAAATACTAAAATTTCTTCCAACCTTATTATAAAGCCGCTTCTAACTCAGGAAGAGCAACGAATAAATCAGCCACTAAGCCGTAATCCGCTACCGAGAAAATGGGCGCTTCTTCATCTTTATTAATGGCAACGATGACTTTACTGTCTTTCATGCCTGCCAAATGCTGGATCGCGCCTGAGATACCTACTGCGATATACAAATCAGGGGCAACGATCTTGCCCGTTTGACCAACCTGCATATCATTAGGAACAAAGCCTGCATCAACTGCTGCACGAGAAGCTCCGATAGCTGCACCTAACTTATCTGCAATGCCATTCAACAACTCAAAGTTCTCTCCGCTACCCATACCTCGACCGCCTGATATCACAATGTCAGCCGCCGTCAGCTCTGGGCGGTCAGACTTTACGACTTCTTCAGAGACAAAACTAGACTTCCCCGCGTCATGGGAACCTGCCACGGCCTCAATCGAAGCAGAGCCATCGCCTACAGCCGCTGCGTCAAAAGCAGTACCACGGACAATCAACACCTTAATAGCGTCGCTACTCTTAACCGTTGCAATAACATTGCCTGCATAAATAGGTCGCTTAAAGGTATCTATATCAATCACCTCTGTAATGTCAGAGATAGCCTGCACATCTAACAAAGCCGCAGCCCTAGGTAAGATGTTTTTAGCGTTACTTGTCGAAGTTCCTAATATGTGACTGTAGTTAGCACCTAGATCCGAGATCAAAAGCGATACATTTTCTGCAAGCGCATGAGTGTAGGCCGCAGACTCAGCAAGTAACACCTTACTAACACCGGCAACTTGCGAGGCTTCATCGGCAACAGCAGAGCATGCCTCCCCTGCGACTAACAGATGGATATCACCACCAATAGCAACACCGGCCGTCACTGAATTCAGTGTGGCTACATTCAAACTAGCATTATCATGTTCAGCAACAATTAAAATACTCATGAGATCACCTTCGCTTCATTTCTTAATTTATCAACGAGTTGAGCTACATCCTCAACTTTTATGCCTGCCTGACGCTCCGCCGGGCGCTCTACCCCTAATAGGGTCACTCGCGGAGATGTGTCGACGCCCAAATCCGAGGGTGTTGTCGTATCAAGGGTCTTCTTTTTCGCCTTCATGATATTAGGCAAAGATGCATACCGAGGTTCATTTAAACGCAGATCAGAGGTCACAATGGCAGGTAACGACACCGACACCGTTTGTAGCCCACCATCTACTTCTCGAATCACGCTAGCATTAGCGCCATCGATAGTGATCTCGGATGCAAAAGTAGCTTGGCCATAACCTGTTAATGCACCAAGCATCTGGCCTGTTTGGTTATTATCCCCATCTATCGCTTGCTTACCCATTAGAATGATGTCAGGAGACTCTGAGTCGCAAATCGCCTTCAAACACTTGGCAATCGCTAGAGGTTCCATTACATCGTCTGTAAGAACAAGGATAGCGCGGTCTGCGCCAAGAGCCAATGCGGTTCGGAGTTGCTCTTGCGACTGTTGCGAACCAACAGATACGGCAATAACCTCAGTCGCTACGCCCTTCTCCTTTAATCGAACAGCTTCTTCGACAGCGATTTCGCAGAAAGGATTAATGGACATTTTAACGTTAGCCAAATCGACACCAGTCCCGTCGGCTTTCGGCCTAACTTTTACGTTGTAGTCCACAACGCGCTTTACGGCTACCAAAACTTTCATTGGTGATCCTTTTTAATAAGTGATAAGAATTATAAATTAGCGCTGGGGTAACGCCGTACTCAAATTTTCAGGCGAGTATATTGCCTAAATACCACCAAAAAATCAACCAGCCATAGTTTCGGTTACGACCCGCTGGTCAGCTTTAACGTCATGTTATACGGTGAAATTTGGGCTATTTATAGTCATTATAGTTAAGCAGTTATGATAAATGAAATGTTATAATCAGAAATATAGTCACTGTTGGAGTCAGAGTTTTGGAAAGAGAATCAATGGAATACGATGTTGTTATCGTTGGTGCAGGGCCTTCAGGCCTTTCCGCTGCGTGCCGGCTTAAGCAATTGAACCCTGAAATCACTGTTTGCGTGGTTGAAAAAGGCTCTGAAGTAGGCGCTCATATTTTGTCTGGCGCTGTTCTCGAGCCTCGCGCCATGAACGAACTGTTCCCCGATTGGAAAGAACGTGGTGCTCCGCTAGATATAGAGGTGAAAAAAGACAAATTCTTATTCTACACTGGTGCCAAGAGCGCTATAAAGCTTCCTAACTTTTTCATCCCAAAACCTACCCATAATAATGGCAACTACATCGTTTCAATGGGTAATGTCTGTCGTTGGCTATCAGAGCAAGCTGAAGCTCTGGACGTCGACATTTATCCAGGTTTTGCTGCCTCTGAGGTGGTGTATAACGAAGATGGTTCGGTTAAAGGTATTGCTACTGGAGATATGGGCATTGGTCACAATGGTGAGCACAAACCCAGTTACGCCCAAGGTATGGAACTACATGCTAAATATACCCTATTTGCTGAAGGCTGCAGAGGGCACCTTGGTAAACAGTTAATAAAGCAGTTTGATCTAGATAAAAACAGTGACCCCCAGCATTATGGTCTTGGCATCAAGGAAATCTGGCAGATTCCCCCTGAACAGCACGACGAAGGTTTAGTCGTGCATGGTCTTGGCTGGCCACTACAAGAAAGTGGCACTGGCGGCGGTGCGTTTCTTTATCATGCGGAGAACAACCAAGTATTTATCGGGCTTATCGCCGATTTAAATTACAGCAATCCGCACATGAGTCCGTTTGAGGAGTTTCAGCGCTGGAAGCATCACCCGGAAACACTTAAGTATCTTAAAGGTGGCTCTCGGCTAACCTATGGCGCTAGAGCAATAGTCAAGGGCGGGCTTAACTCTTTACCTAAAATGCATTTCCCTGGCGGCTTATTAATCGGCTGTGACGCCGGCACACTCAATAGTGTAAAAATAAAAGGGAACCACACGGCCATGAAAAGCGGCATGATTGCTGCCGAAACAATTGTTGAAGCGATGAAACAGGGAGACTCTGCACCGTCTGATCTAGAGAACTTCAGTAGTGCCATCAAAGATTCTTGGCTGCATAAGGAGCTTCATAGCGCCAGAAACTTTTCTGGCTGGATGCATAAATTTCCCATGCTTCTTGGTTTGGCTTTCGTGTGGATTGAGCAGAATATCTTCAGAGGCCACCTACCCGTAACCCTGCATGACAAAAAACCTGACTACGCAACGATGAAGTCAGCCGCAGAATCCAAGAAAATAGAATATGCGAAGCCAGATAACATTATTAGCTTTGATAAAGCTTCTTCTGTTTTTATGTCCAATACTAATCATGAAGAAGATCAGCCTTGCCATTTGACGCTAACTGATCCGGAGTTACCCATCACATTTACCCTTGGTGAGTATGATGAGCCGGCACAAAGATATTGTCCTGCCGGAGTCTACGAGGTGATTAGAAACGAAGACGGTAGCGACCGCTTCCAAATCAATGCTCAGAACTGCGTTCACTGCAAGACTTGCGATATCAAGGAACCAAGCCAAAATATCAACTGGGTAGTCCCTGAGGGAGCAGGCGGACCTAATTACCCAAATATGTAGCGATAAAATAATACAAAAAGGGCGATTTATCTTCGTCCTTTTTGTTATCAACCACACTAAACTGATTTTCCCAGCAGAAACTGGCACCCCATGCTACTTAGATAGACGGCGTGATCTTCATCTGTCGCGGAACTCTCACCCCAAGCGACCAACTGATAAAAGGCAGACCGGCTCACTAAAGCGCTGAGGCCCCCGCGTACCTTTACCAACGGAATCGGCTGATCAGACTCAGGTTTGTACTCAATGGTCAAAGGGTGATCGTCACTGAGAACAATACTTTCGCCATTTAAAGTTACACAGCTAATAGCTTGCTGATCATGACGAAGATCTCGACTAACTTCAGTAATAAAAAAGGGAGCTACATCAACTTTAATCCTCCATTTCTCAACCGGAGTGACCAAAAAATACTGCCCATTTTCGACCTTTAAGATACTTGAAAAAAGCTTAACCAGAGCGGATCGTTTAATTTCTCCACCCTCATGAATCCATCGCCCTTCTCTGTCCACGCGTATATCCATAACCCCGGACTCTTCAGGATCCCAGAGATCGACGGGCGGTAATTTCATGCTGGAATCGCTTTGCAGCGCAAGAAGGTCTGCAAAAAGGGTATCTAGACTATCAGAAGCTTTCATTTCCCCGACTTGTTTTTTTTGTCGCCAGCCAGGTGATACTGCCCACGATTACCCATTGTTACACCAATACTGGTAATGAAACCCAAAAGCTCGCTCATATCTTCAACTTGACCCCAAGACTTACTAAAACAAAGCTCTACAGCCCCCTGAGCAAGAGCCCAACAGGTAAGATAGTGATAGTGAGGAGGAACATCTTCAAGGATGCCATCACCAATCAATCTCCTAATAACCATTTCCAAAGCCTCTTCATGAGAGCGCCTTATCTGAGAGAATTCTTCTAACTGAGCGCTCACATCGTCAGCATCACTCAAACGGTCTTCTAACTGCTGCACCAATCGGTCACGCTCTGGCCGAGCTAACCGAGAATCAAAATATGCCTTTGACACCGCGCCCGGATCACCTTTTTCTGCCTTATCTAAGCCTTCAGATAGACGTTTTGATATCCCACGTTCGTAATCGAGCATGATACGGACTAAGATCTCATTTTTTGTCAGAAAATGCTTATAGACAGTACCCTTGCCAATCCCAGCCTTGGTGGCAATTTTAGATACGGTGACACGATCAATGTTTTCTTTGATCAATAATTCGAGTGCAGCATCCACTATCTTCTGTTCACGGGCTAAAAAGAGTTTCTTTTTCTCTCGAATTCGATCACTACTCGATGTTTTTTCCGGCATTTTATTTCTGCCCTCCGCAGCATCTACTATAACAGCGCAACATTCGCAAAACACACTATGTTAGATTTTAATGTCCCTATTACTCGCGCGAATAAACTCTCTCTTTAGATCATCATAAGTCTGTACCGCAGGAAACTGCGGAAATTCGTCAATCACATTCTGAGGCGCATGAAATAGGATTCCTGCGTCGGCCTCTGCCAGCATGGTTGTATCGTTATACGAATCTCCAGCGGCAATAGTTCTATAATACAAGCTCTTAAGTGCAACAATTGACTGACGCTTTGGGTTAGATTGCCGCAGATGGTAGTTAACAACAGTGCCACTCTCATCGCACTCTAGCTTATGGCACAACAACGTTGGGTAGCCAAGAGGCTTCATTAGCGGATTGGCAAATTCATAAAAGGTATCAGAGAGAATAATCACCTGAAATCTCTCCCGTAACCAATTAACAAATTCGACCGCCCCATCGAGAGGTTCTAACGTCGCGATTACTTCCTGAATTTCATTAAGCCCTAAGCCGTTTTCTCTAAGTAGATCTAGCCGATATTGCATCAGGACGTCATAATCAGGCTCATCCCGTGTCGTTCTCTTAAATGCGGCTATACCCGTTTTCTCAGCAAAGGCGATCCAAATTTCGGGAATCAAAACACCCTCTAGATCTAAGCATGCAATTTCCACAGAATATCCTTAACAAAAGTAAGGTGGGCACTTTACTGAAAATATTGTAAGGGTGCAATAATTGCAAGAATCTAAGTAATTACTTAGTGGAACACTAGGTACCCATCATTACAAATCGATCTATTCCGCGATCACAATTGTGCGATGGTTAATTTAATAGTCAGGGATATCGAAATCTGCAAAATACTCACCTACCGCCTTTGGACTCGATAGTGACATAACCTCAGCAACGACGTCTCGATTAAGATGTGGCGCAAAACCCTCAATAAATTTATACATATAGTTAGGTATATAGCTGTCTCTCCTGATACCAATAGAACAAAGGTAGGAATCGGTAAGTTCAGGCACATTAAGACGGACCAAATCTGAATCTTCTATAGCGTCAAAAGCAAGATCAGCAACGACACCAACACCAAGGCCTGAACGCACATAACTTTTGATAACATCGGCATTGCCTGCCGCGAGAGCAATGTGTGGCGTTAACCCGCTTTTCTTAAATGCTCTACCAAGCGTAGTACTGCTAAGCGTATTATAACCAAACCCGAACACGTGCGTCACAAGAGGGTAAGCTGTAAGCTCGGTTAAAGATACTTCAGCTGACTGAGCCAGCGGGTGATCCTTAGGCACCAAAACATCGGTCTGATATTTAAAGCAAGGCATTACCACCAAGTTACTGCTGATCTCGAACGCTTCTGTGATTATGACAAAGTCGACATCACCATTTAATGCCGCCTGTAAATTCTCGTTGGTCGGAGACTGAATCACGCTAAGGGCAACATTGGGATAATTAGGAACAAACTCTTGAATCACCCTTGGCAGCGTATACCGTGCTTGCGTATGTGTTGTGGCAACTGAGAGACTGCCCTGAGTTGGGGATTTATAATCGCTAGCGATTCGCTTAATGCCTTCGACTTTGTGAAGAATCTCACCCGCAATCGCAAGTATATCCTCACCAACGGGTGTAACCTTACTCAAATGCTTGCCGCTGCGCGTAAAAATCTCCGCGCCGAGTTCCTCTTCAAGAAGCTTAATTTGCTTACTGATGCCAGGTTGAGACGTATATAACCCTAAAGCAGTCGCCGATATATTAAGATCGTGACGATTTACCTCCCAAATGTAACGTAGCTGCTGAAGCTTCATCTTACCTCAAGTGATCAAATCGCATAAAAATATAGGGAATTAAACCTTTAACACTATATCCTATGCCTTTTTTTTTATAACGTAAAGTAACTTCGTTATTACTAAAAAAATTGCTTAATAACTAAAATATAGTACGGGATTTCTTTTTAATACTATTTAACTACTATTTATGCCTATACCTTTTGTTCTAGTAACCGTATATGCCTTTTTATTCTTACTACTCATAGCAGCGACCAGATCACTAGTAGGAGCAAATGAGCTTTTACTGCCAATACCAGAGTGAGATTCCCTCAATCATGGGACCTGAAGTTACAATGACACCACCTCCAGATATTTGCGCGCGGAAATGATAACGTCAAAAGGACTAATAGTCAGCTGACTCTTCAAGTTTTCGTTAACTGTTGACTGGAAAATGGTGAGGACATCCCTACTATTTTACTGAAGGCCGCTAAAAAAACGGCCTGCAAAAAGCGCAAATAAGAAAGCATAAAGTAGGTAGTACCAAAAGGAATGCTTGGATCGTTGCGTTTCTGACAAACGAGAATCAGCTTCGGTTTTTAGCTGTCGAATATCAACTTCTATATCTAAAAAATGCTTTTCCTCTCTACCTAAATTCTTCATATATAAGCTAAGTATCTTGTCATCGGACATGGTTTGATATTTATTTGACCTAAGTAATTGAGGTTTAGTCATTTAAGTTCTCGCGACCCAACCCTTAAATCCCCTAAAATCACAGCCAACCTTACTCATTAGATACTCCGTGCGGCACATGACCTGTGGCAACATATTCCCTAGCAGAGCTACAATGCGTCTGCTGATCATCAAAGAAGACATCTGCTCCAAATGAATTCAGAAAATCACCCTTACTTAAGCCTCCCAAGAACAAGCTTTCGTCAATACGAACATTCCAATCTCTCAGCGTCCGCACTACCCTTTCATGAGACGGTGCGGCCCTCGCTGTCACCAAGGCAGTCCGAATAGGACAGCTGTCAGCACTAAATTCGGACTGGAGCCCATGGAGTGCTTGCAAGAAACCCTTAAAAGGCCCTGCATCAAGCGGTGTATGCGCCGCGGCTTTCTCATTTTCGGTAAAGGCTTCTAGGCCTCGTTCTTTAAAGATTCTCTCTGAAGCATCTGAAAAAAGCACGGCATCCCCATCAAAAGCAAAACGCAAATCATCATTATCAGTAGAGCTCCCCTTTGACGGGAGTAACGTCGCCGCAGCCACCCCGTTATTAAGGGCGCTTCGAACATCTTCAGGGTTAGTTGACAGAAACAGGTCGCAGCCAAAAGCAGAGACGTAACGATACGGTGAAGTACCTCCAGAAAACGCTGCGCGTGAGATATCCAATCCATGATGTGCGATCGAATTGAACACCCGCAACCCAGTATCTGCCGAATTTCGTGACAACAAAATAATTTCCACTCTTGGGTCACCCTCGAGTTTATCGTTGATCCGCAGTAATTTCGTCGCCAGTGGAAATGCTTCCCCCGGCTCTAAGACATCATCTTCATGTTGACGCTGATACTCAGCATAGGCCGCCACACCGTCTTTTTCGTAGATGCTATGACTCTTTCTCATATCAAATAAGGCAGTGGACGAGATTGCGATAACCAATTTTGGCTTTTTACTCGGACTCATAATATTACTGACCTTGGGCAGAATTTCCTGTCGTGGTTTGCTCACTCTTCTCCTGATCAAAATACGCTTTAGTCAGCTTAAACACAATTGGTGAAAGAAGAATTAGCGCGATAAGGTTTGGGATTGCCATCAAACCATTTAATGCATCGGTCATTTTCCAAACCAACTCAAGACTCATCTGTGTACCAACAAAAATACCGATCACCCAAAGAATACGAAATGGTGTAATTACTCTGGGTCCCAATAAAAATTCAGCGCAGCGCTCGCCATAGTAACTCCAACCAAGCATCGTGGTGAAAGCAAACAATGCAACACACAGCGACAGAACAAGGTCGCCATAGGGAAGTGCTCCACTAAATGCGGCAAGGGTCATTGCCGCGCCTTGAGGCTCCCCGTTCCAAACGCCTGTCACGATCAGAACCAAGCCCGTCATCGTGCAAATGATCAAGGTGTCTATAAAGGTGCCTAACATCGCAATTGTGCCCTGCCGCACAGGGCTATTGGTCTCTGCAGCCGCGTGCGCGATAGGCGCAGAGCCTAAACCAGCCTCATTGGAAAAAATGCCTCGCGCAATACCCATCCGCAGCGCCAACATAAGAGTTGCACCTGCAAAACCGCCGGTGGCCGCTGCGCCATTAAATGCACTATCCACGACTAAAGCCACGGCAGATGGGATTAGTGATGCATGTGTTACTAGAATTATGAGTGTGGCGGTTATGTATAAAAGAGCCATAAAGGGTACAAGCTTCCCAGCCACGGTGGCTATACGCTTAATACCACCTAACAGCACCACGCCCACTAGCACGGCCATAACGACACCGCTAACTGCCGTTGGTACACTGAAATTAGTTTGTAGCACTTGGGACACGGCGTTAGATTGAACAGTGTTAGCCAAGCCAAAGCCGGCCAGAGAGCCGAACAGGGCAAAGGCCATTCC
The DNA here is from genome assembly GCA_963854585.1 of Gammaproteobacteria bacterium. GTDB lineage: Bacteria > Pseudomonadota > Gammaproteobacteria > Pseudomonadales > Porticoccaceae > HTCC2207. The sequence goes on along the minus strand of CAWKZU010000033.1, from coordinate 6,485 downwards.
TAGCCACTTCCATCGTTTACCCAAACCATTTTTAATGTAGTACATAGGGCCACCCACTTTACGACCCAAGTCATCAGTCTCGCGATAATTCACCGCCAAAACAGCTTCTGCATACTTGGTAGCCATACCGACAAAAGCGGCGCACCACATCCAAAAAAGTGCTCCTGGACCTCCAAGACCAATTGCAGTGGCAACGCCTGCAATATTGCCCATTCCTATGGTCGATGAGAGAGAGGTCATTAAGGCGTTAAACGGCGTGATTTCTCCCTCGCCCGTACCTTTTCTACCCTTGAGAAGCTGACGGAACGCATAGGGTATTCGGCTAATCGTCATTCCTTTAAGGCCAATTGTCAGGTAAATACCCGTACCCAGTAATAGAGTCAGCATCACTGGACCCCACACAAAGTTATTTACAATATCAACAATTTGCTCAAACATACCTACCCCTTATTATTCTTTAGGCCGTCAATGCCTAGACTAAGCAAGTAGCACTAATTCCAGTTAGGCAATCGACCGCTCAACTAATGAGCGCATATTGGCCGCTGGGATATACTAAGCCTGTCTGTAGCTTCAAAAATCACTAAATAACTATCTGGAAGGCTCCGCTGTAACGCACACAGAGACCTATCCAGAATGACCGATGACCTTAGATAGCCTTGATAGTGCCTTTGGGTAACACTGCGTGAACAGCAACCTTTTGAAATTTAAGCTCTAAATTGTTACTGACTTCAAGAACAACATAATCACCCTCTAATTTGGTGATTTTCCCCAGCATGCCACTCGTTGTTACAACCTCGTCTCCCTTACCTAAGGCGCCAACAAGTTCATTATGCTCTTTCTGACGTTTGCGCTGAGGTCGAATGATCAAAAAGTACATGAAGCCAAAAAGCCCTGCGAACATTAATATAGTAATCATTGGATTTGGCTCGCCACCATTGGCGGCTTGAGCGAAGGCATTTGATACAAATAACATCTTTTATTTCCTTTATTTAATCTGATCTTTTTAAGAACAGCGTTTAGTGGGTATTATCCTAGGTTTTGCTTAATCCAGTCTAACGTATCCTCATGATGGCTTTTGGTCTTCACCTTACCCATTACATGGACAATCTTGCTTTGCTTATCAATAATGAATGTAGAGCGTAAAACGCCCATATATTCACGTCCCATAAATTTCTTTAGATCCCATGCCCCATAACTTTCTATTACGCTGTGATCTTCATCTGACAACAAGATGAAATTAAGCTCTTGTTTGTCCTCAAATTTAACCAAACGAGTAACCGAATCTGGGCTTACCCCAATTACCACGGTGTCTAAGTCATTAAATTCGCTGTAGCTATCTCTAATACCACACGCCTGTACCGTGCATCCCGGAGTCATTGCCTTGGGATAGAAATACACTACAACATTCTTTTTACCCTGGAAATCACTCAGCGAGACTATCTCACCCCGCTGGTTTGACAGAGTAAATGATGGAGCTTGATCGCCGACGATTGAAAATGCCACAAGGTCACCTTTAGAGTGGATATAAATGAGTGAGAGACTGTAGCAAACTTTGCCCATTGGATGTGACAAAAACCAGCGTGAGTTGTCGTTATATGCCGAGCATTTATAGCTTTATAAAAAAAACGCCACTGAGTATCACCCCAATGGCGTTTACAATTAACTGCTAACTGCCAACCGTTAGCACTAAGGCAGTAAGTGCTGAACGGCATCGCGCTCTTCAGTCAACTCTTGCTCCGTCGCAATCATTTTTGCACGGGAGAAGTCATTAATCTCCAGACCTTGGACGATAGTCCAATCGCCACCCGCACAGGCACATGGAAATGAGTAAATCAGACCTTCGGCAATACCATAACTACCGTCACTGTATACGCCCATGCTGACCCAATCGCCTTCAGTTGTACCCAATGCCCAACTACGCATATGAGCAATCGCCGCATTAGCTGCGGAGGCAGCACTTGAAGCGCCTCGAGCGCTAATGATTGCTGCCCCACGTTGTTGCACAGTAGGGATGAAGTCGCTCTCATACCAAGCCTGATCTACCATGTCGATGGCTGGCTGACCCTTAACTTTAGCTTCATGAAGATCAGGGTACTGAGTAGCCGAGTGATTGCCCCAAATGGTCATCTGAGTTACATCGTTAATAGTAGAGCCTGTCTTATCTGCAATTTGGCTCATCGCGCGATTGTGATCTAGACGAGTCATCGCTGTAAACTGGCGAGGATTGATATCCGGCGCGTTGCGCTGGGCAATCAATGAGTTGGTATTAGCAGGATTACCCACTACCAACACCTTAATCTCTTTACAGGCATTGTCGTTGAGCGCCTTGCCTTGTGCCGAGAATATCGCAGCATTAGCTTCTAACAAGTCCTTCCGCTCCATGCCTGGGCCTCGAGGACGTGCACCGACCAATAGCGCGTAATCCGAATCTTTAAATGCAACTGCAGCATCATCAGTGCAAATCATGCCTGCAAGAAGTGGGAACGCGCAATCATCCAGCTCCATTGCGACCCCGTTTAAAGCCTCAAGGGCCGGTGTGATTTCGAGCATTTGTAGAATAACAGGCTGATTAGGGCCAAGCATTTCGCCAGCAGCAATGCGGAACAACAGGGAATAACTAATCTGGCCTGCTGCGCCGGTAACAGTAACACGAACGGGTGAAGTCACAGTTTGTCTCCGAAAATAATAGTTGAGCGTTAAAAATTTGAACGGCATTATAAGTCGCCATCCGTAAAAAACATATCTAGCATTGGCTATTGCTACTATTAACTATCTTAATAGATGAATCTTAGCTGTCAGCCGTGCAGTTCCTTGTAACGTGTAGCCATACGTTGGTAGAGTTCATCCTTAAAATCCCCTGCAGACGTATCTAGCTGCGCTACAATTTCGACAAGATGCTCGTTGTCTTCAACACCGCCCCACTGCTTCTGATAACTTCCATCTTGATATCCATGATCCTGACGGAAAAAATTAAGTACATTCTTCCCAACATAGCCCACATAGAGTGTCTCAAAATCCATATTAATACCGACCATTAACCGGGCAAACCCAGACACATCAAAATCTTTAGTGGATAAGGTACTCTCGGTAAAGTGCTCGAGGTCAGACGCAAAATCGCCGCTCGATTTAGGGTTCGAGAATTCGTCCTCAACGATCGCCGTTATATCCTCAACCGAATACCCTTTAAGTAACAGCAAACTCAAACCAAAGTGCCATATATCAACAAGCTCAAGCGCTATTTGATCGACATCAGGTGTTTGTTTCTTCCACCACTTCCAGCCGTAATGATCCAACAACTCTGCACACTCAACCCATATAGCTCGATACCATTCGAAATTTTGCTCACGCCATCTAGCATGAACCTTAGTATTCATCTCATTTTGCAGTTCAAGCATCGTAGCCAATTGCTGCTTCATTCGTTATACCTCGTATTTATAGTGTTCAGAATTAATCAGGTACTACGCCCTAACGAAACTATTGCTCACCTTCTCTCGACCCAATATTGTATTGGGCCCATGACCGGTAACTACCACTGCCTCGTCATCAAGGCAATATATCCGATCTTTAATCGACATTACAATTTGGTCATAATTTCCACCAGGAAGGTCTGTACGGCCGATGCTACCCTGAAATAGAGTATCTCCTGCAATTAAAGTTTTGTACTCTTCAAACCAAAAACTGATCGACCCCGGCGTGTGGCCGGGCGTATGAATCGCGACGCCCCCACAGCAATTAAGCGCCTGATCATCTTTAAGATGACCATCTGGAACTGGAAGTTTAACTTCTGGTACGCCGAACATGGCACATTGCTGTTCAACCATATCCCACAAGAATTGATCACCTTCATGCAGATAAATGGGCGCTCCGGTTGCAGCTTTAATCTCTCCAGATGCTAAAATATGATCAAGATGAGCATGCGTATGAATAATGGCCACGACGGTAAGATTAAGCTCTGCCAACAATCCAAGTATTTTTTCTGCGTCCCCACCTGGATCAACTACTAGCGCCTTACCGGATATTTTGTCACCAATAATAGAGCAATTGCATTGCAAAGGCCCAACGGGGAACGTTCTGATAATGAATGGCGACATCTGCGCTTGATCAGTACTCATCGATAACTCTCTAGGTTATTACGGTTTACTCATTAATGCCTGCCAGTTTAAACAGTCAGAAAATTTTTGCGCCATTATTTCCGTTATTTCATTAAAAATAACGCCTGACGAAAAACCCGACGCCAGCCAAGTCATAACTTAAATTTAGGCAGGCTCGTTTACATTGTTAGCGTTGATTTATACGTTTGTGGAATATCATCCAACAAGCACTTGATAGTCGACACCAGTTCACCCTACGAGGCCGTTAATTGAACCCCCACACCTTGGATATCTAAACTGGAGTCTCCATTAAAACTGACCATATAACCGTCCCTTGAACTACCACTAGCTCGTCAACCAAATAAAGCGCCAAGCGTAATTGAACACTATCGCCAAGCGCAAACGTATGCTTGGATGAAACAAAGAAACCCCCATTTTTTCAAAGGGCATAAAATGTTGGTAAAGCTCATTTTGATTTTTAATATTTAAAGAACATGAAGTAGCATCAATGTCAGTAACCAAATCACCCAAAATCCCTTAGTTGCAAGTCCCAGCTTATCCTTCTCCATTTGCCAACTCCTCCGTTAAATCAATTTTAGACTCTAAGACACGTAAATTAACACCTCTTTTAATGACTACTCGCACTGGACAATTGAGCCCAATCCATGAACAAACCTTCTAGTAATAATTGCTGGTTAACATTGGATTGAGAAAACAGTAGCTGTCTGGCCGACATTAGTCGGTCCTGAAACTGAAACAACCTTCGATCACCGCCTCCCTGCCCTTCGTTAACGGCCAACCTATGAACGTAGTGCATATACCACTCAATAATATTATTGCCGTTTAATTTAACACACTGTTGAGCGGCCTCCACTGATGACAGGCTGCCACTAGCGACCCCATCAATAATCGCCTCAAAATTTTGCCTCAGCACCAATGTTCCGGACTCGATATTATGCAACGCAAGTAACGGACGCCCGCTTGACACCTCTATAGCCTTAGCTACGTCTGAACTATTTCCCGATACTTCCTTAAGCCAATGCGTTGCCACATCGTCACTAGGAGTAGAAAGGTATTGTTTTTGGCATCGACTTCTTATGGTCGGCAACAAAGCGTGTAAACGATCGCTAACCAATATAAGTAAGGTCTTTCCTTGTGGCTCCTCAAGGCTTTTAAGCAACGCATTAGACGCATTTATGTTCAGAGCGTCAGCAACCAAAATGAGTCCAATCTTCCAACCGCCTTGCTGAGCCGTGGTGTTTAATTTTGTACACAATCTGCGGACATCATCTACTCGAATATTTTTGCCGTCTTCCTCAGGTTCCAAAATAGTTAAATCAGGATGCGAGCCGGCCAGTAATAATTTACAGGGTTTACAACTTCCACAAGCATATTGATTAGCCTCAACACCACAGAGCATACGCTGAGCCAGGGTAATCGCTAAGCGTCTCTTTCCCACACCATTAGAGCCGTGAAGCAACAGCGCGTGGGGCATTCGATCAGTATCAATAGCCCGATTAAACCCCTCCCAAACGTCTTTCTGCCATGGGAGCGGGAGCGCTAAAGTGGTGTTTGCATATGCCATCAAACAGCCACTTTTGTGGTTGAAAAAAAAGTCTCCAGCACCGTCTTTATATCGAATTGAACCCCATCAAGAGATTGCGAAGCATCTATTACCGCATACCGCTGAGGGTCTTTTGCTGCAGTATTAAGATACCCCTGACGCACCCTTTCAAAGAACTCGACCTGCTCTTGCTCAAAACGATCAGGCGCACTCCGGTCACTAGCTCGCTTAAGACCAATTTCTACGGGTATATCCAAAATTAAGGTTAAGTCAGGTCGTAAAACACCTTGTACTAAGTGCTCTAAATGTTCGATCAAGGCACTGTCCATTCCTCGACCTGCACCTTGATAAGCGTACGTCGCGTCAGTGAAGCGATCACAAACAACCCACTTACCTTCGTCCAGACTGGGCATAATCACCTGATCTAGGTGCTGTGCTCGGCCAGCGAACATAAGTAGGAGTTCAGCGGTATCACAAATCTTTTCATCACTTGGCGTTAGTAATAACTGACGGACCTGCTCAGCCAGAGGAGTGCCACCAGGTTCTCGAGTAGCGAGGAATTCGATATTTTGCGCCAATAGCCAAGCCTGGATAAAGTCGATATTAGTCGTTTTACCGACCCCCTCAGTGCCTTCAATCGTTATAAATTTGCCGTGCATTTAAAACCTACTTTGAACTGTCCAATTAGTTTGGTGCAGACTGATAATTTTCCGCACGTTGCTCCAACTGATATTTTTTTACCGCGCCTAGATGCTCTTGTAGCGTACTAGAAAAATAATGCCCCCCGTCACCCCTGGCAACGAAGTATAGGCTAGAACCAGCCTTGGGAT
>CAWKZU010000032.1:0-23523 GCA_963854585.1 Gammaproteobacteria bacterium | reverse complement strand
AAGGCCAGGGTAATAAACTTTCTCAACCGCTGAATGACTTTCCAAATAAGTCGCTATTTGCATAGCATTTTTGCAATGTCGCTCCATACGCACAGCAAGAGTCTTTAGGCTCCGCAACACCAAAAAGCTATCAAAAGGACTCATGATCGATCCGATCGCATTAGATAGGTAAAACATCCGCTCTACTAAATCGTCTCTACCTTGAGCGCAGACTGCAATACCACCGATCACGTCGGAATGACCATTGAGATATTTTGTTGCTGAGTGCACGACAATATCAAAACCAAAGTCGAGTGGTTTTTGCACATAGGGTGAGCAAAAAGTGTTGTCACAGACCGCAATCAAATTATGTTTTTTAGCAAACTCACCAATAGCCTGCAGATCAACTAACTTGAGAAGCGGATTGGTGGGTGATTCCACCCAAATCATCTTAGTGTTTTCTTGGAGCGAGGCTTCTAGCTTATTTAAATCACTCAAGTTAGCAAAGGTGAATTCTAACCCCGCGGAGCGCTTACGTACATTTTCAAAAAGCCTATAGGTTCCGCCATAGAGATCATCCATGGCTATCACATGATCTCCCGAATCTAACATCTCCAATACAGTGGCTGTGGCAGCCATTCCTGAGGCAAATGCAAAGCCGCCAGACCCATTTTCAAGAGCGGCAATACAATCCTCTAAGGCTTTTCTAGTGGGATTATGGCTTCTGGAGTATTCATAACCTTTGTGTACGCCAGGGCTATCTTGCACATAAGTAGAACTGGCATAAATAGGCGTCATAATTGCGCCTGTCGTTGGATCGGGTTGCTGGCCTGCGTGAATTGCCTTGGTTTCAAAACCCTTATTTTTTGTGCTATTTTTCATAGTCGTCTCTAGTCTTTGCTAATCTTTGTTCTGTAATGATTAATAAGGTCTACCTTGGTAATAAAGCCCACAAAGGTATCCCCGTCATAAATAATAGCAACCTTGCCTTGAGTTAATGTTTTTAGCAGATCCTCTTCTGAAGCACCTACCGGCAAAACATCAAGGTCAGTCACCATGAATTCGGTAACCAGTTGAGTAAAAGCCTTCTCACTCTTACTCACATTGAATAGTAAATCTTCCTCGTCTAAAACACCGACAAGTCTTTCTCCATCAAGTACAGGAATCTGAGAAATATCGGACGCTCTCATCCTTTTATAGGCAGTTAGCAAGGTATCAGAAGCCGTGACACTAATCATATCGCCTTGGTCAGCACGACGATTAATTAAATCGGTTACATCGCCCGCTATCTCAACTTCCAGCAAATCGTTATCATGCAGCCAAGATTTATTAAATGCCTTTGATAGGTACTTATTGCCCGTATCACAAATAAAGGTGACTACGCGCTTGGGACTAGTCTGCTTTTGGCACCATTTCACAGCGCCCGCAACCAAAGTGCCTGTAGACGAACCTCCCAAAACCCCCTCCTCTCTTATTAATATCTGTAAGGTTTGAAAAGCCTCTTTGTCGGTCACCACTTCAGCATCATCAAGCAAGTCGACGTTTAAATTATCGGGAATAAAATCCTCACCTACTCCCTCAACCAACCAGGAGCCGCCATCATAAGCAAATGACCCTTTAATAACAGCATCTGCAACAATAGATCCCTCAGGATCTGCGGCCACCATTTGAATATCTGGATTCTTTTCTTTAAAGAACTCCGCTAAACCGGTGATTGTTCCACCAGAACCCACCCCGGCTACCATTGCATCGATATTACCATCCATCTGATCCCAAATTTCAGGCCCTGTGGTAGTGCGATGAATCATTGGATTAGCAGGGTTAGAAAATTGGTTGGCTAAAAAGCTACCCGGCGTTTTGGCAACAATTGTTCTAGCTAAATCTTGGTAATACTCAGGGTGCCCTTCTGGCACATCGGAACGAGTTAATACAATTTCAGCTCCCAACCCCTCCAGATGGAGAATCTTCTCACGGCTCATTTTGTCTGGAATCACCAAAATAATTTTGTATCCCTTGATAGCGGCTACCAGCGCTAGTCCGATACCAGTATTACCAGCAGTGGCTTCAATGATGGTTCCACCCACTTTTAATTCACCTGACTTTTCTGCTTCCTCGATAATCGCCAAACCTACCCTGTCTTTTATTGAGCCTCCAGGATTCTGTGATTCGAGTTTAACAAAGAGTTCGCAAGGGCCAGTATCAAACGCTGTGAGTTTTAGCATTGGCGTGTTGCCAATCATCGACAAAAGAGATGTATGTATAGTCATTATTGTTCCCTTAACCAGGCTGCAAGGCCCAAAATCAGTACGTATCGGAGGTCATAATTGTTTAGCGGCAAGAGTATCACAAAACATTAACAATGAACCGCTCCTTTACATGTAAAACATCATCATTCAAGTCCAATAATCAGGCGTTTGAATTACCCATAGGGGCTCTTCAATTCACATCAATTCGTTTACACTACCCAACCAACAACGACCTTATCGGACTCAATAGATGATGAATAAAACCACCAAAACTGAAGTGGAAGCCGCTGTGTTTCGCCGCTTGCTAAAACATCTTGATGAAAACAAAGATGTACAAAATATCGATTTAATGAATCTCGCGAATTTTTGCCGCAATTGCTTGAGCAAGTGGTACGTATCGGCAGCAGTAGAACGTCAAACCGAGATCGACTATGAACAAGCACGTGAAATTATTTACGGTATACCCTTTCCTGAATGGAAAGCAAAATACCAATCGCCAGCCACAGAAGAACAACTAGCTCTTTTCGCTGCACGCTCCAAAACTTCAGGCTAAATAATGGCTGATTCAGCTAACCTGACTAAAAAAAGCCAATTTCACCGATTTGAATATCAGCTTCGTGGTTTCGCCCGTAAGCAACAATCCCGATACTGCGTATCGACTTAGGTAACGCTGTCTTTCTCAACCAAGAACCAGAGGGCTTAAAGCTGTCTAAGGGTAATTTTATGGTCTGCCAGTCCTCGGTAACATCAAAGGCGGCCTGGTAGTATTGCCAAGGTAGCATAGTGCCTCTCGTACGCAGATGAATGTAGTACTTTTGACTGTTTCCTCGCACCTTGACGTAGATCCCTGCAGCATTCTTATCAGCGCCTACGGCTAAACGGGTCCGCAATTGTATAAACCCTCCATTGTTGGCCGTGCTAACGTCGCCCGTCATATGTGCATAGGCTTCACCATTGTCACTACCCATGCGTGCAGACCCCTCAGATACGCCTCCCATGACCTGGTCACTGAAATAATCCCAGCGAACTTCTGAGTCAGGCTCAAAATTATCAATCATTATTTCGTCCGCCCCTATGAAGTTAGCCATCATACTCAAACTCAAACATGCCATGCCGCCGATTAACCCCGTCAATCTACCCATATTCAACTATCTCCTACCTTTGTTTATATTGCGTTGGGCAATAACCTCGACCTACTTCAGGTGATCGCAATGCCAAATGTTTAGTTTTTCTGCTAGACACCCTTTTTCGCCATAAGCGAAAAGACCTAGGCTTCAACTCGGAGCGCATTATGGTAATAACGGCAGATTCATTGATCAAAAAACTTAACTCGATCGCCTCAAACGGTGTTCTGTCCTCCCACGCCATTTCGACAATCCGAGACAGCTCAGCTTCATGAAACTGTTTACATTTTCCCAATTAGATGCCCCTTTTGTAACAACTCGATTAAATACGGCTAAAATCATTATTTGTACCAAACTAAAATATAGATGCAAATGTGTCTTAGTTAGTTAATATATGGTCTAGATGTTGGAGGGGTAAGATGCCGCGATTGATTCTAGGCGTTAGGCGCATTAAAAAACTGTATTTATGTTTGATTTTGGCAAACTTGATCTCCTGTGGTGGAGGATCAAGCTCTTCGTCTGTTTTACCTGTCATTGATTTAGGTGACGCACTTCCAGATATCAGCACCTACCCCGATGTAAGCTGGGAATCATATGTGCCTGCCGACGTCAATGTTAGTAAAGACGGGATCGATCGGGCGCTGGATTATGCCTTTGAGACGGGCCGCAACACCCAAGGTGTTGTCATTATTCGTCATGGTGTGATTATTGGAGAGCGCTATGCAGATGGAGAGTCACAAGATAGCTTGGCAACCAGCTGGTCAACCGGAAAATCATTTGCAAGTGCCCTTATTGGGATAGCCTTAGATCATGGTTTTATTAACTCTATAGACTTCCCAGCTGAAACCTATTTAGCTCCCTGGATAAATACTGATAAAAGCGAGATTAGTATCAGAGCGATTCTAGAAATGCGCTCAGGTCTGAAAGAGGCTGAGAATGGAGATGCGAGCATCTATGCTGGCGGTATTGATGGCGACCAGTTAGCTTATGCCTTGGCACGAACACCTGAAACAAGCCCAAGAACAGATAATTGGGCATATCAAAATGCTGACTCCATGCTTCTTGCCGGAATATTAGAGGAGTCTACGGGACAAAGCGTCCTTGATTTCGCTGACATAAACCTGTTTTCAAAAATTGGCATGCAAGCTGATTGGTGGACAGATGAGCATGGCCACGCACTGACCTACTGCTGTTTAGATACTACAACGAGAGATTTTGCTCGCTTTGGTCTTCTCTATGCTCGCAATGGACGTTGGTTGGGTGAACAAATTATCTCAGAAAATTGGATCCAGGAATCAACAACAGTTCCTGAAGGAACTAATAATCCTGGTTATGCTTTGCAGTGGAGGATTGAACCTTCAAAAGGATATTTTTGGGCCTCAGGGTTAAATAAAAATAATATTTATGTCTTTCAAGATCAAGATTTAGTTGTCGTGAGAAACAGCACCTATAAAAAAGTGGGATCAAGCTCTGTAAGGACTGGTAATAATTATCATCAGACGCTACCGCCATTAAGTTGGAGCGACTCTGAGTTTTTGTCCTATATAACGGATGCGATTAACAATTAAATTCAATTAATTTGAACGTGATTACTAAACCTTTACCTGGTTTCGAATTTCTACAGGGGTCAATCCGCTCCATCGCTTAAAAGATCGCCGGAAGTTGGCCGCACTGCTGTAGCCTAAAAGCACAGCCACTTCGGTAACTGGCAACTGAGTACTCTGTAAATATTCTAGCGCTAAGCGGTATCTAACCTGATCAAGAAGCTCTTGGAAACGACATCCCTCTTTTGCCAATCTCCTCTGCAGAGTACTCTCGCTCATATGCAGCTTGTCGGCAATTGAGGCGCTTGAGGGGAAGTCTAACCTCGCACCTATAAGAATCTGTTTTACGCGCTCACTGACCAAGCCAAGCTGATTGTCAGCCGACATAATACGATCGCACTCTCTTTGGAAAATGTTTTGCGCTAGCGGATTCGACGTAGAGATGTTGGTTGCCAACCCATCCAGGCCGAACGTAAGGCCGGGCTTGTCCGACATGAAACTTACTTTCGAGCCGAATACTGAGGCATATAGCTTCGACTCTTCTCCCACACTATAATCTAGACCTAAGCTAAAAGAGACATTCACTTCCCCCGTTAAGATACGTAAATTATGGACCACTGCCGAGTAGAGCGTATCAGCATAAAATCTCTCCAGTTCTTTGGGTAAATGCCGGCCTTTACCAACTAATATAACCCCGCTCTGATCCGCAACTAGGTCAATAGTCATACTCGGGAGTATCGCTTGATTATATCTAAGTAATAATTTTAGCGTGTCCCCGACCGTGTCACTGGTCATCAACGCATAGCCTAATATCCCCAATGCCACCATATTTAACCTGACCCCAAGCTTGAGCCCAAGAGCTTTATCATCTGACAATTTGATGGCATTACTGCAAATGATATCTGCTTGTTGACTGGTTAAAAAAAACGGCTGCGTGAAATCAATAGCGTCTAGCCGAGTGGTTTTTAGAAGGTCATCTTCGGCAACTCCTTGCTCCCTTAACAACCCTATCAGTTCTGGCAAAATGATTCCGTACATAAACTAACACCTAAATGTGAACGTAAAAACCTGACATGTGACGGCAAAAGAATCTTAAATTGACGGTAAAAGAACCCTATATTGACGCTATTTAACCCTCCCAAGAAATCAACTGTCAACTATAATCTCCCTATAAGACAAAATGGCACTAGCTAAGGGATGATAGGAATGGCTACTTACTCAATGAATCACCCAGAAAAAGGCGAGATAAGCTACACCGACAAAAAGCGATATCTTTGGTTTATGTCAATAACGTTTCCACTTATGCCGCTAATGACCATTTACTGGTTCACACAAACTGGTATCGAAGCCCTGTTGGCTATCCCTCTAGGGATAAATTATCTTCTTTTACCGGCATTAGACTGGGCTATTGGTTCCGATAGTAGCAATCCACCTGAAGAGTTAGTGCCTCAACTTGAGGAAGACCGCTACTACAGAATTCTCACTTATCTCACAGTACCAATGCATTTTATTGTATTGCTCGCATTTGCGTGGATAGTAGGGACTTTTCAATTAAGTGTTTTGTCTATGCTAGTCGTTGCTTTAGTCGCCGGCAGTTACAGTGGTATTGGAATCAACACTGCGCATGAGTTGGGCCATAAAAACACTAAAATAGAAAAATGGTTAGCCAAAATTGTCTTAGCCGTGCCAGCCTATGGCCATTTCTCGGTTGAACATAATCGAGGCCACCATATTTTAGTCGCGACACCAGAAGACCCAGCGAGTTCACGACTAGGTGAGTCTCTGTACGCCTTTGCTGTGCGGGAAATTTCAGGCACTTTTGTGCGAGGCTGGCAATTAGAAAAAGATCGGCTGACCAAATCAGGCCTTTCATTTTGGAGTCGCCACAATGATATCTTACAGTCGTATGCCATCAGTATCTTGCTGCAAGGGTCTCTAGTCGCTTATTTCGGTTGGATCATGGTGCCCTTTTTATTGATGCACAATTTTTGGGCCTGGTCTCAGCTAACCTTGGCGAATTATATTGAGCATTACGGCTTACTAAGAGCGAAAAAAGAAAATGGTAAGTATGAGAGATGCGCGCCTCATCACTCATGGAACGCTAATTATATTGTCACCAATCTGGTGCTATTCCACCTTGAAAGACACTCAGACCACCACGCGTATCCAGCACGACGGTACCAAAGCCTTCGGAATTTTGACGACATCCCAGAGTTACCTAATGGCTATTTTGGAATGTACTTATTGGCTTATATTCCATGGCTATGGTTTAAGGTTATGGACAAACGTGTCTTAGAACTACCCCATATCCAAGGTGATCTATCAAAGGTCAACATATGCCCCTGTAAGGTAGACAGAATAATGGCTAAGTATGGGACTCCCAGCCTAGCTTAATAAAAATAAGATATCGGGGCGGCTATGAGAATAGCTTGCCCCTTACTTTCTCTCGATTAATTCTTCAGGGCTAAAGACCCCCATACGATCTGACCGAAACGAGCCTATTAAAATCTGGACCTCGCTTATGTCTTAGGTGATCGGCAAGGCAAACGCCGGCAACCCAAAAGGGACACTCCTAAATGTCCATTTATCCTCAACATAATATGTCCAAAGAGTATTTTTCGGAGGGTGTGCCCAGATGGAGCAACAAAAAAATAAGGTTACCACAGTCATCTAATAACATTCATAAGCTGTGCTAGTATTAAAATAACCACTAAATATAAAAAGTAGCGCTATTTTGAGTCTTTGCCTTGCGCTAAGAAGGACATAAATATGAGTGCACTCGAAAGAAGGACACTGCCATTCTCCAGCGGTGAGCCAGGTGAGCATCACTATTGTCAATGGGTCCCAGAACACCCAGTTGCTTGGTTACATATTATGCACGGCATGTCTGAGCACGGCGCTCGCTATGCAGAATTCGCAGAATTTTTGAACCAGCAGGGTATTTTAGTTACCGCAGGCGACCATCGCGGTCATGGTCGGACAGGAAAAGCCATGGACAGCAGCTATCATCTGGCTGACGCCGGTGGTTGGGAACAAATGGTTGATGACCAATGGCAACTTATTAATCATATTGAAACTCGACTGGATCTGCCGTTTATTTTAATGGGTCATAGCATGGGATCCTTTATGGCGACGCGCTTTTGCCAGAAATATGCCAGCCAAATTCCCGACGCATTTAACCATAAGTTATGCGGCTTAATTCTATCCGGGTCAAGTTACGACACTTCTTCATTGTATAAAAGCGTTTCATATGTCGCTCATTTTGAGCGTTGGAGGCTTGGCCTTCGAAACCCCAGTAGTGTTTTAGAGAAATTATCCTTTGGCTCATTTAATAACGCTTTCAAGCCTAACCGCACAGTCAGTGACTGGTTGTCCAGAGATGAAAAAATCGTTGATCAGTATGTCGACGATTATTACTGTGGTGGCCCGCTATCAACCCAATCTTGGTGTGATTTTCTTGCCGGGATGGCCGATTTGTCGCGGCCAGAAGCTATGGCCTCGATCGATAAAGCGCTGCCTATCTATTTGATATCTGGCGCTCTTGATCCAGTGAGTAAACAAGGCCTAGGCGTTGAAAAGCTGAAGTGCGCGCTAATTCAAGCCGGAATTAAAAGAGTCGATGTGCGTTTATACCAAGAGGCCCGACATGAAATCCTGAATGAAACCAACCGGGCCGAAGTATTTAAAGACCTACTCTACTGGCTAGCCGCCCTAAAATCAGAGCTGTAATTAAGTATCAATTATTAGAGATTCTCAAAGACACTCCGTCAGATCAGTTTGCATCTATTCCGCAACATCTATCTCTATCAATAGCTGACGCACTAACTTATACCGCCTTCTCTCCTACCAGCCACACTTGAAACTGCTTAGAACTTGATGTTCCGTCAAAGGGCATATTTTGTTTATGAGTTTCAGCTTTGGCTGTAAACTATAGTTAATGAGTACCTTTAATTTATTGATTACCCTCTGGTCACTTTCTGCACTGTTAGCGTGCCTTTATTTGTTTTTTAGAGCGGCGCCCTATGGCAGACACATTAGAGATGGTTGGGGACCAACGATATCAGCTAAAGTAGGCTGGGTCTTCATGGAATCGCCCTGCGTTATGTTAATGATCATCTATGGTCTGATGGTGAGAGATCAATTAACGATTGTTCATCACGTCTTTTTGATGATCTGGTTAACTCATTACATCCACAGAACATTTATATACCCATTTTATATCGGCATGACCAATCATAAAATGCCACTTAGCATTGCAATAACTGCATTCTTTTTTAATGTTGCTAACGTCAGCGTTCAAGCTTTCGGTATTTTCTACTTTGTTCAATACCCTACTGAATGGATACAAAGTACCCCGTTCCTTATTGGCATGTTTTTGTTTATCACCGGAATGTTTATCAATATAAAATCCGATTACAGTATTGCAGCACTGAAAAAAGAAAAAGGCCCTGGGTACCATTTATCCGACACCTTTTTACATAAATATGTTTCTTCACCCAATTACTTTGGAGAGATCATTGAATGGGTCGGGTGGGCTGTGCTTACATGGAGTATTTCTGGCGCTGTATTCCTAGCCTGGACTATTGCTAACTTACTCCCAAGGGCTATCGCTAATCACAGATGGTATCGAGAAAAATTTAAGGATTATCCTAAAAACAGAAAAGCACTTATTCCTGGTCTGCTTTAGAGAAGCCCGAGGTCTCTTAACTGTTCCGCTGTATCAATGATAGACACCTCTGCTTTTATAGGCTTCCACCCTAGTAAGTCCGTGGCTTTTACGCTTGACACATCTCGTCTACGTCCGATCATTGGAATCATTAATGCCAAATCCTTCCGAAAAAAGGCAACTATTTTCATTAACCATTTAGGGAACACAAGTTTAGGGGTTTTGTTGAAACCAGCATCTCTGAGAATAACCGCCACCTCATGGATCCATAATTCTTTTTCAGAAACTATAATGCGCTCACCATCACTTGCCCTGTTTTCCATAGCAAGAATATGTGCCGAAGCAACGTCTCGCACATCAACAATCCCAATGTGTATCTTGGCTGTACCAGGTACTGAGCCACTAATCATATTTTGTACTACAGAATTTGAGGTCCCGATATCTTTAGACAAAGATGGCCCCATTACTAAAACAGGGTTTATTACGGTTAAACCAAATGCAGGGCTTTGTGTCTCCATGAAATTCCACGCAGCTAGCTCAGCCATGGTTTTACTTTTAGCGTAGAAACTGATTCCTGGCTTGTGAGGGTTTGACCAGTCCTTCTCACTAAAGGATTCTTGCATCTCATCTAGGCTCTCGTGAATAGCCGCAAAAGAGGACGTTAGCACAACTTTTTTCACGTTGTGGGCGCTAGAAAATTTTAGCGCTCTAAGAACACCATCAACTGCCGGCTTTACGAAGAACTCCTCATTTTCGTCGGTTAAAACAAAAGGAGAAGCTACATGCAGCACATAATTACAGTCAGTAATGGCCGCATTCCAGCCACTGTCACTGTTAAGATCCACTTCGAACAGTGACAAGTTTTCTGTCCGGGTGTTGTGGGACAATAGCGAGGCTATAACCTCATCTTTTCTATCCAATGATCTAACAGTGCCATTCACCGAATAACCCCGATTCAATAGTTGCTGTATGCAATGCAATCCTATAAAACCCGTAGCCCCTGTCACTAATACTTTTTCCAATCCAACACCCCAATCGACTAAAGACAATCTAGTTTATTCTAATTTATGCCCGATCATATAAGCCTTTAGCCATCATTGCACCCCTACGACGATCAAGAGGTGACGACGTTGTCCGTTGACCAAGTGATAATATCGATTTATCGAGATCAACGTTAAGCCGCCCACAGCAAAATTTGCTCTTTGAAAAGGGATCTATTGGTTTTTCTCACTGAACACTAACCAGCAGGCTAGAAAGCGGTGCTATTTGTAGAAGCAAACTCTAAAGGGATGTAACATCTTTCCAGACACTGTCGGCGGTATACTCTAAAGATACTATGAACTCATGTGTCTTCCAATTTTCAATCATACTTAGCAGGTATCCACCATCAACTTTCTGATAAAGATGATAGCGCTGTCCAACACGAGGTACAAAGTTATAAGAGGCGTTATAGACAAGTTCATTTAACTCAGCAAGCCTTCTTATCGCGTCGTATTCTCTATTTAATAATTCAACAGCATTCTCAAAATAGTTTTTGGTCAGTGATCCACGCTCTGACAAAAACAGCGCAGTATCGGGCAAAACTATAGAAGGAGCGCTGGAGGTTGTTCCATAAGGTAACAGTGCTTTCTTTAAACTAGTCATACCAAATACCCTATCTATTAAAAACCTGCGTTACGTACGTAATCACTAGTCGCTTTAGACCACTACAAAATGGAATCACAGTAATCTTTTTCACTTGCCGCCGGTCAGGTTTAAAGAGTTAGTAATTGGGTTGCTTAGTCTGTATTTATATACCAGTATGATTATCATGCCTACTTGTTAAAACTATCCTAGCCGATATCATACTGTCCAAGGAAAATGTTGACATTTATTCACAGCGACAAGTTAAAAATGCAACGTATTCAGTTTTATCCTAGGAGCCAGGAATGCCAGTGAGTAGCAGTAACCCGATATGAGATGGCTACAAAAGTCGCTAAATATTGAAGATCACGAAGTTAAAGCTGCCTTAAGCTCATTTCTCTTTGTTGTCATCTTGATGTCTGCCTACTATATTCTTCGACCCGTACGCGATGCCATGGCAAGCGACTGGACGGATGCTGAAGTTAGCTGGTTATGGACTCTCAACTTTTTTATCAGTACCGCGGTCGTCGCCGTTTATGGTATCGCCGTTTCACGTTTACGTTTCCAGCTTCTAGTACCGGCTATGTACGGTATTTTTGCACTAACCTTTGTGGTTTTTTATGTGCTGGCTTCGACCTCTGGCGATCGAACATTAATCGATAAATCATTTTATGTGTGGGTTAGTGTATTCAGTCTTTTCCACATTTCAGTATTTTGGAGCTTCATGTCGGACTTGTTTAACAAAGAACAGGCCGGCAGGCTATTTAGTATAATTGCCGTAGGTGCCAGTGTCGGCGGCCTTATTGGCCCTATTATACCTTCGTTTTTCTCAGAGTCTCTGGGTACAGACAATTTAATGTTAATAGCAAGTGTGTTGCTGCTGATCCCGATACCCATCATCTTTTATTTACAATCACTCAAATCATCCGATTTAGGCAATGAAGATTTGCACCTAAGAAAGTCCAATGTCGCCATTGGCGGCAACCCCTTTTCGGGGTTTAAGATGTTTTTCGCAAATCCCTATTTGTTAGCCATAGGCTTATTTATTTTTCTTTATACTGGCATCAGTTCGTTTGTTTACTTCGAGTTAAAGAACCTGCTCAGCGAACTAAGCCGCGTGGAACGCACTGCCGTGTGGGCGCAAATGGACCTAGCCGTCAATATACTAACAATTGCAACAGGGTTATTTGCAACGGGTCGAATTGTAGGTAAATTTGGTATGCCGGTTACCATTGCGTTGGTGCCCGTACTGCTCTGTGTTGGTTTACTGATACTCGCAATTTCACCGTTTCTAGCGGCCGTCGTGACCTTACAAATAGTGCGGCGCGCAGGAAACTACGCCGTCACAAGACCAGCCCGCGAAATGCTATTTACTCGGGTGGATCAAGAAACTCGCTTTAAAGCAAAACCGGTCATCGACATTGTCGCTTATCGCGGCGGAGATATGCTAATGGCCTGGCTGTTCACAGGACTAACACAAGGCTTGGGACTAGGGCTGGCTGCTGTCGCCATGGTTGGGGCTGGTATAGCCGCGCTCTGGTCAATGGTGGGTATCTATCTGGGTCGCTGGTTTGAGCGGGATGATAGCCCCTGACCATATAAGGAAAAACCAACAGTCACCCTGGCACAGTAGATCAGTCATCATGGTGCGGCAGAAAACGAGTAGTTACGTAGACATCACTCATAACAACATTCCACCAGCGAACTGTAATGCCGGTTAATTTTTCGGTGTTATGTTTAACAAACCAAAACAGGTAACGAACCAACACTATGAAATCTTTATCTATTACAATTTTAGCGCTTTCCCTCTGTGTTACTTCTTTCTCGCTCGCAGACAACCACACTAGTGCCAAGCAGCAAGAGATGCTTAAGTACATCGAATTTAGCCAAATTGGTGATCCTGCAGACGTACTCGAAATAAAGGAAGAGCGCTCTCGGCCGTTAAAGAGCGGTGAAGTCAGGGTCGGCGTATTGGCCTCGCCCATTAACCCATCAGACCTATTACAGATATCCGGCCGGTATGGTGTCGATCCAGTATTACCCTCCAATCCCGGCAGTGAAGGCGTTGGCCGGGTACTAGAGGTGTCTGCAGAAGTGAAAAATTTGATGGTCGGCCAACTGGTACTTCTCGCCAGCGGAGGAACCTGGCGTGAGGAAATAGTCGCACCGGCAGCAGGCTTTCTTCCCTTACCCAACCTAGGGCCACTTGAGCCTTCAGCGATTGAACAGCTGGCCATGTCAGCGGTTAACCCGTTAACGGCATTACTTATGCTGACCAGCTTTGTCGATATTGAAGAAGGTCAATGGATTGTGCAGAGCGCTGCCAATTCTGCTGTTGGCGGCTATGTTATCCAGCTTGCTAAGCAGCGTGGCATTAAGACCGTCAATGTTGTGCGCCGTGAAGGCCTAGCCGATGATCTGCTGGCCAAGGGTGCGGATATAGTGTTGATCGATGGTCCGGACCTTGCAGCACAGATCGCCAGCGCAACGGACAATGCGCCTATTGCACTCGCACTGGATCCTGTTGGCGGTGATACCTACACTCGACTAGCCGATAGCCTTGGCTATGGCGGCACTCTGGTTGCCTATGGTGTGCTGTCCGGAAAACCCGCAAGTTTGAATACAGGAAAGATTATTTTTAATGACATTAGCCTGCGTGGCTTTTGGCTTTACAAGTGGTACCAGACAGCTGATATGCAAACAAAGCAGGCTGCTTTCGGGCAAATTATTCCACTAATTGCGAAGGGTGTTTTAAAAGCCAATGTTGACTCGCGTTTTAGTGTTGATGAGATCAAACAGGCAGTCTCGCGCGCTGCACAACCGGGTAGAAACGGCAAGGTACTTATTGTGCCAAACCCTCTCTAGTAGCGGATAAGACAGTTAGCAGGGATATTCAGCGGTCTGGCTGAGTATCCCTCGCGTGGGTTACCTCTCATTACCATGACGAGTTCACTCCCTATTAAAAAGGTCACCGATCACTTACCGGTCTTAGGTGAAAAGCTCCAATAGAGTCTATCCGTTCACCCAATTAGGCTTTCGTTTTTGTACAAATGCGGTCATGCCTTCATGGGCATCTTTAGATTTTATAAGCTGAACAAATTCTGTGTTGCTTAGTTCAAGAGCTTTGTCCCAACGCCCTAAATTATCAACGGCATTTAGGACACGCTTGGAGGCCCGCACAGAAGTCGGTGAATTTCCCACAATTGTTGCTGCGAGAACCCTGGCTGCCTTCATGACTCCTTGAGGCTCAGAGATAGTATTAATCAATCCCAGTTTTGAAGCTTCATCAGAACCAATTTTACGGCCAGTCAATATCAACTCCATGGCGGCTTTTTCTCCGATCTGACGGGTTAAACGTTGCAGCCCTCCAGCGGCCGCAAACAGTCCAACTTTAACTTCAGGCAGAGCGAAACTCGCCAGAGGGTCAGCTATAGCGATGTCACATGCCAAAATAATTTCTAGCCCACCACCCATAGCGACACCGTTAACAGCGGCAATAATCGGTTTCTCTCGGTCAGTTCGGGAACATAGACCTGCGAACCCGGAGGCTGGTATGGACATATCACCACCTCCAGCGGATACCTTAAGATCATTACCGCTACAGAATGCTTTTTCTCCAGCACCGGTAATGATTGCGACCCAGAGCTCTTGGTCGCGCTCGAACTCATCAAAAATTTCTGCTAATTCAAAATGGGCCGCACTAAAAAGTGCATTGTAAGCTTCGGGGCGGTTGAGCATTACCTCAAGCACATTGCCTTCTCTTTTAAGCTCTACATATTTAAATTCGCGGGTGAGGAAATCGTTTGGCATAGGAGCTCCTAGTTTATGGGGGTTTGCGAGAATATTTTTACCGTCTCGATGAATAATATTGACCGTTTGGCCAACAGGGCTATCAAATGTATGAAGAGCTTTCATGGTGGCGCGGTGATCGACCGGTACCGTTGCCATAACTCGGCCTTCAGCATTGCGCGCAAATAGATAAGCATGATCAATACCGTGCCGGCCATGTCGCACTGTGTAGGCCTCAATAACGGCAGTACAATCTTCGTTCAGCAGAGTATGTTCGGGTTGTGCATCTATTTCGACCTGCAAATGTTCACTGGAAATTTGACTCCAAGTATCCGGCTCTTTTGCCGAATATACACCCGCAGATTGCTTGCTGATAAAACCACCATTGGCCAGTACCAGCCCATAAGCCTCTCTATCTTTGCGAAGAAGTTCCACAATAGTCGCAATTGCATGGGTGGAATAGTTATTACCCGCTCCGCCAAAAAATGGTAAGCCCCCTGTGACGCTCATCTGATCTTGAACTGGGTCCAACCCCAACACGTCAGCAGCTAAGTGCACAACAATAGGAAAACAACTGTAGATATCGCGGTATGCTATGTCGTCAGCCGTAATGCCCGCGCTATCAATTGCGCCTGATATGGCTGACTCAAGCGCTTTAGATTTAGACAAATCTGGGCGCTCAGAAACAAGTTTCTCGTTTACACCGGAATACCCATGGAGGTATATCCATTTATCAGAATCAATACCGAGTTCCTTTGCATATCCCACGCTGGTGAGAATTAACGTCGAGGCTTGGTTCACGGAGTCTTGCGCAATGTGCCATTTTAGATAGGGATCGCATATAGGATAATTGTCTTTCGACGCTTCAGCTAAAAATTCAGCCGGCATTACCTGAGGGAATTGCGAAAATGGATTTTGTTCTGCCGTCTTAGAAAGACCCGCGCATATACCCCCTATGTAAACAAGATATTCAGCCCTAGACATTCCTAGCCGGCCGCGCAATGCCTCTTCCATCAACGCATAGGTTTGATAGGGCAACCCCATGCCATTAAGTATTTCATACATGGATATAAAGTCAGTTTTTGCACCACGATCTTCGATATCTGCTTTAACATCAGATGACCAGTCCAGAGAAAGCTTGTTCTTCAACGCTGTTTTGAGGGCAGACAAGGCCTCGCCGCCGGTAATCATCGCCATGCGGATATCACCCCGTGCGATGTCTTCAGATAATTCGTTTACAAGATATTGCGGCTGCTCGCCGCCGGCCGTTGAGTAAATCGTTTTTTTAGGGTTTATAGACGCAGATTTAATAACTGCGGCCGGAAAGTTATTGGCTTTCCCAAATGGATCAAATGGCGTTCGCAAGGAATCGGTAAAAGCCCTCACAACCGCCAATGTATCAATTTTATTCTCTATACGACCGATCCCAGCATCTGCCTGGGCACGCTTTATTGATTCAGTAATCAGGCCTATGGGACTAGGCGATTGGCTTAGATCACTGCCATCCCAGTGGTCGACGACCTGCCCTACGCCAACAATAATTGGCAATCTGTCTTCATTACTCATGTCAAAAAACATCTCTCTAGTCTGATACCGTATTTATCCCAGTATTCTACCGCATTAAAATGAGTAACTATGACTTAAGGATAAATAAAAGAAACTTAGATTAGCGAGCCATCAAGGACATAAGAATATCGTAATGAATTGATATTTTTAAGGAGGGCATGATTTAAACCTGCGTTCACGGCACCCACAGTATTGCTATGCAATGGCGCACGTCATTGAAAATCATAAGGAAATTGCTTTTTAAAAACATCAAAAGTCTATAATTTAAATGTTTAAATTAGACCTTCTGTCGTAATTCAACATTCATCCCCGAAAATATTTTTATCGTTGCTCTATGAGCGGCGCCATTTTGTCGATCAAGTCTGCAAGTTCAGGTTTGTGTTGGCGAATTTCATCAGCCGTAAGCCCATGCAATTCATGGGGAAACACTAACCATTCATCGGTTTCGTGAAGAAAATAGTCCGGGGCATTCCCCGTCTTATTGTTTTTCGGTTTGTAATAGGGGGTGGCGATACGAATGTTTGGCGTATTTTTTTTACAGGCCTTTTTTAAATCGTCCATTGCCTGCTGGATGGAAAGGCCAGTGTCATGGACATCATCAACTATTAATAGTGAATCTTCTGATTCGAGTTGACGGATAATATAACTAAGGCCGTGTACTTTGACCTTTTTACTGCGCTCAGCAATTCCGGTGTAGGATGAGGTGCGAATGGCAATATGGTCTGATTCAACGCCCAGCACGTCAAGAAATTCTTGCACTGCGATACCAATAGGAGCGCCACCGCGCCAAACGCCCACAATATAGTTAGGACGATAGCCGCTCTGGAAAATATTCCATGCCAGACGGTAGGAGTCTTCAAGTAACTGTTGGGCTTGAATGTAGCGCTTTTCCATTATTCTTATTCCAGATCAAGGCTTTTATTAGCTAACAATATTATCATACTCAATTGTCACTTCTACTGCGTCAGGCATTGGTAATAAAAAACCCCGAACAGGGTCTCTGTCCGGGGTTGTTTTTTTAACCGCTCACTCTAGAAGTCCATACCAAAACGAACCATCATCTGACGAGGCCCGATAAGTTCATCACCAGTTGCTCCAACGCCGAAAACATCAGTAAAACGAGCATTGATACCGTCTTCATCGGTAAGATTTTTTGCAACAAGCTCTACACGCCAGCTCTCGCCAGTGCCGGGATAAAAACCGACCACTAAATCAAGAACATCATAGCTAGGCACTACGTCAGTGTCAGCATTATTAAAGATGCGGTGCTTGAAGTCTCCTCGGTAGGTATATTGCAGCGTACTACGCATTTCACCCCAAGCTTCAAGTTCTTTAGTCCAGCTAAGTGTTAGGTTTCCGGTAAAGCTTGGTGTCTTAGCCAATTCATTACCATTTACATTCTGAATTTGGTCAGCTCGGGCTATCTGAATCTCATCACTGAAAAGCCCAAACCCTTGTCCTAACAGAGCATTACCCGCCGCTTCTGACTGAACATTATCCAAAGCAAGATGATCTGAGGTAATTTCAGTATCTAACCATGCCATGCGAGCATCGAGAATGAGTGAGTCTGATAAAAATGCAGAAAATTCTAATTCTGCACCGAAAATTTCTGACGTTGGAATATTGCCCACACCACCATTAAAGACTTCAGGATCGGTAGCTTGGTATTGCAGGTTTTTATAGTCGTAATAAAAAGCAGCGGCATTCAAGCGCACTCGTCCGTCAGCCAAATCAGTTTTCAGGCCAACTTCATAGGCATTAACAATCTCTTCATTGAAGATAGGTAACACTACAATTGGTGCTACCACAGCTTCAGTGCCGTAGGTTAGGTTAGACCCCCCTGGTTTGAACCCTTTAGTAAACGATCCAAAGAGCATGGTGCTGTCATTAATATCATGCTCAAGCACTAAACGTCCGGTGACTTTATCGCTTTCGATTTCTAAAATGTCTGTACCTTCTCGACCGTAATAGTTGGTCACTGAACTGTAAACTTCATCTTCTGTATAGCGCAGGCCGAACACGCTGCGCCAGGTATCGCTATAGTTCCAGGTTCCCTGCGCATAAAGAGAGGTTGAGTCACGCTCTGGTTTTGAGTCAGAGATGAAACCAACATCACCTCCATAGGCATAAATTGTGTCAACGGTGAACGGGTCAAATGTACCGTCAAATCCGAAATCAAGACGCTCAAGGATACTAATCTCAACTTCTGTATCTAGATAAAATAAACCCGCCAACCAATCAAGTTTGCCAAATAGAGGCTCAGAAGAAACCAAGTTCACTTCTTGAGTAATGGTTGTCTGTTTGTTGGTCTCAGGGTCGTAAGAGCTAGGAAGTTGAGCAAATGGCGGCAGAAAATCCATATCATTACGATCATTGTCACGACGAATTAAAATATCATCATCTTGATAACTAGTTAAAGACTTAACGCTAAACGTTTCAAAATCCCATTCCAACACGGCACTATATAACTGTGATCTCAGTTCGTATTCCGCGATCGAGTTTTGACGAAGTTTTCTAGCCCCTGGGGTCGGATCTAACAGACCTTTTTGTGCAGCACCATTGCGGTCTTCGTCAAAGTACTGCGCCGTAAAATTAGCGCGAAAATTATCTGAGGGCTCATAAAGCACTCTCACCCGTGCCGACAGACTGTTGGCATCATCAAGGTCTTGTCCGAGCGTTAAATTGTCGGTGAATCCGTCGCGGGTGTTAGAGATCAAAGAGGCTCGCATTGAGACTGTTTCACTAACAGGTATGTTGATTGCCCCGCGCGCTTTAATCAGGTTGTAATCACCCACAGTAAGATCAGCGGACCCAAAAACCCCATCAGTAGTAGGCGCTTGCGTTATTACATTGATAGCACCACCCGTCGAATTTTGGCCGAACAATGTTCCCTGAGGCCCCCTCAATACCTCAATTCGCTCCAA
This sequence comes from Gammaproteobacteria bacterium, assembly GCA_963854585.1. Classification (GTDB taxonomy): domain Bacteria; phylum Pseudomonadota; class Gammaproteobacteria; order Pseudomonadales; family Porticoccaceae; genus HTCC2207. The sequence goes on along the minus strand of CAWKZU010000032.1, from coordinate 4,062 downwards.
GTCCAAAAAGTCAGTTTGCAGTGCGAAAGGTGAGGCCACGTAAATGCCGTCTAAATGATAAGAGACTGACGGATTAGCAATAGCGTTCTGGTTAGCTTCGTTACCAACACCACGAATGGTTATAACGGTCTTGAAACCTTCATTCTTTGCAATATTAACACCTGGGGCGATTGCACTAAGGTCGACAAAAGAAGTCACTTGACGGGTATCTAGATCTTGACCAGTCAAAACCGTAATCGCTTGGGATAAATCCTGCAGACTCTCACTGCGTTTTTCGGCAGTTACTAAAACCTCTTCGAAAACAGGTTTAGCGTCTTCAGCGGAAATATTTACTGCCAGTGAAGCTGCAATTGCAACACTGAGTGTTTTAACAGCAAGATAAGGATACTTCATGTTAGATACCTATTAAGTGTTATGTGAAATAGCTCTTGACCGACCCAAATTAATGCATTTTAGGATCGCCAAGCAGTTCCGTGCATTATTTAGGTGCATTTTTCCCGATATTGTAAGCGTAACCTGCTCTAGAAACTAGCATTGTTAAATAATGCAATTAGCTTGCCATAATACAATAAAATGTGCTGGCCTTATTTGTTACATTACCCACTAGCTATGTGGATGTACGCTGAAGTATCATCTGGACCAAAGTGGCATTTTTAATGCCCTCTGACGTTAAGAGGCCACCAATTGTATGAAAACTAAGCGATAAATGGACTGTATATGAATAGATTTTTGGAAAGCTTATTTAAGCTACAGGCGAATGGGACAAATGTGGGCACTGAGGTGTTGGCAGGTTGTACTACCTTTATAACCATGGTCTATATTATTTTCGTGAATCCACAGATGATGGCTGCAAGCGGCATGGATCAGGGTGCTAGTTTTGTGGGCACCTGTTTAGCGGCGGCTATAGCCTGCTTTGTTATGGGTTTTTATGCCAATTGGCCGGTGGGCATGGCACCCGGAATGGGCCTAAATGCATTTTTCACGTATACGGTTGTTGGCGAGATGGGCTACAGCTGGCAAATTGCCCTGGGAGCTGTCTTCCTAGCTGGTATCATTTTTGTGGTCATGAGTGTTACACGTCTTCGAAGATGGATGTTAGACAGTATTTCTCTAAATTTGCGCATTGCTATGGGTGCTGGTGTCGGGTTATTTATTGGATTTATAGGCCTTAAAAGTGGCGGAATTATTATCGCTAACGGAGCCACGTACCTGTCGCTGGGCGATTTTACGCAACCACAAACTTTGCTCGCTGGTCTTAGTTTTTTGAGTATTGCTATTCTTTCAATTCGTCGCGTTCCTGGCGCAATTATTATAGGTATCCTGGGTATTACCTGTACTGCCATCGCCATGGATCTAGTTCAGTTTAATGGTCTGGTAGCGCCACCGCCGAGTTTGGCGCCAACCCTCATGCAATTAGACATTATTGGGGCATTTGATGTCGCAATGATTAGTGTAATCATTGCATTTTTGTTCGTTAATCTATTCGACACCGCAGGCACTTTGCTGGGGGTGGCTAACCGGGCTGGCTTGATTGATCAACAAGGTAATGCAAAGAATCTGGATAGAGCGCTGAAAGCTGACAGTAGCTCTAGTGTGTTGGGCGCATTTCTTGGTTGTCCGCCGGTAACGAGTTATGTCGAGAGTTCTGCGGGAGTCGAAGCTGGTGGCCGAACAGGTTTGACGGCCGTCGTTGTGGGCAGTTTGTTTTTGCTGGCCATCTTCTTCTCACCCTTAGCTGCAATCGTGCCTGCCTATGCTACCGCAGGGGCTCTAATTTATGTCGCTATACTCATGTTGAGTGGTATGGAAGCACTTGATTGGTCTGATATGACGGAAATATTGCCGGCATTGGTAACCATCATTATGATTCCTTTGTCCTTTTCAATTGCTAACGGCATAGCGCTAGGCTTTATTACTTACGTCGCCGTAAAGTTTTTTGCCGGTAAACGTGCCGACATTACATTGGGTGCTTGGTTTCTTTCGATCATTTTTTTGGCTAAATTTACCTTTCTTTAGGCGGAATTAAAGCGAATGTCTGGAGTATTTCTAAAAAGGATATTACTGATAGCACCTCCAAGCTCTGGACGCTAGTAGATACTAATGGACTGATATTTGGTCGGGGCGGCAGGATTTGAATCTGCGACCACTACACCCCCCAATGTAGTGGGATAACGCTGTAAATTGTTGATAAATTCCAAGTGAATGTTTTTCATTTGATATATCGTCAGATAGATCATGATAAAATTTAGTACTACTTAGCCACGCAACACTTCAATTATCCAAAAACACAGAGAGTTTTAATTAATTAATGAAATTAGTCCGTCTAAGTTTTATCGCCGCGAAGGTCCTACTGGTTATTGGTATCACGTCGTCTGCCGATCTGGCAGCCTTAGACTTTGATATTGAGACTATCGAAGTAAGCTCCAAACACAATATCGACGTTATTCCTTTTTCGATTGAAGCGTCGAATGTAACCAAACTGCTCATCATAGAGACACCGGAGATCAATCAACTAGAAAAACAAATACAAGGACTTGGCACTGAGCCCATACGGACCATCAAGATTTTTAAGCGTAGTGATTCAAAATGGAACCTTATACTGGAAAAGGCTCTAGATGATTCTATGGATTTAGTCGACACCATAAAAAGTACTAATGGTATCCAGTTGGTGGGCTTGCAGGACTCACAGCTCGTATATTTAGACGAAGCAACCTCAGCGTTCAAACCTTTCTTCAAAACTTCATCGATGTTTTCTGGACGCAGCTGGGACTCATCGCCACTAATGAACATGTTTACCGATATTAATGATGATGGGCTAGATGACTTCTTAATGCCTAACTTTGATGGTTGGGCAGTCGCACTGCAGCAGGACGATGGTTTTCAGGAACCTCAATTAGTCGGCCCCCGACCAAATATGAGCTTCAGTGAGACTGCGCGTTATGTTGCTTACCGCGCGGAAGAGGCCTTTCTTATTGACGAAAATAATGATGGTCGTAATGATATTGCTTTTTGGCAAGATGGTTATTTTGAAGTGCATCGGCAAAGTAACCTCGGCCAGTTCTCTAAGGTGCCCGTCAATTTGGATGCCAATCTTAAAGACATGTTGAGTGGCTATGCTCAGATTACTATTGGTGAGGGTGCTAATAACGACAAGGGTAAAAATAGGCTTTTAGATGAAATTGTGGACATTAATAATGATGGTGTTAGTGATCTTATTGTCAAACGGATCAAGGCTGAGGGTATCTTTGGCTGGGAGTCTGAATATGAGGTATATCTCGGTACAGTGGATGAAAATAATCTTCTCAAATTTCCAGAAAGCCCCACTTCAACTATTCGCACCGACGGTTTTCAGTTCGACAATGAACGGTTAGATATCTCTGGTGACGGCAACCAAGAGTTCCTTGTGACGTCGGTAGATATAAGTATAGGCGCCGTCATTAGAGCGCTGATTACTCGATCAGTCTCTGTTGATGTCTCAATCTACAAAATGATCAACGGTAAATTTCCCGCTAAACCTAGCACCAGAAAGACGATATCAGCACGCTTTGATTTTGGCAGTGGTGATTTATTTATTCCGGCCGTACTCGGTGCTGATGTTACTGGCGATGGACAGAAGGATTTGCTGGTGCAAAAAGGTGACAGTACTCTGCTAGTTTATCCTGGGCAGCAAGGTCAGACTATGTTTGCCAAAAAAGCCATAAAATTATCGCTAGTGCTACCGGATAGTCGAACTGGATTCATGGTTCATGATTTAGACCATGACGGCCGAGATGAGTTGATATTGACCCATGATGACAATGGAATTACAGCCATATCCGTCGTCTCGTTTAAAAATTAAAGCGCGTATGCAATTAAATACAAAATACCATAATTTGTACCGTCTTTATTACCAGATTCTATCGGACTTAAATGGACAACTATGGACTAAGGATAAACAAAAAAGCCCTGAATAACAGGGCCTTGAGGACATCAGTGTGTGCTGACGTATTGATATATGGTCGGGACGGCAGGATTTGAACCTGCGACCACTACACCCCCAGTGTAGCGGTGTAACGCTGTAAG
>CAWKZU010000031.1:0-23720 GCA_963854585.1 Gammaproteobacteria bacterium | reverse complement strand
TATCACTACCCGTACTCGCAAAACGGTTAGATAACTCTCGTTGATTCGAGGCTAAGATATGAACAGCAAAGGCTTCAGCAGAAATAAAGTCATCAAAACAGTTTGAGTCGCGGCCGATACTCCAAAGCACCAATGCCGGATCCAACGAAACTGATGCAAAGCTATTGGCGGTCATACCGACTTTCTGGCCTTTTTTGCCCAGTGTGGTAATGATGGTTACACCCGTAGCAAAACTCCCCAATGCGTTGCGTAACGCGTCAGTATCTTGAGGTATTGTCGTGTCTTTTAGTTGGGTTTTGGCGGGCATAGTAATGATGATTTAATCTATTGAAATTTAGGGGCGCAATCATCGTTTTATTATGGATCGGTTGCAAGCTCTTTGTGCCTAAAAGTGGGCTATTTTCGTATGCCTTTGTTTAGGGGGTAAAGTCCGATGCTATTGGGCTTGGTCTTAGGTTAAAGTGAACGTGGGCCATGAGCTAAAGTGTGATCGTTAACCCCTGCAGTGCCAGCGGAGCATCAACCATATTTAAATCAAATGGGCTGCTCTATGTATTATCACACGTCTTCTTAAGCATCAGATCACAATGGTCGCAGGCCGTCGTAATTAGGTGCCCGTTTTTCCTTGGCCTTGCTCAAAGCTTCCTTCACGTCGGGCGCTTGAAGCATTACTGCTTGCCAAGTCGCTATGTAATTCAAGCTTTTAGCAGCGGCGTGCTCCCTGCTGTAATTAAGCATCTCTTTAACCCCGCTGACAGCAATGGGGCTGTGCTTGGCGATAGTTGCAGCTAATTGTCGCACTTCAGTCAGCATTTGATCTTGAGAGTCAAAAACTTTGTTAATAAACCCGCAACTCCTAGCTTCTGTAGCATCAAGGTCCCGGCTGGTATAAGTCAATTCTCGGGCTAACCCCGAGGGCATTACATTTTCGATAGGCTGCAGAGTGCCACCGTCTGGGGTAATACCCAGTTCGGTCTAAGCAAATTTCTCCAACATGGTTGTCATGGACCGTGACTGTAAATGCCTTTAGAGTAGGCAAATCATATTTTTTCATGAAAATCTCTTGGCCTTGCAGGGCTATAACCATTTAAAGCCCTTGGTTTAAGGGCAGAATACACTGGCATGGGAGTTTGAAAAATCTGTATTCTAGGCAGGTGAGTTTAATGGTGTAACGTGGTTTTATTTGCTTTTTTAGAGGCTAAAGTAGCGAATATTCAATGATATTTGGTTTTGGTGACATAAAGACGCTTATTAATGACACAATTAGTTGCCGATCAAGGGGTGCTGTGGCAAAATTCACGCCCTCTGATTAGGCAGGGTCTTACCAACCTTATTTTAACTGCGAAAGCGGTTCGTTATCAGAAGATATCTATGCGAGAGTGGCGGAATTGGTAGACGCGCTGGATTTAGGTTCCAGTGGGGCAACCCGTGAGAGTTCGAGTCTCTCCTTTCGTACCAAATTTAAATGTTTTTACCATGAGGATATTCCATGCAGGTGTCTATTGAGTCGAGCACAGGCCTAGAGCGTCAGCTGAAGATTGGTGTGCCTGCCGACAGGATCGAGCAAGAAGTAACCGCTAGATTACAAAAGGCGACCAAAACGGTTTCTATTAAAGGTTTCCGTAAAGGTAAGGTGCCCTTAAAAGTTGTTAAGCAGCATTATGGTAAGGGCGTTCGCCAAGAGGTTGTTGGGGAGGTCGTTAATTCTAGCTTTTATGAAGCGATTCAGCAGCAAGAGCTGCGTCCCGTTGGGCAGCCAAGAATTGACCAAATGACAGACAAAGAAGGCCAGGATCTAGAGTTCATGGCGATTTTTGAGGTTTTCCCAGAAGTTGCACTTAAGGATCTCAGTAAAGTTAAGATTTCTCGACCAGTAGCCGATGTGACTGCCGCTGACATGAAGAAAATGATAGAAGTTTTGCGGAATCAGCAAGCGAGCTTCAAGGTGTCGAAAAAGAAAGCTAAAGAAGGCGATCAAGTCAATATTGACTTCGTTGGCACTAAAGGTGGAGAAGAATTCGCGGGTGGTAAAGCTGAAGGTCAGGATTTGATTTTGGGCTCAAACTCGATGATTGCAGGATTCGAAAGTGGACTTGAGGGCTTGGGTGCTGGAGAAGAAGCTGTTCTAAGTTTGACTTTTCCAGATGATTATCAGGCCGAAGAGCTCAAAGGAGCTGCAGTTGAATTTGCGGTTAAGATAAATTCTGTCTCTGCTAAGAAAATGCCAAAGATGGATGATGAGTTTTTTAAGCTGTTCGGCGTTGAAGATGGCGGGGAAGAGAAGTTCCGTGAGGAAGTAAAGGCAAACATGGAGCGTGAGTTACTAAATGCTATTCGTACGAAGGTCAAGAACCGGGTAATGAACCAGTTGTTTGAACTCAATACGGTAGAACTGCCAACGGCTTTGGTGGCTAATGAGATCACCCAATTAAAGCAGCAGATGGTCCAGCAGTTTGGTGGTGGGCAGCAGATCGATCTAAGTATGCTTCCTGACGACATGTTTAAAGAAAAAGCGGAACGACGCGCAGCACTTGGTGTTATTGTTTCTGAAGTTGTTAAAGCTGAAGAGTTAACCCCAGATGAAGATAGAGTGCGCGAGCGTATCAATGAAATCGCATCGACCTATGAGCAACCTAAGGAAGTAGTGGACTACTATTACAGTAAGCCAGAATTACTGAGTTCTGTTGAAGCGGTTGTCTTGGAAGATCAAGTTACAGAATTGGTGTTATCTAAAGCTAAGGTTAAGGAAGAAAAGCTTCCCTATGATGAAGTTGTGAAGCCCGACCCTGAGCCTGGCTCAGAGGCTTAATTCTTCCTTCAGTGCTCAGTGCTGGTTGGCTGAGTGCTTAGATCCAGTCAGTCAAGGGCAGCCGTATATTAACGGCTTTCCTATACTAAAAATGAGCGAGGTAGTAATGAATTTTGAGGCTATAAATAACGGAATTTTCCCGTCTGACACTCAAGCCAGTGGCTTGGTTCCAATGGTAGTCGAGCAGACATCGCGTGGTGAGCGCGCCTATGATATTTACTCGCGATTATTGAAAGAGCGCGTTATTTTCATGGTCGGTCAGGTTGAGGATCACATGGCCAACCTCATCGTTGCTCAGATGCTGTTCTTGGAATCTGAAAACCCTGACAAAGATATACACCTTTATATCAATTCGCCCGGTGGGTCGGTTACTGCGGGGCTGTCAATATACGATACCATGCAGTTTATCAAACCAGATGTCAGTACTATGTGTATTGGTCAGGCCGCGTCAATGGGCGCATTTTTATTGGCCGCAGGAGCAGAAAACAAACGATTTTGCTTGCCCAACGCACGGACTATGATTCACCAGCCGAGTGGGGGTGCGCAAGGACAGGCTACGGACATTCATATTCAATCCCAAGAAATCCTGAAGATAAAGGAACGATTAAATAGTTTGATGGCTCATCATACTGGCCAAGACGTCGATAAGGTAACTCAAGATACTGAGCGTGATAATTTCATGAGTGCTGAAGAGTCTAAGAGCTATGGGCTTGTCGATCAGGTTCTAGACAAGCGAGGCTAGCTTCGGTAGGCTCTATAAAAGGATTCTGCAAAAATAGTTAAAGTTAGGGCTTCGGCCGCACTTTAGGAGATGTAAATGAGTGACAGCGGTAGTTTAGGGGAAGGTGGTAAGCTTCTTTTTTGTTCTTTTTGTGGAAAGAACCAGAATGAAGTGCGTCGTCTGATTGCTGGGCCTTCCGTCTATATTTGTGACGAATGCGTAGACCTGTGCAACGATATAATCACAGAGGAATCTCAGGTTATTGAATCTGAGGCTGCCGCTGAAAAACTGCCTGTTCCGACTGAAATTAAAACGATCCTGGACGAGTATGTCATTGGACAAGAGAGAGCTAAAAGAATCCTATCAGTAGCGGTTTACAACCACTATAAGCGCTTACAGGTTAGTGAAAGTAAGAGTGCGGATAAAACTGACGTTGAGTTGGGTAAAAGTAATATTCTGCTTATAGGGCCAACGGGAAGCGGCAAGACTTTGCTTGCGGAGACTTTAGCAAGGCTTCTGGATGTTCCGTTTGCTATAGCGGATGCCACCACACTAACTGAGGCCGGTTATGTGGGTGAAGACGTAGAAAACATCATTCAAAAGCTACTTCAAAAATGCGACTACGATGTGGAGAAAGCTCAGCGTGGCATTGTGTACATTGATGAAATAGACAAAATTTCCCGAAAGTCCGATAACCCATCGATAACAAGAGACGTGTCGGGTGAGGGCGTTCAGCAGGCTTTGTTGAAGTTAATTGAGGGCACGGTCGCTTCAGTTCCACCTCAGGGCGGCAGAAAGCATCCGCAACAAGAATTTCTTCAGGTTGATACCTCAAATATATTATTTGTGTGCGGCGGCGCATTTTCAGGCTTAGAAAAAGTCATTCAAGATCGTTCCGAAAAGGGTGGCATTGGATTTGGAGCTGAGGTAACGAGTAAGGATAATCAAAAGTCGATTGGTGAGACGTTGTTGGAGGTTGAACCCAGAGATCTTATTAGCTATGGCCTGATTCCTGAATTTATAGGTCGCTTACCTGTCGTTGCAACGCTGCAAGAGCTAGACCGAGATGCTCTTGTGAACATATTGGTGAAACCAAAAAATGCCTTGGTGAAGCAGTATCAGGCGCTGTTCACAATGGAAAATGTGGATTTGGATGTGCGGAAAGATGCCTTGGAAGCTATTGCCGAAAAGGCTATAGAACGCAAAACTGGTGCTCGTGGATTGCGCTCTATCTTGGAGACAATACTGCTCGACACAATGTACAAAATACCTTCAGAACTTAATGTCATAAAAGTAGTGGTAGATGGTTCGGTTATTAAGGGCGATAACGAGCCTATGTTGGTTTACGAGCAGCAAGAGAATAAAAAAATCGCTTCTGAGGAAGGTTAATATAAGGGCGACTCTAGTCGCCTTTTTTATTGCCGGGCCCAAATAATTAATTAGTAATGCTTGGTAGGTTGTTTTTCCTCCTATTGTCCCAATATATAATATTACAATCAGCCTCATTTAATTGAGGCTGGATAATCTTATTAATTCTGAGGTAATGATGTCCCCCACAAGTAGTGACCCAAAGAGCGTTAGTTTGCCACTTTTACCGCTGCGAGACGTGGTTGTATATCCACATATGGTGGTGCCACTGTTCGTTGGTCGAGATAAATCTATCTTAGCCTTAGAGCATGCAATGGAAGCTGACAAGCAGGTAGTCCTGGTAGCCCAGAAAGACCCGTCTGAGGATAACCCTGGAGCCAAGGACGTTTACAAGGTGGGAACCTTGGCGACGATCTTACAGATGCTTAAGCTTCCAGATGGGACATTAAAGGTTCTTGTTGAGGGTCTTAATCGGGTTGCGATCGAAGATACATTTGAGGATCAAGCATTTATAACGGCAACTACTGCAAATTTAATTAGCGCACCGCTTGATGATGATGAATCAACCGCACTAATGAACTCCACGGTTAGCTTATTTGAACAGTACGTTAATCTAAGTAAAAAGATCCCTTCTGAAGTGATATCTACCGTTAGCGGTATTGAGGATGGCGAAAGACTTGCTGATACCATAGCGTCGCATATGACTCTCAGCTTAGAGCAGAAGCAGAGAGTGTTAGAAATAGCTGATCTTACTGAGCGCCTAGAACATCTGATGAGCTCCATGGAGGGTGAGATTGACCTTTTCCAGGTTGAGCAAAGAATCCGCGGCAGGGTTAAAAAGCAGATGGAGAAAAGTCAGCGCGAGTACTATTTGAATGAGCAGATGAAAGCGATTCAAAAAGAGCTTGGTGATATGGATGAGGCTGTCTCTGAGTTGGATCAACTAGAAGAAAAAATAACGCAATCGGGTATGCCTGCTGCGGCATTAGAAAAAGCCCAATCAGAGTTGGGTAAATTGAAAATGATGTCGCCTATGTCTGCTGAAGCGTCTGTTCTGCGCAATTACATTGACTGGATGATTGGTGTGCCATGGAAGAAGAAAAGTCGAGTTAAACATGACTTAGTAATTTCTGAGCAAAGTCTTAATCAGGATCATCACGGTTTAGAGGAAGTGAAGGAACGTATCTTGGAGTTTCTTGCGGTGCAACAACGTGTTAAAAAACTTAAAGGCCCGGTTCTTTGCCTTGTGGGACCACCAGGGGTTGGTAAGACCTCTTTGGGTGAATCTATCGCGCGGGCAACTGGACGTAAGTTTATTCGCATGAGTCTGGGTGGGGTTCGTGATGAGGCTGAAATCAGGGGGCACCGCCGCACTTACATTGGGTCATTGCCAGGGAAGTTGATCCAAAAGTTATCTAAAGTGGGCACTAAGAATCCTTTATTTTTACTTGATGAAATAGATAAGATGGGTATGGATCATAGAGGAGACCCCGCATCTGCCTTGTTAGAGGTCCTTGATCCCGAACAGAACCACACTTTTAATGATCATTATTTAGAGGTGGATTATGATCTCTCCGATGTGATGTTTATCTGTACGGCTAATTCGATGAATATCCCCGCCCCCCTTATGGACAGAATGGAAGTTATCCGTATACCTGGCTATACCGAAGATGAGAAAGTCAAAATAGCGGAAAAATATTTACTCCCTAAGCAACTCAAAGCTAATGGGCTTAAAGGGTCGGAACTCGACATTAGTGAAGATGCTCTAAAAGACACAATTCGTTATTACACGAAAGAAGCGGGTGTGCGAGGACTAGAAAGAGATATCGCTAAAATATGCCGAAAAACGGTAACCAAGCATGTCCGTAATCATAGTAATACGAATGAGTATATTAAGCCGAACGACTTAGAAGAGATGTTGGGGGTGCGAAAGTTCGACTACGGCCGTGCTGAAGCTGAAAATCAGGTAGGCCAGGTGACAGGTTTGGCCTGGACTCAAGTCGGTGGTGAGTTGCTGACAATAGAGACGTCTGCTATCCCTGGAACCGGTAAGGTTGTGAAAACGGGTTCTTTGGGAGATGTCATGCAGGAGTCAATCCAAGCAGCACTAACCGTGGTTCGAAGCCGATCAAAAACCCTTGGGATTCGAAGAGATTTCTATAAGGAAAATGATTTACATATTCATGTGCCAGAGGGTGCTACACCGAAAGATGGCCCCTCTGCTGGCGTTGGCATGTGCACGGCTTTAGTGTCAGCTTTAACTGGGATTGCAGTCAAAGCAGATGTTGCGATGACTGGAGAGATAACGTTGCGAGGTCAAGTGCTTAAAATTGGTGGTCTTAAAGAAAAGCTTCTTGCAGCTCACCGAGGCGGCATAACGACAGTCATTATTCCTCACGACAACGAAAGTGATTTAAAGGAGATTCCTGATAATATTAAGGTAGACCTTAAAATCTGCCCAGTTAAATGGATTGATGAGGTACTTGAGATTGCTTTGGAGACATTACCGGCAGAATTGACAGATTCGGAATTTATTGAGACTCGCGCGTCTCTAGAGACGAATAACGCAAGTCAAAGGGTAAATACTCATTAGTGAACAACTATTTTTAACTAATTTACACAGACTGCTTGACCCGATGCACTGGCTATTGGTATAAAGTGTCTAGGGACTGCTAATAAGCTAGAAACTTGCGTAACCAAAGGGACTGGGATCGCTTTCTTTAAAATAAACACTACTTCCAAGAAAAGGGGAACACCGTGAATAAATCTGATTTAATTGATGCTATCGCTGATGGCGCAGACATTTCTAAAGCTTCTGCAGGACGTGCACTAGACTCCGCAATTGGAGCAATTACTGGCGCATTGCAAAATGGCGACCAAGTTTCTTTGGTTGGTTTTGGTACATACTCTGTTAAGCACCGTGCAGCACGTGCCGGGCGTAACCCACAGACGGGTGCAGAAATCCAGATCAAGGCAGCGAATGTGCCAAGCTTTAAAGCAGGCAAGGCTCTTAAAGACGCTGTAAATTAATAAACGTCTGGGGACTTTGTAAGGTTCCAGACGAAAAAGGCGCATCAGTGATGCGCCTTTTTTAATATTAGGAAAAAATAATGTTAGATAGTTTTAGAACGAATATGCGCGGCATAGCCTTAGGTATTGTTATCGTGATAGGCGCTATATTCGCGTTCTCCGGCACAGGGTCTCTACTTACCGTCGCAAACATTGATACGGCCATTGTGGTTAATGATGTCAATGTTAGTGAAAACGACGTGATACGTGCCATTTCAAACCAAAAGAGACAAATCTTAAGTGAGAACGAGGGATTGGATCCGGCGGTACTTAGCGATGAAATAATGCGGCCTGGCGCGATTGAGCAGCTTATTACTCAAGAACTGTTTAAGCAGGCCTCTATAGGACAAAATCTCACGCTGTCTCAGCAAGATATTACGAATATTATTTTAGACATCGACGGTTTCCAGTCTGATGGTAAGTTTGATCAAAATATGTATCGCTTTGCTATTCAACGGCAAGGATATACCAGCGCTATGTTTGGCGATGTTCTGAAGAATGATGCCGTTGTCCAGCAGCTGGTAGCAGGAATAAGTTCTACCGCTTTTACCACTAACACTGAATTGTCCGCACTTGCCGGTGTTACCGAGCAGCAGAGAGACTATTACTACCTAAAATTGCCAATTGAGGGTATCGAGAAAGCTGTCCAGCTGTCTGACAAACAGATAACAGGCTATTACGAAAACAACCTGGACGTCTTTACAACGGCGCCTGAGGTTCGTATAGATTACATTGAACTTAATTCTGAGCTCCTAATGGACGCCTCAGCTATTACAGAAAATAAAGTGTTAGCGCGGTTCGAAGAAGAGGTTGGAAATAGAAATATGGCTGAATCTCGCCAAGCGGCGCATATTTTACTATCTGAATCGACGGCCGAAGTGGTTGAGGAAATTCAGGCCAAGATTGATGTCGGTGTTGAGTTTGCCGTATTAGCCAAGGACTACTCCGAAGATTTCGGTTCAGCTGAGTCAGGCGGCGACTTAGGTTACACCTCAGGCGAGACTTTTCCTGAGGCATTCGAAAAAGCGTTGGCAGAGCTAGAGGTAGGGCAGATTTCTGGGCCGGTTAATACTGACGCGGGCACGCATTTTATTAAGCTCTTGGATATCCAGCAAGAGAGCTACGAATTGTCTGAACAGAGATCGAGAATTGAGCGAGAGCTCATTCAAGAGTCGACTAGCGACTTGCTGGTTGAGAAGCTGCAAAACCTTAAAGAATTGAGTTTTAATGCTGAATCACTTGCAGAGGTAGCTGCGGATGTTGGTTTAGAACTAAAGACGTCCGAGGCATTTCCTCAGTCTGGCGGCGGCGGAGTGGCAGCTTTTCCTGCTGTCGTAAAAGCTGCGTTTAGTACTGAGGTCGTAAATGATCAATATGCTAGCGAGGTTCTTGAATTAGGTAATGACAGATATCTAGTACTAAAACTTAATGAGTATATAGCCGCTCGGCAACAAGAATTACCTGAGGTACGTGAGCGGGTAGTTCAGTTAGTTACTGACGATGTGTCTAAAAACCAATTAGCAGAGCAAGGTGGCGCGCTATTGGCGCGAGTCATGGCTGGAGAAAGTGTTGAAACTGTCGCAAAAAGTGAGAATCTTAGCTGGCAGGTCGTCATTGATGGAACTCGGCGTAATACTGATTCAGATGCTGAGATTGGACAAAAGGTTTTCTCGTTACCAAAACCTGTGGCTGAAAGTGTTGTGGAAAGTTTCTATCTGTCCAACGGTGACTTTGTGGTGGCAAGTCTGACCGGGGTAACAGAGGGCAGGCTAGATCGCTTGACTAAGCAACAGAAAGCTTCACTTGTCGCTGCCGCAACGGTATCCAGGGGCAGTCGTGACTTGGCAGCTTATGAGCAGTCATTACTAGCCAAAGCGACCATCGAAAAATAGATTAAATTGTCTTTTTGTTCGAGCATAAAGGCGCTTGTCCGCCTTTATACTCGGATAAGATTTCTTAGCGTTCTAGATTCGCAAGCGATTAATAAAAAGAGTCAATCTTTGACCTGGCTGTAAATAGTCATCGCGACCAATTTTATTCCAATTCGTAATATCTTTAATATTCAGATCAAACTTTGCAGCGATCATATATAGCGAATCGCCTGACCGCACTTTATAAGACAGTTTTCTGAGATTTTCATTAGCAGAGCTGATGGTGGCAGTGCGAATACTGAGGTACTGATCTATCTTGATGGCATCTGTTCTAAGACCGTTCTGTCGCTGCAGGCTTTTCACAGATGTTTTGAATCGCGCGGCTATCTGCGAGAGTGAATCGCCGCTAACTACCCTATAACGAGTATTTTTAAAGCTTGGGTTTGGGCTTGTCAATATCGTTGTTTCTTCATCGTGGGGGATGATTAATATTTGCCCAATCTTGAGTCGACTTGAGTTCAGATTATTCCGTACGTTTATCCAAGACATAGGGGTGCTGAATTTTTCCGCTATCTGCGAGAGAGTATCGCCCGCGACAACAGCATATTCAGTGTGTGAAATCCAATCTTTTTGACTCGTTGTTATGAGTGCCGCTCTGAACGAATTGGCGTTTTCGTAAGGAAAAAGCAGCGTATGTTGACCTGTTGGGGGCGTCGTTGAGCGACGAAATGCAGGGTTCAGTCGATTGAATAAAGATCTATCCATGCCTGAAGCCTCCATGACCTTTTGCAACGCGACCTGGTGTTCGAGCTCAATTATTTCAAAGTATGGTGTATTTGCTATAAAGGGCAATTCTATCTTATGGGCCGAGGGTGTATCGATCAATGAGGCCAGAGCTAAAAGCTGCGGTACATAATTACGCGTCTCTTTAGGTAATCGTATCGACCAGAAATCTAAAGGCTTACCGGCTTTACGGTTTTTGGAAATGGACTTACTCACGTACCCTTCACCAGAATTGTACGCAGCAAGCGCTAGAAGCCAGTCGTTATCAAAGCGATTATTTAAATAGGTAAGGTATTTGATAGCGGCATTTGTAGAGCTAATAATATCGCGTCGACCGTCGTACCAAGGGTTCCTATCTAGCCCGAATTGTTTGGCGGTAGACGGGATGAACTGCCACAAACCAGCTGCATGACTGGGGCTATAGGCTAGAGGGTCATAGGTGCTTTCAACGATAGGGAGGAGTGCTAACTCTAGCGGAAGCCCAGCCTGTTCCAACTGGTCTGTTATATAGTATATGAAAGGTTCCGCTCTGGAGAATACAGCTTTCAAATAGCTGGGGTTATCAATATACCATTTACGTTGTCTTACTACGGTGTCAGGAAGGTTACTTAAATCCAATTGATACCCCAGACGAATTCTTTGCCATAGATCGTCTGGGTCGTATGCCTTAACAGGCTCTTCGATAGGCACCAATAGTTCTGTATTGACTGGATGCTCAACCTGATTTAAGTGTTCCTCAGGAAGAGCGTCTACTAAGATTGTAGCGATTGGTTCAGACACTGGCACGCTTTGCTCTAACCCCATAGTCTGAGGAGCTTTTGGGAGCAGACTGCAGCTTGAAACTAAAAGTGTAGACAGTACAAAAGATGAAATTAAAGACAAATTTTTAATAGCGAAGGCCCCGATAACACCTATTAATTTTTATGACGCGATTGTATCGAGGTTAAGTATTTAAGACAAATACGGATTGGCATAAAGAGACTCTAATTTTAGTAGGTGAGTACAAGGGGCGTTTAACTGTCATTAAAATGGTAGGTTCTCATGTGGAGTTTAATTGATTTAGCCGCCATAATAGAGAAGAACAAATGTCAAAATCCATATTCTAGATGCTATTCGCTCGTTATAGGCTATTACAATAAATGTTAAAACGTTTTGACATAGAAAATTTAGGCGTGTCCAGCGCGGGTCTGCTTGACTGGTCCGAGTCGGAATTTTCTGCCTATATGATGTCGGCCGAGAGGCGGATTTTCACAAAAAAATATGGACACTTACCTGGTTATCGATTCTTACGCCTTGGGCTGTCGCCTAGTCAAGATACTCTGGATTGTTTCACTCAAATACACCGTTTTGGTTTGCAGTCGCAGTTGTCAGGCAATATCGAAGAAATGTCCGCAGTGGCTGATTTTTCAGATATACCACTGCCCTCAGAGGTGGTAGACGTTGTATTGCTACAACATTCTATTGAGTTTTCAGAATCTCCTCAGGCGTCGTTAAACGAAGCACTCCGTGTTCTAGCCCCGGGGGGGCATCTAATTATATGCGTATTTAATCCGGTAGGCCCCACAGGGTTGATTAAGTTTCCTATGCAATTGGTGACGAATCGACCCCAGTATCGGTTTCATAGCCTGCGTAAGGGTAGGTTAATTGATTGGTTAACACTATTGAATTGTCAGGTTCTGGACGTTGATCATGGCGCTTATCGCTGGCCGCGCCGCGCAGCGGAAACCAAGGTACATGAATCAAACTCTAAGGCTGAGGGGGAGCAGATTTCGTCGTGGGATAATGTCTGCGGAAAAATTCGTCTTCCCGTGGGTAATTTCTATATGATTCATGCAGTCAAACGTGTCGCACGTGGTATTAGTAGTTCGCCTCGAGTCTGGAAACATGGGGTTAGTGTCCGCTTAACGTCATCTAATGTTAAATCATTAGGATCCAAAAAAGAGCCTAAATAAATACTGACATTCCGTGATTAGAGGTTAATAGGGTATAGAATGAACAGAGTAGAAATTTTTACTGATGGTGCTTGTCGCGGGAATCCAGGACCCGGCGGGTGGGGTGCGTTGTTGCGGTTTGGCGATGATGAGAAAGAGTTATGTGGCGGTGAAGCCGAGACTACCAATAACCGCATGGAGTTAATGGCCGTCATTCAGGCATTGTCTGCGTTAAAACGGCCTTGTGATGTCATTTTGACCTCTGATTCAACCTATGTCCTAAAAGGAATCCAAGAATGGATGCCTAGTTGGAAAAAAAGAGGATGGAAAACAGCAGCAAAAAAGCCTGTTAAAAATGTTGACCTGTGGAAGTTGTTAGATGATGCGATTCAGGGGCACACCATAGATTGGCTCTGGGTTAAAGGGCATAGCGGGCATGCTGAAAATGAGATTGCTGACCAATTAGCAAATAGGGGTATTGACGAGCTTTAGGTTTGTCCGTCCCATACTAAAATCAACTATTAAAGAAATATAGATAATGAGACAGATTGTTCTTGATACCGAAACCACTGGCTTAGAAACTTCTCAAGACCATCGAATTATTGAAATTGGGTGTGTTGAAATGGTCGACCGAAAGTTGACGGGCCGCCATTACCACCAATATGTAAATCCTCAGCGTAAGGTAGATGAAGGCGCAATGGAGGTGCATGGCATTACTGATCAATTCCTCGAAGACAAGCCTCTCTTTGAAGCCATAGTCTCCGATTTCTTTGCGTTTTTAGATGGTGCCGAATTAATCATTCATAATGCATCTTTTGATATTGGCTTTATTAATCACGAGTCTAAAAAATTGCGTGGCAAGCACCAGCCCTTAGAGTCCAAGTGTAGGGTTATTGATACTCTCGCCCTTGCACGCCAGAGGCACCCGGGACAAAAAAACAATCTAGATGCCTTATGTAAGCGATATGGCGTGGATAACTCTCAGCGTCAGTTGCATGGTGCTTTGCTGGATGCGGAGATTTTAGCAGATGTGTATCTGCTAATGACGGGAGGTCAGGTTAATTTAAATATCAATGATCAGTCAGACTCTGATAGTGGTGAAATGAACAAAACCTCGATCATTCGACGACTTCCTGAAGATCGCCCCCCGCTGAGGGTTGTTAAGGCTTCCGATGAAGAAATAGTCAGTCATGAGAAAAAGTTATCTGCCATCGTGGATATAGCGGGCCAATGTGTCTGGCAAGGTTCTGGCGAATAGCGCTTTTTTATGCAGGATCTGAATCCTATGAATTTTCCGGCTAAGCTGCCATTGACGTCGAGGCAACTTGGGCAGTTAAAGCAAGAGCTCATCGTGTGCGTGCCAAGTTCAGACTTGTTTCGTTTGACCAAGCGTGCGGGTCGATTTGCCCAATCAAGTGTTAACGATGAAGCAGCGTCTAAAGAATGGAAAAGCTTTCAAGGTGCCGTGACGCGCGCTCATGAAAAGGTTCTATCGCGGCAAAAAAATATCCCAAAGATTCGCTTCCCCGATTTACCTGTTAGTGCTCGCTCTGAAGAAATCAGACAGCTGATTAAAGACAGTCAAGTGGTTATCATCGCGGGAGAAACAGGATCAGGTAAAACCACTCAAATCCCTAAGATATGCCTTCAGGCTGGAAGAGGCGTGAAGGGTATTATTGGCCATACTCAACCGCGCCGAATTGCAGCACGCACCGTGGCAAATCGCATCGCAGAAGAACTAGAGTCTCCTCTGGGTAAGGCCGTTGGGTATAAGGTTCGTTTTGCTGATCAAACATCGCCGGACAGCTACATTAAGTTAATGACAGACGGTATTTTACTGGCAGAAATACAGCAGGACAGGTTTCTCAGTAAATACGATACTTTGATTATAGATGAGGCTCATGAGCGGAGTTTAAACATTGACTTTTTACTCGGCTACCTAAAAACGCTGTTGGTACAGCGAAAAGATCTAAAATTGATTATTACCTCGGCGACTATCGACATACAAAAGTTCTCAGCTCATTTTAACGATGCGCCTATCGTTGAAGTGTCAGGTAGGACTTACCCAGTTGATATTATATATAGCGATTTAGATATTTTAGAGGGCGATCGAAATCAACAAATAGTTGATTGTTTGCGTAACATTCAAGATACGCAAGAACAGGGCGATGTCCTGGTTTTTCTAAGTGGCGAGAGAGAAATTCGTGAGGCGAGTCTAGCGCTTAGGCGTGCCCAATTCCCCAATACAGAAATAGCCCCTCTTTATGCTAGATTAAGCCTGGCCGAGCAAAGTAAGATCTTTTCGCCACACAAGGGTAGGCGCGTTATTTTGAGCACGAATGTGGCTGAAACCTCCCTTACAGTGCCAGGCATTCGCTATGTCATCGATACAGGTCGTGCAAGAGTCTCTCGTTATAGTTTTAGGACAAAGGTTCAGAGACTACCCATAGAGGCTATATCGCAGGCTAGTGCCAATCAGCGTGCTGGACGCTGCGGGCGAGTCAGTGATGGGGTATGTTTCAGGTTGTACCGTCAGGATGATTTTGACGGACGCCCGGAGTTTACTGATCCAGAGATAGTTCGTACAAATTTAGCCGCAGTCATTTTACAGATGTTGCAACTGCGGCTGGGTGATATCAGAGATTTTCCCTTCATTGATCCACCCGATAGTCGTTTGATAAACGATGGTTATAAGCTCTTAGAAGAACTCCAAGCAGTCACAGCGGATGGCAACTTGACCGCGATGGGTAAGAAGCTAGTGACATTGCCGGTAGATCCACGATTTGCACGAATGATCTTAGAGTCTGACAACAACGGATCTTTGAATGAATTGGTCGTTATTACCAGTGGATTGAGCATTCAAGATCCTCGAGAACGACCTGGAGATAAACAGCAGGCGGCTGACCAAGCTCATAAGCAATGGGCAGATCAAGATTCTGATTTTGTGTCACTACTCAACTTGTGGAATCACTTCGAAGAGAAACGTAGGGATCTTTCCACGAATCAATATAGTAAATATTGCCGGTCTCAGTATGTATCATTTATCAGAATGAGAGAGTGGCGTGATTTACATCATCAGCTTCACAGCGCGTGCAGAGCTCTGTCTCTAAAAGAGAATCAGCAGTCTGCAGATTACGCTAGCGTGCATAGGTCGTTGCTGTCTGGTCTTCTGGGACAAATTGGTATTCGAGAGGAAAAGTGGGAATTTTTAGGGACTAGAAATCGTAAGTTTTTCATTTTCCCCGGATCTGGGCTTAGTAAGAAACCACCAAAATGGGTTATGGCTGGATCCTTAATGGAGACCACCAAGCAATATGCCTTAAATGCTGCAAAAATTGATTCTGCTTGGCTTGAAAGCCTCGCTGCACACTTAGTTAAGAAAACTCATAGCGAGCCCTTTTATCATCACAAATCGGGTCAAGTAATGGCCAGTGAACGCCAAACCTTATTCGGTTTGTCCATCGTCGAGGGAAAAAAGGTCGTATATGGCAATATAAACGCTTCTGAGGCGAGAAAGGTATTTATACAGCAAGCTCTAGTGGAAGAGGGGTATCGCGGTAAGGGAGCATTTTATGCGCACAACCATGCGCTAGTGTCAGAGCTTCAAGCGTTAGAGGATCGTTTTAGACGCAGAGATCTCCTCGCAGAACAAATGGTCATTTTCAGCCATTATGACGAGCGAGTTCCGGCGACTGTGTGCAATCTCCCAGCCTTTGAAAAATGGCGTAAAACAGCTGAAAAATCAGACTCAAAACTACTTTTCATGAGTAAAGAATCTTTACTTTTACGGGGGCTGTCCGACAGTGAAGAGGCACAATTTCCTGAGGTGATAATCCATGAAGGGTTTGAGTTTGATTTGCGCTATCACTTTGAACCTGGTCACCCAGAGGATGGCGTCAATCTATTGATACCCTTAGCAATACTGCATCAATTACCGCACTATCTTTTCCAATGGTTAGTTCCCGGGATGTTGCGAGATAAGTGTATTGCATTGATTAAGGGTCTACCTAAACAGATCCGTAGGCAGTTTGTTCCTGTTCCAGATTATGTGGACAAGATTCTGCTTAACGTTAGCGCTCAAGACAGACCCCTGACTGTCGTGTTGAGTGAACAATTGCAGCGATTGACTGGAATAAAAATTGAAGAAGCTTCCTGGAATTCAAAAAATCTTGATAACTGGTATCAGATGAACTTTGTATTGCAGAACGACAAGGGCCAGTTAATTGCAATGGCCCGAAGCTTGCACCGGCTGCAGGGAGACTTCAAACAACAGATTAAACAAAGTTTAGGTCGACCATCAGAGCAGTCTATTGCGCGAAAAGGCATTCTGGAATGGGATTTTGACCAGTTGCCTGTTGAAGTAGAGCTACCTCGTGGCGATATGACTATTAAGGCGTGGCCTGCACTCCAAGATAATGGTGAGTCTGTCTCTATAGAGCTGGTGGATAATCCTTTGGTGGCCCAGCAAATATCTCGGCATGGACAGCTTAGACTGGCTCTGCTCAAAGGTAAGGAGCAACATAAATACCTGTCGAAGAACCTCTTAAGAGGTGAAGAGCTTGCTCTTAAAGCAGCGGGCGTAGGTCCTCGAGACGAAATAGTTACAGCTATTATTGAAGCGAGTTTTCAGCAGGCTATATTTTCGAGCGGAGTTGTTATCCGCGATAGAGATTATTTTGAAAATAGTTTCTCTACAGGAATTTCACATGTAGTTGATATTGCACAGCGGCATGCAGTGCAGATTGGTAGCGTTCTGGCTGAATTGCACGAACAACAAAAGCGCTTGCGAGGGCTTGATTCATTGGCTCTTGATGCGCAGCTTGATATAGCCTCACAGGTGAGTTGGCTATTTTCCAGCGACACTCTCCGCAGAGTGAAACCCGAGAACACCCAGCAATATCCACGGTTTGTGAAGGGAATCAGTATACGAATCGATAAGCTCACTTCTCAAGTCGTCAAAGATCGTGAGTACATAATAGACTTGCGCTTGTTTGCTGATGGCGTTGAGGGGGTGCGAGAAAAACAGCAACTACTTACCTCAGATTTAGCCGATTCATTATTAGATTTTCAGTGGTTGTTAGAAGAATACCGAATCTCCTTATTTGCCCAGCAACTGAAAACACGAGTGCCGGTTTCAGCAAAGCGCTTAGGTAAGCGTTGGTCGGATATATTAAACCAGTTAAAAATACTTTTGCCTGATTATCACTAGCCGACTTATCGATTTGTTAGGGGAAATCAAGTAATGAGCTAGTATAATCATCTCGTTAAAAAGGTAGCTCCCATTGGTTATTTTTTATTGTAGGTGAAACACTCCCATTACCAATGCAAAGAAAAATCGTCGTTTAGCCTGCCTCTCCGCTCTATTCAATAGTGTACCTAGGGCGTCAGTGCTAGTAGAATGGCGACAAGACTAACCGCAAAACTTGCCCATTTAGGAAATTTACAGAAAAGATATGTTTAAATTAGTAACAATTATTACTCTGCTTTTGGCAACGATGACTGCATTAGCTGAAGAGGTAGAAAATCCTGATCCGTTAGAGGGTTTGAACCGCGGCGTTTGGGGCTTTAATGAAACGGTCATTAATAGTGTCGCACGACCCGTGGTTGATATATACGAAACAGTGACGCCAACACCAATCCATAACGGCATAGTGAATTTCTTCGGTAATCTTAATGAGATTCCAAATGCGGCTAACAGTTTATTGCAGGGTAAAGTGAAACAGGCAGCCAACGATACGGGTAGATTCTTGATTAATACAACCCTCGGTTTGGGTGGTCTGTTTGATGTTGCCTCAAAGGTAGGCCTAAATGTTGGAGATGGGGAAGATTTTGGCCAAACGCTCGCTGTGTGGGGGGTTGGGCAGGGGCCTTATCTTATGCTGCCTTTCCTAGGGCCGACAACATTTCGTGATGCTCCAGCAGACTTTATTGACAGTTTTCTAGATCCTTTCTCATATTCGGATAAATTGGCGCTGCGGGTTGGTATGAAAGGGATGAGTGTGATCGCTGAGAATGGTTCTTATCTAGATCAATTAGATGTTATTTCTGGTGATAAATATCTTTTTATTCGGGATGTATATCTGCAAAATAGAGAGTATGTTATCAGTGACGGAGCCATTGAAGATGATTTTGGTGACTTAGATGATTATTAATGACACTTAAATCGTTATAACGTTTTAGTTAAACGTTCGAAAGTTAGATAGCTATATAGCTATAAAGATTATAAGAAATTGAAAAGTCGGATGCACCATGACTGCAATTAATAGCCCCGTTATTCTCGTCGGCGAGAATACGGTTAGGCTTAATACTCTCCAAGAAGCTGTCCAAAGCTGCGACAGGTCGTGTGTCCTTGTGCCTGATATAGCGGCGTTGGTGTCTGCCTGTGAAGATTCTGTTTCTCAATTGGTTGTGTTAGTTTCTTCAGATTCGTCTGGCGAAATACTTGACCAAGACAATATTTTAAAAGCATTTTTGTCTAAATACCTGGTGGTAGTTTATTTAGATTCTCCCTCCGTGGAAACGGTAGTCAGCTATTTTCGATACGGCGCATCAGACGTTTGGTGTGATGGGGCGTCTCAAAAAGATATTTTTGAATCGCTCTCCCGAAGCCAAGATATTGCTGTTACTCGTATTCAACGTCATGAATACAGCGGTGATTTAGAGAAAACCAACCTAGAGCTTCAAGAAAGCGTACGACTTCTCAGGCAAGATCAGATTGCGGGACTTGAAGTGCAAAAAAGCCTAATGCCTGAAAGTCCTTTGACGTTTGGTGATTATGAAATATCACATTCGGTCACGCCTTCGCTTTATCTCAGTGGTGACTTTATTGGCTATAACTTTGTCTTGGGACGTTATTTGCTGTTTTATTTCGCAGATGTGTCTGGGCATGGTTCTGCATCTGCTTTTGTGACTGTGCTGTTACGTTTTATGATTGGGCGAGTTATTCGTCGTCATATTACCGAAAATGATCATGCGGCGCTTAGGGCTGCGCCAGAAGGTCTTTTAGAGCACATTAATAATCAAATTTTGGCGACGGGCTTGGGCAAGCATTTAACAGTGGTGGCAGGCTGTTTAGATACCCAGACCAGCACATTACGGTATGTTGTAGGTGCTCAACTACCCAGGCCGATTATGATCGTAGAAGGCAAAGCAGACTATTTACCCGGCAAGGGCAAGCCGGTGGGTATATTTGAAGATGCGGTTTGGGACGTAGAGGAAATACAGCTACCAGAAAGGTGCGCCGTAGTACTTTTGTCTGACGGAGTTTTTGAGTTGGTGCCTGATAAAGAGTTAATCGACAAAGAGAAAACCTTACTGCAATTTTTGGGCACTAGTTCAAACACTATTGAAAATTTGAAAGATGCGCTGGCAGTTGATTTTATTGAGGCCCCCCAAGATGATGTGTCGATGTTGTTACTGACAAGAGGAATGTAGGGTGAATCCTGGCAAAATTCTTGTAGCAGACAGCATGGGCGATTACCTCCTTAAGCTTTCTGGCGATGTGAGGGTGACACTGTGCGGAACGTTGAATCGGCATATTGAGACTATTTTTGGCAGTAAAAATGTCAAGCAAGTCGTTGTTGACATGTTAGATGCCGATTGCCTAGATAGTACTACGCTAGGGCTACTTGCAAAATTGGGGCTTCACTGTCGCAAGCAATACGGCATTAACCTTCAAGTTTTTTGCGAAAATGCGAGTATTCTTCGCACCTTGGAGCACATGAGTTTTGACGAGATTTTCGATATCTTTCAAGATGTTCCTGAAGTAAAAGAACATATAAATTTGCACAATATTGGCATCGAAAACGTAGCCGTTGATGATATTCGGCGCCAAGTTTTGGAGGCCCATAAGCTGCTAATCGAGATGAATCCAGAAAATAGTGCAGACTTCACCGACTTGATTAGCGCCCTTGAGTCAGATAGTTGACGAGATATTTTCCCGAGCATTAAGCTTGCAGCGAATATACTCACTATGCCGAATATGCAGTAAATCAGCTACTCTACGTATTATACTTTCTTCATGTTTATCTAAGTGACCATCAGCATAGGCCACACGCCACATCGCGGTCATTAGCGATAGTTTCTTCTCAATATCAAAGTGCTCATTAATCTCTCGTGTAAATTGGTACAGTGATGTTGCTTCGGTGACCTCTTCACGAGAAAGGCTGATCAGCTCATCAACTTCTTCGGCGCTTAGGCTAAGCATACGAGAAAGGGTTTCTGCAATTGAGTTCAGCTCTTGTTCATCAAGATTCCCATCAATCACCATGACTTCTATCAGCAGGGCAGCCGTAGCGAGTTGATCCGCACTGACCGAGTCTGAATCAGCCTCTAAAACTTTTTTTGAAAAAAAACTCTTTATTTTATCAATCATTTATCTACCTCTTTTAACCATGCTTCTAGCTTAACTTGATCGGCCACAAAGCTTCTAATACCGTGCGCTAATTTTTCAGTCGCCATGGGGTCATCATTTAATTCATAGCGGAAGGCACTTTCACCAGCCATTTTATAATCGATGTTATCACCAGTATTTTCGGGATCTAGTTTACGATCTAAGGTGCCAAAATCATCATCTAGTTCTTGCAAAAGTTGGGGGCTAATAGTCAGTCGATCACAGCCAGCTAATTCGGTAATTTCACCTATATTTCTAAAGCTTGCGCCCATCACTACGGTGTCATAGCCAGACTGTTTATAGTAGTTATAAATTTGCGTGACTGACTGCACACCCGGATCTTCGGCAGATGTATACTCAGATTTATCGGTATTAGCTTTGTACCAGTCCAATATCCTGCCTACGAAGGGAGAGATTAAGAATGCCCCTGCATCTGCGGCAGCCGCTGCCTGAGTAAAATTAAACAGCAACGTTAGGTTGCAGTTGATGCCTTCTTTTTCAAGTTGCTGTGCTGCACGTATACCTTCAAAGGTTGATGCCATTTTTATAAGAACACGTTCTTTCCCTATGCCAGCTTGCTCGTACAGCTTAATTAGCTGACGCGCCTTGGTAATAGATTTTTCAGTATCAAAGGATAATCGAGCATCGACCTCTGTTGAGACACGCCCAGGAATAACATTAATGATCTTTTCGCCAATACCGACCGCTAATTTATCCATGCAGAGGGACAGTTGCTCATCACTTGATAGCTTCCCCCCAGAGACAGACGCAATAACCTCTTTAACAAGGCCCTCATAGGCAGGCATTTGAGCGGCTTTTAATATCAGCGACGGGTTGGTCGTGGCATCTTCAGGAGAATACTGACTAATCGCCTCAAAATCGCCAGTATCGGCGACGACAGTCGTCATTTCTTTTAATTGTGCTAATTTACTTATATTGCTCATTTGTTCATAGCTCCTGAAGTGGCTTTTAATGCGGTTGTTAAAACGTCAATTGTAGCAGTGGGCTTGTAGGCATTCTCGCTAATATGCCGCCTAAACAGCCGTGCACCAGGCATGCCATGAAATAGCCCCAAAATATGGCGTGTCATCGCGTGCAGTTTGGTGCCCTTACTCATCTCATTATCTATGTAATCAAGAAATTGTTCAGCGATTTTTTCACGGCTCTTAACCGGATGATTGGCACCATAGATATCTTGATCTACAGTGGCCAATATATAGGGGTTGGTATAGGCCTCGCGTCCCATCATTACCCCATCTAAATGGTTCAAATGCTCAATAGATTGCTCAAGGGTGGTAATACCCCCATTGATGATAATTTCAGCGTGGGGAAAATCACGCTTTAATTGATAAACACGATCATAGTTAAGCTCGGGGACTTCTCGATTTTGTTTTGGGCTTAGGCCTTTAAGCCATGCTTTTCGCGCATGTACTACAAAGGTGTTGCAACCGGCTTCAGAGAGGGTACCAACAAATTGGCACAAAAAGTCATAAGAATCATAGTCATCGACACCAATACGGTGCTTTACAGTCACCGGAAGATCTACTGCGTCTCGCATGGCGGCAACGCAATCAGCGGTAATAGCCGCATTTTTCATCATAACGGCCCCGAACATTCCGCTTTGGACACGATCACTGGGGCAGCCACAGTTAAGGTTTATTTCAGCGTACGCATATTTTTCAGCAAGTTTACATGCAGCGGCTAAATCACCAGGATTGCTGCCACCTAACTGCAATGCAACGGGGTGCTCTGCGGCATTCATCGCCAAAAACCGCTCGGTGTCGCCATATAATATGGCACCCGTAGTGAGCATTTCGGTATAAAGAACGGCATGTTGACTTATTAAGCGCAAAAAGAACCGGCAGTGTCTATCGGTCCAGTCGAGCATAGGGGCAACGCAAAATTGCCGGTTAGGCTTGCTACCCGTGGTTGGGGCTGTAGTGGTCAAGGGCAACATTACTCTAGAGTTGGTTAAGACAAACTTTAGTGTGCAGTATAAAAGTCAGAGACCGAAAAGTCCCTTGAAATTGATGTATCCAGTGTCTTTTTTAGTTTACACCTCCGCTGGTGCTTAGAATGTTAATGTGAAGTAGGGCGCGCTGTGTGTAAATCGCCTTATCTCAGGGTGTTTAGCGGCTATCATCGATGGTGTATTTACACTATTATCCAAACCTAATTTAAAAAGACACACTAGAAAGGACAATAAAGATGCTAAAAAGCAGTGCGCTAATAGTGGCAATTAGAAATGGTTTATTTTTGTTGGTTGCAGGGTTGATGACCACTTTTTATTCCACCTCAGTTCTGGCTCACGCAGACCATGACAAGGCTCGATTTGTTTCTGCGAGTGGTGTTGATAATGGCAAGTGCGATGACGCTGCCCAGCCTTGTAAAACCGTTAACTATGCCGGATTGCAGTCTAACAAGGGCGACACTATTCGGATGGCGGCGGGCAACTATAAGATCGAAGATGTCGATACTCTGTTTTATTTGCTTAGTGATCTTGTGCCTGTAAAGGGTTTGTATAGCGAAACATCTGCGTTCGCAAAAACTGACCCCAGTAATATTACACGTCTAACCGGTGTGCCTCTGGAATTTGCGGATAAATTAGCCAGCAAAGGCTTTACCGTCATCGTTGATGCGAAAGGTCTTGATATCGAAAAGACTCAAAATATTCGTGAAAAAATGCAGATCTATGAGCGATTAAAGATCGCTAAACCGGCGACTGTCTGTGATAACGGCTTCGCTGGCGATCATGCCTGCGAAAAGATGGATTTAC
>CAWKZU010000030.1:0-25008 GCA_963854585.1 Gammaproteobacteria bacterium | reverse complement strand
TTTGGTGGAGGCGGCGGGAATTGAACCCGCGTCCGCCAGTCCGCTGCCTACGGCTCTACATGCTTAGTTCAGTCTTTAGTTTTAGTACGCTGCAACCCGACTGACAGGGCGCGCAGTGCACGATTTCGGTAAGTTTTTAGTAAGTCCGCCCCGAACAAGCTTCATTACGATCTCATGAGATATGACATTTGAGCATTCCGCCCCCCTAGGGGTTTAGAATTCTGGACGCATAAGCACGGCTCCAGTCAAACGGCACTACACTGGGGTTTAAGCAGCTAGTGCGTAGTTGTCGTCGTTGGCAACTATAAGTTTGCGACTTTGGATTAACGAGATTGGTCACCATCTCGGCATGCACCGGAGGTTTTGTAACCCGCGTCGAATCCAGAACGCCCCCCTGAGACCCTACTTTAACACAGGATCAGCGTTTGGCGTGTACTGTTATAATAATCGTTTTGGAATAATGAGTCTTATTGAGAGAATGCTTATCGCAGTCCGTTGATATCGTACTGAGAAACGAAGTGCCAAATTAGCTCATTGATGCCCTGCCCTTGAAAACTGAGGTCAAACCACTCATGGCCGCCACCTATAATTTTATAGTGCTCAACTGCAACACCATTGTCACCTTGGCCATACTGATAATGCTCTATGGTCGATCCCTTATCGGTTTCTGTGTTTAATTCGGGGCTAGTCGTGGTGTTATTGAAATTAGTCCAATAATCGAGCGCGCTGTCAACTGAGCTATAGTATTCACTGCCGTTATAAGGCAGCGTTCCATCCGATGTACCATGCATCACGAAAACCGGCATTGGATGAGACGGCTCGACATCGGTAGCTAACATGGTGCCCGAAACCGAGCCAAAAGCTGCTAACAATTCGCTTTTGTGGGAGGCAAGCCCGTAACTCATCATGCCACCATTTGAATAACCCACTGCATATATTCTGTCTAAGTCGATCGCATAGTCCAATGACAGTTGGTTTACCAGGGCCTCTACGAATCCCAGATCATCTGCATCGCTCTTATTATCCAAGGAGGGTAATGATGGATTCCAGTGTGAAGACCCTTCTGAAAGCGTACCTTGAGGATAAACCAATATAAATTTATTGATATGTGATGAATATCGCATGTCAGTCTCATTTAAATAATCCTGCGCCTGCCCACCAAAGCCATGAAAATTGAGCATCACAGGAAATTTTTCTGAGCCGCCATAAGTATTGGGAACGTAAACTACATACGATCGATTATCGCCATCATGAGACATGTTTTTACTTTCAGCTCTCGCAGCACTAGCTATCTTGGCAAATTTGAAGGTCCAATAACCACTACCGTAACCTATCTCAATCGTCATGCTAGTCGCTGTGCTTGTGACTATTTCATAGGTAATTGATTCAGGGACTGAGATTCCTTCTTTATCAAGCTCTCCTGCGTTAACTACTTTTGGTAATCCTAAATGCGCTCCAAGGCCGTTAACAGTGATGGTAGATGCTGAGCTGTCAAATACAAAGGTTGCACTGTTACTGCCATCATGAGGCGCCACTGGGGCAGCACATGCCTCTGAACCTCCTTGCCAGGCCTCTAACCAGGTCTCATCGCCCATGACATTAGCAAAGGATCCATCTGACCCAAATCTAAAGATATCATCAAACAAACACGCTCTGGTTGTCACATCTTCAACATTATTCGACCACCAACCAATATTTCCCGAACTTGGCCCTACACCTAGAGCGCCGGCTTCAGGTAGCAATGTCCAATCACCTGACAAAACCGGGTCTACTTTGACCACTTCTGTCGGTGGTTCATCCGCTGCGGCATCAGTCGGAGTAAATTCAATCCAGTTGATATTAATGCTACCTGATAGGGCATCCAAGCGAAGCGTGTGCTCACCTTCAGATATTGATACCACTCTTCCGGTAACGGTCTGCCATTTTTGCCAGCCGCCGGTATTCGGTACTACGGCGGTATCAACCCACACAGTATCAATTTTTATGTTCAAGCCTGGTTCGCTTCCCCCTTGGCTTGCTACTCGATAATCAATAGCATAGTTACCAGCTGAAGGAATACTTAAATCGTACTCCATAAAATCGCCGTTATCGATATAGCCAACATTTAGCCCACCACCAGTATCTGTGGTTGATTCTGTTTCGACATCGCCCGCAGAGATCCAGTTTTCAGCTTCAATTCGAATTACATCACTAACCGCCGCACCAGCAAAGATGATCTTACCGCCCATGGCCGCATGCACGCTACAGTAGTAAAATAGATTCGTTGGCGTAGACGATGTCACTCTAATAGTGGTTTTACCAGCGACAGATGTATCCACCCCCGCAGTATAGGCAGTCCCTCCACCAAAGGTCCCGTCGCTCGTTGTAGAAAATCTAAATGGATGCCCTGAAGGGTGAGTAAAGGTATAGGTTGTACCCACTACGAGCGTCAATTCTTTCTTTTGAACTCCATCAATAACATAGACATTACCTGTACCATTATTATTTGCAGCAACAGTCACATTAATGGTCGCTGTTGGCGCAGCGTCGTCAGTTTTAACGAACTTAAATTGCCAAACACCAGTGCCATAATCAATTTGCACTGTCATATTTTGACCATTGGTAGAAAAAGAAGTGATTGTGTAAGTAATTGAACTTGGCACTGCGGGAGGGTTTTCTGCAGCATTAAGCTCTCCCTCATTAGTCACCTTAGGTAATCCAAGGTAAGCGCCCAAACCAGTCAGAGTAATTTTTGTATCTGCCAAAGTGTAAGTCGCATCAGTGGCACTGCCGTTGTGAGGCGCAACAGGCAATGCACAGCCTTCAGCCGTCGCACCCTGCCATGACTCTACCCAGGTTTGCGAACCCATCTCTTGAATGAATGAGCCATCAGCACCAAAAATAAAGAGATCATCAAACAGACAGCTTCGAGTTCCGACATCACCGATACTATTTGAGTAACTCGTGAGGTTATCAGCGGAGACTCCGACTGACATTGCGGCCGCGGTGGGGGCTAGTTTCCAATTACCCACTAATTCTGATGCATTAACAGACACAGGTACTGCGCCGATGAAGCGAATATCATCAAAGTAGTAGGTTTCACCAGAGCCGGCAGTATCAAAGTTAAAGTAAATGATCAGCGTGTCAAAAATCGCACTAGCATCCAGTGCTGGAGTCTCCGCAGTATGATTAGCAAAGTCAAAGGTCAGAGTCTCCCAGGCCGCAGCAACCGTCGTGGTTGCATCCGTCTCGACAGAGACAGAATTATCACCTGATTGCTCTAATTTTAACTTCACCTTGGTGCCGATTTCTGGCGACCAAACTCGAACTGTAATACCTGTCTTTGATGCGGTGAGCGGATAAAAGACCTTACCTGTAGCAATTGTTGTCCCAGCCCAGGTTTCAGATACTTCGGTCTCACTGCCTTTTGTCACAGATACTACGGTATTGTTTGTATCGGTGGGATCGGCAATGATGCTGCTTACTGTGCCGCCAAAGTCTATCAAGCCGTAGTCTGCATCTACCGTATTGAAGTCAACGACCTCACCAATATTGAGAACCTTATCAAGTCCAGTGCCATAATCGCTCGCCACGGGTTCCGCGCCTGTTGATTTGGTAAATTTAAACTGCCAGAACCCTGCGCCATAGTTGATCTGTATGGTCATACTCATGCCATCATCCGCTAACTTGGCAACCGTATACGTAATAGATTCTGGCACTGCAGGGGCATCAGCAACACTAAGATCCCCCAGATTAATTACCTTAGCTAACCCAAGATGGGCACCTGTGCCATTAATCGTGATGCTAGTGCCAGATACCGTATATGAGCCATTAGTAAAATCACCATCATGAGGTGCTACTGGTGCTCCACATGCCTCAGGGTCAGTGCCCTGCCATGGTTCTAACCAAGTCTCAGACCCTAACTCCTGAAAGAACGACCCATCAGCACCAAAGGTATAGACATCATCAAATAGACAGGCGCGAGTCCAGACATCTATTTCATTGTTAGACCACCAGGTAAGATTATCAGCCGTTTCACCTACCGATAGAGCACCTGCTTCACGAGAAAGACTCCAGTTGCCAGATAAAGTCTCAACCGATAGTGCCGCTTTCAATTGTTTTACCGTTACTGCTCGCGTCTTAGTGGCTACGTTACCTGCATTATCAGTAGCGGTATAAGTGAGGGTGTAAGTCCCTGCAGTAGCTGTATCAACAGAACCGGTCGTCACCACAGTAACGGATCCATTCACCGTATCTGTGGCTGTTGCTCCGGCATCGCTATAGGTAGCGCCCTGTTCGATGTCTAAGGCAGCATCGCCCGCTAAGGTAATCACTGGTGCTGTAGTGTCAGCCACAGTCACTATGCGGTTTAAAATGCGAGAAACATTACCCTCACTATCAGTAGCCGAGTAACTTAAGGTGTAAACGCCAGCCGTATCAGAATCAATCGACCCTGCAACCGTTACCGTGACGGAACCATCAATAAAATCTTTGGCCGTCGCACCAGCATCAACATAACTAGTTGCCTGCTCATGGTTAATCGTGGCACTGCCATTGAGCGTTATGTAGGGAGCCTGTGGCATTAGAGTACTCAGATAGGTCTCTAAAGCAGCGCTATCGGTTAAAGTCGCTCCATTGCCAATAACCCCTGCAGTTAAGGTATCTCCATCTAAACCAAATAGGTATCTCAGCAGCAGCAACCCATCAGTCAATGCATCAACTTCACCATTGCCATCAATATCACCTGAACTGGTATAAACGGTGGCTAATTCTTGTTCTATATCTGACGCGGTGGTGTATTGAGCATCGCTAGCGACAACGCCACCAATTAGTGCGTCTCCGGTCAATCCAAAAGCATAGCGTAAAAACAATAGACCATCGGTTAATGCATCCGCTCGACCATCACCATCAATGTCCCAGTCCTCCGAGGAGAATGCAGAGCTGAGCATCTCTGACTGAGACGCCATGTAATAGTCTTCCTCAGATGCAATTGATCCACTAACACTAAGAAAGGTCAGAGCAAAAAGCACTGCCGCGAAAAATTTAATTTTAGTCACTTTGAGTTTGATAAAAGTCATTGTAGTCCGGTTATATTATTTAAAGGGCGCCCAGGGCGTTAATAATATCTATTACATTAAACTGAATCGCAACCTATCTGTAAATAAACCAATCACACCTACCTTAATCACCATAGATCATCAATCAGCGGCATAAGGAACGTGCCAAGCACAAGTGGAGGTAGCGAGCAGAATGGATTGCATAAATCACCGCAAAAATTCATCATTATTATAGATCTTTAATGAAAAAGCCAAGCGTTGCTTGGCTTTTTCGACATACACCCTCCGATGAGGATTTTACGATTACATCGTCAATCCAGACTTGTCCGACTTGATCTCCAGCCATATCAGCCTGACATTACAGCTAAATATTAAAGTATGCGTCCGAGTAAATTACTCAGACTCTAAATAATGTATGAAATAATCCGCCGCCAAAATGACGGCTTATTTTCATAGCGGGTTTAGCTGATAATTAATCAACCGTTGTGACTGAGAGGTTGTCAATTACGATGCCAGCGGATCCATAAGACGCTCCGCCAGATCTAAATAGCAAGTAGTAGGATCCCGTTGTGGTTATCGTAAACTGCCCGGGGTTGACGCTTGTATCACAGCCTGCTGCCCTGGCTGATCCCGAGTAGGTTTTGGTCGCGGCACACTCCCATGAATTGAATGCCTTTAACACAGGTTGATCGCCGTTATATTCTGCACCAGCAACGGGCTCTGCTAACCCTATAAAAGCCTCTCCCCAGGCGTCGCTAATATCGGCATAGGTCATATCCATATCAAATTGATAGGTGCCTGGCGCCAAGCTTATTGAGGTATAAATACCCATGTGCTTCCACGACCCCTCCTCTGCTGTTTCTGTCTCAGCAAAGGTTGCAACACCATCCGCAATAGTCACCGCTCCCATGGTGTTTTCCGCTTCATAATGATTAATGACTGTCCAGCCAGTCGTGTCGTCAAACCCTGGGTTGGCAATAAGGTTATCGCCAGAAACCACTGGTGGCTCTGGTGTGGGTTCTGTTTCAGGCTCAGGCATTGGCATGGGCTGGACAGACGAGGTGTATTTTATTTCTGGTGCGGTTTGCTCGCCCTCATCTGTTTGCGAAGATTTTAAGATGTAGGCGTTCCAACCCAGAGCAAAGGCATCTTCATCTGCTTTATTGACACGTAAGAACACATAGTTCCCGATGCCATTGCCCCCATCGTAACGAGCATTTAAATACGCCAGCAACTGGCTGTTAGCTGAGACTGATGTAGTGATCTGTCCTGTATCCGTTGAGGGCATCAGGAAGCTGTCCTGAATCAGTGTTCCCGCAGCCCCGTTATCTGGTGCAGAACTAGCCGGACCAATAAACCAGTCACTCAACAGTAGATCTTGGCTGTCAGAAGCTCTTACCGCCCAAAGGTCAGCCGGAAAATCAAGCGCATCGCTTTTTTGCTCGAGAGTGACCTCAAATTCAGCACTAAGGAATGGATTCGCAATATCCCCAAAGTTAGGTATTTGGAACACCATCATGCCCAAGGTCATTCCAAAATTACCGTCAGAGCCACCGTACCATTCGCCCACATTTAGTTTCCATGATTCGTTGCCAGACAGATTGTCACCGTGAAACGAGAGCGAACTGCCCTCAGCTGTATTGACAACACCATTGGCGGCGCCAGGCGTGTTACCGATACTAGTGCCTCTAGCTTCCAGCATGCCGTCAGTAGCCAGTGAAAACATTGAGTTAGTGCCGGCTTCTGGAGGCTGTGCGGTACCGGCTCTTACTAACTTAAATGTCCAGTAGCCGCCGCTGTATGCTACCTGAACCGTCATAGTATCTTGGCTGTTAGCAACCACTTGGTAGGCAACTGACTCTGGCGCATCAGCGGGATCAGCAAGCTCACCAGCGCCACTCACAACCTTAGGCAAACCAATATGAGCACCAACTCCTGATAGGGTAATGGTTGCCGTATCTGGCTCAAAGACATAACTGAAGCTGCCGCTGCCATCATGCGGGGCAACCGGCGTTGCGCAGCCTTCAGCCTCAACACCTTGCCAGGTTTCAACCCAAGTCTGGTCTCCCATCACATTGGTAAAGGTACCGTCTTCAGCAAAGGAAAATAGGTCGTCAAATAGACAGGCACGAGCCGTCACGGTATCGCTGTCACTCACCCAATAGACGGTGCTCCCCGGTTCTGGGCCAACACTCATAGCCCCATACTCAGGCGCCAGAGTCCAATCACCAACCAATATGGCCTGGGTTAGCGTTATCGGCGCAACATATTCATCTAAGAACGTAACGTCATCCCAGTAATAGGTCTCCCCATTACCAGCTGAGCCAAAATCAAAAAATACCGACAAGGTGTCAAAGGTATAACTAGTATTTAACGCTGGAGTGCCCGTCACCGGATTACTAAAGTCAAAAATTATCACTTCCCACTGATTAGCAACGGTCGTCAGCATTTCAGTTTCCACGGAGTGGGAGTCATCACCCGACTCTTCCAGTTTTACGCGAACCGGCGTTCCTTCGGAGGGAGAATAAATACGGATAGAAATACGCGTTAATGTATCGGTTAGAGGATAGATAATATTGCCACGGGCCATGGTCGTACCCGCCCAAGTTTCACTACCTTTAATGGAGGCTACAACAGTATTAGCGCTGTCAGTGGGGTCAGCGCTAAGGGTGCTTATGTTATTACCAAAATCGACCACGCCATAATCCACAATGGGGTCATTAAAACTAACTATCTCGCCAATATTGAGCACCGAGTCACTACCGGTGCCTATGTCACCCATTGACTCTTCGGTAGTCGGCGTGAATTTCAGCCAGTTTAAGTTAAAGCCCCCCGAGAGAGTTGAAACGCGCAGGGTATAGTCACCTGCCGCCAACTCAACAATACCGCCGGTCACGGTCTCCCATGCTTGCCAGCCACCCGTGTCGGGTACGGCAGTTGAATCCACGAGGGCGCCATCAAGATAAGTACTAACACCTGGGTTGCTTCCGCCTTGACTGGCAGCTCTGTAGGATATTTCATAATTTCCAGCGGCCGAAATGGTAATCTCATATTCCATCCAGTCCCCGGCATCTATCCAACCGACGTTTAAACCACCACCCTCATCTTCTGTTCCTTGCGTTCCAACCTCACCCTCTGGTAATTGAATTGATGAAATATAAGTTTCGGCCTCGATGGTAATGGCTCCATCATCTAAGCAGTAAGCATCATCTGTCTGATTAAATGCCAGCCAGTTAAGGTTAAACGAATCACCAAGAGCATCAATACGCATAGTTTGAGCACCCTCGACTAATTCAACGGGGCGCTTAAACGTTACCCAGCTTGACCAACCACCCGTAGGCGGTACCGCAAAGGTATCGACTAAGGTGCCGCCAAAACTCAAGTCAAAGCCCGCACTGCCGGGCTCACTGGCAATTCGGTAATCCGCGGCATAACAGCCAGAAGCAGGAACATCGACGGCATAGTCGATAAAGTCTTCGGCATCGAAGTTGCCCACATGGTCGCTTAAATCACTGTCGGTAGAGGCGCCAATACTGACGGTACCCTCTGGGCTCGCAATAACGGTAGTCCAGTTTTCAGCCTCTACTTTAATATCATCTGGCTCTGGTGGCCTCCATTCACATCCAGCACCATAGTCGGCGCCACCCTCACCACCCAGTTGAATGTCGAAGTTCATCAGATTCATGTCGCCACCACTGACCACTCGTAACTTTTGCACGCCAGCTTTTAAGGTGACGTCCACAGTTGTATCTTCCCATATATCCCAGCCATTGGTATTCGGCGTTGCAAGGTTGCCAGTTAACTTGACACAGTCCGATTCAAAACTAATAAACCCACCCACGCCACTGCCTGATGCCGTGCGCATTGTGATGACATAATTGCCGGCGGTAGCCACATCTATTGTGTACTCTAACCACTCCCCTTTGTCGAAGAAACCAACGGCGGTGTAACCTTCTGAACTCGACTGAACATCGACCGCTTCGTCCGCCCGATAAGCCTCACCAAGGTTAATCGCACCGTTGTCGTGATAGGCAACGCCCTCACCACCATAATCATAATCTGATGCCCAGATGCGACCATCAGGCGCTAGACTGTCGAAAGGATGATCGCCATTACCGTTGGTAGGCACTGGCATTGGACTGCCAAAAAACGGCCCTGGCGGCGTCTCTGCCAATTCTTCTAAGGGTTCTACCTCGCTGGTATAACTGGTTGCTACTCGGTATGTATTAGCACCATTGCGCTCAACACCTGCCCCAATAGGGCCCGTCAAGCCATAACTTTCACCCTCCGCTGCAGGAAGAGTGCCAATAAGGTGTGCTGAACCACTCCATGGACGCAATGCAAGGTCACCTGTGGGCAATTCAAGCCATTGGAACTTTTGATCAACGCCTATTTTATTGCCTGTTGCGACCAAGACCTGACCATAATCACTCACCGTAAGGTATTTACCATTTGATGCACGCAATGCAACAGAGCCATCATCGCCAGCATCAATAACGACAAACTCATCACCACCAACACCGTCATAATCACGATCATCTGCGATGATTTGATAATACTCATCTAACCGTAAAAAGGCCTCGTCTGCACGGCTATAAAGACCGATAGTCTCATCAAATGTAATCGTGGGTGAACCGCTGGCTGGCCAAGTTGCGGCCGGATTTTCAGGGCGCCAAGTGGTACCAAAAGCATCGAGATAACCCTTAAAACGATCTAATTCAAGATCATTTGCCGCAAGCCATTCAAACTGCGTCCACCCGATATGGTGGCTTTCAAAAATTTCGTTAAAACCTTTTTTGGTATCCCCTGGATAGAATTCAGTACATAGCAAGGCTGGGTATTTAGTGCTCGTTTCAAAGGCATCAATTGTGCTCTCGACTTGGGCAATGTCCCAATAAGCATGAAAAGCGAAACCGGCGTTGTCCCAAATACCAGGAAACTGTTCTGCCAACCCATCAGCACCACTGATTGCCTGCGAACCACCAAAAAACGACATAAACGAGCCAAGTAAAATCATGCTGTCAGGCGCAGCGCTGCGAATAGTTTGGTACATGTCAGCCTGTCGGGTCCAATCTTCCGACGTCCAGTTACCGTTAATACCTGTAACCGGCTCATTATGAGCCTCAAAAATCACATGCGTTTCATCCGCGTACTTAGCAGCATAGAGATCCCAAAATGCTAAGGTCTTCTCCATGCTATGAATAGCACCATTTTCACCATTGTTACCCATGGTAATAATCAGATACATCTTAGCCTCACGGGTTAATGTAACAAGCTGGTCCGCAAGGGCTTCATTCACGCCAACAGGCTCAGGATTTTGTTCAGCATCACCCTCAAGGTACACATGTAATGTGTTAAAGCCATACTCATTGACTAACAGATTCATTTGCGTGGCTGTTGGTACATTAGAGGGCAAGCTACCGTAAGGATCACCGCCATCCAGCGACAAACTTACACCGCGCAGTGCTGTATTTAGGTCAGTCTGAATAACGTTATAACCTAAGGACTGATCAATATGGGGTCGGTCACGAACGATAACATCTGCCAGAGTACGATCTGGAATTTCTCCCAAAGGGCCATCACCGTTAGAATTATCGCTGGCATCAGCAATAGTTTCGGGCACATCCAAAAACTCGTTGCCGTTTTTGACGCCACAACTAGAGATCATTAAAAGACCAACCACTAAGAGTGACGATTTGAGCATTATAGCGAGGCCAGAAGCTAGGTCATTGGCGCGGTTATGTTGCATTTATTTACCCTTTTAGTATTTTTTGTACCGTCGTTACAATCGTTGCCGACTAGGCTGTGATTAGACAAAACAGCGAATTCTTTTATTAATATGGCTGGCTAACCTTCCGATGAATACCATGTTAGGCTCTATTATGTCGACGATCGTCCTGCTAACTTATTCGAACGCATAACATTATCTTTTCCCTTTTTTTAGGCACTTCCATCAACTCTAAACCGATGTTTTATGAAGGCGAAAGACCCTTTTGTCACCAGTTATCTATTTAACTTATTAAGCACTAGAGCGCGTATATTTTTGGCAAGCTCCTCATCTAAAGGGCCCAAAACACCGCGGCCTTCATCAGGTATGTGGGCATGAGTTTCTTCATCGGACTCAAAAATATAATGATTAAAAATACCCTGCCAAGCTTTCCTTTGCTCCGGAGGTAAGTCTTTTATCGTCAGCAGCGCATGGTGTAAAGTATTCATCGGTGTACTCATATAGACAGGAGATTGACGCCACCAATAGTTAACCAGCACGTTAAATGAATCTAGGCTCTCCACGTGATGCCACCACATGCTGGGAATGAATATGGCGTCCCCAGGTTCGAGATCAGCCACCTGTGCCGATTTAATGGCGTTATGGAATTTGGGGTGCTTATCTAAATCAGGTTGACTAAAATCAACGGTGCTAATGGCCTGTCCACCCGGCGCCAGATCAAGAGGACCAGGGTATAAATTGGCAATCTGTTCTGGCGGAAATAAGGTAAAACGCCGGTGCCCAACAACCG
Source organism: Gammaproteobacteria bacterium (assembly GCA_963854585.1). GTDB lineage: Bacteria > Pseudomonadota > Gammaproteobacteria > Pseudomonadales > Porticoccaceae > HTCC2207. Next base: position 13,454 of record CAWKZU010000030.1, on the reverse strand, counting down.
AACAAGCAATATTGTCCGGCAGGTCATAATGCGCTGCAATACGCGTCCTGTTACCAATCCAAATACTGGCTAAGGCATCGTTTTCGCCTACTGAAATATCATTGTGTTCTCTGAATCCGGGCAACCAATGGTCGAGCATAGTTGATGCCATATAGATCGTAGGTGGAGCGCTATCATTAGCGTGCTGATGCAGTTTATCCAAAAGCATATTCATGCTGACTTTGAGGGACTGATAATTAAAGCCTGTAAAATCATTATTGTAAAAAACACGTCCTTTGGTGCTGGCATCGCCCAGTGCCACATTGACCGGAGCATCTTGATAAAACTGCAGTAAATATGCACTGGCTTTTTGAGGTGACTCTAACCCTATTTTGGTTAGCGGCCAGTCCGAGACAAGGCCTTTCAACACTAGAGGCTCTGTCGAGGTTAGTACATCAGACGGAATTGACTGCATGGTGCAATGATTCACCTGTTTTATTTTTTTATCGATAGCTAACATAATTACCACAGCTATACGATCGCGAGTTCATGACCTTCATCACTGCAAGTCTGCTGCTGTCGAGTACTCTGTAATTGACCATTTAAACTCCTAATCTATAATGCCTTGGTTACCGCACCCACTATTAGCACCACACATTAAAATGCGTAGCGAGCGCCAACATTGTAACGAGCATGACCAACAGCATATTCACGCACCTGATAACTTGATCGTCCATGGATGCGCTGATCTTCCTCGGTTAAGTTAATCCCTTCTATAAACAACGATAGTTTGTCATTAATTTCATAGCTGACGTTCATGTCCAGTTGATAGTACTCTTCGACAAATAGTGGATCGCGCCCTGCTGATGCCAAGAATTGATCGCGCCAGTTCAAAGCAGCCCTCACCTGGAACCCATTTTTATCGTAGTAGCCCACTAAATTGGCCGTATCGCTCATGCCTGGAACAACCCACTGTTCCTCGTTGAGGTTAATGTCATAGTCCAGATCGCCATCGACAATGGTGTAGTTAGCCTGAAGTCCAAAGCCGGACTCACCAAAAGCATGCTGCAGCATGAACTCCCATCCTTGCACTTTGGTCTCACGCTGGTTAATCGGAATAGTGACGTCAAATATGGCTATTGGGTCTGCAGTTGTTCCTGTTACAACAACTTCAATTTCGTCGCCCTCACCGGTTACAGTGACGCCAGGCTCATTGGCAAAATTCTCTGCGTAGTAGGTGTTGAGATCCCCCAAATCAAAGTCAAACCGAGGGTCACCACCGGTAAGTGCCTCCACCGCCTGGTTGTACAAATCACCATTAATCGGGGTGAAAAGGTTTTGAAATAAAGGCTGGTTTTCAAAGGTGCTGTTGACGATAAAATTATCAACATCTTTAGACCAAAATCCAGCTGAAAAATAACTCCCTTCGTCGTAATACCACTCGAGAGAGATGTCGATATTTGACGATTCCATGGGTAGCAGTTGAGGATTACCTCGCCGGCCGCCGCCGCCATCTGAGCCCAAGTAATCAATAATTAGGGCCCCTTTAAGATCGTTATATACGGGGCGAGTTACCGTTAGACTGTAGGATGCACGTAAAATCAAATCATCGATAAGCTCTATATCGAAATCCAGACTCGGCAAGAACATGCTATAAGCACCGTCGATTTCTGAGAACCCTTGGATAGTTCTGCCATCTTCAGATTTCTGTTGGTAGAGGTTAAACCGGTTGTCAATAATGCTCCATTCCACTCTGTCATAGAGGGGGACTAGCGCTTCAGAATGCACCTTAGTTTGCTCGTAACGCACGCCATAATACAGATTGACCGGCCTATTAAGTACATCGCCAACCCAGTGTGTTTGGAGATAGATCGAATCAGAAGTTTCTGTTGTGATTTCGTCTAAATCAAAGTCATAGGAGGGGCAAAAGCCGGTTAAGCAGGGGCCGCCATCGCCTACGACATCGCCGTGAGCGCCGTCACGTAAAAGCTGCTCAGCTCGATCAATCAAATCTTGAAAATCCCAGGTGAAAAAGTCAGTTACTTGGCGCGGGTCAGCACTGCCATCGATTCCATCAAAGACACCCTCGATGGAATCAACACTTAATAGGTCAGCAATATCGCCCGGCTCTCCAACCCCACTCCAAGCATTACGAGAAATCCCTTTGGATTGCCCCCGATTAGACACCTCAACTCTGGCTACACCAAAGCTAATACTATGGCCTGAGTCAAAATCGTACTGGCCATCAAGTTGAAGTTGCTCGACATCCATACGATTGTTGTAACTACCAAATGAACTTCCAGAAAGCTGCATGTCACTGGCACTGACTTGGTCAATGCGAGAAATCTGATTGTAGGAGTTTCTCTCTCCCAACTGCACTTCTAAAACAGGCATGCCACCAGCAGAGAAATAACCCGACGTAGTGATCCGGTTCAGCGCGGCCACAGCCATCGAGCCGCCGGAGCCGTGCTTGCTGTTGGGTCGCGATTCTCCGCTGGAATCATGATAGTCCAAATTAAGGGTTAGGTTATCGCTCGCCTGCCACTCCACATTAAACCCAATGGATTTGTTTTCATCTACTGACGCATACAGACCCACACCCTGAAGATTGTCTGCAGCACAGCCTACCTGTGTATAGGTTGTGGGCGACCAAATATTGCCTTCCTGCACCCACTCGCTCTCTCTTGTGGCGCAGCCTGGATCAAACCAGGCTGACAAATCCTGATGCTGCGTATTAATCTGATTCTCAGCGTAGGTATAATCCAGTGTCGTGGTGAGCGCCTCAAAAGGCCGCCATTGGAACGTCAATTGACCATTGATCCGTTCACGACGAAAATCATCTAAGTTGTATTGAATATTGGTAGGAATAGCGTAGATACCACCATTAACCTCACTTGGAAAATTGATAGCTGATGGATCTCCAACTGCGATCGATCCCCACTCGGCGGCGGCAGTATTATTGTCTATATCATCCTGAGTCACAAATGACCGACCCATGAAACTCTGCGTGGTGACTGACTGAGTTCCGCCGTCACGCGTTTGACTACTGAGCGACAACGCGATACCAACGGTATCTTCTGCAAAGGTTTGGCTAAACAATCCAGCAAATTCTGGATTGACACTGTTGCCACTGCGCGTACCGGGATCATAAACGCCCTTGGCGCTCACAACAGCGCGCATGCCAGGCATTTCTAATGGCTTACTCGTTTTGACATTAACCACTGCACCAATGCCGCCTGTGGCGACATTAGCGCGACCAGACTTATAGACTTCAACCGCCGAAATTCCCTCAGAGGCAATATTCCCAAAGTCAAACGAACGACCGCCTGTGGTTGGCATTTGACGGCTATTAAAGGTTACTATATTGAAATCAGGACCGAATCCACGAACAGTAATCTTAGAGCCCTCACCTCGATCCCGCTCAATCGCAACACCTGTGATTCTCTGAAGAGATTCAGCCAAATTAGTATCGGGAAACTTGCCTATATCCTCTGCAGAAATACCGTCAACAATACCCTTAGAATCGCGCTTGATATCCATTGAACGCTGTAAGCTAGCTCTAATTCCTGTCACTACAATCTCTTCGATCAGGTCATCTGGATCATTCGACGCATAGGTATTTTTTTGACCCGCTTCCTGAGCATAAGGGCTAGCTGCTAAAGCCAAGCCAATGCTGCCTGCCAGAAACTGTCGCTTAAATTTAGATTCGTGAATCATAGTTCATCCTTACTAATACTACTTCTTTTAGTTCTTACGTACAATTTGCAGCTCGACCTACTTACGCGTCAGTCTAATCCAATTGACATTAATTGCGCCTCCAAGAAAGTCCAGCCGCAATATTTGCTCACCAGCAACCAATTCAACTTCAGCGCTCTGTGTTATCCAGTTCTGCCAATCACCTGTGGCTAACAACTCCTGAGTGTCGACTACCACGCCACCAATAGATGTTTCAAAACCAAATGAATCAACTGCACTGGCAAGACGATATTCGATCAGATAGGTACCCTCAGATGGAATATTAACGGTGTATTCAACAAAGTCTCCCTCGTCGATATAACCTATGTTCTCACCGCCACCTTCATCCGTTGTATCCTCAAGCGAAATACCACTTTCATTGTCATAATCTTCCGCTTCTATGAAAATTTCTGTAATGGGGGGCAATAACTCGAACCAATTCAGGTTTTGATTACCACCAAGAAAATCTATTTGTAAAGTGTAAAGACCTACGACCAACTCAAATTGCTGGGACGTCAGTGTCGTCCAATTTTGCCAATCACCAGTATCAGGTATTGTTTGACTGTCGACCAAAACGCCATCGATGGACACTTCAAACCCTTCACTGCCACCGGCGCTGGCAACGCGATAATCAAGGCTATAAGCACCGATTCCTGGCGCGTTTATGGTGTAAACCAAATAATCCCCAGCACCTAAAAACCCAACATTCTGACCTCCGCCCTCATCTGTTGTGACCTCCAGTCCTGTGCCAGATTCAGCAATATAGTCCTCTGCCTCATAACGAATAGGTTCAGCTTTTGGGGCTCCCTCAGACTGCAAGCCCAACGGTCCTTGTATGCAACTTTCAGAATTGATGCAGGTAAAATTAATATTATCGACCTGCAAATGTGCTTCGCCTTGCACCTCTAAAGCCATCAGGGAGGTGATCTGGGTGACATTTAATGGCATCGGATCACCATCAACTAGTATCGGATTATCCAAAAATTCACCAATAGGTATGCTGAAGCTGAGCCAGGTGTCCGCCGCAGCATCAGCAATATTCAAACGTTTAAATCCTGCATGCACAGGACCAGATTCAAGTCTGATCTCAATGACGTTAGCCGCGGTAACTGCGCTATCAATATAGAGATCAAAATTCAGTGCGGTATGCAGGCCAATCAACTCAACGGCTTCAACACCAACAGTCATACTGGTGGTACCCGATCCGCTAGTAATATCTAACACCTTGTCATGATTCCCTTCGACTACGACCACATCAACATCGATAGCACCCACAGTACTGAGCACTAATTCTTTAATTTCATCCGTGTAATGCCAATTTAGTGGCTGCAAGTCGGAAATTTTGATCCCACTGACCGCATCAAAATAACCATCTGTAAATAGATCCACCACAACCGAGCCCACCGTTTCAATGCGGTCAGACGCTTGCTTACTCACTTTAGTTTTTTCCCTAGAGGCACAGTCTTCAACGCTCGATTCAACAGAAGGATCGCACGTCCAGACCTTAATCTGATCAACAATAACCATTGCTGGCAAGCCATCTCCGCTAGCGGTCAAATCAAATATAACCTGCATGTCTTGGTTGAATGGTCCTGCGTTGTCAGCTACTATGTCACCACCAGAAAGGTTATAAGCCCAGGTGTTGAGTGTATCGACCGTATGCACATGGGTGTCATCGATATACCATCGAATTTCACTGGCGCCCCATTCGATCGCATAGATATGAAAGTCGTCTGCCACTGTGTCTAAAGTGTCAGCATTCATCGTAATACCACTGGTTAGGCCTAAACCATAATGAGCACCTGCAGTCAGCAAGCCCTGATTAGATTCGAGCGCCACCAGACTGTTTTCGCCATCATACATATCTGATACCGGAGCCAACTTAAACGCAGCCGTAACATTAGCGCCTGCAGCAGCTCTGACGCTGGCTTCAACACGACCAAACTTCATGCTACTTAAACCTACCACCGAGGATGTCATGCCATCTTGTGCCGTGATCACTAGATGGCCACCAAAAACACTGCTATTAACCGCCTCCCAGCGCGAGCCATCCAGGTTGTCTGAATTAAATTCATCACTCCACACTAGCTGCCATCCATACTCTTCTATGGCCTCAAAATCATTGGCGACATTAATAGTTAGAGTCGCGGTGTCTGTCTCTCCTGAAGCAGTATCAGTGACCACATAATCAATACTATCAGTGCCAAAAAAGTCAGGGTTGGACGTATAGATAAAGGTACCGTCGGCATTAAACTCAAGCGTTCCATTGGCCATGGCACTGCCAGAGGCTATAGCATAACTGAGGTTAGCACCTTGCTCATTGGCGCTTACGTCTCCTTCAACGGGGCCACCATCTTCGACGGCCTCGATGACTTCACCAACGGCAAACAGTGTACGTACCACATTCTGGTCGGCATCTCCGCCAACGCCACCACCCCCGCATGCCGTTAGACATGTGGCCGCGAATAAATACAGCATCGAAAGGTTTTTATTTACATTCATGTTGGCCCTATATCTCTTCTTATTTTAAGCAATCACATATTACTTTTTACCAAGCTTTAGCGTCAAAAGTATGTTTTCAGACTACATTCTGTGATTCTATCGCCCTCGTCAACATAATGTAGTCTGGAAACATATTTGTGAGCTTAATTTACAAACTATGAGTGCCATTTGCGTCCGTCTAAAGTACTCGGACAAAAGAAATTAGTAGCGCAATTATCGTCTCCTGACACTCCTCACTCAAATAACACTCTGGTATACGCTGGAGGAGGCATGAAATGCCAATCTTGGTCCCAGCAAGGGCAAGAAATAATTGGGAAAAAATAGTAGCCTTAAGCCATACTACTATTATTGCCATTGTGTATAAGCATATGCGTTGAGAGTTCTGGTGCTTTACTCGAACGATAATGCGCTACTTTCAGACTACACTAGTCACTTAGATAGTGCCTGTGGGGCTTCTTCAGCAGTCTACGAACAAAAAGCAAAGAACGCTTAGTTCGAAAAAGAACCTAAAGCCTATTAAGAAAATATAGTCGACAATAAAGTAGCGTGTCGCTAACTATCAAGGACGATAATGGAATCGTTTGAATTCAGCTCAGTACTATTTAATTTTCATGACGTTATTCTTTTAATGACTGCGATGCAGTGCTTATTTTGTTTTTTACTGTTATGTATCACCAGTGATCGAAATGTCAAAAGCACACTATTTCTTGCCCTGTTTTTATTAGCGCATGCGCTAATCCCAATGAATGAACTCATGATGTGGGGTGCTGAGTTTAAAGTAACAGTTCGCAATCTTTTCCCAACCTTATATTTTGTTCCCGCTATCGCTTACTATGTTGATGGCGCGCTGTTATTTTTGTGCTTTAAATCGCTGGCATTTCGTGATTTTTCTCTGACCAAAATCGACTTACTGCACCTACTTCCTCTACTAACCTATGCTAGTTTTATTTGGATGACGTTCTACAGCCAGCCAGAAGCTCAGCGCCTGGATATGATTAATAGCGAGTCGTTTGTTTATAGCGCAAGCTATGTCTATATGGAATTCTTTAGCAAGTTAGTACGTGTTTTTTATGCTGTTGCATGTTTTGTCCTAATCAGTCGATATAGCAGCTTGCTCCAAGACACTAACTCTAATATGGAAAAAATCCACATCTCTTGGTTAAGAGCGCTGGTGATAGGGTTCTCTGTAGTTATGATTTCTGAGACTGTTCTGGCTGGCGCCAAAATTATTAATATCTTTTCAGAGCTCAGCCTGCAGCAGTTTAGCCATATTGGGCTTACCGGCTACTACTTCACCTTTATATTGGTGAACCTATTAGTGTTTACCGCAGTTCGCTACTTTGGCGTCTTTGAGCAAGTCAATGAAGTAACTACAGCTAAAAAAGCAAAGAGCGGCCAATTTTTGCAGCCAGAACTGGCCGCTAAGATTGATAGCGCAATAAGGCACGATAAAATTTATATGGAGCCCGATATCACCCTCGACACCTTGGCCGAGTCGCTAACCATTATGCCTCGCGATTTATCGACTCTGATAAACCGTCACTTTGGTGTCAATTTCTATGAGTTTATAAACCGCTATCGCATTGAAGAAGCCAAGCGAATGTTGACTGCCGAAGATTATAAGGCAACAACAATAACCGATATTTACTTGGAGGTCGGCTTTAATAGTAAGTCTGTTTTTTATACTTTCTTCAAAAAAATAGAGGGCATTACACCATCGCAATGCCGCCAGGCTTCAGTAGCAGTTTAAACAGACACGTAACATTCAACTAGTACACTAACGTCTGCATCGCTCTTGGTGGAATCGTTAACTTGGTCTGCTGCTGGCCAATAAAAAAGTTGTAGGCCACCTCGTCATCCGTTTGGTTCATCACTATCGTTGCCATTTGGTTATCTGTATTAACGAATGAGGTCGCCAACAAAAAACTTCGGCTGCTGCTAGTGCTCATCCGCTCCGCCTCCGGACGAACAAATTTTGAGAAGTGTCCAATATAGTAATAAGTTGGCGTATAAACTAACTCACCCGTTCGGGTATCACCGTGGATGGGTGCGAAACAAAAATTCTGCACATGATTTGGCCCGCCGTTATGATCTAGTAAAATATTCCAATCGGTCCACCCCACCGTTCCTCGATTAAAGTCATTGATCATAGAGTGGCCATAACGCTCAGCATTTGGCCAATACTGATATCGATCGGCGCTAAAGTTTTCATTAGTACCCTCGGTGAAGAGTAAATTTTTAGTCGGGTAAGATTCATTAACCAAGGCGAGGTTATCATGCATAGTTTCGCCGCCAGCCCAAGTCTCATACCAGTGAAAACCAATGCCCCATGCATATTTAGCGGCATCAGGATCCTCAAAAATAACATTGGCGCGGCGTGTAATTAGATCGCGGTTGTGGTCCCAAACAACGATCTTTTTGTCGCCAAGTCCCTCTCGCTCTAGTACCGGCCCAAGATGATTTTTGAGGAAATCACGCTCTTCTTCAGCGGTATAAATCATAGATTCCCAGCGCTGAACCGCCATGGGCTCGTTCTGGATAGTGACTCCCCATACCGGAACATCTTCGGCCTCATACGCTTTTATAAATTTAGCAAAATACTTAGCCCAGGTTTCGTAATACTCAGGCAGTAACTTACCGCCTCGCAACATATTGTTATTGGTCTTCATGAAGGCTGGTGCACTCCATGGACTGGCATAAAAAGTGATCTCACCTCCAGCTGCCTCCATCGCGCGTTTGATGAATGGGAGCCGAAATTCACGGTCCTTATCAATATTAAACGTCGATAATGTCTTATCACCTTCTTCAATATAGGTATGGCTTGCACTACCGAAATCGGAACTATGTATAGACGTTCGAATCAATTTGTAACCAATGCCTTCGTCTTTATCAAAGTAAGCCTTCAGTAATTCTTCTTGCTTGTCGGCAGGTAAGCTTGCAAACACTTCAGAACTAGCATCGGTAATTGCGCCGCCAAACCCAAGAACTTTTTGGTATCGCTTATTGGGATTTACAAACACAGAAACTTCCGCTTCAAAAGGCTGCATGCCCGGCTCTAAAGACAACTGATGAGTCAAGGTCAGTCGCTTGTCTGTATCCTTAGCTGTGGTATACACGGCCACCTGCTGAAGGTCATGTTGGTATAAACTTGAGTCTCTATGAGGCTTCCCAGAATAAACTAAATCCTCCTGACAACCGGCCAACAAAACCGCCAACATCAACCCTACTAATTTCTTTTTTTGCATTAACTTAACATCCATTAATATTTTTCTTCACATATGATGAAAGTGCTATGAATACATATGCATCCATATCACTTTCCAGCTGCGACTATTCTAAAGGCATTTAAAAGGTAAGTTGTCCGAGTAAGTGAGAATGTGTAAACCCGAACCTTTTTTCGCAAGCCACTGTGTAGACCCACCGCGCTAATCATGTTGAAGTTTCTAAATAACCATTGAGAGGATTTAAGCCAGCACTAATGGTCTAGCTTCTGAGGCTACTTAATGTATCGACAAATGAACGCTGAATTATGTATTTCGCGGTTAGGGTCGAATTTAATCCCTGAATAACCTAGACTCTCCATAATTAAAATTATAAGAGACGTAATTATGCAGAGAGGTCAATTTTCTTCGCGCTTAGCATTCATTTTTGCTGCATCTGGGTCTGCAGTAGGCCTTGGTAATATCTGGGGCTTCCCAACCCAAGCAGCAGGCAACGGTGGCGCTGCCTTTGTATTAATGTATCTTATTCTAGCGTTTTTTCTTGCCTATCCAGCACTTATGGCCGAGCTCATTATTGGCCGTCATACTCGAGCCAACATGGTTAGCGCCTTACAATCGATCTCCCCAAGTCAACCCGGTAAAAAGATTGGTACGTTAGTCGGTATCGGGGGCATGGTCACGGCGGGTTTGATTTTAAGTTTTTATAGTATTATTGCTGGGTGGATGCTTGCCTACATGCTTGAGCCATTGACTACAACGTTAGGCCAAGGTCATATAAGCGCGTGGCTAACGACCGATAGTGTGTTCCGTGATGTTGGCTTTGCAACCATTTTTATCGTTTTAACGGTGCTGATTATTAGTGCTGGTGTTGAGCAAGGTATCGAAAAGTGGTCCAGCCGTTTGATGCCTTCCCTATTTATTTTAATGCTTGGGTTAATAGCCTATGTGTTTACTCAAGATGGTGCAATGGCAGGGCTAAAGCACTATCTAGTACCGGATTTTTCACAAATCACAAACCCTAAACTCATCGTTAGCGCAATGGGGCAGGCCTTTTTCTCCATGTCTCTCGGGGTTGGCACTATGCTGGTATATGGCTCTTACATACGGGCCGATGAAAACCTTCCTGTGGTGGGTGCTCTGGTGACTTTGACCGATATGTCTGTGGCCTTTTTAGCTGGATTGCTAGTACTACCCGCCATTTTTGTTGCTCAAGAGTTAGGCGTGCCGATTTATGCAGAGAGCGGTGATTTAATTGCGGGCCCAAATTTGATTTTCCAAGTTCTACCTGCACTGTTCCAAAACATGGGTGCAACAGGACTATTTGTTAGTTTTGCGTTCTTTGTACTAATGTCCATCGCGGCAGTCACCTCCTCTATCTCTATGCTTGAGGTACCTGTCTCCTATGCGGTGGAAGCACATCAGGTTGGCCGTAATAAGGCCACCTGGCTGATTGGACTGATTGTCTTGGGTATTAGCACTGTAATCTGTCTAAACTTCGACTTATTATTTGGTTATGTTGCAGATATATCAACTCAGGTTGCGCAACCACTATTAAGCATGATGCTGTGCATATTTACTGGTTGGATTTTCTACCGTAACAGTATCCTTCAAGAGCTTAAAAACGGCAGTCCTGACGTGGAGCAGGGTTTGTTCTGGAAGATCTGGCCTACGTACGTGAAGTTTTTCTGCCCGCTGTTAATAGTCATTACCTTTGCTCAGGGATTTTAGAGCCCAGACGCTACTCCATTAAGTGCAAACAAAACTCAAGAGTCTTAAATACTAGAGCTATATTCATCATTGACCAACTTACAGCGGTTGGTTAGTGTTGTAGACTATCTATACCGATTAATTTCAACACAACAGGCGAGAATTTGTGAATAAGACAACAAAAGCAATTGATTTTGAGCAGCAGCTAGAAAGCCTAGAGGCATTAGTTGCTTCGTTAGAGAGCGGCGACTTAAGCTTAGAGGATTCTTTAAAGTCATTTGAGCAGGGAATTAAAGTTGCTCGAGAGTGTCAGCAGGCTCTTAAAAATGCAGAACAAAAAGTCGAGCTACTGACCCGGCAAGGTGACGAATTAGTGAGCGCCCACTATAGCCCTGAAGAAGGCAGTTAAAGAGCCTAATGTCCAAAATGAAGAAAACTATTGAAGGTTATATTGCGCGAGTTAATCAGCGGCTAGAGACGGCCCTGCCGGCGGCCGAAGGCCCTACAGAACGGCTATTTTCAGCGATGCGTTACTCCGTATTTAATGGCGGGAAACGTCTACGGCCACTATTGTGTTTTGCAGCTGCTGACGCAGTAGCAAAGGCCGACCATCTTACTGAAACTGCCGCCGCATCGATTGAGATGATTCATGCTTATTCTCTTATTCATGATGATCTTCCGGCCATGGATGATGATGATTTACGCAGAGGTAAGCCTGCCTGTCATATCCAGTTTGATGAGGCCACGGCAATACTGACCGGCGATGCGCTACAAGCAATGGCTTTTGAACAATTAGCAACCATGAACGAAATACCGCCGGCCTCACAGCTTGAATTAGTTCGCCTGTTGGCCAATCATAGCGGTTGCTCAGGCATGGTCGCAGGTCAGGCCATCGACCTTGCCGCCACGGGTGAATTACTGACGCTAGATCAACTAAAGTTTATGCATGCCCACAAAACCGGCGCCTTGATTGAGGCAAGTGTATTAATGGGGGCGGTCGCCACAAACCAAGCGACGTCACAGCAGCTCGACGCCTTGACAAAATTTGCTCGTGCTATTGGTTTGGCCTTTCAAATTCAAGACGATATTCTCGACGTTGAAAGCTCTACCGCCCAGCTAGGCAAGCGACAGGGATCTGATCTGGCTAAAGGAAAACCAACCTATACCTCTCTGCTGGGTCTTGACGATGCCAGAACCCAAGCGTCGGAACTATACGCAGAGAGCATCGCATGCCTTGAACCATTTGGTGAGCGCGCTGAAGCCTTACGTTATATTGCCGGCTTTATCGTTAACCGAGCGCATTAAAGTGACTAATTGGTGTAATATTCACACCCTCAATAAACATACAACAATGTTAGCGCCCTAAATGCAAAAGACCTATACCGAAGTTCCTCTCAGCCGCCCAGTTACGCCCTTACTGGATGCTGTTAATGCACCTGCAGATCTCCGTAAACTGACGGCTGAGGAATTAATACAACTGACTGACGAGCTGCGCTCGTTTATGCTTTTTTGTGTCGGTAAGACTGGCGGACATTTTGGTGCTGGATTGGGCGTGGCAGAACTGACCGTTGCACTACATTATGTTTACGACACCCCCAATGACCGATTGATCTGGGACGTTGGTCACCAAACGTATCCTCACAAAATACTCACCGGTCGGCGAGAGCAAATGCTCAGTATGCGCCAAAAAGATGGTTTATCAGGTTTCCCTAAGCGTTCAGAAAGCGAGTTCGACACCTTTGGTGTTGGGCACTCGAGTACGTCTATCAGCGCAGCGCTGGGTATGGCAATGGCGTCAGACCAACTGAATGAAACACGTCACACGGTCGCAGTAATGGGCGATGGGGCGATGACAGCAGGAATGGCTTTTGAGGCCATTAACCACGCCTCTCATGTGGATAAAGATCTGTTGGTTATTCTTAACGACAACCAAATGTCGATCTCAAGAAATATTGGCGGGTTGTCCACCTATTTTTCAAAACTTTGGGCCAGTCCGTTTTACAACCAGTTGCGTGAGCGAGGCAAGCAGGCTTTGCGCTCCCTACCCCATGCCAAGAATTTTGTGCGTCGTACTGAAGAATATATGAAGAGCATGGTTTCGCCAGCGACTATTTTTGAAGAACTGGGTTTTTACTATATTGGCCCTCTCGACGGTCATGACTTGCCCCTGTTAGTGCAAACTCTGACAAATCTGAAAGAGATTAAAGGGCCTGTGATGCTTCATATCATTACTCAAAAGGGCAAAGGCTTTGCTCCTGCTGAGAGCGACCCTGTTGGCTATCATGCGCTCAATAAGATTGAACCCAAACA
>CAWKZU010000029.1:0-25048 GCA_963854585.1 Gammaproteobacteria bacterium | reverse complement strand
GGTGCTTTTCCGGTGGCTAGAGCGCTGCAAGAAGGGGCCGATATTGTTGTTACCGGTCGTTGTGTCGATAGCGCAGTAACCCTAGGCGCCTGCATCGATGCCTTTGGTTGGGGTCGTGATGATCTTGATCAGCTGGCCATGGGCTCTCTTGCCGGACATATTTTAGAGTGCGGCCCACAGGCTACTGGTGGCAACTTTACTGATTGGGAGCTTTCTAACAATCTTGAAAATATTGGTTATCCTATTACAACAATTAAAGCCGACGGCAGCTTTACCTGCTCTAAGCCTGAGGGGACAGGTGGTCTTATCTCGGTGGGTACCATCGCTGAGCAGATGGTTTATGAAATTGGTGATCCCCAAGCCTATATTTTGCCAGATGTTGTTTGTGACTTCTCTAATGTGACATTGACGGAGGTCGGCGAGAACCTTGTTGAAGTAAAAGGCGCCACTGGCTTGCCCGCACCTGATACCTATAAAGTTTGTAGCACCTACGCTGATCAGTTTCGTGGTGGTACAAGTATGACTTTTTATGGCGTAGATGCAGATAAAAAGGCCAATAAACTGGCCGCTGCTATTTTTGCAGCATCACGTAGAACCTTAAAATTGCATGGTTTAGCGGATTACAGTGAAACTAGCGTTGAGTTAATTGGCGCTGAAAGTCAGTACGGGGCAAATGCGGCTGTGGCTAATTGTCGAGAGCTGTCCATGAAGATTGCCGTAAAACACGCAGATCCTGCGGGCATCGGCATACTGTTAAAAGAGTGTGTGGGCCTTGGGCTGGCGACACCGCCCGGTTTGTCTGGCTTCGCTGGTGCGCGACCTAAGCCATCGCCAGTGGTGAGGCTATTTTCTTTTGCTCTGCCCAAAGGAAACTTGCGGATTCAAGTCGAGCTTGATGGCACCTACATTGATTGCCCAGATAGTCAGGGCGCACCGCTAAATCGAGATCTCATCGAGCGACCACAGGCGCCCAGCGCACCCCTGGACAGCAATGCCGTGAATGTGCCCCTGATTAAGCTGGCGCTGGCTCGTAGCGGTGACAAAGGAAATAAGGCCAATGTGGGCATCATTGCTCGCCAGCCTCGCTATCTTCCTTACATTTATACGGCCTTGAGCGAGCAGGCTGTGGCAGAGCGCTTTGCACACTTTTTACCTGAAGGTGCCACGCAACAAAGTCTGTGCTACGTCGAGCGCTACCTGATGCCAGGTACCAACGCGATTAACTTTTTAATCCATGATGTCTTGGGAGGCGGGGGTATGGCGAGTATACGCAACGACGCTCAAGGCAAGGGTTTCGGTCAATTAATGTTGGATGCTTCAATTCCGGTCAGTGCGGCTATTGCCACTGAAGTTAACGCCTAAAAAATTATCTTAAAAGATAGATGGAGACGGCCATATGGCAATATTTGCCTCAAAAATAAACACCAGCTCAGAGACCTTTTTACGTCAGCGCAAAGAAATGCTAGAGCTGGTCGATAGGCTCAATGAACTTAATGGCCGGGGCCGTGCAATCTCCGAGAAGCGCAAGCCACGTTTTGATGCCCGTGGACAGCTAACACCGCGCGAGCGTTTAGCCCGCCTGCTCGACCCAGGTATGCCATTTTTAGAAATAGGCAATATCGCCGGTTACATGGTCGACACTAAGAAAGAGGAAAAGTCGATCCCTGGATCAACGGTTATCTCTGGAATTGGGTTTATTTCCGGCGTGCGATGCGTGGTTGTTGTCGACGATAGCGGTATATTAGCGGGCTCTTTAACCACCGCTGGCGGTTACAGAATTCGTCGAGCCGAGCAAATCTCTCTGGAGCAAAAGCTACCCTTTGTTCACCTTGTGGAAAGTGCCGGCGGCGACTTAATGAACTACACGGTAGAGGGGTTTAGTGTCGGGGGTGCGTTGTTTGGCTCCCTCGCACAGCTCAGTAAAGCGGGTATTCCGGTGATCTCTATACTGCATGGCTCGTCTACCGCGGGTGGTGCTTATATGCCGGGCCTCAGTGACTATGTTATTGCCATTAAGGGCAGAGGACGGGCTTTCTTGGCTGGACCGCCACTACTTAAGGCTGCTACCGGTGAAATAGCTACCGAAGAAGAGCTGGGTGGGGCAGAAATGCACGCTACTATCTCGGGTTTGGCTGAATACCTAGCCGAGAACGACGGCCAGGGGCTGCAAATATGCCGTGAAGTCGTCGATCGTCTGCAATGGAATGATAACTGCTCATTACCGCCCAAACGATCGTTTCTTGAGCCCGCCTATGATCCCGATGAGTTAGCCGGGGTCATTCCTACGGACTACCGCACACCCTATGACATGCGTGAACTGGTCGCCCGAGTGGTTGATGGCTCTGACTTCTTAGATTTTAAGCCGCGTTTTGGTGTCTCTACCGTGTGTATTCAGGCAGAAATCTTTGGCCAAGCGGTGGGTATTATTGGTAACAATGGCCCAATTGATCCTCAGGGTGCCAACAAGGTTACTCAGTTCTTGCAACTGTTAGACCAGGCCAATATTCCTGCATTGTTCTTTCAAAATACCACTGGGTATATCGTCGGCACCAAGTCTGAGCAAGCGGGCATGATTAAGCATGGATCGAAAATGATTCAGGCAGTGCGCAACATTGATGTGCCGCGTATTACCTTTATGACCGGCGCTAGTTTCGGTGCGGGCAACTACGGCATGTGTGGGCGCGGTTATGATCCCGACTTCCTGTACACCTTTCCCAACGCCAAAATGGGCGTAATGGGCGGTGAGCAGGCTGCTAAGACCATGTCTATGGTAGCCCGTGGCAAAGCGGCCGCTATGGGCGTAGATGCAGACGAGGAGATGCTAGCGGAGCAAGAAAAGATGATGGCGCACATCTTCGACTCCCAATCTGATGCTTTTTATACCTCAGGCCACATGATGGACGACGGCATGATTGATCCACGAAACATGCGAAAAACCTTGGGGATGTTGCTAGAAACGGTACGTGAAGGCCGTTGCAGAAAATTGCGCCCCAACAGTTTTGGTGTTGCACGTCTGTAATCTGATTAATTAAATAGCGGAGATAATCACATGAGTGATCTAGCTAAAACACAATTACGCTCAACCAACTCGCTGGTCTTAGAGCGGCAAGGTTCTGTACTAAAGATCTGGTTTAACCGCCCCGAGGCTAAGAATGCCCTGAACGCAGAGATGACAGATGAGCTCGTTAAGGTGCTCAGCTTGGTTAAAGATGACCGCAGTATTCGCACTATTGTGTTGCGTGGCAAAGGTGGCTTCTTCTGCGCAGGTGGCGACATAAAAGGGTTTAAGTCCGGCATGCAGACAATTGATGCCGCTGAAGTGGCTAAGAGTAATCGCTCCTTCGGTGACGTTATGGTCATGCTCAACGAGCAACCTCAGGTCGTGATTATCTTGGTGGAAGGTGCCGCCATCGGCGGAGGGCTGGGCCTTGCCTGTGTTGCTGATGTTACTCTGGTTACCGCAGATGCGCGTTTCCGTCTCAGCGAGACTAGCCTAGGCATTCCTCCGGCGCAGATTGCACCCTTTGTTACTGAGCGTGTTGGTCTTACCCAAGCTCGTCGCTTGATGCTTACGGGTGCGCGTTTTAAGGGAGAAGAGGCGGTTAAGTTGGGCATTGCTCATGGAGTTGCCGATAATGTAGAGGATCTTGAGGCCCAATGTGCGGCTATTTTACAGCAAATCAATGCCTGTGCGCCTGGCGCCAATGCGGTAACCAAAGGCATTCTGTTTGAAACCTTACGCCGCCCGAGAGCGGACGCGTTGGATTTTGCATCCCGGGGTTTTGCTCAATGCATGCTCAGTTCCGAAGGATTAGAGGGTGTCGCGGCTTTTGTAGAAAAGCGTAAACCCTATTGGAACGAAGAGATCTAGCATGCTTTATTTATCAGATTATAATGGTTATAAAACAGAAGGTTAGATAATAGTGATTATAAATAACTTTAATAGTATATTGATTGCCAACCGCGGCGAAATAGCCTGCCGGGTCATCCGTACGGCCAAAAAACTGGGTTACCGAACAGTGGCTGTTTACTCCGATGCTGACGCGGGTGCGCCTCATGTTCAGCTAGCCGATGATGCCGTGCGCATTGGCCCCGGACCTGTTAGTGAGTCCTACTTGGTTCCCGAGCTTATACTTCAAGCCGCCGCCAGTAGTGGCGCAGAATCAATTCATCCTGGCTATGGTTTTCTCAGTGAAAATGGGGCCTTTGCTAAAGCAGTAGAGACTGCAGGACTGGTTTTCATCGGGCCGTCGCGTGAAGCGATTGATGTTATGGGCAACAAGGCCGAGTCTAAGCGTCGTATGATTGAGGCTGGCGTGCCCTGTGTGCCTGGGTATGAGGGCTACGACCAGAGTGACAAAACCCTGTTGACAGAGGGGCTTAAGATTGATTTACCTCTCATGGTCAAAGCCGCCGCAGGTGGTGGCGGGCGCGGTATGCGCCTGGTTCACGATCAGGCTGATCTTGCCAGCGCGATAAAACTAGCCCGTGCCGAAGCGGAAGGGGCCTTTGGTTCAGGAGAGCTTATCCTTGAAAAAGCCATTATCAAGCCCCGGCATGTCGAAATACAGGTATTTGCCGACACAATGGGCAATACCGTCCATCTGGGCGAGCGTGATTGCTCAGTGCAGCGTCGCCATCAGAAGGTTGTTGAAGAAGCGCCTTGCCCGGTAATGACGCCAGAATTACGCGAGAAAATGGGCCAGTCGGCGATTGATGCGGCTAAAAGTGTTAACTATCGCGGTGCGGGAACAGTTGAGTTTTTGCTCGATGACAGCGGCTTCTTTTACTTTTTGGAAATGAACACTCGCCTGCAGGTTGAACATCCTGTGACCGAGCTCATTACCGGTCTAGACCTGGTGGCGCTTCAGATCAAAGTGGCACAGGGTGAGCCTCTTGGTTTGAGCCAAGCCGATATCAATTTAGAGGGGCATGCCATTGAAGTGCGCCTCTACACGGAAGACCCAAGCCAAGATTTCTTGCCGGCCTCTGGTCCAGTTGATCTTTGGGCCCCCGCCTCAGGTGTTGGTGTGCGTGTCGATGGCGGCATATCAACAGGGCAGGCTATTTCACCGTTTTATGACCCTATGGTGGCCAAAGTTATTGGCTACGGGTCAACACGGGAAGCTGCGCGCCTACGATTGATTGGCGCACTTAAAGAAACCGTTCTTTTTGGTACACCCAATAACAAAGACTTCTTGATTCAGTGTCTAAAAAAGCAGTCATTCATTGATGGTGCAGCAACGACCGCCTTTATTGCTGAAGAATTCTCTGACGCTGAGCTTGAAATACAGCCGGTAAGCTTCGCTGACAGCGCGGTGGCCGGAACACTTGAGCTATGTTTAGAGAATAAAGGACACTTTCAGAAAAGTCTTCTGGTGAGTAGCCAGCTTCAAAACTGGACCATTGCCAGCGCCATGGTGTCGCGCAAGCAGTATCAGTTTGATGACACTATCCATGATCTGTCAATATCGCCGGTCAACACCAGTATAGATACCTACCAGGTCTCTGACAGCGCAGCCGAACAGGCTGCAGTGGTTCAAGTGTTATCAATGCAGGCCAACAGCGCCGTGGTGTTGCTAGATGGGGTCAAATTAGTCGCTCAATTTATGTGGCTTAAGCGTGGCCAAATGCACTGTTCTATTCAGGGTCGCGGAGCCTTTTTTAAAGACCTTATTATTCTTGATGGTGCGGTGGATGAAGCCGTGGGCGGTGGTCGTGTTATCGCCCCCATGCACGGATTGTTACTTGAAGTCTTGGTTAAGCCTGGTGATCAAGTCACTAGAGGGCAAACCTTAGCCGTACTTGAAGCCATGAAAATGCACTATGAGATTCAAGCTGAAATTGATGGCACGGTCTCTGAAGTCAGAGCTGTCGCGGGCAAACAGGTTGCCGCAGACGATGTACTCATTAAAATTAACGAAAGCGAAGACGTATAACAGACAACATATAAACACAGAGGTTTGGTATGGCATTAAAACTTTGGCATTGCAAAGGTTCACGATCAATTCGTCCGCTGTGGACATTGGAAGAAATGGGCCTTGATTACGAGCTTGAAGTCATGCAATCCCCACCGCGATTTATGCATGCGGGTTATGTCGAGATTAACCCCATAGGGACCGTGCCGTTTTTTACCGATGATGCTGGTGGCCCCGAGCAGATTGTTCAGATGACCGAATCGGCCGGTATTAGCCAGTATCTTGTTGATCGTTATGGCCCCAGTGACTTGGCTGTAGCGGTTAATGAAGCTGGCTACGGTGACTATCTCAACTGGATACATCGCAGCGATGCAACCCTGACATTCCCGCAAACCCTGGTATACCGCTACACCGTTCTTGAGCCAGAGGCAACACGCCTGCCCAAGGTTGCGAAGGATTACACTCAATGGTTCTACTCGCGCCTGCGCTCGGTGGAATTAGCCACTGCAGATAATGAGTTTCTAGCCGCAAATCGCTTTACTATTGCTGACATTACGGTAGGCTATGCGCTGCATTTTGCTGAACAGCTGGGCCTGGCCGATGGATTCAAGCCAAATACCAAAGCCTACTATGAGCGATTAAAGGCGCGTCCTGCCTTTCAAAAAGCCACGACGTTTTATTGAAATTCTTCCACTAGAATATCTATCATGGCAACGAACTTGTCCGTTTTGATAAAGTCTGGCCGCCTTTATCATGTTAATAAGCTAGTGTTCTGAATACCATGCCTTATAAGTTTATCTACGTAAAAAAATAAAAATTGGGGAAATTAGTGACCAAGCATGCCGTATATCCAAATCTGTTCTCACCACTTGATTTGGGGTTCACCTCAATTAAAAATCGTGTGCTCATGGGTTCCATGCACACAGGTCTGGAAGAGGCCGAAAATGGCTTTCCTCGGCTTGCCGAATACTTCGCTGAGCGTGCTAGGGGCGGCGTTGGTATGATGATCACCGGTGGCATCTCGCCGAATATAGAAGGCGGCTGGGGCGCAAAACTATCAACGCCAGAAGAGGCTGAAGATCACCGCTTAGTGACTAACGCAGTGCATGCTGTAGACCCAGATATTAAGATCTGCATGCAAATCTTGCATGCAGGACCATTAGCTCACACCCCAGCGTGTGTTGCGCCATCCGCTATCCCCTCGCGAATAGCGCGTATGGTGCCCAACGAATTAGACGAAGAGGGCGTTCAAAAGCAAATTGATGACCACGTGCAGTGCGCAAAAATGGCTCAGCTAGCCGGTTACGACGGCGTCGAAATCATTGGCTCTGCGGGCTATTTACTGAGTACCTTTCTGGTAGAGAAAACCAACCAGCGAGATGATCAATGGGGCGGCAGTTACGAGAACCGAATGCGTTTCCCGCTAGAGATCATGCGCCGCTGTCGTGCTGAAGTCGGTGAGAACTTTATATTAATTTTTCGTATTGCGGCTATGGATATGCTCCAAGGCGGAATGTCTTGGGATGAAGTGGTATTGCTTGCCAAAGAAATGGAGAAGGCTGGTGCCACGATTATCAGCACTCACTTTACCTGGCATGAGTCCACCGTACCGACCATCGCAACCATGGTGCCAAGAGCCGCCTTTGCTGGCGTTACGGGCCGCTTGCGTAAAGAAATTAAGATTCCCACCATCACTAGTAACCGCATCAATATGCCAGATGTTGCTGAACAGGTATTGGTAGATGGCCATGCAGACATAGTCTCTATGGCGCGTCCTATGTTGGCCGATGCGGAGTTGGTCAACAAAGCGTTTGAAGGCAGAGAAGACGAAATTAATACCTGCATCGCCTGCAATCAGGCCTGTTTGGACCATACCTTTGGTGGTAAGTCAGTCAGTTGCTTGGTTAATCCACGAGCGGCCCATGAAACTCTACTTAATTATCGAATCACCGCATCGCCAAAAAAGATTGCTGTCATTGGCGCAGGTCCAGCTGGAATGTCTTATGCCACCGTTGCGGCGCAGCGCGGCCATCATGTGAGTTTATTTGACGCGGCCAGTGAGATCGGCGGCCAGTTCAATTTGGCCAAACAGGTACCGGGCAAAGAAGAATTTTATGAAACACTGCGTTACTACAAGCGCATGCTAGAAATACATAGTGTCGATGTCCTTCTCAATACCACGGTGTCTGCAGAGCAACTCAAACAGGATGACTTTGATCATGTCGTGGTCGCTACAGGTATAACGCCTCGCACGCCAGAGATCGAAGGTATCGATCATCCCAGTGTGGTCAGTTATATCGACGTAATTCGGGGTAACTGTGAAGTGGGCAAGCGCGTGGCTGTCATGGGGGCCGGCGGTATTGGCTTTGATGTTTCCGAGCTTATTATGCACAGCGGCGTCTCAGGCGCGTTGGATCGAGACGTATTTGCTAAAGAGTGGGGCATAGATTTTGAAAATCATCCCCGCGGCGGTGTCACAGGCGTCAAGCCTGAGATTGCAAAAGCTGATCGAGAGGTCTACTTACTGCAGCGTAAATCTAGTCCGGTTGGCCGAGGTTTAGGCAAAACGACGGGTTGGACTCACCGTATCTCGCTAGCTCAGCGTGGTGTTAAAATGTTGAATGGCCTTGAATACCATAAAATTGATGATCAAGGCTTACACATCAGCACCGGCGGCATGCCCTCGGTGCTCGAGGTAGATACAGTGATTGTGTGTGCTGGCCAGCTTCCCAAGCGTGGGTTGTTCGATGAAATTACCGCCATGGGTCTAGACGCGAGTTTGATTGGAGGAGCGTTCGAAGCCTCAGAATTGGATGCTAAGGCCGCAATTAATCAGGCCAGTTATCTCGCCGCGGCGATTTAATGGGTAAAAAGTATCGCCTTGTTGCGTGGCTCGCTCTCCATTTTGTTGTGCTTACTATTGTACGGCTGCGGTGATCAGAGCAACGAATTGACAAAAATGGACAGTGTTGTCAAAATTGCAGTAAAGTAGATTTTTGTCTTAATTTCAAAGCCAGCAAGGGATACTGACCGCAAAAATATGCAAAATTTAGCCAAAGAAAATAAGCGAGAGGCAATACTCAATGCCGCTTTTACAACGTTCAAACATTACGGTTATCGCAAGACATCAATGCACGATATTGCAACTGCTCTTGGCATTTCGAGGGCGTCCCTGTACTCATACTTTGAAAATAAAGATGACATTTTTCGCTGCGTATTAATATCCGTCACTGAATCTGGATTAGTTGAAGCGAAGCGTTGCTTAGGGTTATCAGCGTTAGATCTGACATCAAGAATCGAGGCTGCTTTGCTCGCAAGATACCTACCCCTTCATCAGATGCTCATTGAATCAGTCCATGGTGAAGAGATTGCGGAGACTTATTTTCGCCTTTGTGGCGACAGCTTTGCGGACTCATTTACGCAATCTAAGGATATACTGACAGCCACCCTTAAGTCGGCAAATCGTAAGAAAGAGATTGATTTGAAGGCAGCTTTGCTTACGGCGCCTGCAGCCTCTGAGCTTTTGAACCTTACTCTCCTGGGTCTCAGGCATACTTCAACGGACATAGAAATCTACAAAATGCGGGTAAACCGTTTTGTGAGTGTATTTATGCGTGGGCTGCAAAATCCTGCGGTGTTAACCGAGACCTAAATAGATATACACCACACGGCGGCGATAAAAGTGCACTGTGGTGTCCCAATAGCCTAGATTTTGTCGTAGATTGAAGTAAATAGGCTCGGGGTTGAATGCTCCCCAATTGAAAATCTGGAACGTCGTGTTATCTCAATAACATGACCGGCTGGACGCTTTTATAGGCGGTGCAATGTATTGACCCGATAACTGCCATAACCTACAGTGTCTTCAAGCATTTATAGGCCGCCATATTGTGTGGCGCATTTATATCATAGGAGCTAAGAAATTGGATATTAAGTTTTCAGCAGAAGACGTTGCTTTTCGTAGTGAAGTTCGAGAGTTTTTTGCCGCAGAATACGACGGTAGCGCATCAACTCGCCTAGGCGCTGACCCCACGGCGGACTACAAGGGTGATATTGTAGGCTGGCAAAAAAAGTTACATGCTAAGGGGTGGATTGCACCCGGTTGGCCAACAGAGTACGGCGGTACTGGCTGGACTAGCACACAGAAATTTATTTATGAGACTGAGCGCGGCCTAGCGGGTATTCCCGATGTTGTGCCGTTTGGTTTAAAGATGGTAGCACCGGTTATTTATACGTTTGGTACCGAAGAGCAAAAAGCGCGCTTCTTACCCCGTATTCTCAATAGCGAAGACTGGTGGTGTCAGGGTTACTCAGAGCCAGGCGCTGGTTCAGACTTGGCGGCCTTAAGCACGTCTGCGGATTATGCGGGTGACAACTACATTGTTAATGGCCGCAAAATCTGGACTACCTTTGCGCAATACGCCGACTGGATTTTCTGTCTGGTTAGAACCTCCAAGGGCATTCGACGTCAAGAGGGTATTAGCTTCTTATTGATCGACATGAACACTCCGGGTATTACGGTAAAGCCTATCGTCACGATCGATGGCAAGCACAGCCTGAACGAAGTATTATTTGAAGACGTAGCTGTTCCTACTGAGAACCTCATTGGTGAGCAGGACAAAGGCTGGACCTACGCTAAGGCTTTACTTGCGCACGAGCGTACCGGAATGGCCGAAGTGGCGGACTCCAAGCGTATGCTTGAGGGTCTTAAACAGCGGGCTACGGCTGAGATTAATGGCGGCAAGCCAATGATTGAAGATCCTGTCTTCCAAATGCGCATGTCAGACATTGAAATGGAGCTTATGGCATTGGAATACACCGAGCTACGTGTATTTGCCTCTATGGCGTCTGGCGGCATGCCGGGACCTGAATCTTCATTATTAAAAATTAAAGGCACTGAGATCAGTCAGGCGATTCATGAACTGCAATTGCAGCTAGCAGCCAACTATGGCGGTGCATTGCCCGGTGAACTTAGCAGCGATGAGCTCGGCCATGACTTTGCTGCTGAAGCTCGTGGTAAGTACATGTACGGGCGAGCAGCTACCATTTATGGTGGTTCGAACGAAGTGCAGCGCAATGTTATTGCCAAAGCCGTTCTCGGCCTATAAAACGGCTTTAATGGCCCTTAAAAAGATTTTAGGAGTTTACACATGAATTTTGAATTTTCCGAAGAACAAACCATGATCAAAGACAGCGTCTCTCGCTTTGTTCGTGAGCAATATGACTTTGATACACGTCGCGGCATTATCGAATCAGATGACGGTATCAGCCGTGAGTTTTGGTCAATGTTTGCCGAGCTTGGCTGGTTGTCAGTACCCTTCGCTGAAGAGTACGGTGGCTTTGGCGGTACGGTCGTCGATATAGCGGTAGTCATGGAAGAAATGGGTAAGGGCATTGTGGTTGAGCCTTATTCATCCACAGTGGTTGTTTTTGGCGGTCTATTGTCCGCTTCGACCAATTCAGCCTTAAAAGAACAGGTTATTCCCAGTATCATTGAGGGCACTTGCCTGGGTTCGTTTGCCTATATGGAGCCTCAGTCACGCTACGAAATGAGTGACGTATCCACTACGGCAACCGCTAGCGGCAAAGGCTACACGCTTAACGGCGTAAAAACCGTGGTGGCCAATGGCGGCACGGCCAACAAGTTTATCGTTAGTGCGCGTACCAGTGGCGAGCAGTTTGACCCCAGTGGAGTGAGCCTATTTATGCTAGATGCTGCAACACCAGGTGTTGAAGTTAAAGCCTACAAAATGATGGACGGCCAGAGTGCAGCTACTCTGACCTTAACGGATGTTGCCGTTGATCAAAGCCAGTTGCTCAATACAGTGGGCGAGGGCATGGGCCTCATCGAGCAGGTGATGCCGCAAATCTTAATCGGTTTATCTGCAGAAGCTCTGGGCATTATGGCAACGCTCAATACGTTGACCGTAGAGTACTCTAAGACTCGCCAGCAGTTTGGCGCACCCATTGGTTCATTCCAAGTGCTACAGCATCGAATGGTCGATACCTTTATGGGCTGCGAACAGACCAAGTCTATGCTTTATCGGGGTCTTTGTGAGTCAAAAAGTGTTGCCGAAGGTGAAACCGACGCCGTTGCATTATTCAAAACAGTGCATGCTTTAAAGGCAACAGTGGCACGCTATGGTAAGATTATCGGAGAAGAAGCGATTCAGCTACATGGTGGCATTGGTATGACTGACGAACTGAACATTGGCCACTACGTTAAGCGGCTAATGATGATCAATACCAGCTATGGTGATGGTGATTTTCATCAGAAAGCATTTAATCAACTAAGCTATTCAGTCTAATCATGGCGCTAGTCGTTATCGCGTCCATTACGATTGTGATTATGATTGGCTACCTGTGGTTACAAAAAGATAAAAACGCTCGTTATGACCTCCCTTTGATGAGGTAAAGAGGTTTATTGCGTGCTATCCATAAGGGCAAAATAAGTGTAACGGTTTTATTAAGTTAATAATTAAGGAGAGATTGAATGCTAAAGGTTCATTTTGTGGCAGGCACTCGATCAGGGCGAGTGGTGTGGTTATTAGAAGAGCTAGGCCTACAGTACGAGGTTAATAGCATGCCTTTTACTAAGGACGGGCTAAAATCAAGCGAACATAGAGCAAGACATTCCCTAGGTAGAGTCCCGGTGCTGGAAGACGGCGACATCTCCCTTTATGAATCAGGTGCAATAATCGATTATATTCTTGAGCGACATATCAATGGGGGCTTAAAACCTTCGGTCGAGGCGGATGAATTTCCTCTGTATTTACAATGGTTTCATTACTGCGAAGGCATGGTCATGCCGCCTATGAATCAGATTGTTGTGCAAAAGTTTTTGTTGTCA
Organism: Gammaproteobacteria bacterium; assembly: GCA_963854585.1. Taxonomy (GTDB): domain Bacteria; phylum Pseudomonadota; class Gammaproteobacteria; order Pseudomonadales; family Porticoccaceae; genus HTCC2207. The sequence goes on along the minus strand of CAWKZU010000029.1, from coordinate 12,283 downwards.
CCAGACCGCAGAGATCCAAATGCCTTGAGGCAAGCAGAAAGTCTGCTGACAAAATCCTTAGCGCCTGTTAATGAAGCATTAAAGGGAAAGGACTATTTGATTGGCGATTTCTCTGCGGCCGATATAATGCTGGGGCATGCATGCTTTATGGCCAATAGAAACGGTTGTGTGACCGACGAGATGCTTAACATTAAAGCCTATCTTAAAAATATAGAGTCTAGGCCAGCCTTTATGAAAGCCATCAACATGCAATAAGGCTGGAAAGCACCTTATTCTTGTGGATATAAATGATGACGAACTCTCTAGCAAATTTTTGTGAGTAATTAACCTAAGGCCCTCCTAGTGAAACTGTTGACCCAGGAGGGTTGCCCCTAGGCTAGTCAAGTAGGAGGGTTGCTAATAGCTTCCTATGGTGCTGAGGGTCACCGTATTGATGCTGTGACCATTGCGCTCTGCGAATATAAAGCATGGCATCGCAATCGTACGTGAAGCCCATTCCGCCGTGAAATTGTACCGCGCGATCACCTGCAAAGGATAGCGCTTCTGCGGCTTGTGCCTTTGCCATGCGACAGGCAATCTCTGTATCTTCACTGAGCTTACCATCTCCAATTAATGTTGCGGCGTGGTAAATGAGTGTTCTTGCGGAGTCCATTTGGATAAGAATCTCTACCGTGGGGTGCTTTAAGGATTGATAAGAGCCAATGAGGCGGCCGAACTGCTTACGGGTTGTAAGGTAGTCAACCACGGTGTCTAGTGCGGCAGCTGCGCAGCCTGTGGCTTCTGCGGCGATTAACAGGGCACCTATTAGGCGTACATCGGGAAGTATTTCAGCTCCCTTGGCAAGAATAGCCGCAGACTCTATGGTGACACCGGTAAAATCTACGTTAGCAGCGCGCTTTGTTTCATCGACCAAAGTTCTGTTGCTGATCGCATTTTTGGCTAGCTGAGTGGTTTCAACAATCACAAGGGCTATTGAATCCTGGTACTTAGTAAGTACCACAAAGAAATCTGCGACAGCGGCATCGTTCACTAAAAGCTTTTTACCCTGTAGAGCAAAGTTATTGCCCTTAGTGCTGAGTAGACAGCTGGTGTCAGTAGCCCCCCAATCTTCATTGTCAAGTAATGCCATAGTGCCAATAGCACCTTCCGCAATCGCTGGCAGCCACTTCGCCTGCTGCTGTTCGCTGCCGCCGCGCATAATGGCCTGAGCTGCGATAGTTGATGAAATGAACGGCGTGGAAAGCAGATGTCGGCCCATGCTTTCAACCAGCGGTATAGTTGCACCTATATCCAATTCTGAGCCGCCGTGTTGCTCTGGCAAGAATAATCCAGCCCATCCAAGAGCGACCATTTCGTTCCACACGTCAGAATTAAAGCCTGTGTCTGACTTTAGTAGGGCGCGCACTGCGTTAATATCTGACTTGTCCCGACAGAAGTCCTTCGCACTGGCCAGAATCATCGCCTGTTCGTCACTGAACTCGATTGAGAGATTTGCTATTCTTGTCATGATCGCGTCCTCTAGTCCTTGGGTAGGCCGAGCACATGCTCGCCGATGATGTTGGCTTGAATTTGGCTGGTACCGCCACCGATAGTCGTCGAGAAATTATTCATGTATGCGCGTTGCCAAAAGCCGCCTTCAACAGCGTCGTCATCACCGACATAGAGCGCGCTAGAGGCTCCTTGCAGGGTTAGTGCGTATTGGCGCATACGTCGAAAGAATTCAGTTCCACGAAGTTTGGTAGATAATGCAACAGAGTTGGGGTAATCAGCGCAAAGCGCTGGAATCTTCACACGATTCTCGGCGAGATATAGTGCTTGTTCCTCGATTAGGAACTTAACCAAATTGTCACGAGTCACGGGATCTTGCATGAGTGGTTCGCCATCGCGCTGCACATCTTTGGCGATACGCAATAGATCATTCATTACAGTTGAAAGGATCGCTACACCTCCGGCCGCACCGGCCTCTGCTCCACGCTCATACTGCAGAGTCTGCATCGCAATCCTCCAGCCGTGACCCTCTTCACCCATCAGGCAGCTTGCGGGGATTCTCGCATTGTCAAAGAAAGTCTCAGTGAAGCCATAATCACCGGTGAGTTTTTGAATAGGGGAGGTGGTAATACCTTTAGCGCCCATCGGCGCTAAGAAAAAGGAAAGACCGTTATATCGGCGTTCAGCGTGGGAGTCAGTCCGCGCCAGTAAAATCATATATTTGGCATAGTTCCCCATGGTGGTCCAGATTTTACTGCCGTTAATGATATATTCATTATCATCACGTTCCGCTCGGGTTTGAATACTGCCCAAATCAGAGCCGTGGTTGGGTTCAGAGAAGCCCTGACACCAAATATCCTCTCCACTAAGAATGCCCTTAAGGTAGGTCTCTTTCTCAAAATCTGTGCCAGTATCAATGATTAACGGCCCAGCCCAGCCCAAACCAATCACATTAAAGCAGATAGGTACTCTTGCTTTTTTCATTTCTTCGTCAGCAATCTGTTGAAAAATACGCGGCATGCCACCACCACCGTACTCTTTCGGCCATGCCATGCCTAAATAGCCTGATGACCATACTTTGTGCTGCCATTCGCGAAGAAAACTGAGCACCTGCTCTGAGCCTACTTCCATAAATGTTTGGGGGAGCAAGAAGCCCGGATCTGCGGGGGTATTGTGTTTTATCCAATCAACGACGCCTTTACGGAAATCTGATAGCTCTCCACTTTCAATACCTTGCTGTTCTGTCATTATTATGATCTCCCTTTACTTTGTTGAACCTTATCTAGCCACTAACTATACGTCTTTTTAATTGGTGCCAATCGGTATAGGTTGGGTGCCAAAAAACTGCGGTAAGATTTAATTTATTATAAATCAGATTAATTAAATCCTTTAAGATATTGATAAATATATTAATATTAATATTAATATTTAATTTATTTTTGGGCGTGTAAAACTAGCTTATTGGTCGCCGATGCCGTCGCTATCAAATTTCCACCTTGAAATAACTCTGCACTGGTAAATACGATACTTTTGCCTGCTTTCAGTATTTTTGATGTCACCTGAACTTCAGCTGGTCTACAGGGTAACAAGTAGGTAACGTCAATGTTGAGGGTTAAGGGGGTAACCTTGAACTCATAGAGGTGAAGGACATATTGAGCCATTGCTGCGTCAAGCATGCCCGCGATAAAACCACCCTGAACAATGGTGCCATTTGAGTGTGTTAGCGCTTCTGAGGGTTCAAATGTGCATGAGTAGACGCTGGTTTCGCTGTTAAATGAGCTCTTGGTAAAGCCAAGGATGTCGAGAAATTCTGGTTTGTTATCTAAAAATAGTGCCTGGGTTTTACTCAAATCCTTCATCGTTTTAAGTGTCCTTTAGGTGCTCTAGTTCATTAACTACTGTACGGATAGCGAATATTGTACTTTGGTGTGCCTTTAGGTGCTACAGGCGCTTAACCGTTGCGCTAGTCTGTGGTATGGTTTTCCCAATTTACACAATCTTATATGAGCAAACTTAGTTAAATAAATATAATCAAAATAAATCTTAGGGATCAAGACTATGGAAACAGCACTACCACCGGCCGGTAAGGGCGTTGAGAAAACCATTATGGGGCATCCGCGGGGCCTAGTTATCTTGTTTTTAACAGAAATGTGGGAGCGGTTTTCGTTTTATGGAATGCGTGGATTGCTCATTATCTATCTGACTCAGCATTTTTTAATGTCCGATGAAAGTTCCAGTGTGCTTTATGGTGCTTATGGTGCGCTGGTTTATGTAATGACTATTATTGGCGGATCCTTGGCAGATCGATATTTGGGAGCGCGTAAAGCCGTTACGTTTGGCGCAATCCTCCTTACTTTTGGCCATTTTGGAATGACCTTTGAGGGGGATGGGGCTAAACAGCTGTTAACCCTTGGTGAGAATCAATACGAAATTGTTCTTGATGCCCGTGGCGGCGATGCGCGTCAGCAAATTGTTACCGGTCTTGGCGCCTCGTACGTCAATTTTACTGAGACCACTATGGATATCGCCAATCCTGAATCTGTTGGCCTTCCTGCGAGTATTGATCGTGATGAATTCACCTTGACCGTAGAGACGGAAGAGAAATATCTAAATATCCTCTATTTGTCATTAGCGCTAATCATCGCAGGTGTTGGCTTTTTGAAAGCCAATATATCGACCATTGTGGGCTCACTTTACGGCTTTGGTGATACGCGCAGAGATTCAGGTTTTACCATTTTTTACATGGGTATCAACATGGGTGCATTTTTGGCGTCTCTGTCCTGTGGCTATTTGGGTATTGTGCATGGTTGGAAATATGGCTTTGGTCTTGCGGGTATAGGTATGCTTTTCGGTCTGGTTGTGTTTCTTTCCTGCCAGAGTTGGCTTGAGGGTAAGGCTGAGCCACCGAATCCAGAAAAATTAAAAGAGAAGGTATTTCTCGGTATTAATGTAGAGTGGCTATGTTACTCAGTTGGTTTGGCTATTATTGCGGTCTCCATGGTGCTGGTGATGAATGCGGAATTAGTTGGTGGCATCTTAGGGCCTGTGGGCATTCTGATGTTTATCTGGTTAGTCAGTCATGCTTTTATTCATCTTAAGGGCGACGAGCGTTCACGAATGCTAGCGGCGGTCTATTTTGTTTTGGCTCAGATCCCATTCTGGGCCCTTTTTGAGCAGGCGGGCTCTTCACTCAATCTGTTTACAGCTCGTTTAGTCGATCGAGAAATGCTCGGTTGGTCTGTTCCTGGACCTGTTTTTCAGTCATTGAATGCCGGCTTTATTTTTATGTTTGCACCCATTATGGCTTGGCTGTGGATATGGCTTGCTAGGCGTAAACTTAATCCGTCAACACCAGTGAAGTTTGCGCTGGGTGTGGCTATGGCAGGTTTAGGGTTCTTAGCCTTAGTGGCTGGCATGAAGGGCTCTGGTGAAGTGGGTCTAACGCCAGTAATCTTCATCTTCCTGATCTATTGGATACATACTATGGGTGAATTGATGGTCTCGCCGGTAGGCCTTTCAGCGGTGACCAAGTTGGCGCCAGCTAGAATTGTTGGCATGACCATGGGAGCCTGGTTTCTTTATTCTGGTTTGTCTAATTTCTTGGCAGGCGTTATTGCTCGAACCACCGGTGCAGAAACGATTGGCGGGCAGATGACTAATGTTGCTGCGGCAAAAGCCGGTTACATCGAGGTGTACACGCAAGTTGGTTTTATTGCTATTGGTATAGCTGTGTTGATGTTATTGATTTCGCCGGTGATTAGCAAAATGATGCACGGAGCAGACTAACGGAAACCAAGGGAATTAATAAAGCCGATAGATTGCCGTTGATATAACGAACGATGCGTCCAAGTATGAGCTGTTGAAGTTTATGCTTGGACGTTTTTAGTGGTGTAGCACTTAGCCCAAATACCCATCTGAGGTGAAAGGGGGTTTGTACCCTAAATTGCGCGACCCCAGTGGAGGTCTATATGGAAAATTTGCGTCCTGTTGTTGAAATATTGCTCCATTGTTGAAGATCTAAAAGTCGAGAAGTTTAGTCCATAGACTGGGGTCGCCCTGATGCTTACATTATGGCATCGATAATGTCATAATATAAGCATGATTTAATGTCTGCTTTGATGGGGGTACTAAGCGGTCAATGTTACATTTCTATTGGAAATTGGTTTCGTGATAACATCGTCCGTCGCAATTCGCGCACCAGATAGGTCCAACTGGCCGAGAGTAAATCCCTCTATGGCCGAACATGATTCTATCTTCGGCGTCATAGTAACTATGCTGTGAGCCAGCATCTAGACGAGAAGAGGACAAAGACTATGCCACAAATGATTAAAAAAACAGAGATTGAACAGTACATAGGTCATGTTTGCGAACCGACACAATGGTTTGAAGTGACCCAGGAGCAGGTAAATGAGTTCGCCGAGTGCACTATTGACCGGCAGTTTATTCACATTGATCCGGTTGCCGCGGCTAATACACCTTTTGGTGGCACCATTGCACACGGATTTCTCACGCTGTCTATGTTGTCCTATTTTTCAGAGAGTTTTAACCTTGTGATTGAAGGTATTTATATGGGCGTTAACAAAGGGTTTGACAAGGTCCGCTTTGTTGCTCCGGTCCGTGTGGGTAGTAACATTCGTTGTCATGCCACAATCGTCGATATTACTGAAAAGCGGCCCGGACAGTTTGATTTTAAAATTGAGGTGTCTGTTGAGATTGAGGGCGGTGATAAACCAGCGCTCGTTGCTGAATGGTTAAGTGTACAGATGGCCAACTAAGGTTTTCTTTAAAAGAGCCCTATGGAGTAGAAGATGAGTATTAATTTTGAAGGACGAGTAGCGATAGTGACCGGTGCTGGTAATGGTCTAGGTCGCTCTCATGCATTGGCCCTTGCTGATCGCGGAGCGAAAGTTGTGGTAAACGACTTGGGTGGGGCACGAGACGGCACAGGTGCCTCGTCAGATGCTGCCATGGAAGTGGTTAGTATGATCGAAGCCGCTGGCGGGGAAGCTTTCGCCCATGGCGCCAATGTGGCTAAGTTTGACGAAGTCCAGGATATGGTCAGCCAAGCAATGGCTAAATGGGGTCGGGTTGATATTCTTATTAACAACGCCGGTATTTTGCGTGATAAGTCATTTAGCAAAATGGACCTAGCGGACTTTCAGTTGGTGATGGATGTCCATCTTATGGGTTCGGTTAACTGCACAAAAGCAGTGTGGGAAATTATGCGCGAGCAGAATTATGGCCGTATTGTCATGACCACCTCTGCTAGCGGTATGTATGGTAATTTTGGGCAGACTAACTATGGGGCTGCAAAAATGGCGGTCCTTGGGTTTATGAACACCTTGGTCTTGGAGGGCGGTAAAAACAATATCCATGTTAATGCCTTGGCACCTACTGCAGGGACGCGCATGACCGAAGATCTTTTGCCGGCTGCGGTACTTGATCTTATGACGGCTGAATCAGTGTCCGCTGGCGCTTTGGTATTGTGCGATGAAAGTGCGCCAACTAGGACTATCTTGTGTGCCGGTGCAGGTGGTTACGCCACCGCTAACATGTATGAGACCGATGGTATTTTTCTGCCTAAAGAGAGCCAAGATCCCGATGTGATCGTGTCTAAGTGGGGTGAGCTTTCAGATACAGCCGAGCATAAAGCGCTTGAATCAGGCGGTAAGCAAACAGAAAAGTTTGTCATGAAGGCGATGGCAGCTCTTCAAGGCTAATTTTCTATTTATTGAAACCAGAATAATTTAATATAAATTTAAACTAAGGAAATCATTATGAAAGAAGCAGTAATCGTTTCAGCGGCGCGCACTCCAATCGGTAGAGCATTTCGCGGTGCATTTAACAATCTTCAGTCACCTTCTATGAGCTCACACGCTATCACTGCAGCCGTTGCTCGTGCTGGTGTTGACCCAGCAGAGATAGATGATTGCATTATGGGTGCAGCGATGCAGCAGGGGACTCAGACGATGAATCTTGGTCGACAAGCGGCTATGGCTTCTGGCTTGCCAGTGTCTGTTTCGGGTATGACGGTTGACCGTCAGTGCTCATCTGGCTTGATGGCTATTTCTATCGGTGCTAATAACATAACTAATGATGGATCGTCAGTTGTTATTGCGGGGGGCTGTGAGAGTATTAGCTTGATTCAAAACGAGCACTTTAATGCTCACCGTGTTGCAGACCCGCTGGCGATGAAACACGCGCCTTTGATTCACATGCCTATGCTGGACACTGCAGAAACGGTGGCTAGCCGTTACAATATTTCTCGCGAAGCGCAGGATGAGTATTCCGTTATTTCCCAGGCGCGCACAGCGGCTGCGCAAGAAGCTAGCTTGTATGCAAATGAGATTGTTCCTGTTACTGCTATTAAGCTGGTCACTAATCGTGAAACTGGTGAAGTGACTGAAGAAGAAGTGACTCTGGCTAAGGATGAGGGTAACCGCCCAGGAACGAATATAGAAGGATTGAGCGGACTCAAGGCTGTTCGCGATGGCGGCACCATTACTGGTGGTAATGCGTCGCAGCTATCTGACGGCGCTGCTGCTGTTGTTTTAATGGACGGTACATTGGCTTCTCAGCGTAATCTTGAGCCGCTTGGTGTGTATCGTGGTATGGCTGTTGCTGGTTGTGAGCCTGACGAGATGGGTATTGGTCCGGTTTTCGCTATTCCTAAATTGCTCAAGCGTAATGGTCTGACGATCGATGATATTGGTCTTTGGGAATTGAATGAAGCTTTTGCGGTTCAGGTGATTTACTGTCGCGATAAGTTGGGGATTCCTATGGATCGGTTGAATGTTAATGGCGGTTCTATCTCTATCGGCCACCCATTTGGTATGAGTGGTGCGCGTATGGTTATGCACGCGTTGATGGAAGGTAAGCGTCGCGGCGAGAAATATGTTGTTATCACTATGTGTGTTGGTGGCGGTATGGGCGCTGCGGGACTTTTCGAAGTCCTTTAAAATCTCCATTGTATGAATCAAGAGCATCGTCCTGCTAATTGGGGGGCGATGTTTTTTCTTATAGCGCTAGCGACAAATAGGGTCATCGAGAAAAAGCCATAAAAACAAAAAACGGTAGGTTGCCTTTTGTCCTCACGGCAACATTAAAGGTCGCAGTATGAAAAGTGTTACTGGCAAGGTTGCCGTTATAACAAATGCTGGCTCAGGCAATATCGACTCAACTTTATTCTCTAATCGATATACGAATAGAGGCTTAAATGAGTGCCTATGCAGGCCAATAAGATATCTCTGAAACCATTCAGACGTCACCTTGGTTTCAAAACATACCGAGTCAGGGTATAGAACAGCTCGTGCAGTCAGCACAAGTCAAGCATCTCGCCCCTCAACAGTATCTCTGCCAAGGAGGTGAGAATACTACTTCAATTTATTGTATTTCGTCCGGGCGTCTTCGTGTCTCTATTACGAGTCAATCGGGACAAGAATTTGCTTTAAATGATTTTTCTCCTCAATATTGTCTGGGATCCCTGCAACGGGTGAATAAAATATTCCGGGAGTGGACAGAAAAGGGAATATTGGGCATGCAGAGTGACCGCGATTTAATCTATGATACCAGTGCACTTCAGCGAGAGCTAGCCGTCGAAGAGTCTTAAAAGTAAAAACAGATAGAAATAAAGAGAAGGGAATTACTGGTGATAAATTTAGGTATAACGTCTCAACGGTTACGTTTTTTAGTATTGAATTGTTTTGTTTTTACCTTGCTTGGATGTGATCCTCAGATTACCCAATCTGACATGACGCAAACTGCTGCGAGTGATTTTACGCGTGCTCACAACGAGCGTTTTGCTGATAACCTAGATTTAGGTCACCAGCAAGATTTTGATGATGCCACTCAAGGTTTAGTTGCCTATGCACCGAATGATGAGTTGGTAAGTGATTTAGGTTTTACCCTCTGGGACCCAGCTAGCTATGATTTTATTCAAGGTGATGCACCAGAAACAGTAAATCCAAGCCTCTGGCGTCAAGCAAAATTAAATAATATTCGTGGGCTGTTTAAAGTTGAGGAAGGCATTTACCAGCTCCGAGGTTTTGATCTTGCCAATACAACTCTCATTAAAAGCGAGAACGGCTGGATCGTAGTTGATCCACTGACCAGTTTAGAGACAACAACTGCAGCGATGAAATTTGCCGAACAGCATTTGGGGGAAATAAACCTTACTGGAGTGGTTTTTACCCACAGTCATGCCGATCACTTCGCTGGGATCTTATCACTGACAACGTCCGATGGAGCCGCCAAGAAGGGTATTCCAATCATTGCCCCTGCTGGATTTATACAAGAAGCTACTAGTGAAAATATCATTGCGGGCCCTGCAATGACTCGTCGTGGTAGCTATATGTTTGGCAGTGCTCTAGATCACTCCGTCACAGGCCATGTGGACGCGGGGCTTGGAAAACAGGTGGTGTTTGGAAGTATTTCTATCATTCCTCCCACCGTTAGCATTGATCAGCCTGTCGTTGCATTAAACGTGGACGGGGTCGACTTTGAATTTTACAACATGCCTGGTTCAGAGGCACCTGCAGAACTAACGTTTTATCTGCCTAAATGGAAAGCTTTTTGTGGGGCGGAGATACTTTCTCATGTCATGCACAACGTGCTGACCCTTCGTGGTGCCAAAGTTCGTGATGCCCTATTGTGGAGTGATTACATTGGCGAGTCGATTGACCGTTTGGGCGAGGTTGAGGTGCTTTTTAATAGTCACCATTGGCCAACCTGGGGGCATGGTCGAATCATTACCCAAATGCAACAGCAGCAAGACATGTACAAGTTTATCCATGATCAGACGCTTCGCTTGGCCAATTTAGGCTATACGCCTCGAGAGATTGCGGAGCAATTGCAGTTGCCCAAGAGTTTAGCCAAGAACTTTCATGTTCGCGGTTACTACGGCACCTTGAGTCATAATAGCAAGGCGGTTTACCAGCACTATTTTGGTTGGTATGACGGCAATCCAGCCAATTTAAACCCGTTACCCCCAGAGCAGTCCGCAACGCGTTACGTGGAGTTTATGGGGGGTTCTGGTGCGGTACTCCAGCGGGCGAGTGATTATATGGCCCAAGGAGACTATCGTTGGGTGGGCGAGGTGCTTAACCACTTGGTGTTTGCGGAGCCTAATAATATAGCCGCCCGAGAGATGCTAGCTGAGGCCTATCGGCAGATGGCTTACCAGACAGAGTCTGGCTCGTGGCGTGACATCTATCTCTCCGGCGCAGTAGAGCTCATATCAGGCAAAGTCAAAAAAGGGTACAGCAAAGCAGGCTCAGAAGCTTTTTTGCAAGAAGTACCCTTATTGCAGTTTATGAAGGCTCTGTCCGTTCAGCTGGATGCGGGCAAAGCAGAAGGTGAATCTCTAAAACTGAACGTGCTATTCACTGAGCGAAACCAAAATTTTGTACTCACAATAAGAAATTCAGTGATGTACTACCGTGAGGCACTGGTCGATGACACGGCAGATGTCAGCATCAATACTACTCAAAAGATGTTTGTGGGTATTTTACTGGGCCAAGTTGGAATCAAAGAAATGATTGGCTCAGACCAGCTGTCGGTCGACGGCAGTATGCTAAAACTAATGAAATTCTTTTCGCTACTAGGTGAGTCCAATGAAGATTTTCAAATCGTTTTTCCCTAGAGAATAATAAGACCACAAAATCAGTAATCTTAGCGTAGCTAATTACTCTTTTGTGACTATAAAGTATTCAGATACACATATTAATTTTTGGTAGTATTCTTAACTGAATTACTAAGGTTTAAGATGGTCATGCAATTAAAACTGCAAATTTTCCAAATTCTGACAGTCCTTTTAGTCTCCTTTAGCTCATCTGTTAGCGTTTCATCAGAGTATGACGTTGATGGTAACGGAGTAGATGACGCGCTAACAGATGGGATCTTGGTGCTGCGTCATGAATTCGGTCTGGCTGGCACTACTCTTACAGCGGGTGCCTTGGCGGGGGATGCGACCGTTACAAGTCCAGAGGCCATAGGAAGCTATATTGATCAGCGCGTGTCGACATTTGATTTAGATGGTAATGGATCTTTGGATGCTCTGACCGATGGCTTGTTACTGCTGCGGTATCTTTTTGGATTGTCTGGTGACGCGATGACCAATGGTGTTATTGGCTCCGGTGCAACGAGAGATAACTATGCTGAGATCAGTGCCCATATCGATGGGTCTGGTGATCCTGGTGGTTCCGATGATTCTTTGAGATTTGTTTACCAGACAAAATGTACAACCGATTATCAGGGTAATGAGGTCTGTTTCTCTAAAGATGATGCGGGATTTCAAGACGTTGTAGTGGGTAATGGCAGTGGCGGGGGAGCTGGATTTACACCGAGGGCCACTTCGTCAAAAGTAGTATCCGACTACGGTACGATCAAAGTGCAAACCATTATTGATCAGTGGCCTGACGGAGAGGTTTTTGAAGATTCCAATGGTAACAAAAGTTTTTCTATTAAACAGTATGATGGCTATTTGCAAAACCGTATAGCGGATAATATAGAGTTTAGTACGCTTGATACACCCGCTAAAGTCGCGCGGTGGGCCGCTCCAGCCGTCGTTCAAGTTTATGGCGATACATGCATGCTCGGTCAAAATGGATATATCGATTGGCGTTTTAGTTCAGAACCAAGAACAGGTTTTTTTATTGCCCCAGATCTTATTATTACCGAGGTAAACGCAACGGCATCGTTTGAAGAACAACCTGTTCGTCCTTGGGCTGGAGGAAATTACCCAAACCCATTTAATCCTGAGGAGTGGTATACCTGTCAGAACTTGGTTGATGAGTTC
>CAWKZU010000028.1:0-25252 GCA_963854585.1 Gammaproteobacteria bacterium | reverse complement strand
CGTATCGCAACATTAGGTGATCTTGCCGATATTGACGGTAATGGTGAGATTGACGCTCTTACAGATGGGTTGCTGACACTACGGTACTTGTTTGGCTTGGAAGGGGACACCTTGATTGCTGGAGTTGTGGCATCTGATGCAACTAGAACAACCGCGGTAGATATTGAGGCACATCTGAAGACCCTGATGCCAGCGTTGTAACCCCGATCTAGTGGCAACCTCGATCTACGCGCGCGTAAATGTGTCCTAAAAGTCCTTTTTATAGGCGGTAACTACCTCGATCTATTCCCGCGTACTGGTGTCCATTAAGTCGCGCGTTGGAGTGTCCCGAAAGTCCGCGCATAACAGTGTGTAAAAACTGTTTCATAACCCTCAAGAACTTCTTACCTCGATCTAGCCCTGATTTGACTGGGTGGGCTTAAAGCGCAGGCATTAAGGTCTCTAAATGCGCCTCAATCTCTTCTGCAGTGGTTCTAGTCGCATCACTTGCCACAACACCATTAATAAGTGTACCGCCCTGTAACCCGAATAAGTAACGCAGAGTAAGTAATCCATCTGTAAGAGCATCTATGTCTCCATTTCCATCGATGTCAGCAAGATCACCCAATATCGCAATACGGGACTCGATGTCCACTGATTCGGTATAGGTAGCATCAGAGGCAACCGTTCCCGTTACAAGGGCATCTCCATCCAAACCAAACATGCCCCTAAGTAATAAAAGACCGTCCGTTAGAGCGTCATATTTCTCATTGCCATCAATGTCTAAAGAGCCAGTGGGTATTGCAGATTCGCTTACTGCTGATGATTCACTTATTCCTATCCCATTTTTTGCGCTAACGGTGCAAGTATAAGTCACACCATTTACAAGACCTGACACTACGACCGGGGAAGAGGTCCCCTCCGAAGAAAAAATATTAACTCCATCAGTACAGCTTACAATATAGCTAATGATTGAGGATCCACCATCTGATCCTGAGGTAAAGTAAACACGTATATTTCCAGGACCGGAATCCACAGAGATAATTGATGGCGACTCGGGTATCGTCGGTTTGAATGGTTTTACGCTTACTGCATCTGAAACTGGCTGCGTACCCATAGCTATAATGGATGCAACAGTGCAAGAGTATTCACTCTCATTCATGAGATTATTCACAGAAAGTGGTGACTCCGTGCCGCCGGCAGTTTCAGTGTTAGCATTATATCTGATGAATTTAATACCCCAGGAATTGAGACTGCCCTCACGTATTACCGGTCCTACATCTGTATCTTCGATCGAGAGTGTCCAATTACCATCCATTTCTGATCCTAGTGAGTTTAAGCTATCTACTGGGTTGAGATTAGTGGGGAAGGTACCAATTAAATTCTCACCTCCAGCGCTGCCATTATTCCATAGGCGCAGGGATGTTCCCTGCGGCGAGGTGAGAGTGATCACGAGATCAGAGGGATCACTGTGAGTAATATCAATGTCGACCTGAATATAAGCATTACCTGACAAGGAGTTATAGCCGCTGACCGTCAATGTCCTCTCTATCGGAGAATTATCCTCTAATGATATAGACTGGTTCTCTCTAACGTAAACGTCACTCGCTGAGCAAGATGCTTCATATCCGATAACTGGAAATAATATGCTGTTAGTTGAGGATGGAGTAAAACTTAAAGAAACGGTTGCGTCCCCTACATTAACAATGTCAATTACAGGTAAGCTGGGAAGTGCCACTGAATTAATGACTGCGTTGACAGAATTGCATGCTGGGGAGGAGTTATTAGAGATACTGACACTCCCTACCAAAGACCTGTGGGTTAAAAGTCGAGCTATCCCCTGACACCGCAAAGTAGTCCCATAATTGTGGCGAATATAAAGTTCTCCCTCCATTTCAGTAACATTTACTAAATCATCAATATGCTTTAGAGACGGATTTCTGACAAATCTAGCGGAATAAACGTCACTTAACGACGGCAAGCTAAAGCTAATTAATGACTCATTCCATGTAATGTAGAGTACGGTTAATGTAAGTTTGGCCATTTCAAAGTTTGTTAATGAATCATTGCGAGACACAACTAATCCCCCTGGTAGGGCGGTGACTCCAGGTAAATTAAAAGTCTCGAGAGAGGGATTACTCCAAATATTAATGTTTCCTGCAGAAGTAAGATTAATCAATCCATCAATACTCACTAGAGCTGCGTTTCCGCGGTCTTCAGTTCCAATATCAAGTCGTTGTACGGAAGTTAATTTATTTAGTCCATTAAGATTGGGGAGCGAATCATTATCTACAATTTTCAAACCACCTGAAATAGTCTTCAATGTGGGCATTTCAATCTTAGTAAGTTTTTCATTATCGATTATTTGCAAACCTCCAGCTAGCGAAGCTAGATTGGAAAGCTCAATTTGAGTTAAAGCACCATTTTGTGCGAATACTAATGTGTCTGTGGAAGTTAGTTTGGGAAGCTCAATTTGAGTTAAAGCACCATTTTGTGCGATTTCAAATTTACCTATCACGGAAGTTAGATTGGATAAACCATCAAGATTAAGTAGCGCATCATTACGTCGGCTGCCTGAATCATCCTCGTATCCAATATTTACCCTACCGCCGATGCTATTTAAATTGATAAGTCCATCTATATTAGAAAGTGCAGAGTTGCCCCTAATAATTAAATTTCCAGTTAAACTGCTAAGACCAATTAAACCATCAACATTAGATAGCGCTTGGTTCGCATCGATGTTGAGGTGATTGGTGCTTGTAAGTTTGCTAAGTCCATCAATATTAGTGATGGCTTGATTACCTACGATACTTACATAAGCCCCCACACTAGTGATGTTATTCAGGCCATCGAAATTTTTTAGTTTCGATAAACTTCTAAGTTCAAGGCCGCCTTTAATACTAGTAATATTAGAGAGGTTGTCGAGACTTTCTACGTCGCCTTGTATTGCTAATTCACCTGTTACTACTTCGCAATCTTGGGGGAAGGCATCTACTGCGGACTGAGATCTTAAATTATAATTTGCTTCTGGACAATCCGTGGCCAAAGCTAAATTAGGAATTAGTAAAAAGACCGCTAGGGCAACTAGACTTGAAGTAAAAGCTAATCGACTATTAAGCATTATAAGTTCCTTGTTTTTATATTTTTTCATTGCTTCATCCAGAACGCCTATTTTTAGTGTATGGAAAAAAACATAGGGATACAAAGTTTTTATAAACTCAGAATAGCGAATTACTTATTGACGTCCTATTTTTTTTGACATTTATTAATATGACTTGTTTAAGAAAGAGAAGCAACCGGAGGTAGATTTAGGGAGTTAGTTATGAAAAGGCTACTTTTACTTACAGCAAGTTTTAGGGACTTACGCCAGTTAAAGTAATCTGCATATCTCTCACCTCGATCTAGCCCTGATTTGACTGGATGGGGTATTTGGTTATGATTAGGTTGTCAATACAGTCCAAAATGACAGCTTGGTATGTAAATCTAAAAAGGAATCAAAAGTAATGTTTAAAAAATTAGCTAGTAAATTTGCATTGCCTATTCTTATTGCAACCGCACTTTCTGGGTGTACATATACTTCAGAAGTGGATTACGGAAAACAATTTACCGCAGAGCAGGTTAGTCAGATAAAAAAGAATATCACTACCACATCAGACCTTATAAGCATATTTGGTGAGCCAGTTCTGAAAAGTGTATTAAGTGAAACCGATGAGAAGTGGATTTACACGTATACTGGTGGAACTGCATCAGCCCAAGTTTACACAGCAAAAGTCAAATCAAATATCTCAACCCATATGCTTGATATATTAATTAGCAGTGATGTTGTCGTTAATTTTGCAGAAACAAATAGTCAACAGAATATGAATTCATCTATAAAATAAGCACATAAAAATGTTTCCGATTATCCGCGCATAAAGGTGTGGAAGTATTCGCACCTATGGTGTCTAAGTATTCCTTTTTATAAGCCTCAAGAACTTATCACCTCGATCTAGCCCTGATTTGACTGGCTAAGTTACAGCCCTAGAGTCGACAACAATCTGCATAGGTGGTATTCGATACTAACTTTCTTCTTTGCTGTCCTCTACTTTTTCAGGCTTATCTTCAGACTTATCTTCCCTCTCGTAGATTTTCATAAAGTCTGTGTAAACTTTTTTCAGCACCTCTCCTGCTTCTTTCAATCCTTCAGTTAGTGGGTCTTTCATCAGAATGACTCCTTTGACTATGTATATCAGATAATTTCTTGTTTAAAGTTTGGATAAAAATCTTCAGATAAGCAACTAACCACTCAAAGCCCTAGAGTCGACAACAATCTGCATAGGCGGCATCTCCCTCAAAGGCTCAGGCTGGTTCTCGCCCCAGTTCGCCCTATCTCTGACCTTTAGATAGTAAATCATTGCTGTGACATTACCTTGGGTAGCCTTCTCAAAGAGTGCGTTAGAGACCTTATTTAAGCCCTCAGCGCGTCCCTTTTTTATAGCATCCATAAACTCCTTATACTCGTTCTGTTTGCCGTATAAGGTCGATTCAGAGATGCCTAGGCAATCACTTATCTGAGTCACTGTAAGGCCACGAGAGGCCATCTCACGAGCTTGTTCGCAGATAGAGTCAGTTGGTATCCATGCGGGTCTGCTAGTCATAATCTTTTTCCCGCGGTATATTCACGCAAATGCTGAATAAACTCCCCTATGTTTTGAGTAACCGCTCTGTTAGTTGACTCCTTAGCGCGGGTCATGCCAGAGAACGCGAATGATAATGGTATGGTGACTTCTGTTCGAATCGTTGTCATAAAGAGTTCCTTAGTGCTAGTTCGCTCGATTACAGAATAAGTGGCTTCGATTCCTGTAAACATGTCACCCCCTGATTCAGGAAGCTCCGCATAGTTCACCATAATTATCACATCAATGAGATTTGCCGAAGCATCTTTAAACGCACCAGATTCATTCAAAGATTCTAAAACAGATTCTTTCCATAATATTGGTACTCTAAAATTCTCATTAAATTCAAGACCTTTGGCTGGAAGATTATATTCCATTGAAACGGAATAAAGCTGGCCATTAATACTGCGGCCAAATGGCTGTACATTTGTATGTTCAAGATTGAAATCTTCTAAGGGAATACGAACGCACCCAGACAAGAGGAAGGAAGTTAAAATCAAAAGGCAGGTAATTTTCTTCATGACATATCCTTATTAAAACAACTCATCACATTCTGATAACCAATCATTAGTATCCTTATATGATGTATTACTTGCAAGTATAGGTACCCGTGTATCCTTTTTACCGTGTTTACTTATAGCGTAGTTAGATTTACACGTAGTTAATATCTCTTCAAAGTCAGGCCCAGATTCAGTTTCCAGTAATTGCTTATCGGAAGAGATAGTCGGAGGTTTATCAGGGACTTGTCGGATAGTTATCAGACTACTATCGGGACATATTGGCTTTAAAGTGTCTTTAAGTAACCTCTTTCCGTCTTCTGTCTCAGCCTGAAAAGTGAGTGAGCTTAGCTTCCCCATACAATCATGAAAGGTGGTTAAACCTTTAGAGGGTGCTGGTAATCCGCACGTTTGATGCCAGAAATGGTAAAAAGCAAACCTTTTGGTAATCCAAAACTTCTTTCCTGATAACTTTGAGCCTTTATTAGGAGCGCGTTGCTTGGTTAGATTCACATTAAAAATGGTGTAGTACTGAAGACTCGTATCCTCCGAAAAGAATTGCAATGTAATTCCATCTGCTCTTGATTCACCATAGGAGCCAGTATCGTAGCCATCACATTTGAGGTTTTTAATTAACATCTAAACGTTATCGCTTTGCTATATGTGAACAGGCGTTTTTTGGCCGTCCAGAGATTTTCTAGCTTGATAAGGCCGAAATCTGTGCAATGGGCAGGAGTATGACGAACAGGACGAAATAGAGCCCTTAAAGCCCTTTTCTAAGTGATCGGGAGTGCAGCCAACGCACTCCGCACATTTGGCTTTTACTGCATAGGCTCTTGAAGAGGGATTAGCTCTAAACTGTCCGATAGGATTAGACCTCTTCACTATGGCTACTCCCTCGGGTATCTTGATGTCTGCTTTCAACGTAAGCGCGTATCTCGTGCTCCCACCAGCCAGCACCGCGGCCGCCTTCGACTAGCTTTACGGTCGAGGGAAAGCGATTTTGTGATATTAGGTTATAGATGTATGAGCGTGAGAAGGGGATTAGTTCTTGAACTTGCTTAAAGCGTAATATTCGTTTGGGCTGATTAGTGGTTTCCATGTTTAATCCTCTAGGTTATCTGTAAACATGGGAGGGTATCTTACACATGGGAACCTTAGGGGTTACAAGAAAGACCTGCACCAAAGCGAAAAAAATAGGTCAATTCGTGCAGGTCTATTAGTCTCGATCCCCCATAATAATCATGTCATCCGTCAGGGCGCCACCGACTTGATCATCGAAGGGCTTTTGATATTTCGCAATCCAACGATCGCATCCAGGTGCATCAACTATGGAGAGGATTCTGTGTGTGACTGCTGATGGCAGTCTGTGCGCTTTTTTGTTATCAATAAATAGGAAGGCATTACTTAGAATTGACAGCTCCCTGATAAGAGATTGCGCGCTTAGCTCCTTATTTTCTATAAAGTCTGGAGTTCTTTGTGGATGTTCCCCTCGCGCGATCCTCATTAGTTCCACTTTTGTGTGTAAACTAACTGGCACGGCTTTGTCATCGAAGCGAGCTAAAAGTCTTGCTGTATCTTTCTGAGTCTTAATGTCCAGTAGGTTAGGCTTTATGGCTCCGACTGAAGCAGCATCATATCCAAAGGATAGAGGATCACTATATACAAGAAGGGCGCCTGCGATTATGCGCATAATCGAGAGCTTGAGTAATAGTGGCTCAGGAGCGTCATGGTAAATGATCCAGCGGAAGGAGATTTTACGTGGGGCAATTATCTCTAAGATATAGGCCAAATGCTTACCACGGTTTAAGAAGCTCTCGAAATCGGTACTATCAAGCGCATCTAAATCCTTCTGATAGCGCAGCCTGCAATCATCGAGCCTAGTTTTAGAATTGCTCAGTAGTAACCTATCCGCTCGTCGCTCGAGCTTTCTATACTGCTCAATAAAATCTCGGCTTATTTCGCCTATCTCTTTGAGGTCCATCTTGAGGTACAACTCCGTATTTTATCGTCCTGAGAAGTCTATCTTTGATTACACGGGAGTGCCAAGCGATTTATTAGAAGGGCAGTTTAGGCAGCCTAAATTCGGCTAAGGTGTACCAAAAAGTGTACCAAGACGACTTAAATCATGACAGGCATAAAAAAACCCCTGTAAAAACAGAGGCTTAATTAATATATATGGCGGTGGGATAGGGATTCGAACCCTAGTTAGGCTATAAACCTAAGCCAGTTTTCAAGACTGGTGCATTCAACCGCTCTGCCATCCCACCAATTGAAGGCGCGATTATACAGCGCCTTTTTCTTCTAACAAGTACCAATTGCACCTTTGGTGTATTTTAATCGGTGGAATCAGTATTTGTGTCTACGTTGGCAGCAGCTTTTTTAGCCACTGCCTTTTTTGGCTTGGCTGCAGCTCGCTTTTTACGTGGATCATTGGATGCACGTGCTACAGGCTTTTCCGTCGCAGCGGAGGGGTTTGGAGCAGGTGCTGCTGCCGGGGCTTTAACCGCTGGAGTAGCTGTCTGAACGCGCTCTGTACTCACCGCCACCTTCACTACTGGCTTTGGTTTTTTCCTTGGGTCATTGCTTGCTCTGACTTCCTTGGGTGCTTCGACGTCGCCTGGCTTAGTGGTCGCAGGCTTCTTGACAGCTTTGGGCTTAGCTTTAGCTGCAGGTTTCTTTACCGTCTTTGGATCTGCCTCTGCCTGAGTTGCCGTTGCAGGCTTCTCATCAGTTACAGCAGTGTTGCCTGCTTCGGGCGCGGCTGGGGTTATCTTTGGCTTAGCAGGTGCTTTGCGCCTAGTGCGAGTGGCTTTTGGTTTGGTTGCCTCAGTGCCTACAGTTTGAGCAACAGCCGGCGCTGAGGTATCTGCAGTTACAGCTGGCACCGTTTGGTCTTTTGCTGCTTCGGCTTTAGCCTCTTGAGGCGCGCTTGGTTTGGCATCTGCTTTCGTACCTTCACTGCCCAAAATTACCGCTGTTTGATCTAACATTTCTTGCGGAACGTCTTGCCGCTGACGACGACGGCGAGGCCCTCGGCGCTTATCATCGGGACGACGTTGCAGTTGGTCTGCCTTAGCTATATTAGACGCAGAGTCAGTGGAAGCTGTTACTGCTGTATCTGCAGAAACCACTGGCTTGTTGTCTTGGTCTTTCGGCTTATTGTTTTTGTTTCTTCGATTGCCGCTATTTCGGTTTTGGTTATTCCTCGATTCATTCTTTTGATCATTCGGTTGATTAGCCTTTTGATCATTGGCTTTATCATTCGTTTTATCACTGGTTTGTTTGTTATCGACGCCGCGATTTTCATTGTTTCGGTTATTGGGGCGACGATTATTTTGGTTAGGGCGACTGTTTCTACCACCTCGGCTTCTATTTTGATTGTTGCGATTACGCGGCGCGGGCTTTTTCTCTTCCACTTTTTCTTCGGTTTCACCAAACATGCTTGCCCAAAGTCGCTTAACGAGTCCAGGACTCTTGTCTTGAGCCGCCGTAGGTGAAGGCGCAGGTGCAGTAACCGTAGGCGCAGGCGTTGATGGGATGAGCGTTTTGACCGCAGGCACCGGTGCAGCTGTTGGCGCAGTGGCGTCTGAGACAACTTCTTCTTCTGCCTTGCTTAGTTCGTTAGCTAAGCGGTAGCTGAAGTCTGATGAGTCTTCGTCTTGATTTCGTATTCGCACGACATCAAAGTGTGGTGTTTCCATTTCGGTGTTAGGTAACACAGTGACCTGTAATTTATTGCGCGACTCGATATCTAATATTTCTTTACGTTTTTCGTTAAGCAAGAATGTCGCAACTGGGACTGGAACAATAGCGCGAATTTCTCGAGTAAATTCTTTCTGAGCTTCTTCCTCCACCAGACGCAATATTGAAAGCGCAAGTGATCGTGTTCCTCGTATGGTTCCTTGCCCCTTACAGCGAGGGCAGGTCCTGGACATCGTCTCTTCCAGTGAAGGCCGTAGACGCTGTCGTGACATTTCTAACAAGCCAAAGCGTGAGATACGACCTACTTGAACTCTGGCTCGATCAACCTCTAGAGCGTCGCGCATTTTGTTTTCAACTTCTTTCTGATGACGGCTGCTCAGCATGTCGATAAAGTCAATTACAATGAGTCCACCAACATCGCGCAATCTTAGTTGGCGGCCAATTTCCTCAGCGGCTTCCTTGTTTGTGTTAAACGCGGTTTCTTCAATGTCACTGCCTTTAGTTGCCCTGGCAGAGTTAATGTCAATTGAAACCATAGCTTCGGTAATATCGATCACGATAGACCCGCCAGATGGAAGTGTTACTTCGCGACAAAAAGCTGTCTCGATTTGATTCTCAATCTGGTAGCGATTAAACAGCGGTATCTCGTCTTGGTAGTACTTTACCTTACTGGTAAAGTCAGGCATTACGGTGCCGATAAACGCAGCTGCAAGAGCATACGCTTCTTCTCCGTCGACAATCACCTCACCGACATCATGCCGCAGATAGTCGCGAATGGCGCGGACAATAACGTTGCTTTCTTGGAATAAAAAATGGGGTGCTTTTGCCTTGCTAGATTCGTCTGTGATGGTATTCCACAGTTGAAGCAGGTAGTTGAAGTCCCATTGCAACTCTTCTGTCGCTCGGCCGATACCAGCTGTTCTTACTATGGCGCCCATTCCGTCTGGAATGTCTAATCCACGCATGGCTTCGCGCAAGTCTGCACGTTCGTCACCTTCAATTCGACGTGAAATTCCACCCGCACGCGGATTATTCGGCATCAAAACAAGATAGCGGCCTGCCAGGCTAATAAACGTAGTGAGTGCAGCGCCCTTATTGCTTCTTTCTTCTTTCTCGACCTGAACAACGACTTCTTGTCCTTCTCTCAGGGCGTCTTTGATGGTTACTCGACCACCTTCAGAGGCGCCTTTTTTGAAATATTCTCTAGAGACTTCTTTTAATGGCAGAAAGCCGTGCCGGTCTGCGCCGTAATCAACAAAGGCGGCTTCTAAACTTGGTTCTACTCGGGTGATTTTACCCTTATAGATGTTTGATTTCTTTTGTTCTCTAGTGCGGTTTTCGATATCTAAATCGTACAATCGTTGACCGTCTACCATCGCTACGCGCACTTCTTCAGTGTGCGATGCGTTAATTAACATGCGTTTCATAATTCACCTTTACTCGTTATTAGGAGTGAGCAGTAGTGAAAGGACAGAAAAGAGAAGTACGGAAATACGAAAGCCGTTAGGCCGAGACATTAACCAAAACCCATGGCGCAGACGCAAATAATCTTATTGCGCGCCCCACCAAATAAGGTCAAGACCCTTGTAATACGGGCCTCATCGGCATTTAGTGCTGAGTGCGCTAAATTACCTCTTGCGTATTGGTTCCATTAGTTGCGAGATGGGCCTTTTTTATTTGCCCTAGATACCAGCAGCAGTTGCTGTGATATCAAGTATCTCTAGCTAAACTTAGAATACAATACTTTGTCTTTCGTATTTTCATCCAGCTGACCAATTTTATTTACAACAGTTGGGGGCGATGCTTACCGCCTTAAAACTGGCGCCTCAATTGTGTGGTCAACTTTAAACCGTTATCTTTTTGGTTCATTCACTGGCTGAGCTCACTCAGCAGTCTTTGGGTTTGTGGCCAACTCTTTGAGCACAAACCCTTGGATTCTTAGCCTAATCAATTTTTAGGCTTTGTTTTTCTCAAACACTTGGTCTAAGAACGGGCGCAATATACCAACAAACGACAATTTCTACAATTGTAATCAATCATTTAGTTATCTTAACCGAATCTAGGTGAGTACAATGTGCGGCTTTCCACTTACCTAGGCAGCCGATCTGTGCAAGAAAATCAGTTTGATAAAGTGTCTTTTGTTGAGGTTGATCCTGAATATGAGGGTCAAAGGCTCGATAACTTCTTAATAAGGCATTTAAAAGGCGTTCCTAAATCACGTATTTATAATCTTCTCCGAAAAGGCGAAATACGGGTTAATAAAGGCCGTGTAAAGGCTGATACTCGATTAAAGGCGAATGATATTGTCCGTATAGCACCTATTCGAGTCGCTGAACGGGGCGCGTCAGCGGTGGTTGGTAGTCAGCTAAAGCGGTATTTGTCAGAAAATATCCTATTTGAGGATGACGGGTTGTTGATCATTAATAAGCCAAGTGGCCTAGCTGTTCACGGCGGAAGTGGAATTTCGCTAGGAGCCATTGAGGCGATGAGGCTAGAGCGACCAGAGCTGCGCTTTTTGGAGTTGGTTCACCGACTTGACCGGGAAACCTCGGGTTGCCTGATGTTTGCTAAAAAACGCGCTGTCCTTGTAGAAATACAGCAGGCGATGCAGCGTAATCAGATACAAAAGAGTTATTTGACCTTAGTGAAGGGTGTTTGGCCGAAAGGAAAATCAACAGTTAATGCACCTTTGCGCAAAAATCAGATTTCTTCCGGCGAGCGAATTGTGCGGGTCGATGCCGAAGGTAAGGCTTCGGTAACGCATTTTAAGGTTAATCGTCGGTTCAAAGAGGCAACCTTACTAGATGTGACGTTAGAGACAGGGAGAACGCATCAAATAAGGGTGCATTGTCAATTTTCGGGGACACCTGTAGCGGGTGATGACAAGTACGGTGACAAGGAGTTTAATGGTCGTTCACGCGAGCTAGGGTTGAGACGCTTATTTTTGCATGCGTGCCGCTTGCGCTTTAAACATCCGCTTTCAGGAGACTGGGTGGAAGTTGACGCGCCAGTTCCCACCGACCTGTCGGCCGTACTTAAAAAACTTCCAGAATAGAGGCTTCTAGCGATTACTACTCCAAAACTATTAATATTTGATTGGGACGGAACCCTTTGTGACTCAGTCGACCGTATTGCGACCTGCATTAGACTTGCTGCAGGAGACAATAACCTAGAGGTCCCAAGTCATGCTGCTGCCGCTAATATCATTGGCCTTGGGTTGCGAGAGTGTATTAACGCTCTTTTTCCTGGTGTAGGGCAAACAGATGCGGATAGATTCGCGGCTTCGTATTCGGCCCATTTTAGACGGCAAGATCAAAATCCCTGCGCTTTTTTCCCTGGGGTACTAAAAACGTTGAAGGATTTGCATGCCAGCGGATATATTTTAGCGGTGGCAACGGGCAAAAGTAGGGCGGGCCTTGATAGGGTAATCGCGGCAACGGGGTTAGTTGGTTTTTTTGATGGATCACGTTGCGCGGATGAGACCCTTTCAAAGCCTCACCCGTTAATGCTTGAAGAGCTTTTACGTCAGTTTGACGTCAAAGCTAATGATGCGATCATGGTGGGTGATACTGAGTTTGACCTGGCGATGGCTGAGGCTGCAAAAATTCCAGCCATCGGGGTTAGTTACGGCGCTCACGAGTTGGACAGGCTTCTTAAATATAAGCCAATAGCTTGCCTTGACGCGTTCTCTGATATAAAGCTATATATCTAAAAATCAATAGCTTAACTCCATTTCCGGTAGTAAAGTCTAGATTATGTTATAGTTGAAGTTATCTAAAAGTCTACAAAGATCAATCAGAGGAAGCCCTATTAAAGAGCTGGGGTCCGTACTCTTTATTTCGCTGAAAAGGCTTATTCCAAGACCCTCAGCCTTAAAGCTTCCCGCGCAGTCATAGGGTTTCTCCAGCAAAAGGTATTTCTCTATTGTCTCGTTACTTAACTTTTTAAAGGTTACCTGTGTGGAATTCACCGTCGATTGACACTCTATGGTCCCATCTGGGCACAATCGCGCTAGCGCTAGACCGCTGTGAAACAGTATGGTTTGACCGGACTGTTGTTGTAGTTGCTTAACAGCCTGCTCATGACTTTCAGGCTTGTTGATAAAGATATCATTTTGGTCAGCGATCTGGTCGGCTCCAATCACCAGGCAATCTGAATATAGAGCGGCTACTTTAGAGGCTTTAGCGACAGCCAGTCTTTCTGCGGCCATGGGTGGTGTCTCAAAAGATTTTGGAGACTCGTCGATGTGTGGTGATTCGCACCGGAAGCTACATTGCAACCGGCTCAGCAGTTCTTTTTTGTAAATAGAGCTGGATGCGAGGATAAGGCGACTCATATATTATATCCTTTGGCCGTGTTATTGGGCACTAGCGTCCGCGTGCGTAGGTCTTAAATTACAGTATAAGTTATAATGTGAGGCAACAAGCCAGATAAGTCCCGTTTTAACGCAAATTTCTTTGACAGATCATGGCGTTGTGCCTATGATGCGCGCCTAACTGAGATCGACCTTATTTTATGGCACTGCCGACTCACATTGACCCGCGAAAACTAGCGCTCCAGGGATATCTTTTGGAGGGCGAGGTTAAGTGTGACAGTCTTACAAGGCTAGCCTCATCGGTTTCAAGTATTTGTGGCTCGCTTGAGGCGTCAGTTCAGTTTGAGTTAGATGAATCACGGGCAAAAGTAGCTCGAGGTACCGCAAGCGTTACTGTCCATGCGGTTTGTCAGCGGTGTTTAGATGCCGTTAAGGTTGATCTTAAAGCGGATTTTGCAGTACAGGTGATTTGGTCTGAGGATCATCTCAATAGGGTTGCTAGTAACTACGAGCCTTGGCTGGTAGAAGATAGAATGGCTAATCTCAGTGAGCTATTGGAAGATGAGATTTTATTGGCCTTGCCGTCAGTTAACTATCATAAGATGGGTAGCTGTACAGGCGATAGCTTTATGCAAGAGACGGAATCTAGTGGTGATGAGGCTGTAACTGATAGCCCATTTAACATTTTAAAACAGTTGAAGCTTAAGTAGACGCTGTGAAGCAATTTAATTAGGAGTATCTGATGGCCGTTCAAAAGAGTCGTAAAACCCGTTCAAAGCGTGGCATGCGCCGTGCTCATGATGCATTGACTGCTGCTACTGTATCGACAGATACAGTGAGCGGAGAAAGGCACTTGCGTCACCATGTTACCGCTGATGGATTTTATCGCGGTAAAAAAGTATTAGAGATAAGTGCCGACTAGGTATCTCTTTGACCTGTTCAATCCGAATTGCAGTTGATGCGATGGGTGGTGAGTTTGGTCCTCGAGTTACGGTTTCAGCGTTACTCGCATGCTTAGCTCGCCATTTGAGTGTTACCGCCTTAGTGTTTGGTGATCGATTGTCGCTTGAAGCGGAGCTGTCCGCCTGTACGGATTCTAGCTTGCGGTCCCGAATTGATGTCAGGCACACCGATATATCGGTCAGTGATCACGACAAACCCTCTGCGGTAATACGCACCAAACAGTCTTCGTCTATGGGCTTGGCCATTAAGGCCGTGTCTGAGCAAGAGGCTGACGCTTGCATCAGTGCAGGCAACACAGGGGCTCTCATGGCCCTTGGGCTCGTTAATCTTAAGACCCTTCCAGGAATATCGCGTCCTGCAATCTGTACCACCTTCCCAACAATGTCAGGCCGCACTTATGTGCTTGATCTTGGCGCTAACATTGACTGCTCGCCTGATCAATTGCATCAGTTTGCGATGCTGGGGAGTCTCACCGCTAGTCTTTTAGATGACATCGATGACCCTACGGTGGGATTGTTAAACGTCGGAAAAGAAGAGACCAAGGGTAGTGATGATTTAAAGTTCGCGGCGTCGCTCCTTGAGAATGACGATTCTATTAACTATGGTGGTTTTTTAGAGGGTGATGAAATTTTCAAGGGTGCTATAGATGTAGTGGTCTGTGATGGATTCGGTGGAAATATTGCACTGAAGACTAGTGAAGGTCTAGCGAACATGATCACTGCCATGTTGAGCGGTTTATTGAGTAAGAGTTGGTTAGCTAGAATGACTGCTGGGCTTGCCAGTCGCTCTTTTAAGCAGCTTATTGATAAGCTTGACCCTGCTTTTTATAATGGCGCTTATCTACTGGGCTTAAATGGCGTGGTTGTTAAAAGTCATGGTAGCGCGTCTGAAAAGGCCTTTGGCCATGCCCTTGACGTGGCCATTGAGGCTGCGGAGCGTAATCTACCAAAGGCACTAGCGCCTTTGCTAACGACTAAATTATCGAAAAATATAGTGAATGAGTGATTATATATGAGTAAAAACTTAGCGTTTGTTTTTCCTGGTCAGGGTTCTCAGAAAATTGGCATGTTGAGTCAGTTGGCGTCGGTTTATGCAACGATTGAGGACACCTTTTTAGAGGCATCAGATACTTTAGGATATGACCTCTGGCAGTTAGTGCAATCGGGGTCGCAAGAAGAGATCAACCTCACTGAGCGCACCCAGCCGATACTTTTAGCGTCCAGCGTTGCGATCTGGCGCCTTTGGCAAGATAGAAAAGGTGCGTTGCCATCCCAGCTAGCAGGGCACAGTTTAGGCGAATGGTCTGCCTTAGTCTGCGCGGGTGCCGTTACATTTCCCGATGCCCTCAAAATTGTGCGCGCTCGTGGCATGTACATGCAAGAGGCAGTTCCTGTAGGAGTGGGTGCAATGGCTGCCATTATTGGTTTGGCAGATGATGCTGTTCTGCAAGCCTGTACTGATGCTAGAGATGATGAGGTGGTAGACGCCGTTAATTTTAATGCTCCAGGGCAGGTCGTGATCGCCGGTAGCGCGATGGCTGTTGCTAGAGCTATTAATTGCTGTAAGGCGGCGGGCGCAAAAAGGGTCTTGTCACTGCCCGTCAGCGCTCCCTTCCACACATCACTCATGGAGCCAGCGGCGGACCGGCTTAGAGGCCTTGTGGCAGAGACGCCTTTTGTTGAGCCAACCATTCCGGTCATTCACAATGTTCATGCCGAAACTGAGTCTGATCCTGAAAAAATCAAAATGCTAATGCTAGACCAAATAGCTCAGCCCGTAAAATGGGTTGATTGCGTGCTCAGATTGAAGAGTGCCGGGGCCGATAGGCTAGTAGAGTGTGGCCCCGGTAAAGTTTTAAATGGTTTGTCTAAAAGAATTGATAGAGAGTTAATTTCGTTTGCCACAGATGATGTTGAGAACTTTGAGAACGCATTGCTGTCTGTTTAATTACTTAAGGAATATTTATGACTGATGAATCTAAAATAGCACTTGTTACCGGCGCAAGTCGTGGTATCGGAGCTGCGATAGCCGATAATCTGGGCGCCGCTGGCTACATAGTGGTAGGTACGGCTACTAGTCAATCGGGCGCTGATAAAATCAGCCAGAGACTGGCTGATGCTAAAAGTGTTGGTGCAGGTATGGTTCTTGACGTTACTCAGACAGAATCGATCGAGCAGCTGCTCAAGTCGGTGATTGAGATGTTTGGCGCGCCGACTATATTGATCAATAATGCTGGAATTACCAAAGATAATATTTTAATGCGCATGAAAGAGGATGAATGGTTGGATGTAGTTAATACTAATCTGACTGCTGTTTTTCGTCTTTGTAAAGCATGTGTCAGACCCATGACTAAAGCGCGTTGGGGTCGGATTGTGAACATTAGCTCAGTTGTAGGGTCTATGGGCAATAGTGGGCAAAGTAATTATTCGGCGAGTAAGGCCGGGGTGGAAGGGTTTGGCCGAGCGCTTGCGAAGGAAATTGGATCAAGAAGTATAACTGTGAATACGGTGGCGCCAGGTTTTATTGATACGGATATGACTAGAGATTTACCCGAAGCGAATAAAGATGCTCTTTTGTCACAGATCCCACTGGCTAGACTGGGCATGCCTAGCGAGATAGCTGCCGTAGTAAGCTTTTTGGTTAGTGATGCTGCTGGTTATATTACCGGGGAAACCATCCACATTAATGGCGGAATGTTTATGTCATGATGACGATTAATACATATGTGAATTGCGATTCGGGCTTTTATATGTAAACACCAATATCGATTAGCTCTCGAGTGATTTTGGTTTAAATGCGTTTTTTTTAATATGAGGGTAGTAATTTGATCCATCTGGGGTAAAATGCCGCCCCTAGCTACAAAGAATACAAAAATAGGCTAGACTTGAAGATACACCAGACCCCCTATAAGGAGTGGAAATACTATGAGTAATATTGAAGAGCGAGTTATTAAAATGGTTGCTGAGCAACTTGGTGTTAAAGAAGAAGATGTTAAGGTAACTTCATCTTTTGTTGAAGACCTTGGCGCCGATTCGCTAGATACAGTAGAGCTGATTATGGCGCTTGAAGAAGAATTCGACGCTGAGATTCCTGATGAGGAAGCAGAGAAAATTGCGACAGTAACTGATGCAATTACGTACATAAACGCTAATAGCTAAGGCTAGCGCGTCTGAAAGCCGCTCCTATTGGGGCGGTTTTTTTTTGCCCAAAAGTTTTGTTTAATAGGACTATGACAACTACAGATTTTATCTACACTATTGACGGGCAAGATGAGCTTCTCGATATTAGCTCAGCAGAGCTATTGTCAGATCGTGGGCTTGCTTACGGCCACGGCTTGTTTGAGTCGATCCGTTATTTCGGTGGAGATTTTCCACTGAAAGATAGGCATTTAGCCAGGATTCAAAACGACGCGAGTCGTTTGGGGATAAAGATTAACCTGTCTCGGCTATCTTCAGCGGTGTTGGCGTTTAAAGAGATACTCCACAAGCAATCTATTGTGGATGGTGTTGTTAAAATCATAGTTACCGCAGGTAGTGGTGGTCGTGGATATGAGAGCTCTGAAGACTGTACTCCACGAATCATCTTTCGTCACAGTGCTTCCCCTTCCAACCTCCAGGATTATCGAAATACGGGTATTAGTCTTTGGCGTTGCGGTCAGCGGATATCTGCAAATACTCAGCTTGCAGGCATCAAGCATCTGAATAGGCTAGAACAGGTTCTTGCGGCTAGTGAGCGACACTCTGGAGACTGTGACGATGGTTTAATGATGAATGATGACGGTTTAGTTATTGAGACCACCCGAGCTAATATATTTCTTAGAGGTGCTTCAGGCGGGTGGATTACACCTGATCTTGATGCCTGTGGTGTTTCAGGTGTCATGCGTTCGCTGCTGATTGAAGAGATATTTCCCCTGATGGGCATTTGCCTGGAGTTTGGTGTTATCGGGGAAGAGGATCTAGATGAGTATGATGAACTATTTATTTGTAATTCGGTTCGCGGTATTGTTCCCATTGTCGGTGTCCGTGCGGCTGATAACCAATCAACCGAGACACGAAAAATTGGTAAGGTCACAAGAGAATTACAGTGCATGTTGTCTAATAACTATCCTTGTTTTCAATGAAGAAGCTGATCTTTCAAGCGATTATAGCTCTAAGTCTCTCTGCTTTGGCAGGCGGCGTTGTGACTTTCGTGATGATCGATATAAAACTTAACGAGCCGGTTAACTCGTCAGTACTGGCCGGCGATAGCCCTGAATTCATAATTAACAAGGGCGCTAGAGTACACAATGTAACGGAAGAACTTTTTTATCGAGGAATTATTTCTAGTCCATGGGCCATTGATTTATATGCAAGAGCATCAGGGCTTACTATGATTAAGGCGGGTACATATAGTATTAGCTCTAATGATACAGCCCTATCTTTGCTAAAAAAGTTTAATAGGGGAGAGGTCATACAACATCAGATTACGTTTGTGGAAGGCTGGGGCTTTAACCAGTGGTTAACGCACATGTCTACAATCGATCAATTTCACGGTATAGACAAGAAGGAATTATTAAAAGAATTAAAAATTTCGGGTGTTGATACCGACAATATCGAAGGATGGTTGTTTCCAGATACGTATAATTATTTGGGAACAGATACAGTGCTCGATATAATGCTCCGCGCGCATCGAAAAATGAATAGGGTGTTAGAGCAGGAGTGGGCCAGGCGAGCGCCAGGATTGCCCTATGAGACGCCTTACGAGGCTTTGATCATGGCGTCTATCATCGAAAAAGAAACCGGCTTAGCCGAAGAGAGAGAGACGATATCGGGTGTGTTTGTTAGGCGTTTATTAAAAGGTATGAGGCTGCAAACTGACCCTACTGTGATTTACGGTATGGGTGATCGGTATGATGGTGATATTAGGCGCCGAGATTTACGTCAACTGACGCCCTACAATACGTATATGATAAAGGGGTTGCCGCCAACGCCTATTGCAATGCCAAGTGGAGCCTCTATTTCTGCGGCACTTAATCCCAAGGCTGGTTCTAGCCTATACTTCGTTGCCAGGGGTGACGGGGGGCATTATTTTTCTAGTACGCTACAAGAGCATCTAGGCGCGGTAAAAAAATATCAGTTGGAGCAACGTGCGGAAAATTACCAGTCTGCACCAAACTAATTGGAAAGTTCAAAGTAGGTTTTAAATGCACGGCAAATTTATAACGATTGAAGGCACTGAGGGGGTCGGTAAAACGACTAATATCGACTTTATCCAGGCTTGGCTATTGGAGCAAAATATCGAATTCCTCGCTACTCGAGAACCTGGCGGCACTCCTCTGGCTGAGCAGATCCGTCAGTTATTACTAACGCCAAGTGATGAGAAAATTTGTGATACCGCTGAACTCCTACTTATGTTTGCTGGCCGGGCACAGCACCTAGATCAGGTGATCCTGCCTAGTCTGGACGCAGGTAAGTGGGTTGTTTGTGATCGCTTCACTGATGCGACGTACGCTTATCAAGGTGCAGGTCGAGGAATGGACAGTACCTTGATCGAACATTTAGAGCACTTAGTGCAAGGTGTTTTACGACCTGACTTAACCTTGATTTTGGATATACCCGTAGAGATTGGTCTTAAGCGAGCTAGCGACCGGAGTGCGCCTGATCGTTTTGAACAAGAGCAGGTCGAGTTCTTTGAGAGGGTGCGTCAGGGGTATCTCAATACTGCAGGAAAAGATCCTCAGAGGTATGCGGTAATCGATGCTTCGCAATCTCTTGATGGGGTTCAGTTCGATATAAAGGCGGTGCTGGAGACTTTTTTGGCAACCACTAAAGTGGCTGTTTGATGGCATATGCAAACACCACTTTAGCGCTCCCGCTCCCATGGCACAAAGACGTTTGGGAGGGATTTAATCGGGCCATTGATACTGATCGAATGCCCCACGCACTGTTGCTTCACGGCTCTAATGGTGTGGGTAAAAGGCGCTTAGCGATTACTCTGGCTCAGCGGTTACTTTGTAGTGCAGAGGCTAATGAGTATGCTTGTGGAAGCTGTAAATCCTGCAAGTTATTACTGGCCGGTTCGCATCCTGATTTAACTATTTTGGAACCTGAGGAAGACGGTAAAAAAATTCGAGTAGATGACGTCCGGACATTGTGTACAAAATTAAATACCACGGCTCAGCAAGGTGGTTGGAAGATTGGACTCATTTTAGTTGCTGACGCTATGAACATAAATGCGTCTAATGCATTGCTTAAAAGCCTTGAGGAGCCTCAAGGAAAGACCTTACTTGTTTTGGTTAGCGATCGTTTGCACGCTTTGTTGCCGACCATAAGAAGCCGATGCCAAAAACAATACCTTGCTACTCCTGGCGAAGATGTGGCAACGCATTGGCTTAAGGAGGTGTCGGGTAATAGTTCAGACGTAGCGAAGGCTATAGAGGTGTCAAACGGGCGCCCGTTACTTGCGTTGCATAATATCGAGTCCGGAACATTGGCGCTGAGGCAAGATTTTGAGGGGATTATTGAGGGGGTCGCTAGTGGCAGTCTGTCATCAGTGGAGGCCGCTCAACAGTGTGTTAAATTAAACGGCAATAATATTATTGAGTGGTATATGAACTACGTTCATAGGTTGGCCGTTAACGAAGGGCAAGGAGGCGGCGATCGAAGGTTGTTTCAGTTTCAGGATCGACTAATGTCGGCCAGACAGTTACTGCTTTCTCAGTCCAATGTTAACCAGCAATTATTACTAGAAGGATTGTTCATGGATTGGGCTCAATCGTCCAATGCGAGCAGTCATTAAAAGAAGTGTTTATTTACGTGTCTTAGAGTCTAAAATTGATTTAACGGAGGAGTTGGCAAATGGAGAAGGATAAGCTGGGACTTGCAACTAAGCGAATAGTGGGTGACTTGGTTACTAACATTGATACTATTTCATGTTCTTTAGATATTAAAAATCAAAATGAGCTTTACCAACATTTTATGCCCTTTGTAAAAAATGGGGGTTTCTTTGTTTCATCCAAGCATGCCTTTGCGCTTGGTGATAGCGTTCAATTACGCTTGTCGCTTTATTTGGTTGACGAGCTAGTGGTAGTTCAAGGGACGGTTATATGGGTCAGTTTTAATGGAGATTCCAGTTTAGATACCCAGGGTGTGGGGGTTCAATTAACGGCATCGGAGGGTGATCTGGTGTCGACTATCAAGTGCCTGTTGGATGATATGCCACAAACGTATAAATCAACGCTAACAATGTAAATGCGCCTGCCCAAATTGAGGTTATGACTTGGCTCGCCTCGGGTTTTTCGTCAGGCGTTATTTTTAATGAAATAACGGAAATAATGGCGCAAAAATTTTCTGACTGTTTAAACTGGCAGGCATTAATGAGTAAGCCGTAATAAATTAGAGAGTTATCAATGAGTACTGATCAAGCGCAGATGTCGCCATTCATTATCAGAACATTTCCCGTTGGGCCTTTGCAATGCAATTGCTCTATTATTGGTGACAAAATATCGGGTAAGGCCCTGGTAGTTGATCCAGGTGGTGACGCAGAAAAAATACTTGGATTGTTGGCGGAGCTTAATCTTACCGTGGTGGCCATTATTCATACGCATGCTCATCTTGATCATATTTTAGCGTCTGGAGAGATTAAGGCTGCAACCGGAGCGCCCATTTATCTACATGAAGGTGATCAATTCTTGTGGGATATGGTGGAACAGCAATGTGCTATGTTCGGTGTGCCAGAGGTTAAACTTCCAGTTCCAGATGGTCATCTTAAAGATGATCAGGCGCTTAATTGCTGCGGGGGCGTCGCGATTCATACTCCCGGCCACACGCCGGGGTCGATCAGTTTTTGGTTTGAAGAGTACAAAACTTTAATTGCAGGAGATACGCTATTTCAGGGTAGCATCGGCCGGACAGACCTTCCTGGTGGAAATTATGACCAAATTGTAATGTCGATTAAAGATCGGATATATTGCCTTGATGACGAGGCAGTAGTAGTTACCGGTCATGGGCCCAATACAATATTGGGTCAAGAGAAAGTGAGCAACAGTTTCGTTAGGGCGTAGTACCTGATTAATTCTTAACACTATAAATACGAGGTATAACGAATGAAGCAGCAATTGGCTACGATGCTTGAACTGCAAAATGACATGAATACTAAGGTTCATGCTAGTTGGCGCGAGCAAAATTTTGAATGGTATCGAGCTATATGGGTTGAGTGTGCGGAGTTGTTGGATCATTACGGCTGGAAGTGGTGGAAGAAACAAACACCTGATGTCGATCAAATAGCGCTTGAGCTTGTTGATATATGGCACTTTGGTTTGAGTTTGCTGTTACTCAAAGGGTATTCGGTTGAGGATATAACGGCGATCGTTGAGGACGAATTCTCGAACCCTAAATCGAGTGGCGATTTTGCGGCTGACCTAGAGCATTTTACCGAGAGAACCTTATCCACCAAAGATTTTGATGTGTCTGGATTTGCTCGGTTAATGGTCGGTATTAATATGGACTTTGAGACACTCTATGTGGGCTATGTTGGGAAGAATGTACTCAATTTTTTCCGTCAGGATCATGGATATCAAGATGGAAGTTATCAGAAGCAGTGGGGCGGTGTTGAAGACAACGAGCATCTCGTCGATATTGTGGCGCAGCTAGATACGTCTGCAGGGGATTTTAAGGATGAACTCTATCAACGTATGGAAACACGTTACAAAGAACTGCACGGCTGACAGCTAAGATTCATCTATTAAGATATTTAATAGTAGCAATAGCCAATGCTAGATATGCTTTTTACGGATGGCGACTTATAATGCCGTTCAAATTTTTAATGCCCAACTATTATTTTCGGAGACAAACTGTGACTTCACCCGTTCGTGTTACTGTTACCGGCGCAGCAGGCCAGATTAGTTATTCCCTGTTGTTCCGCATCGCTGCTGGCGAAATGCTTGGCCCTAATCAGCCTGTTATTTTACAAATGCTCGAAATTACACCGGCCCTTGAGGCTTTAAAAGGAGTCGCAATGGAGCTGGATGATTGCGCATTTCCACTGCTTGCAGGCATGATTTGCACTGATGATGCTGCAGTTGCATTTAAAGATTCGGATTACGCACTATTGGTCGGCGCACGTCCTCGAGGCCCCGGCATGGAGCGTAAGGACTTGTTAGAAGCCAATGCCGCGATATTCTCGGCACAAGGCAAGGCGTTGAATGACAATGCCTCTAAAGAGATTAAGGTGTTGGTAGTGGGTAATCCTGCTAATACCAACTCATTGATTGCCCAGCGCAACGCGCCAGACATCAACCCTCGTCAGTTTACAGCGATGACTCGTCTAGATCACAATCGCGCGATGAGCCAAATTGCAGATAAGACAGGCTCTACTATCAACGATGTAACTCAAATGACCATTTGGGGTAATCACTCTGCTACTCAGTACCCTGATCTTCATGAAGCTAAAGTTAAGGGTCAGCCAGCCATCGACATGGTGGATCAGACTTGGTATGAGACCGACTTTATTCCTACTGTGCAACAACGTGGGGCAGCAATCATTAGTGCTCGAGGCGCTTCAAGTGCTGCCTCCGCAGCTAATGCGGCGATTGCTCATATGCGTAGTTGGGCATTGGGTACATCTGAAGGCGATTGGGTCAGCATGGGCGTATACAGTGACGGTAGTTATGGTATTACCGAAGGCCTAATTTACTCATTTCCATGTACCTGTGCAGGCGGCGATTGGACTATCGTCCAAGGTTTGGAGATTAATGACTTCTCCCGTGCAAAAATGACTGCGACGGAGCAAGAGTTGACTGAAGAGCGCGATGCCGTTCAGCACTTGCTGCCTTAGTGCTAACGGACAGCAGTTAATTGTAAATGCCATTGGGGTAATACTCAGTGGCGTTTTTGTATAAAGCTATAAAATGCTCGGCATATAACGACAACTCACGCTGGTTTTTGTCACATCCAATGGGCAAAGTTTGCTACAGTCTCCCACTCATTTATATCCACTCTAAAGGTGACCTTGTGGCATTTTCAATCGTCGGTGATCAAGCTCCATCATTTACTCTGTCAAACCAGCGGGGTGAGATGGTCTCGCTGAGTGATTTCCAGGGTAAAAAGAATGTTGTTGTGTATTTCTATCCCAAGGCAATGACTCCGGGTTGCACGGTTCAGGCGTGTGGCATTAGGGATAGCTACAGCGAATTTAATGACTTAGACACCGTTGTAATTGGGGTAAGCCCAGATTCGGTTACTCGTTTGGTCAAATTTGAGGACAAGCAAGAGCTTAATTTCATCTTGTTGTCAGATGAAGATCACAGCGTAATCGAAAGTTATGGAGCATGGGATCTAAAGAAATTTATGGGACGTGAATATATGGGCGTTTTACGCTCTACATTCATTGTTGATAAACAGAGCAAGATTGTCCATGTAATGGCTAAGGTGAAGACCAAAAGCCATCATGAGGATACGTTAGACTGGATTAAGCAAAACCTAGGATAATTAATACCCACTAAACACTGTTCTTAAAAAGATCAGACTAAATAAAGGAAATAAAAGATGTTATTTGTATCAAATGCCTTCGCTCAAGCCTCCAATGCAGGCGAGCCAAACCCAATGATTACTATATTGATGTTCGCAGGGCTTTTTGGCTTCATGTACTTTTTAATCATTCGACCTCAGCGTAAACGTCAGAAAGAGCATAATGAACTTGTTGGCGCCTTAGGTAAGGGAGACGAGGTTGTAACAACGAGCGGCATGCTGGGAAAAATCACCAAATTAGAGGGTGATTATGTTGTTCTTGAAGTCAGTAACAATTTAGAGCTTAAATTTCAAAAGGTTGCTGTTCACGCAGTGTTACCCAAAGGCACTATCAAGGCTATCTAAGGTTATCGGTCAGTCTGGATAGGTTTCTGTGTGCGTTACAGCGGAGCCTTCCAGATAGCTATTTAGTGATGTTTGAAGGTACAGACAGGCTTAGTATATCCCAGCGGCCAATATGCGCTCATTAGTTGGGCGGTTGATTACCTAACTGGATTTAGTGCTATTTGCTTAGTCTAGACACTGACAGCCTAAAGAATAATAAGGGGCAGGTATGTTTGAGCAGATTGTTGATATTGTAAATAACTTTGTCTGGGGTCCAGTAATGCTGACTCTATTACTGGGTACGGGTAT
>CAWKZU010000027.1:0-28113 GCA_963854585.1 Gammaproteobacteria bacterium | reverse complement strand
CGATCTTAGGGATGGTTTGTCATGCTGATCTAACTCTTGGCGCACAGGTTGATGAGGTTTTACAGGCCCATGCCGCTGCCGCTGGGGGTTTATTGCGGGGGATTCGTCACTCAACTGCTTTTTACCCAGATCCACCCGCAGTAGATAGATATGCGGGCAGAATTGAAAAATTAATGATGCGAGATGATTTCCGCGAAGGCTTTGCCAGGCTGGCGCCTTTGAATCTCACCTTTGATGCCTGGTTGTTGCACAGTCAGATAACCGAGCTCACTGACCTAGCCCGAGCTTTTCCAGAGACCACCATTGTTTTTGATCATTTTGGTGGCCCCCTTGGTATCGGTCCTTATGCAGGTAAACAGGCGGAGCTCTTTCCGCAGTGGAAAGCTGACGTTAAGGAGCTCGCTCAATGTCCAAACGTTGTAGCTAAATTAGGTGGCTTGGCAATGGAAATTAATGGTTGGGGGTGGGATGTACGTGATTTGCCCGCTAGTTCAGACGAAATTGTCGCTGCCCATAGGGGTTATTATCTGCATGCCATCGACTGTTTTGGGCCTGACCGATGCATGTTCGAAAGTAATTTCCCTGTCGATAAACTATCTGTTTCTTACGCGGTGATTTGGAACGCTTTTAAAAAAATGACAGTAGACTTTAACGAAGGCGAAAAAGACACTATGTTTCGCGGCACAGCAACCCGTATATATAGGCCCTAGGTACGTTAAGGTGCTAATTACATGCGCTGATAGGTTTGGGTTACTTCAACGTCATTTGTCATAAAGGTTTGGCTAAAATGGTTATCATCTATGAGTGTCAGTTTTAATCTATGCTGAGTACCTGCGTAACCTTCAAGTGAACTAGTCATGCCAGTCTCAGTGGCACTGCCGTCATCATTAACTTCAATGGTACCAAAGCCAAAATGCTTTTGCGTTTCACCATTTATTAAAGATCGTTGTAACCAAATAAAGTGGCCGCCGCCAATCATTTTGGTTTCGACAAAATCATTTGAGGTGACATTTTCGGCATTGCGGTTTTGCAACTGCCAAAGGCCATCAAATATCCAGCTTTTAGTCGATGCAGTATTCCACGTCTCGATCATATCTAATGATCGGCCATCATCGTATTTCAGGCCCATAATGGTTTGTACAAAACCGCCGTCGGTCTGCTCAATTGCTACATCAAAACTATAACCTTCCACCGGACCATCGTGGTTTACTATGGGCACCTCTACCATAATGCCGTTTCTCCAAGTGGCAATGCCTGCGCCAACATCAATTCCAGACTCTGCGTTCATAAAGGCGAACATAAAACGATTTTTGGCGTAGATCTTTATTTGGTCGCGTAGTAGCAAGCTGACCCCACCATTCTCAGTCACCTTCACATCTTTTAGAAGATATGCCCCGTCCGGGAGGGCGGGTATTCCTGTCTCAGGGGTTACAGTAGTTTCTTTGGCGCCGCAAGCAGTGACCAATAGACCAGCCAAAGACAGCGATAGAAGTTTTGGATTCATTGTTGACCCTGAGACAGTAAAAAACCATTAGTCGTGCATTAAACCGTAGCACATGAATTTACAGATCGATTATCACCTTGGGCCAGTTGACCGCAAAAAAAATGGCTTTTGTCGAATTGAATAATAATTGACTTAGTTCTATCGAAGAAGTGACTGCAATTTAACCTGGGTTTTAGCATTTCCCACGAGTGGCCAAGCTCAAACCTGAGCGCTTCTTCTCATCAAAATTTGCCAAACACAAAAAACCCCACTACAAGAGCGGGGTTTTAGTGTTTGGTACCAGTGGCCGGACTCGAACCGGCACGCTTTTAAGGGCGCGGGATTTTGAATCCCGTGTGTCTACCAATTCCACCACACTGGCATTCTCTATCTGCACGTACTGCAGTAGGGCGGCGATTATAGCAGTGATCAATAGTGGGTCAACAGATTTAACCATGACTAAGTAATGAAAGCGATTTAGAGGGTTTTTCTATTAATTATTTGGCGCTTTAAGCGTAATTTCTATACCCTTGGAACCTACTCTTTTAAGCCTTTAAGTTTTTGTTATGCGCCGTGACCATTTTCGTTTTGAATTACCCAATGAGTTGATTGCCCGTCGGCCTGCTGAAGATAGGCAGGGTAGTCGCATGCTATTTCTGGACTCAGCTAGTGACGACATAAAACATCAGCAGTTTAGTGATTTTTTATCGCATGTTAAACGGGGCGATTTAATTGTATTCAATAATACCAAGGTGATAGCTGCAAGGTTATATGGGAATAAGGCCAGTGGAGGTAAGGTAGAGGTGCTGGTAGAGCGGTTAATTGATGCTTATTCGGTGCAGGCCCATGTGCGTGCCAGTAAATCTCCGAAGACAGGTAACCAGATCATGTTTTCCGAAGGTTTCTCGGCAGAGATGACCGGTAGAGATGATGATTTATTTACCTTAGTTTTTAATAATCCGGTACTGGAGGTTTTAGAGACTATTGGCCATATGCCGCTGCCGCCTTATATTGACCGCAGTGATACTGATGAGGATAAGACTCGCTATCAAACGGTCTACGCTGATCAATTGGGTGCGGTGGCTGCGCCGACGGCGGGACTGCATTTTGACGAGAAAATGCTCGAGGATATTCAGGCCAAGGGTGCTTCGGTCGCTTTTGTAACCTTGCACGTTGGAGCCGGGACTTTTCAGCCTGTGCGTGTTGATAATATCACTGACCATAAGATGCACTCAGAGTGGTTGCAGGTTAGCCAAGAAATCTGTGATCAGGTCATCAAAACTAAGACTGATGGTGGTCGAGTAATTGCGGTGGGTACTACCAGTGTGCGCTGTTTGGAAACTGCGTCGAGAAGTGGCCAGATTGCTCCCTTTGAGGGGGATACTAATATTTTTATATATCCTGGCTATCGGTTTAACGTGG
Source organism: Gammaproteobacteria bacterium (assembly GCA_963854585.1). GTDB lineage: Bacteria > Pseudomonadota > Gammaproteobacteria > Pseudomonadales > Porticoccaceae > HTCC2207. The sequence goes on along the minus strand of CAWKZU010000027.1, from coordinate 25,208 downwards.
TTGATGGCCTGCTCACTAATTTTCATCTATCTGAATCAACCTTATTGATGTTAGTCAGCGCATTTTCAGGATATCACTCTATAATGGCGGCTTATCGAGAGGCGGTGTCAGAACGATATCGTTTCTTTAGCTATGGCGATGCTATGTTTTTGTTATACAACCCGAATGCCGATCAGGATATACCCGAATGAGCCGCGAATGCTTTATGCAATTTAATGTCTGCGCCACCGATGGAAAAGCTCGCCGTGGTGAGATGACGTTTCCTCGAGGCACCGTGCAAACGCCTGCGTTTATGCCCGTTGGCACCTACGGCACAGTGAAGGGTATGTTACCCCGTGACATTGTAGAGATTGGAGCTGAGATGATTCTTGGCAATACCTTTCACCTCATGCTGAGACCTGGCACTGAGGTGATTAAGGAGCATGGTGACCTGCATGATTTCACGCAATGGCAGGGGCCGATTCTCACAGACTCTGGTGGTTTTCAGGTCTTTAGCTTGGGCGATATGCGCAAAATTACTGAGGAGGGGGTGAAGTTTCAATCGCCGATTGATGGAAGTCCTGTGTTTATCGATCCTGAAACCTCTATACAGGTCCAGGCCGATTTGGGCAGTGATGTAGTAATGATATTCGATGAATGCACCCCATACCCCGCTACTGAAAAAGAGGCTGACGACTCTATGCAGTTGTCATTGCGCTGGGCGAAACGTAGCAAAGATGCCCATGGTGATAATCCATCTGCTTTGTTTGGTATTGTTCAGGGTGGCATGTATGAGTCGTTGAGAGATGAGTCGTTGGCAGGTTTGGTTGATATTGGCTTTGATGGCTATGCCATTGGTGGCCTTTCGGTGGGAGAGCCAAAAGATGACATGGTTCGGATATTGGACCACTTGGCTGACACCATGCCCGCGGATAGGCCTCGATATTTAATGGGGGTGGGTAAACCCGCTGATCTCGTCGAGGGTGTACGTCGCGGCATTGATATGTTCGACTGTGTGATGCCTACACGCAATGCCCGCAATGGTCATTTATTTACCAGTACAGGGGTAGTCAAAATTCGTAATGCGCGGCATCGTCATGACACTGGACCGCTGGATAAAGACTGTGATTGCTATACCTGTGCTAACTTTAGTCGGGGTTATTTACATCATTTGGAAAAGTGTGGAGAGATGCTTAGCGCCCAGCTCAATACCATCCATAATTTACGGTATTATCAAACGCTCATGGCCGGCTTGCGAGATGCGATTGCCGAAGGGGAATTGGATGCCTTTACCGATAAGTTTTATCGTAAACAGGCTATTGGGGATAAGGGGGGTTTAAATCCCTGATTCTGCCCCTATTTAGTAAGGAATGTCGCTATAATGCGCCCCAAGAATAAAAGGACAGATTAACCCATGTTAAACAAGTTTCCTCTGTGGAAGAATATATTGATTCTTCTGGTGATTGCTTTTGGCTTTATCTACGCCACACCTAATTTCTATCCGCCAGATCCGGCCATTCAGTTGTCGGGTCAAAGTGGGGCCATGGTGATTGATGACAGTGTGTTGCAAAAAGTAGAGGGAGCATTGGACGAAGCAGGTATTGACTATTTTGACGGTCAAGCTGATGGCGAGAGCTTGCTGGTTCGATTACAAGATATTGATTTGCAGTTGCGAGCTAAAGAGGTCATCCAGGCCGAGATGGGTGGGGAGTATATTGTTGCCCTTAATTTGGCGCCAACCACGCCTGACTGGCTAAGTAGTTTGGGTGGCCAACCAATGAAACTTGGTCTTGATTTAAGTGGCGGTGTGCATTTTTTGCTGGAGGTTGATCTAGCTTCAGCTGTCGCGGTTCGTCTCGAAGGTGACTTGCAAGAGATCAAAACTGTACTGCGTGAAGAGCGGATTCGCTATCGTAGCTTTGAGCTCAAGGGAAACCAGATAATTGGTCAGTTTCGCGATATTGAGCAGGTAAAAAAAGCGACGGCTTTAATACGTAATAGCTACCGCGATCTTTTACCTCAGACAAAACCAGGTCAAAATCCTTTATCTCTGGTACTAAACCTTAGCATTGCAGCGACTAGCATTATCGAAGACAGTGCCATCAAACAAAACCTTACGTCATTGCGCAATCGGGTTAACGAATTGGGCGTGTCTGAACCTTTAGTTTCGCGTCAGGGAAAAAACCGCATTGTGGTTGAGCTTCCTGGTGTCCAGGATACGGCTGAAGCCAAAAGAATTATCGGGAAAACAGCTAATTTAGAATTTCGGTTTGAGGCTCAAGGTAAGAGTGGTGAACGGTTTGAATTCAAAACGCCTAGAGGACAAGGTCCAGAAGCGGAATTAGAAAAGAAAGCTATTATCACTGGCGAAAATGTCACCGATGCACAGCCTAGTTTTGATCAAAATGGTCGCCCTCAGGTGAGTATAACGCTGGATGCCAAAGGCGGATGGCAAATGGGCCATGCGACCCGGGACAATGTTGGCCGTCGCTTGGGCGTGCTGTTTATTGAATATAAAACCAAGCTTGAGAAAACGGTCGATGAGAACGGTGAATTGGTTATTACCCCGGTGCCTTATATCGAACAACACGTGATTAGCTTGGCTACTGTTCAGTCTCAGTTGGGCAAACAGTTTGTGATCACCGGGCTTGAACAGCGAGAATCCTCAGAATTAGCACTATTGCTGCGAGCTGGAGCATTGGCCGCGCCTATGTATATCGTCGAAGAACGCACTATTGGGCCCTCTCTAGGCGCTGATAATATTAATTTAGGAGTAAAGTCAGTCACCGTTGGTATGGCCATGGTACTGCTGTTTATGGTGGTGATTTATAGAGCTTTCGGGTTAGCGGCGAATGTGGCTCTGACCATGAACTTGCTGCTGTTGGTAGCATTTATGTCCCTCTTAGGCGCGACGCTAACGCTGCCGGGTATTGCTGGCATCGTACTTACCGTGGGTATGGCGGTAGACGCCAACGTATTGATTTTTTCACGGATTCGCGAAGAACGTAATAATGGTGCCACTGTGCAGGGTTCAATTAGTGCTGGTTATGACCGCGCTTTTGTATCCATTCTAGATGCCAACATCACGACATTAATTGTTGCCTTGATTTTGTTCTTGATTGGATCAGGTCCTGTGCAAGGATTTGCGGTGACCTTATCGATTGGTATCTTGACGTCGATGTTCACATCGATCGTAATGACTCGCGGATTGGTTAATCTGGTGGTCGGTGGCCGCAAAATCGAAACATTGTGGATTTAGGGAGAAGGCTATGACTGAACTAAAAGTGTACAACTTTATGGGCATACGCAAGTATGCGGCTATCTTCTCAGCAATTTTACTGTCGGTGTCTGCTTGGTCTCTTTACACTCAAGGGTTGGCTCTAGGCTTGGATTTTTCTGGAGGCACTCAAATAGAGGTGGGGTATGAGCAACCCGCTAATGTTGGTGAGTTAAGAGAAAAACTATCAGCCGCAGGCTTTGATAACCCTGTAGTAGTGCATTTTGGCTCTGAAACTGACGTATTAATTCGTCTGCAGGGTGAGCCTGACCAAAAGCTCGCAGAACAGATCGTTGAAGTCTTAAAGGGCGATGACCAACAGATTGAGTTACGCAGAGTAGATTACGTTGGGCCCCAAATCGGCGAAGAATTACGTGAAGACGGAGGCCTTGGAATGTTAACCGCCTTGGCGGTGGTTATGCTTTATGTGGCCATTCGTTTCCAATTAAAATTCTCAATCGCAGCCGTACTAGCTTTGGTTCACGATGTGATAATTACGCTAGGTATTTTCTCCTTAGCTCGCTTTGAGTTTGACCTGACGGTGTTGGCGGCGGTGTTGGCCGTAGTGGGGTATTCACTTAACGACACCATTGTAGTGTCCGATCGAATTCGAGAGAATTTCCGTAAGATTCGCAAAGCAACAGCGATAGAAGTCATTAATGAATCGCTATCACAAACACTTTGGCGAACCATTAACACCTCAGTGACGACAATGTTGGTATTGTTGGCTTTGTTCTTTATCGGCGGTGAGTTGATCCACAATTTTGCTATTGCGTTAATGATAGGCGTTGGTATCGGAACTTACTCGTCAATTTATGTGGCGGCAACGGTTATGTTGGGTTTGAATGTGGACCGCGAAGACCTTCTGGAGCAAGTTGAAGGCGAGCTTGTCGACGATCTTCCCTAGGGCGATAGAGCAAATATACCGAAGGCTCTCACACTTATGTTGAGGGCCTTTTTTTTATAAAGCTCTGAAAATAATCAAAAATATCTTGAGGATAACTTTGTCTGGCAGACCTCCATTTGTCATTGGTCTCAAGATTAATCGGCTCACCCTGTAGGTCCAAAATAAAAACCCGAGGAATGCCCTCTTGAGATGGCATACCCAAGTATTTGATGAGATCCATGTTGATATCATACTCACCCAAATCTATGTGAATGACTTCATAGTGTTCGGCTATAAATTGCGCAACCGATGGCAACTGCATTATGGCCTCTAGACATTGAGCGTCAGCACACCAATTTGCGCCCAAAATAACCACTGGTAGTTTTTCTTGATTTAGCGAGGCTGAGATAAATTTTTCTAGCTGAGCATTGCTAACCTCAGTCCCATTGTAGGGGCAGGGCATCGTTGCTGGCATTTGATCTAGCGCATTTAATCGAATCATACTGACTCGTCCCACCATGGGTAGAAGGGAGGCATATCAGTAGACGCTTTTTCAGTAAACTGGGGTGCGCGCTTTTCAAGAAATGAATTGACACCTTCTTTTCCACTGGTCTTGCTGGCATAGAAAACGGCTAAAGAATCTACCTCATGAGCCTTAACTGGATGATCTTGCGCGCTATTTCGATAAATCATTTGCCGCGTTAATGCCATGGAAACTTGACTAAAATTAACCATTCGAGCGGCCAGCGCATAGGCTTGATTGAGTAATTCTTCAGGCGCATAAACAGCTTTCACAAAGCGCTCTTTAAGCAAGGTTTCAGCGGTCAATATCTCTGCGGTATAGCACCATTCAAGTGCTGTTTGGATTCCCACTAAGCGGGGTAAAAACCAGCTTGAGCATGCTTCTGGGGTAATACCTATCTTATTAAAGACAAAACCCACTTTGGCTTTTTCTGAGGCCAAGCGAATATCCATAGCACAGGCCATGGTGGCGCCAATCCCCACCGCGGCACCATTTATCGCACCAATAATTGGTTTTTTGCAGTTGTACATAGCTAATACCACAAGGCCCCCAGAGTCACGTACACCATTCGCAATCTCATCCTCATGGGCACGCTCACGCATATCTTGGATGGTTGGCTTTAAATGCTCACTCAGACCAAATACGTTACCTGTAGTATTTAAGTCCATACCCGCACAGAACGCGCGCCCAGCACCGGTCACCACGATGGCGCCGACTTCATCATCATCACTAGCTCGATGAAATGCGTCAGTCAGTTCATGGCTCATCTCAACAGTGAATGCATTTAGTTGTTCGGGGCGTGATAGTGTCAGGGTTAATATGGAATTCTCAGTGGTGTAATCAATCGTTTTGTAGGTCATGGTCGCCTCGGTCGTAATCTAAGTATTTACGACCTGCAGTATATCGCCCGATCAATGCAACTTTAAGCTCTATTTGTAATATTGAGTAAAACTTAATCTATGCACTGTTTTGTGTGCCTATCCCGCCTAGGGTATGCTTTCGGTTCTTAATTTGTCATATACTATTTCAGAAGACAAACGATCAGGCTGTTACTCAATGTTAAAAAAATTATTTACAAACCAGGATCACGCTAAACAGCCGAAGTTCTATAATCATGCAGGCGTCACTAAAGAGCAGCTTGATGCTCATTGGATGCCTTTTTCTGGTAATCGAGAATTTAAACAAAATCCACGTATGATCGTTGCCGCTGAGGGTAGTTACATTACTGCGGCTGATGGGAGGCAAGTCTTTGACGGCTTGTCTGGCCTTTGGACTACAGGATTGGGTCACTGCCGGCCAGAGATCAGTAAGGCTATTTCCAAACAAGCGTCCACCCTCGATTTTTTCCCTGGCTTTCAATATGGACATCCAAAGTCCTTTGAACTGGCTGAACGCATTACCCAATTTATGCCAAAAGGACTCAACCGCGTGTTTTACACTGGGTCTGGCTCCGAAAGTGCTGACACTTCCCTCAAGATGGCGAGAGCGTACTGGCGCAAGAAAGGAATGGCGTCTAAAACGCGATTGATTGGTCGAGCTAAAGGTTATCATGGAGTGAACTTTGGCGGCATTAGTGTCGGTGGTATTGTGGGTAATCGCGCTACCTTTGGCCAGACCCTTGAGTCTGATCATCTGGCCCATACCATGCTGCCAGAGAACGTATTTAGTAAAGGTATGCCAGAGCATGGTGCTTATCTGGCAGATGAGCTATTAGCAATGATTGCGCTGCATGATGCGAGTAACATTGCAGCGGTTATAGTTGAGCCGATGGCTGGATCTGCAGGGGTAATACCACCGCCAGTGGGTTACTTAAAGAGACTTCGTGATATCTGTGATGAACATCAGATACTTCTTATTTTTGATGAAGTTATTACCGCTTTTGGTCGAGTCGGCGCTGCTACGGGTGCCGAAGAGTATGGTGTAGTGCCAGATATGATCAACGTCGCAAAACAGCTGACCAATGGCTCAGTGCCAATGGGGGCAGTTATTGCTAAACAAGAAATTCATGACACTTTCATGGAAGGCGGCGGTGCCGATTATATGATTGAGTTCCCTCATGGTTATACCTATTCAGGGCACCCATTGGCTTGTGCTGCTGGGCTGGCAACTCTAGACTTGCTTGAGAAAGAGCATAGCTTCGAACAGGTGGCGACTATGGCGCCGATATTAGAAAAGGCGATACACAGTTTGCGCGGCGCGAAGCATGTTGTTGATATTCGTAATTATGGATCAGCCGCCGGTGTTACCTTGGCGTCGCTCCCTGGTGAGCCTGCCAAACGACCTTTTGAGGCGGCTATGAAGTGCTGGGAGAAGGGTTTTTATGTGCGTTATGGCGCTGATACTCTCCAGTTAGGGTTGCCCTTTGCCAGTACAACTACGGAAATTGACTTGCTGATCAATGCCATGGGCGAGGCCATAAGCGAGATAGACTAGAGAGCCTTTACTATGGAATTGCAGTAAAAATCGCTATGTTATTATTTAGATTCTGCCGATGAATCGCTGCTCTCAGATTCGGTATCTTCTAGGGTTTCTGCTTGCCACTTGTACATCTTTTTAATAAAGCAACGGTCTACTCCCGAGAAACCATCGCTAACGATAATTTCATCGCCACGGGTCAAGCATGATGAACCCCGCGTTCTTGTCGCTATATTACTCATAGCTTTGGTAACATCGCAGAAACCCGATAATTCCAATTTATACTCATCTTTGACACCTTTAGTTAGAATAATGGAGTGTCGTTCGCCGTTGAATTCCTTCCAACCGTTAATAGAGCTTGCAAAGCAGATTCGCTTAACCTCATTACCTAGTTGAGAATTTGGCAGGCTGGGTTTGGGGTCCACTTGAGTAACGGTAGTCTGTGAGCAACCGATAATAGTCATCGCAAGAACTATAATCATAAAATTTCTAATCATTTGAGATCCTTGTGGAAAGTTAAGGTTAGTTATTAGTCAATCTTTTATAACTTAAATAAGGTGCCCTAGAGGTAATTCAGTTTTATAGCAAACGGGTTTCAGCGAAAAGCTACTCTTGACATGACTAATTCCCTCAAGCGGAGTAAGACGTTGATCAAGAAATTCCTGATAGCGCTGGAGGTCTGGAGTGATCACTCTGATCAGATAATCAAACTCTCCAGTCATCAAGTAGCACTCCATTACCTCAGGCCATGATTTTACTTGATTAGCAAAGCTGTCTAGCTCTTTCTTTAGATGGTGGTCGAGAGTAACTTGAATAAAAACAGTGACTGGCAGCCCGGCTTTATTAGGGTCTAGCAAAGTAACTCTTTTGTTAATATAGCCTTTCTCTTCAAGATTTTTTACCCGTCGTGAGCAAGGTGATGGTGACAGAAATACCTTTTCTGCGAGTTCAATATTTGGAATGGCGGCGTTGCCTTGCAGTATCGACAGGATTTTCCAATCCGTTGCATCTAAAGTATCTTGCGCCATTTTACTATTGCTCCCTAGCTATCCTTCGGTGTGATCTCACCGAATGTAATGAGTAATTATTTAACACCAAATATCCATAAAATGCTAATCAGTGATATTAATAGGGGGCTTGCAAAGTAATTTATAAGCTGTAGCGCAATTATTGTGCATATAAATTACCTACTGAGCAATAACTAGCATTATCGGCTCGAATTTCCTTTGTTTTTTGACAGGATTTTCCGTGACTTCTCATGGTAATTTATATACTTACAAAGATAACTAAAATAGCTTTCAGAGGGGAATTTGTTATGTCTAAATTTAGCGGTACGACAGGCACTCTTAGGTTTACTGAATCAACCGATCTATCGATCCCTACCCTGTCAATTTTAGACTCTGAGGGTGAGCTGAGAAAAGATGCTAAATTACCCGCAATAGACAAAGAGACCGCCCTAAAAATATATCGTGACATGACCTATATTCGTGTTCTTGATGAACGAATGCTGGCAGCTCAGCGGCAGGGACGACTTAGCTTTTATCTGACCTGCACTGGTGAAGAGGCTGCGGTTGTTGGATCTATCGCTGGGTTTACCGATCGCGATATGGTCATGGCTCAGTATCGGGAGCAGGCAGCTTTACGTTACCGCGGTTTCACCTCTGAACAGTTCATGAATCAACTCTTGAGTAATGATCTTGATTTAGGAAAGGGTCGTCAGATGCCGGTTCACTATGGCAGCAGAGCACTCAATTACATGACCATAAGTTCAACTTTGGCAACGCAAATACCACAAGCCGCTGGCTATGCCTATGGGCAGAAATTGTCAGGCAACGATGCCTGTACAGTTTGTTATTTTGGCGATGGCGCTGCCTCTGAAGGTGACTTTCACGCTGGCCTGAATATGGCGGCGGTACTTAACTGTCCAGTGGTGTTTGTAGTTAGAAACAATGGGTATGCTATTTCCACTCCCAGCTCTGAACAGTTTGCTGGTGATGGTATTGCCCCACGGGGTATTGGCTATGGTATTAAAACAATTAGAGTTGATGGCAATGATATCTTGGCAGTCTACGCGGCGGGGGTAGAAGCACGGAAGTTAGCCATCGATAGTAGTGGCCCGGTGATGATAGAAACGATGAGTTATCGTCTTGGTGCCCATTCCACTTCCGATGACCCAACAAGTTACCGAAATGCAGAAGAAGAGCAATTATGGGCGGAAAAAGACCCGATCCTTCGTATGAGAAAATGGCTTTTGGGTAAAAGTTGGTGGAGTGATCAACAAGATCATCAGTTAATAACTAATTATAAGAAAGAAATTTTGGATGCCTTAAAGGCACAAGAAAAGCGTCCCTCACCCTCTCTTAATGGTTTGATAACAGATGTTTATCAAACACCACCACAGCATTTAAGACAGCAGTACGCCGAATTACAACAGCATATCGACAAGTATCCTGATCATTATTTAGCTAATCCAGATAAGGCCAACGGCACTTATCCGTCAGCGTCAGTACAGCTTCCTTAGGGTAACAATCATGGCTCAGATTAATCTTTTACAAGCGGTCAACAGTGCGCTAGATACGGCAATGGATACAGATGATCGCGTTATCTGCTTGGGCGAGGATATTGGTAAATTTGGCGGCGTCTTTCGAGCGACCAGTGATTTGCAAGACAAGTATGGAAAAGCTAGGTGCTTTAATACGCCAATCACAGAGCAAGGGATAGTTGGGTTTTCAATTGGTTTGGCAGCTCAAGGATCGGTGCCAGTCGCTGAAATTCAGTTTGCTGATTATATCTTTCCAGCCTTTGATCAAATTGTGAATGAGGCGGCTAAATTTCGCTATCGCAGTGGTGATCAATTTAATTGTGGGGGTTTAACCATTCGCGCTCCCTATGGCGGTGGTATTTCGGGTGGCCTTTATCATTCCCAATCGCCCGAGGCCTATTTCTGTCATACACCAGGGCTTAAAGTAGTTATTCCCAGTACGGCATATCAGGCTAAAGGACTATTACTGGCCGCGATTAGGGACCCAGATCCAGTGATTTTCTTTGAGCCAAAAGCTATATATAGGGCCGAGGTCGGCGAGGTCCCAGAGACTGACTATGTTTTGCCCCTAGGTGTGGCCGAGGTAACGAGTAAGGGTTCTGATATCACTTTGGTCGGATGGGGCGCCCAGATGCATCAGCTTCATCGGGCCGCGAAAATGGCCGCTAAGGATGGGATTTCCTGTGAGGTGATTGATTTGCGCACACTTCTACCTTGGGATGTCGATACGGTGGCTCAGTCTGTGGAAAAAACAGGACGTCTAATTATTAGTCATGAGGCACCTCGCACAGGCGGTTTTGCCGGTGAGGTTTCAGCCACTATTCAAGAATGCTGCTTTTTGTCATTAGAAGCACCCATTCTGCGCATTACCGGAATGGACACTCCGTTTCCTCTGGTGTTTGAGAAAGAATATATGCCAGACTATTTAAAGGTTTATGAAGCCATTAAGACAAGCGTTAACTTTTAATAACGGGCTAACAAAGAACTAGGAAACAGGCTATGAAAAAAGATTTTATTTTACCTGATATTGGTGAGGGCATTATCGAGTGCGAAGTGATCGAATGGAAGGTGAAAGAGGGCGACCTCATCGAGGAAGACCAAATTGTAGCTGATGTTAGCACTGACAAAGCCATTGTTGAAATTCCGTCGATGTACCCTGGGCGAGTCGTCAAGCTTTACTATGCTGCAGGTGATATCGCTAAGGTCCACTCGCCGCTTTACGCCATTGAAATTGAGGATGTACAGACGTCAGAACCAGTGAGCGAGGAGACAAAGCCTGATCTTAAGCTTGAACTGGTTAAACAACAGCCGATTGCTAAGAACCCCCTCGATAATTCTAAGGTGCTGACGACACCAGCAGTACGTAAGTTGGCTCGCCAGAATGATCTTGATCTGTCTAAAATTTCAGGGTCAGGAAAGCACGGGCGTGTGCTAAAAGAAGATGTATTGAGACATTTAGATAAACCTTTGGCTCCCATTGCCCCGGCACTCGTTGCCGTAATTCAGGATCGACGAGAGCCAATTTTTGGGGTGCGCAAAATCATGGCACGCCATATGAGTGAATCTGTTTCAAGTATTCCGCACTTTACGTTTGTTGATGAAATTGATGTCACCGAACTCATAAAGCTAAGAGCTAGCCTAAAGGCGAAATATGGTAATGATGATCTTAAGATAACGTTGATGCCTTTGTTGATAAAGGCTCTTTCTTTGTCATTATTAGCGTTTCCCATTATCAATAGTCGAGTTGACAGTGACTTTAGCGAACTAACTTACCTTGCGAGTCACAATATTGGCATGGCAGTGGACGGTAAAACAGGGTTGCTAGTGCCTAATGTAAAGGATGTACAACAGCGATCAATAGTTGAAATAGCACAAGAAATAGGACGTTTAACAGGGGCTGCTCGCTCGGGTATTATTAGTCCGGCAGACTTAAAAGGCGGCACCCTTACCGTGTCTAATATTGGTGCCATTGGTGGTATCTCAGCGGCCCCCATTATTAATAAACCTGAAGTTGCCATTGTTGCTCTGGGCAAAATTCAAGGGCTTCCGCGGTTTGACAGTAATGGCCAGTTAGTTGAACGACAGATTATGACGGTAAGTTGGTCAGGGGATCATCGAGTTATTGATGGTGCCACTATGGCCCGCTTCAATAACCATTGGAAAGCGTACTTAGAAACCCCTGACACTATGATGGCAAATATGATTTAAAGGGGCGTAATTTAGTTGGTAATAGCGGAATAGTTCTCCAATGTGTTTACGATAATCTGCCCATTTTTCATGACAAATACTGGCTTTTCGAGAGCGCTAATATCTACCAAAGGATTTCCGGGTACGGCAATAATGTCAGCCAGTTTGTCGACCTCAATACTGCCTATTTGATCATCCCATTGCAGAAGTTCAGCCCCTACGCTGGTGCCAGCTTTAATGGCATCCATGGGGCTTAAACCTGCTTCTACCAAAGTGGCGAATTCCCGCGCACACACGTGCGGCTCTATTGCATAGCCACATAGGTCAGAGCCGACCGCTATCTTTACCCCAGCTCTATGTGCTTTTCCAATCATTTTGAGCCAGTCATCCCTAAAAGACAGATAAAAGTCATCATTCTTACTTTGGGCTAGTAGCTTGCCGCTATTAGCATAGTAGTCGCCAACATAAATGGTAGGTACGTAATAGGTCTGGTGTTCAACCATTAGAGCGATGGACTCCTCATCGAGATAACTACCGTGCTCTATTGAGCGAGCGCCAGCAATAATGGCTTGATTAACGCCGTCGGTAGCATGTGCATGCGCGGCTACTGGAATATTATGTCTAGAAGCTTCTTCTATGGCGGCGCGCAGCTCTTCAGGGCTGAATGAAACGTTCTTTGGGTTGTCACCAACAGACATGAACGCCCCGGTCACCATAATTTTTATCCAGTCAGAACCATATTTTATTTCCTTTCGGATCGCCTTACGTATTTCATCTGGCCCATCAGCTATAAGTCCATCGGCGATCACATTTTGCTCGGGCGAAAGATAATTAACGTCACCACCACCACCCGTTATTGATATGTAATGTGCCGCTCCTGTTAGGCGGGGCCCAATAAATACACCAGAATCAATGATCTTTTTAAGATCTTGATTCGCGTAGTAAATATCACCATCACCCATGACTCTAATACTCGTCCAGCCAGCTTTTAGTAAACCCTGAAGAGTAGCCAGCCCCAGCAGTGCTTTGTAGGCTGAGGAGGCTTGGAGATGACCGTTCTGATAATCATTTTTGTACAACAGCGGATGCTCATGCACGTTAATCATTCCTGGCATGAGTGTTGTGCCTGGGAGATTAACTCTAACGGCTTGCTCTGGGATAAGGCCTAAAGCTACTATGCCTGTGATTTTAGAGTCCGTGACGATAACAGCCTTATTTTCCAGCAGTCCATTTGATTTACCATCGATTACACCGTCGGATACCAGCGCGTATTGTTCAGCGCTTACCGCCGATATAAGGGTGATCGAGAGAGTAATAAGAGTCAGGCGTAGAGTATTTAATATAGGCATACTATATTTTTCCCTTGAATTGATGTTTTAATTATATACTGAAAGAGTAGTATTTTATTAATAATAAATGTCTACAATATTAATGATTAACGTTCACTTGTAGCTTACATAAGATTCATTAAAGGGCAGATATCTGTGGTAGAAAACAATCCTAGGAACACCTTCGAGAGAGCAATAACCTTATTGAAAAATGGCTCGCAAGACGAGGCCGAAGCGCTTTGTCGGTCATGGCTGTCGGAAAATGCTAGAGACGTCAATTTTTTGTCCTTATTAGGAAGCATACTGTTGCGAAAAAATGATTTCGAGGAGGCGGAAGAAATTTTAAGAACAGTGACTCAGATAGCACCGGGCTACCCCAATGTACACGAAGACTTAGGCACAGTAATGCTCAATCTTGGAAAGCCGGAAGAAGCTTTAGTTTCTTTGCAAAAAGCGATCGAGGCGAACCCGAAAAGTGCGAGTGCATTTTCTAAGCTGGGGGGTGCACTAAAAAGTTTAGGTAGAGATGAGGCGGGTGACGCGGCTTTGAAACATGCCGCCGGTATATCTCCTGTTCAGGCTAAGTTAGAAAAAGCGACGAAGCTCTTTGCGGAAGGAAAGTTTCGTGAGGCGGAGACTATTGCGAAAGAAGTACTGGCTGCGAACCCTCGTGATGTGAACGCTGGACTTTTGCTTGGCAGGATTGCACTTCACGCACGTGCTTTTAGCGAAGCCGAGAAACTGTTACGAAAAGTAGTAGAAATGGCGCCTAGGTTCATGATTGCCTGGCATGATTTAGGAACGGCGCTTAAAGAACAGGGTAAAGAAGAGGAGGCTATTAAGTCTCTTGAGCAAGCTTTAGAACTCGAGCCAAATAACGCTTCATCGCATTATTATTATGCGGCAGCTTTGGCGATGGCGGGGCGAACAGAGGACTCGGCGGGCGCTTATAAGAGCGCGGTAACTCTGGATCCGAGTTTGGCCGGAGCTTATATTGGCCTTGGACATGTTTTGAAAACGCTGGGTGATCAAGAAGGCGGCATTGAGGCCTACCGAGCCGCTATCGCACTTCGGCCCAATTTTGGTGAAATTTACTTTAGCCTTTCAAATTTAAAAACATTCCGCTTTAGCGATAGTGAAATTGAGGATATGGTGAAGCGTATTAATCTTGACTCTCTTCCTTCAGAGTCGATAGTGCATTTTGCTTTCAGTTTGGGTAAAGCCTTTGAAGATAAAAAGGATTATGACCTTGCCTATCAATACTATAGCCAAGGAAATGGAGAACATCGAAATAGTATTGCCTATGATCCCGTGCAGACAGAAGTAGCTCATACCAAAATTAAAGAAACCTTTACTCGTGAATTTTTTGACAGAATGAAAGAAACTCAAGTTGGCATTCAAGACCCTGCTCCAATTTTTATCATTGGTCTTCCAAGATCAGGATCAACCCTACTGGAACAAATTTTGGCTAGCCATAGCCTAGTTGATGGCACCAGCGAATTACCCGACCTTGGGGTTATCTCTCAGATGATTACCAATAAGGTGCAAGGCAGAGTCTTTCCTGATGGCATTCTTCAAATGAGTGATGTTGAGATAACTCAACTGGGGCAGGAGTATCTAGATAGAACTCAACGACATCGTCGTGGCGCACCATTTTTTACGGACAAGATGCCGAATAATTTTGCTCACGTAGGCCTCATTCAAGCAATAATGCCCAATGCAAAGATTATAGATGCCCGTCGCCATCCCTTAGATAGTTGCGTAGGGTGCTTTAAGCAACATTTTGCCAAAGGACAGACATTTACCTATGATATGTTTGAGTTGGGTGAGTTTTATCTTGAGTATGATCAATTAATGAGTCACTGGGATGAGGTTTTGCCTGGTAAGGTGCTGCGAGTTCAGTATGAAGATGTTGTTCAGGATTTGGAGACACAAGTTAGGCGTATTTTAGATTATTGTGACCTTCCTTTTGAAGAAGCTTGTGTGAATTTTCACGAAACAAAACGATCTGTCAGAACTGCAAGTTCTGAGCAAGTTAGGCAGCCAATCTACAATAAGTCAATGAATACGTGGCAACGGTTTGATGCACATATTGGTGCACTAAAAGAAATTCTGGCACCTTTGTTAAATGAATCTGACCCAACTATTATAAAGCGGTAATCTCAATGAATTTACCTAAGTTGATTGCGACCTCGGTAGTAAGAGGGAGTGAAAAAGGACAGAGTCATGGTGGTGTGTATACCATCGACTTTAATAGCCAGGAGGTGGAGCAACATATTGACTGGAATGACGGTGACATTGATTTTTCAGGACGTGGCTGGGATAGGGGTCTTCGGGGTATAGAATTCATCGATCAGCAAGTATGGATTGCCGCGAGTGACGAGCTTTTTTGCTACAGCCCCGAATTCGAGCTGCTAGGGTCTTACCGCAACGAATACCTAAAGCACTGTCATGAAATAAGCCGACGTGATCATTTGTTATTTTTGACATCAACCGGCTACGATAGTGTTTTGGTGTTCAATCTGAAAACATTGAGTTTTATTTGGGGCTTATATATTTCTCGAAACGGTGACGACTGGACGGGGCAGCGATTTGATCCTATGGCTAAAAGTGGTCCTCCGTTCTCAAATAACTACCATATCAATATGATACATGTTGCAGAGGCCGGTGTTTACTTCAGTGGGTTGCATACACGTGCGTTGCTAAGACTATCTTCTGACATGAGTATCACCAAGACTTGCAGTCTTCCTGAAGGAATACACAACGCCAGACCTTTTCTTGAGGGTGTAATATTTAATGACACCAAAAGTGACGTGATACGTCATGTCAGTCGAAATGGTGAGTCTATTGTATTACCTGTTCCTGTCTACAACACAGAAGAACTGCAGTTTCATGGTGTTGATGACACTAAAGTTGCCAGACAGGCGTTTGGGCGTGGGTTGTGTGTGGTGAATGAACGTTTAATAGCGGCAGGTTCATCACCGTCGACTATTAGTTTATATGATGTTGGATCTAAGGAGCGTATTTCGGCCGTTAATTTGACCATGGATATACGCAATGCGATACATGGGCTAGAGGTATGGCCTTTTTAACTCAATAATATTGGAGGCATAAAAAAAGGCACGCTAAGCGTGCCTTTTTTTGTTGAAGTAAAACCTAGAAATATCGTCTTAGAGAAATACTGTAGTTTCTGGGTCGTACTATGTTGTCACTATTACGGCCATAGAATGGATCGAAATCTGAGGAATCTTTAAATGACACTCCCCTTTCATCCGTAATGTTGCTAAGGCTCAGCTGAGCTTTCCAATCACCCATTTCGTACCCCATGACAAGATCCGATATCCGATAATCCCCTTGAGACTGTCTCGGAGCATTCGCACCATCAGTAACTCGATTGAGCGATTGTCCGTTAAAGGTATGCTGGAAACGCATAAAGGCGTCTCCGCCATCAAATAGTTCTAGTGGGGTCGTATATTCCAAGTAAAACGAGTATGAGAGATCAGCAAATAGCGGAAGATCTGACTTACTCTGGAGACCTAACGGGGCCTGGCCATCAGGGAAGCGAGAGTCAGCAAAAGTTTCTGGCGCATCTACGTAGGCGTGAAAGATCTTTGTGATGTTAAAGCCTGCTTGAAGGTTGTCACCGATCACGGCCTTGATGTCCAGATCAGCACCACTAATGGATGCATCACCTAAATTAGCAACAACCGCTTGCCAAGGTTCTCCGATAGCAAAGCTCGGGTCGGTTACTTCTAGCTGCATATCCTTCCATTTCATATCGTAGAGCGTCGCATTAACCTGAAGTTTGCCATCATTCCATGTTGACTTCAGGCCAAATTCAGTATTTTCGACAATGTCGGAACCGTAATCAACAGGTAGTGTTGGTATGCCTCTACCTCGGTTCGTGCCGCCCACTCGAAACCCTTCTGAGTATACAGTCCAGACCATTAAGTTGTCGGCGAGATCATATTGCAGACCAAATTTTGGGATAAATCCATCATCCGAAGCACTACGTGGTGGTGTCGCTAGGTTTGGATTACCGTATGGTTTTTCAACGAAGTACTCTATTTCTCTATCAACTTCATACCAACGCCCGCCCGCAAGGAGCGACAATCGATCTGTCAGTTTAATATCAATCTCACCGAAAACCGCTTTGTCTTCACGTGAGGTCGTTTGATCTGAGTACCACCAGGCGTCAGTTGGAGCAAGAGTCATATCATAATAAGCTGCATATCCAGCCCAAGCTGCAAATGCAGGGGAGTTGGCATAGCCGTCAACATAACTTTTAAAGTCCCAATTTTCATCAGAGTCCATGTAGAATGCGCCCACTGTCCAATCGACTTTGTCAGTACCGCCTGTTAGGCGAACCTCAAAGGTAGTAGATTCATTTTTTTGATCGTTGGTGAGATATCCAATAGGGTCTGTACCAAAATCATACGTGGCATAACCTAAATAGGTACCGAAGGTGTACATGAAGTAGGCAGTGTATGTCTGAGTGTCGTGCTGATAAAAGGTTTCTCGGTCATAGTAAGAACCCGCGACGGTTAATTCAGCAAACCCTAGGTCTCCTTCTATCACTAAGCTAGTTTGGTTCCAATCGTCAGTCCGGAATTCATCATAAAATTTGACTGTTTCAAGATCGCCAACGGTGTCATCCATGTCATTAAAGCCATTGGCTGTAATTTCTTGAAAGTTGGAGGTTAAGGTAGCAGTCCAGTCATCCGACACAAGCCATCTCGCTGATATTCGCCCGCCAGACCATTCAACACTATTGATGTCGTTTTCAACATTTCCGACATTGGTCTTAAGACCACCAAGACCGCTATATGCATCGACGACAGTTGTTCCTAGCAGACTGTCTATAAAGCCACCGTCTTCGGCACTAAAACCGGACAGTCGAACCGCGAACTTATCTTTCACAACGGGAATGTTTACCGTGGCGTCAAAATCATACCCGTTATCACCCTTTGCCACTCCAGACATTCCTAAACCAATATCGGCAGAAAATTCTGAAGCATCTGGTTTATTGGTAATCACACGGATGGTACCAGTTTGTGATGAGGCTCCAAATAAAGTTGATTGAGGACCGGCTAAGGCTTCCACTCGAGCAATGTCAACGGGATAAACGTCAGGGGCCATTGACGTCATTGACATAGGTTGCTCATCTAAATAAATAGCTGCCGTTGGGTCTACTAGAAAACCACCACCGTCGCTTACTCCACGAAATACAATGGTATTTTGACCGGGCGCCGTCGTTTGAACACTAAGATTACCAACAAATCGCGAAAAGTCTTCAAGTGTCGTTATGCCTTGTTTCTGAATATCATCACCTGACAGAGCCTGAATAGTCATAGGCACATCTTGGCTAGATTCAGCTCGTTGCCTTGCCGTAACGATAATCTCTTCAAGAGACGCTTGTTGTCCGAGTGCTACAGGTGTTCCTACTAAACCTAAAGCCGTTGCCATGGAGGTAACGATTAACTTCCTTCGGATTGAAAATTTTCTTTGTGATTGTTTCAAACTAGCCATTATTCTACCCTCAAAAATGCCCTTTAAAGCCTGTTATATTAAGGTCACACTACTTTTATGTCGGCCTTAGGACAGTTGATAAACTGAAAATTACTATGGTATATGTGAGCTGAACCGTCACCTTATCACACCACATAATCCCCTATTACAACCAATAGAATAGTGCATTTTTATGTTTAGGTAAATACTTTATTTAGGGGTACTAAAACGAGATATATCGCTAGTAAGATTAGTTGTACTGATGATTTCGTGCGAATACCGTCTTAAGATGTGGAAAGAGAATAATCTAGTGAATCTGTACGCTTAACTTTTTATTAAAATGTTACCAGTTGACTTGTTGAACGTCTCATTTTACTGTTAGTCAAATATAGCGTTGATATTAGTTGAGAGATAGGGTCTATGGATATTGGGGTACCTCTAAAAGAGTTGGGCGAATATGACATCGCCCCTTTGAGACACGCGATTATGGAGCTTCCTGAGGAATGCTGGACGGGGAATACCTTTCGTCAGCTTGAGTATGAGGTCCATCAGCAGACGCAGTCGATGGTAATGATTTTTACTGATGGTTCAGGGTGGCCTAATATAGAGGTAACTAAGGAACCCGGTTGGGACTTACTGGCCGAGCAGGCTTTTCCACTCATGACTCAAATCCTTAAAGATCATTATCCGCCAGGAGGGACGATTATTAGAGCAATGGCCGCACGCCTTCAAGCGGGAGGAGTTATTAAGCCTCATTCGGATGAACATCCTTCTTTTCATCATGGCCATCGGATACATATACCTATATATACAAATCCTCGTGTCAGATTCATGATAGGAGGAAGGCCTTATCAATTTGAGGTGGGCAAGGTTTACGAGATTAATAACCAGCAAAAACATAGCGTCATGAATAAAGGGGCGGAAGGTCGTATTAACTTTATCTTTGATTATGTTCCTCCAGCTCATCCCAAATAAAATTTCTTGTTTAGGCGACGTACAGGATTAATCACCCCTACTACTAATGACAAACTAAAGCACTTCCAGTGCCATACATCTTGGTAGATAATGCTGCCCATCAGTAACCTATGACAGGACTGCTTGGTAGAGCATGCCAACCAATTAAAAGGACTAAAAATGGAAGTCGATGACCACGTCGTTATTATTGGAGCTAGTCATGCAGCCGTTCAGTTAATGATCAGTCTGCGTCAGCAGGGCTGGTTAGGCGCGATAACTGCTATCAGTGATGAACCACATATGCCTTACCAGCGACCGCCGCTATCAAAATCCTATTTGGAC
This sequence comes from Gammaproteobacteria bacterium, assembly GCA_963854585.1. Classification (GTDB taxonomy): domain Bacteria; phylum Pseudomonadota; class Gammaproteobacteria; order Pseudomonadales; family Porticoccaceae; genus HTCC2207. The sequence goes on along the minus strand of CAWKZU010000027.1, from coordinate 5,267 downwards.
GGTAGTGTTGAAGAAGATCGGTTAGTTCTTCGTGCCGCAGAAACATATGACAAACTAAAAGTCGACTTTAAGCTTGGGTGCAAAGTAATGTCGATTGATGCAAAAAACAAACAACTCACTTTAGATACTGGCGAACAAATAGGATTCACTAAGCTGGCTCTTTGCACGGGCGCGCGGGTTAGACAATTGGACTTGCCTGGTGCGGAGTTAGAGGGCGTCCATTATTTGCGCACAATGGATGACGTTAAAGCCATTCGCCAGTCAGCGGAAAAAGCCAGTCGGGCGGTTATTATAGGTGGTGGGTACATAGGTTTAGAGACAGCGGCATCGCTTACTAAGCTTGGCATTAAGGTCACTGTGTTGGAGACCGAGACTCGATTATTAAAACGTGTAGCATCAGATCAGGTCTCGGAGTTTTATAAGCGTCTTCATGAGGAAGAGGGTGTTGAGATTAGACTAGGCTCAAAGGTCGTGGCGTTAAAGGGTAAAAGCCAAGTGAAGAAGGTGGTCTGTGATGATAATAGCCACAGTGGTGCAGATATGGTGATTATCGGCGTTGGCGTGATTCCCAATACAGAACTTGCCAGTGAAGCGGGATTGGTTGTCGAAAATGGTATTGTGGTAGATCAATTCGGTCAGACGAGTCATCCTGATATTGTTGCTGCAGGAGACTGCACCTTTCATCCAAATGAGCTACTGGGAAAGTCTCTTCGATTAGAGTCTGTCCCCAACGCTTCAGAACAGGCCAAGGCAGCGGCTGCTAGTTTGTGTGGGATAAAAAAAGCTTACTCTGAACTTCCTTGGTTTTGGTCTGATCAGTTTGATGTCAAACTTCAGATTGCGGGCATTAGCCAAGGGTACACTGAAGCGGTGGTTCGCGGTGACGCCGGTGAAAGCCGGAGTTTTACAGTCTTTTACATTAAAGATCAGCATATTATTGCAGCTGATTGTATTAACCGGCCTAAAGATTTCATGGTGGCCAAAAAATTAATTTTGCAACAATCTAAAATTAATGTCGCTACCTTGGTAGATGAGAGTAGTGATGTTAAGAAATTATTAATTAATGGAGAACAGTAGCAATGCCAGCAATAACCTATATTGAATTCGACGGCACTGAATACCATGTTGATGTGGCGGTGGGAAATAGCGTGATGGAGGGTGCGTTGAACAATATGATTGATGGTGTTGTAGCAGAGTGCGGCGGTTGTTGCGTGTGCTGCACCTGTCATTGCATGATCGATCCAGAGTGGTCAAAGATTGTCGGTGATGCGAATGATGAAGAAAATGAACTGCTGGAAATGCTCGATGTGCGTGAGCCAACGAGTCGACTGAGCTGTCAAGTCCAGGTCTCAGCTGAAATGGACGGTATGGTAGTGCGGTTACCTGAATCTCAATACTAATAGGCATAGTTAGCGTCTAGTCGCTAGCTATTGGGTCTTTAAAAAACGGCAGGTCAGACTCCGGTGCAGTGCAGTTGATCCGCAGACAAAATGCGCTCTGGCAGGGCGCGCCTGCCGTTATGCTATCGGAACTAGAATCTATCTCTGACTATAGGGTAGAATGTTGATGGCAGGGTTATTTCGGATAAAGGTATTAGCTCTTAACCCAGAATATCGTCATTTGTGGAAAGCTTATGATCTTACCCCAATCACATACCAGTTCTTACTACGCTGCCAGCGCTAATCAACATATCGATTATGAGCCGCTCAAAGGTGCCATAAGGGCTGATGTCTGTGTTATTGGCGCTGGATTTACCGGAATATCGACGGCTCTCCATCTTGCTGAGCGTGGGTTCAATGTTCATGTTGTTGAGGCCAATAAAGTCGGTTGGGGCGCATCTGGACGCAATGGTGGACAGATGATTGGCGGAATTTCCGGTGACAGTAAAATGGCATCTGCGCTTGGTGTAGAGGGCGAGCGTATACTTTGGGATATGGGCTGGGCAGGGAATGAGATTATTCGTGAACGGGTTGCAACCTACGAAATAGACTGTGATTTGAAGTCTGGTTATGTTGATGTGGCCATAAAGCCTCGACATATTAGAGATTTAGAAACCTACTACCGGTTGCTAGAAAAATACGATTTTCCACATCACTACCAAATACTGTCTAAGCATGAGACTCAAGACCTTTTAGGTACAGAAGCCTACATTGGCGCCTTGAGAAATGAAGGTAATGGGCATGTGCACCCGCTGAATTTATGTCTTGGCGAGGCCGCGGCCGCCGTGTCCTTGGGAGCAACCATCTACGAGCAGTCACCAGTGCTTGAAATCAAGCGTGGTGAAAAGGCCACAGTGATCACTGAGGAGGGCTCAATCACTGCCGATTTTGTGGTACTTGCTGGCAATGCGTATCACTTTCTCGAACCAAAATTGCGTGGCATTTTGTTTCCCGTTAATAGTTTTATTATCGGTTCTGAACCGCTCTCTGATACCCTGGTCGAACAGATAAACCCTCAAGATCTGGCCGTTTGTGACCCCAACTACATCTTGGAGTACTTTCGTCTGAGTGCAGATAAGCGGTTACTATTTGGTGGGCGTTTTACCTACTTCGGTAGCGATCCAGAGGTTATTAAACAAAACTTAATACCAAGAATGCTTAAAATATATCCCCAGTTGGCCAATACTAAATTTGATTATGGTTGGGGCGGGACCATCGGTGTCTCGGCTAATCGGGTGCCTCAGATGGGTAGGCTAGCCCCCAATATTATTTACTCGCAGGGTTATTCAGGACATGGTGTAAATGTTACTCATTTAGCCGGTCAAATTATGGCAGATACCGTTTGTGGTACCCTTGAGCGTTTTGATGTATTTGCTAAGATCAAACCCTTATGGATTCCAGGTCAACATCTGTTTCGCAATCAAATGGTCGCCCTGGGCATGATGTACTACAAGTTAGTTGATCGGCTCTAGGCGAGCAATTATGAGACTAAAGTGGAGTTATAAAAGTGGCTATAGATTCGCAAGCATTGTTCAATAATCCGTACCTTAATCAGTGGAGATTATTCTTTATTGGCTCAGCCATCATCAGCCTCAGCACTCTGCTTACCGTAGTCCAGTTAGACCTTTCTTCTGCTGAGTCCATTTCAAGCATGATTAAGTATACCGTGCGCTGTGCGGTACCCTTTCTTTTTCTTGTTTTTATGGCGTCCTCGCTGCAGGTTGTTTGGCCTAGTCTTTTTAGTCGATGGTTAGCCAGAAACCGAAAATTTCTGGGGCTTTGCTTTGCCTCAGCTATGGCTTGGCAGGCCTTATTTATTTTGTGGCTTGCCAATATCCACAGTCACTATTATGCCGAAGAGGTCTACAACCTGAGTGATACCATTGAAGGTGTGGGTGGGTATCTTTTTTTGTTGGCCATGGTAGCCACGTCCTTTGAATTTGGTCGCAGTCGCTTGACCGTCAAGCAGTGGCGTAATTTACATAAGGCTGGTATCTATTATCTTTGGGCCTACGCCTGGAGCGTCTATTGGTATGAACTTTATTACTACGGGACCCTTGAACTGATTGACTATGTTTTTTACTGGTTTGGTTTTGGTGCATGGGGTTTGCGGATATTGGCTTGGAGTAAAAAAGAACAAAAGAAAGCGGTCAATAAGGGTAAGACTAAATTGAAATCTTCTACGTGACAGGCGTTAATTAATGAAAAAGTCTGACGATTATTTGGGCATAGATCGGCTTATCACTCGACGAGACATGCTGAATGGATTGGCGGGGTTAGCTGTGACCAGTTTAATGCCACCGCTAAGTTGGGCTGAGCAGGCTCGTGAAACAAAGCCTGAAGACCTAATTGATGCCACCTACTACCCCCCGCAACTGAGAGGCTTGCGTGGTAACCATGAGGGTTCCTTCGAAGTTAGTCATCAGCTTGCGCGCAAAGGTCAGACCGACTGGGGGCCAGTGCACTTAGGGGCGAGCTTTATCTATGATTTAGTGGTAGTTGGCGGCGGTATTAGTGGACTATCAGCAGCCTATTTTTATCGTAAAAAACATCCTAATGCGCGGATCCTTATTCTTGAGAATCACGATGATTTTGGGGGCCATGCTAAACGCAATGAATTTGAGGTTAATGGTCGAACATTGATCGGCTATGGGGGTGCTCAGACCATGCAAGAGCCCTCGGGCTATAGTCGTATTGTCAAAGATTTGTTAGGTGATCTTGGTGTCGAACCCAAGGTGTTTGACACAGCCTATGACCAAGAGTTTTTTAAACGACATAAGTTGGGTGCAGGTATCCACTTTGATCGTGAGGTCTGGGGTGATAAGAGAATGGTACCTTACGATTTAGGCCCATTTCATGACTACATGATGGTCATGCCATCACCACTAACAGCCAAACAAGCAGTCGACAAAATGCCTATCTCTGCAGAAGCAAAGAGGCAATTTGTCGGTTTACTGTCCGCGACGGATGATCGACTTTCTAAAATAGCGAAGGCTGATAGGTGGGACTATCTTTATAATATTAGTTATCGCGATTTCCTCGTTAAACATCTGGGTATCAGTGAGACCGAGGTGCTAAACGTCTTGCAAGATCTGGCTATTGACTCAGGGGTTGGCATAGATTCGGTTAACGCTCTTAATGCGATGTCTTATTCAGGTTTACCGGGGTGGAGTGCAACGGGACTGCCTGAGTTAGAGCCAGATGAGCCATATATTCACCACTTCCCCGATGGAAACACGTCTATTGCTCGCCAGTTGGTGCGAAAGATGATTCCCGCGGTGGCGCCTGGTGAGAGTATAGAGAGCCTTATCATCGCTCACTTTGACTATTCGCAACTTGATCAGGCAGACGCCAAGGTTCAGCTGCGTTTGAATAGCACTGTGACACATGTGCAAAACAGTAGCGATCCTGAAGATACTGCCCAGGTAACTGTGTCCTATGTGCAAAATGGGCAGGCTTATCAAATTAAAGCCAGAGGATCTATTCTCGCCTGCAACAGCAGTATGATTCCTTATCTGTGCCCTGAACTACCGCAGGCACAGCGAGAGGCTTTGGCTTTTCAAGTAAGAACTCCTATTCTTTACACTACAGTGGCACTGCGGAATTGGAAGGCATGGAAGACACTAGGTATCGGCGCCGCGGTGTGCCCCGGTAGCTATCACATAAATGCCATGCTCGACTTTCCAGTAAGTCTTGGTGATTATCGCTTTTCAGAAACTGAAGATCAGCCGGTGATAGTTCATATGGAGCGGTTTCCTCATCGTTATGGTGAGGGCTTGACTGCGCAGCAGCAGTATCGGTTGGGTCGTTATGAATTACTGACCACTC
>CAWKZU010000026.1:0-28985 GCA_963854585.1 Gammaproteobacteria bacterium | reverse complement strand
GCAATTGCTGACATTGAAAGTCCGCTTCGGCTTTTAAGGTCACAATTTCGTTAGCGAAGGTGATGCTTGCATCAACACCACGAAAATCGAAGCGGGTGGTTAACTCTCTCGCGGCATTTTGAGTTGCGTTGAGGATTTCAGCGTTGTCGACTTCTGAAACAATATCTAAACTAGGCATATTATGACCCTTGAATAATTATTTAAGGTATTATTTTAAACCAAATATCACCGGTCAACCTACCTAAATGAAAAATCAGTGTATCTGTGGCAAAAATATACCTTTCTTACAATGTTGTGAGCCGTACTTAGCAGGCAAAGCCGTTGCTTCAATGCCGGAAGAACTTATGCGGTCACGCTATAGTGCTTATACATTGGGAGGCTATGGTGAATATCTTTTGAAGACCTGGTTTCCACCAATGGCCTCAGGCTTGACTGCTAATGAACTATCAAAACATACCCAAGAGTGGCTGTCGCTTGAGGTTCTCGGGTCAGGTGCTAAGGGTGCTAAAGGTTGGGTGGAATTTAAGGCGACCTATCAGGTTAACAATGTGACTTCTGTCATGCATGAAAGGTCGATATTTAGCTTAATAGGCGGCCGATGGCTTTATGTCGGTGGAGAGATTAAGTAGACTTTGCGTTCAAGATGTTTTTGCCTTTAAAAGTGAGGAGCAATTTAAAAATGGATTTAAATTTAGTTGATGCGGAGCTTATTCCTACCTTAGAGGCTATACCTGAATTCGATATTTGGGCGGATTTAAGTGTCACGCGCCTATTGTCTTTGCAGCGAAATACTCACCTGGCGTCAATGCTGCCCCCTATTGAGAATGTAGGAACCGCGGATTACATTGTTCCTCAGTCAGGCGATGAGGGAGTTCCTGTGCGAGTTTACGGGCCGAAGAACCAGACTAATGTGCTTCCGGCTCTACTTTGGATTCATGGTGGTGGATACTGCTTTGGGAGCCTGATGGGTGATGATTATACGGTGAAGAGAATGGCCGAGGCCATTGGTTGTGTCGTCATTTCAGTAGATTATCGATTAGCGCCTGAATTTCCTTTCCCAACACCGCTCAATGACTGTTATGCGGCTCTAACATGGGTTGTAGATAATGCGGGGATGCTCAAGGTTGATGCCTCTCGTATAGCCATAGGAGGAATTAGCGCGGGGGGTGGGTTAGCTGCAGGCCTTGCGCTTCTAGCAAGAGACAGAGCCGAAGTGACGGTAGTCTTTCAGGCATTACTTTGCCCGATGATTGATAACAATAGTACCTCAGTATCCAGTTACAGCATTTCGGATAACCGTATCTGGAATCGTCGCTCAAACCTAGAAGGTTGGATGCATTATTTAGGGCGAAAAAAAACCTCAGAGCAAGAGCCTTACGTAGCGTCTAAGTACGCAGCGCCAAGTCATGCGGGTGATTTGCATGGCCTGCCACCCGCTTATATTGGGATTGGATCCGTTGACCTATTTCTTGATGAGAACCGAGATTATGCGGAGCGTCTCAATGGATCAGGAGTGGCCACTCAACTGGAAATATTTCCCGGCGGATATCATGGATTTGAATTTATGGTGCCAAATGCCAAGATCTCTAGGTTCGCAAGAGATACGCACTACCGCGCTATTAAACTGGCTCTGTTCGAATAACCGATTAGTCAGACTCTGCTGCAGGGGCCACCATGCGACCAAACATGATGCCGATTTCAAAGAGTAACCACATAGGTATGGCTAGCAAGGTTTGGGAAATAATGTCTGGGGGTGTTAGCAACATTCCAAGTATAAAGCAGAGTACAAATACGTAGGGTCGTTTTTTGGCGAGCTTGTTGGGATCAACAGCGCCCATCCAAGACAGAATTACTACTGCTATAGGGATTTCAAAGCTAATGCCAAACGCAAAAAATAGCTTAAGCACAAAATCCAAATAGCTGCGGATATCAGGCATGATACTCACGCCTTCTGGAGCAATACCGGAAAAAAACATGAACACCAGCGGGAATACTACGTAGTAGGCAAACGCCATACCACCATAAAAAAGCAACACACTAGAAAAAAACAAAGGCAGAACGATCTTCTTTTCTCTTTTATACAAGCCTGGCGCTAAAAATGCCCAAGCTTGATAGAGGATATAGGGCATAGCTGCAAACATAGATAGCACTAGTGTCAGCTTGAAGGGCGTCAAAAAGGGGGAGGCCACTTCGGTTGCAATCATGCTTAAGTTGTCGGGCAGGTAGGCTCGAATAGGCTTTGACACATAGAGATAAAGCTCGTTACTAAAAGAAAACAAACCTGCAAAAATAATCAGTACAGAGATAAAGCAACGCAGTACACGATCTCTGAACTCGATTAAATGAGACATGAATGGCTGACTGTCGAGGGCTTCTTTGTCAGTCATTTTTACTCTCGGCGTGGCTAATTTTAGTTATGTCCTCTGTTAAACCATCCAGTTCATCTTTAATGTCTATCTGGTTAATATCAGTCGCATCCTTTGCTAGGCCAACCAGATCATCTTTAGTTTTTTCCAAGTCACGCATGATTTTTTCGTTACGCAACTGTCGACGAATTTCATCAACGCCAACTTCGTCTTCTAACTCTGAACGAGCACTTGAGATAAATTGACGTAACCGACCAAGCCATAGGGTTATGGTTCGCACAGTTTCTGGGAGTCTTTCAGGTCCCATGATGATAAGGCTAATAATAGCTACAACCATAATTTCAGAAAAGCCAATATCAAACATAGTCGCAAATCAGCACTTTGTTAAATGAATTTATTTTAGTCTTTTTGATCGGAGGACTCAGCGTGCTCTTCAGACTTTTCCACTGAGTCAGTATCGACTGAGTCTGCGGTATCATTGGACATTGAGTCTTTGAATCCTTTCACTGCGCCACCGACGTCAGAGCCAATGTTACGTAGTTTTTTTGTACCAAAAATCAGCGCCACTATCACTAAAATAATTAGTAATTCTTGCCATCCAAAACCCATCACGTATCTCCAGTTCTATTTGTGTTTAGTGCGTTGAGCCTTCTCTTCAAGGCCGGATAAGTCAAATCTTCGTTGTAGTTCAGTTATAACAGATTCTGCATTTTCGCCCAAGTTAGATAGCATCACCAAGGAGTGAAACCATAAATCAGCCGTTTCATAGATTAATTGTTCATTATTGCCGCTCTGCGCGGCATCTTTGGCGGCCAATATAGCTTCTGTTGATTCCTCGCCCACTTTTTTGAGGATTTCATTCAGACCCCCTTTATGTAAGCTTGCCACATAAGAGCTTTCAGCAGACGCATTTTTGCGTTGTTCTATCACTTGGGACAATGTGTTTAAGACCGAATCACTCATTAATAAATATCCTTTGGATCTTTAATTACTTTATCGACTATTTGCCATTGGCCATCCCGCAGTACGCGATAAAAGCAAGATGCTCTGCCTGTATGACAGGCTAGGCCACCAATTTGGTTAACCTTGAGTATAATTACATCGTTATCACAGTCCAACCGCAGCTCTAGTAATTGCTGCACGTGACCTGACTGTTCTCCTTTTCGCCATAATTTCTGACGTGAACGAGACCAATAAACAGCCCTGTTTTCTTCAACAGTGAGCTCTAAGGCCTCGCGGTTCATCCAAGCGACCATCAGTATGAGCCCTGTATCGGCGTCTTGGGCGATAGCGGGTATCAATCCATCGCTGTTCCAACCGATGTCGTCAATGTAACTCATTGAATAGTACCAATTACTAAAAGGAATGAGACTCTAATTATGGCAGTTGTTGGGCGTGAACTAAAGTGGCAACTAGCGCAGAGCTAGAATGACAAGCCCGACACCTGCAAGAATAGCACTGACACCTGATAGATGGGTAAGAGATCCAGCCCATAGGGGCAACGCAAGTCCTGCAGCAGCAGCAATGGCTGCAATGCCGATGATAGTCAAATATCTAGAGCGCCCAGATGACGGTTTAACAAGATCTGGGCTGTCATGCGAAGGCTGAGCGTTGTTCTGCTGGGCTGCCTTGAGAGCTTGAAATATCATCGGTGGTATTTCAGGGAGATGCTCTAACCAATCAGGCACATAACGCTGGAATTGTTTAAAGATGCTTTTTGGCGAATAACGATCTTTCAACCATTTTTCTAAATAGGGTTGTGCTGTCTGCCAAAGATCAAGCTCGGGGTAAAGCTGGCGACCGAGTCCCTCGATATTAAGCAACGTTTTTTGTAATAAAACTAAGGAAGGTTGGACTTCCATATCAAACCGTCGCGCTGTAGAAAAAAGATCTATAAGCATATGACCGAGAGAAATTTCGCTCAGTGGGCGCTGAAAAATAGGTTCGCAGACAGATCGTATCGCACCAGTAAATTCGTTGATAGGCGTGTTTTTAGGAACCCATCCAGAACGAATATGTAGCTCAGCTACCAATCGATAGTCTCGTTGAAACATAGCGAGTAGATTTCTCGCCATATAAAACTGGTCTTCGCTGGAGAGCGAGCCCATGATCGCACAGTCTACGGCAATGTAACTGGGCGAGGCTGGATCAGTCACATCGACAAAAATATTACCCGGATGCATGTCCGCATGGAAAAAATTATGCTCGAACACCTGCGTAAAAAATATCTCTACACCACGTTCGGCAAGCAGCTTGAAATCAACCCCAGATGCCTTTAATTGCACTATATCTGTCACCGGAATACCTTGAATTCTTTCCATGACAAGCACATCTTTGTTGGAGTAAGGCCAGTGTATTTCTGGTACGTGCAACAACGGGGAATCGGTAAAGTTATGACGTAAAAGGGATGCATTGGCACCTTCAGACTGCAGATTCAACTCTTCAATAATGACCGACTCATAGTCTTTGACCACCTCTACTGGGTGAAGTCTTTGTCCATCTACACTGTATTTGAGCACTAATCTGGCCAAGGTATAAAGCAGGGCCAAATCTTTTCTAATCGTTTTCTCGATACCTGGGCGAACGGCTTTAATGACTACTCTTTGCCCATCTTTCAAAACGGCGCCATGCACCTGTGCCACAGATGCTGAGGCTAATGGGTCTTTTTCAAAACTGTCAAAAAGATCTTCTACATGGCCACTCAGAGCAGTTTCAATATTTTTCTTAAATAGGGCAGAAGAAAATGGCGGTACATTATCTTGGAGAATGGATAACTCTTCACTGATATCGTCAGGCACCAGGTCTGGTCTTGTGGAGATTAATTGACCAAATTTAACGAAAATGGGACCTAGTTCTTCCAGTGCCTGTCGTAATCGCTCGCCGCGAGTTCCCTTAGCGTTCCCAAAAAGGACAGCTGGAGATAGTAAAAGACGGGCCCCCAACGGTAATTGTTGTTTGTCCAATAGCTGATCTAGCCGGTATTTGCCTACGACTTTAATGATTTTTCCGATACGTCGCAGGCGCATTACGAGGCGACCTTTTCTGAGATGTGTTGATTCACTTTCACCTGAAACTTTTTCACTTTAGCCGTTAAACGATCGACGTCTGAGGACAGGCGTCTAATTTGTGGGCCTATGGTCTCAAATTCGTTCTTACTGGGTGTTAACTGGAACTCTTCCTGCGCAACCTCAACTATAGCCGAGCTTGCTCTGGCTGTAGTTTGTGTTTTGAACGCGGCAGAATTACGTACAGTTTTGGCGAATAGATGAGCGGGTAAGTCTCCAATGATCTGAGCGAGAGCGCCTTCCCAATCAATATCGAGATTACCAATGATCTTATTTAATTGATTCAGAGTGTCTAAATTACCACTAACCTTGACTCCCGTTCCCGAAAAAGACATCGATTCTTTGGAACTTAATGCCACGCTCACCATAGACACTAAGGTCCCTTCAATAGTTACATCGCTATCTTCTTGTCGCTCACTGTGGAGTTTGACACCCTGACCTAAAGGTTCTATTGATATTGAGATCGGAGGCATTGTGCTATCTATGCGTATAATTTTCCCGCCCAAATGAGTCAGAGCCTTTGCCGATACAGGATCGTATTCTAGGGCTCTATTAATGAGACGCTCGACACCTTCTAGGGCCGTTTTTTGCATGACTGCCAGCATGGCTATGGTTTCACTCCACGATGCAGAGCGACTACGCCGCCGGTCATGTTATGAAAGTCAGTATTAGTGAATCCAGCGTCATTCATCATACCCATCAGAGTTTGTTGATCTGGATGCATTCTTATCGATTCGGCAAGATATTGGTAGCTCTCTGCATCATCGGCAAATAATTTTCCAAGCTTAGGCAGTATGCTAAAGGAATAGGTGTCGTAGATTTTAGATAGCACCGGATTTCCCGGCTTTGAAAATTCTAGGACCAGCAGTCGGCCACCTGGTTTTAAAACACGCAACATCGACTTCAGCGCTAGTTCTTTATCGGTCACATTACGCAGCCCAAAGGCGATGGTAATAATATCAAAGGTGTTATCTGGGAAAGGTAGATATTGAGCATCGGACTGAGAAAATTTAACATTATCTACGACGCCTAGATCCATTAGCCGATCTCGCCCAACTTTAAGCATAGATTCGTTGATATCAGCTAAGACTACATAGCCATCCTTGCCGACTATTCGAGAAAATTTAGCGGCAAGGTCTCCGGTGCCTCCAGCGATATCCAATACCTTGTTACCGGAGCGTACACCTGACATTTCGATGGTCATTCGCTTCCATAGTCGATGCACGCCAGCGGACATGAGATCATTCATCAGGTCATAGTTGCTGGCGACGGAGTGAAAAACGTCAGCAACTTTGCCGGCCTTTTCTTCAACGTTGACGGTTTTGTAGCCAAAATGCGTTGTTTTCTGATCCATGACATTTAGAGTCTAAATTTGCTGGGCGAGTATTGTAGCTTTAGTTGCGGTGTTTGGGTATTCGGCAGGTTATAAAATAAGTGAGATGCCTGTCGTTGGTAATAGTTGGGTCTGCCCAATAAGCCGCTGAGGGTCATGGGCTCTAACTGGAGAATCGTACGACTTGAGTTTCTGGGTCACGAGACTCACCCGCCTCATGGAGGCGGCCGAGATAGCCAATCCAGTTATCAGTATAGTTTTCACCCAACTCAAAAAGGTAATCCCAAGAGAAGATCCCCGAATCGTGACCGTCGTCAAAGGTAATTTGAATGGCATAGTTACCAGCCTTTTCTATGGATTGGATAAGTACATTGAGCTTCCCAAACTGCAAAACCTCTTGTCCTCTTCCATGGCCACGAACCTCCGCACTTGGTGAGAAGACTCGCAAGTATTCAGCGGGGAGTTTGTGTTGGCCATCAGATCCGTACTCCAATTTGATTGCATCTTTGGCCTCGGTCACCAGAACTCGGGTTGGCGTTGGCATGGCTAAGTACTCTCTATGACTTCATTTGATTACAAAATGAAGCGGGTTAAATCTTCGTCGCTGGCAAGTTCACCCAGATGTTTCTCAACAAATGCGCTATCAATGGTGATTGACTCATCTTTTGCGCCTAGGTCTGAGGCGTCGAAAGAAATTTCCTCAAGTAGTCGTTCTAAAATTGTATGTAAACGCCTTGCACCAATATTTTCGGTACCCTCGTTAACCTCAAAAGCGATTTCAGCAATTCGTCGGATACCTTCTTTGGTGAACTTAATAGAGAGTCCTTCAGTTGACATTAATTCGACGTATTGCTTGGTTAGCGAGGCCTTGGGTTCGGTTAAAATACGTTCAAGATCTCCAATTTTGAGGGCGTTAAGTTCAACTCGAATAGGCAATCGACCTTGTAGCTCCGGAATAAGATCCGATGGCTTAGAAAGATGAAAGGCGCCAGAGGCAATAAATAAGATATGGTCAGTCTTAATCATTCCGAATTTGGTTGATACTGTACAGCCTTCAATTAATGGCAGCAGATCCCTTTGAACGCCTTCACGCGACACATCGGCTCCGGTAGTCTCACCGCGACGACAGACCTTGTCGATTTCATCAAGAAATACGATGCCATTTTGTTCGGCAGCCTCAACAGCGATTGTTTTTATGTCTTCTTCATTGACTAATTTTGCGGCTTCTTCTTCCTTTAAGTGCTTTAAGGCATCGGCCACAGTGATCTTACGGCTAGCGGTTTTTCCCTTACCCATAGAACTGAACATGTTCTGCAACTGAGATGTCATTTCTTCCATTCCGGGAGGTGCCATAATTTCAACGCCAACGGGCGTCTGACTTATCTCAATTTCAATTTCCTTATCATTCAAAGCACCCTCACGTAATTTTTTACGGAATACTTGGCGGGTCGTAGAGCCGGCTTCTTCCTTGCCTTCTGTGTCTCTTGCTGGCGGGAGCAGGGCATCCAGAACTCTCTCTTCAGCGGCATCCATAGCACGCTGCTCTACCTTGGCCATTTCGCTTTCACGACATTGCTTAACCGAGGTTTCAACCAGATCCCTGATAATTGATTCGACATCCTTACCTACATACCCCACCTCGGTAAATTTAGTGGCTTCGACCTTAACAAAAGGGGCATTTGCAAGCCGAGCCAGACGACGAGCGATTTCTGTTTTACCGACCCCCGTGGGGCCAATCATAAGGATGTTTTTTGGCGTAACTTCGTTACGCATCTCGTCATCAAGTTGAGATCGACGCCACCGATTACGCAGAGCTATAGCGACGGCTCGTTTTGCATTGTCTTGACCAATAATATGACGATTGAGCTCATGTACAATTTCACGGGGAGTCATTTGAGACATAATAAATCCTAATTAAACCTTAGAGTCTAACTCTTCAATAGTTCTGTTGTGGTTGGTGTAGATGCAAATGTCACCAGCGATTTTCAAACCCTGCTCAACAATGGTTCTTGCATCTAAGTCAGTGTTTTCCAAAAGAGCCCGAGCAGCAGATTGAGCAAATGGTCCACCTGAGCCGATAGCAATAAGATCATCTTCTGGTTGAATGACATCGCCATTGCCCGTAATGATCAATGATGCCTCGCTGTCTGCGACGGCCAGAAGAGCTTCTAATTTGCGTAGCATACGATCGGTGCGCCAATCTTTGGCAAGTTCTACAGCCGCGCGAGTCAAGTTACCTTGATGCTGTTCTAATTTGGCTTCGAATCGCTCAAATAGAGTGAATGCATCAGCCGTGCCACCGGCAAAGCCAGCAATGACTTGATCATTGTGCAGGCGCCGTACTTTACGAGCATTGCCTTTCATTATAGTGTTGCCCAGACTCACTTGACCATCACCGCCAATCACGACCTTCCCGTTGCGCCTCACAGAGAGGATGGTTGTTCCACGATACTGTTCCAAAGCTAAACTCCTTTGATGGTTAACCTATCAGATGGGGTCTGTGTCTAGAATATCAATGGGCGACCTTAAAAAAGTCTACAGCATTAAAGATGACCTTCTAGACGAAGATCTTCCAAGCAGGCGACTATGCTATCACGCAGGGTATCAACGATGAAATCGACTTGTTCTCGATTAATAATTAATGGTGGTGACATTACATTCAAATTTATGATCGGACGAACGATTAACCCCCGACTATCCGCTTGGTTAGACACCCACTTGCCAATATCTAGTTCTTCAGAGAACAACTCTTTGCTTTTCTTATCTTTAACAAACTCTACACACGCCATTAAACCAATACCTCGCACATCCCCCACAATCGGCAGGTCACTCAGTGTCTTAAGACGCTGCTGAAAATAGGGTTCTATGTCTCGAACATGCTTCAATAGCTCTTCTCGTTCGATTATTTCTATATTTTTCAGTGCGGCGGCACAGGCAACGGGGTGGCCTGAGTAGGTGTAGCCATGTGTAAAGCATCGCCCATGCCCCGGCTCGCTGATTACGTTATGGATCCTACTTGAATAAATGGTTGCTCCTAGTGGTTGATATCCGGAGGTAAGACCCTTCGCTGAGCAGATAATATCGGGTTGAAAGTCAAAAACCTCTTTGGACGCAAACCAATGGCCAAGTCGACCAAAGGCGGTTACAACTTCGTCTGAAACATAGAGTACATCGTATTTCTGGCAGATTTCCCATGTTCCGCGGTGATAACCTTTAGGCGGAATGATTACGCCTCCGGCACCAAAAACCGGTTCGGCAAAAAATGCGGCAACCTTATCAGGGCCAACTTCTTTTATTTTAGCGTCGAGCTCAGCAAGTTTGGCGGCTAGAAAGTCAGCTTCGCTGATACCTTCGTCAGCGCGATAAAAATTAGGGCAAGAAATATGATGGATAGTGTCCTGAATATAGTCAAATTCTGGGGGGTGATCACCCGGTTTGCCGCCAATGGACATTGCTGCATAGGTTGTCCCATGATAAGAATTGACTCGCGAAATAACATGTTTTTTATCATGCTTGCCGCGGCAGTTTTGATAAAAATGTATCAAGCGATAGGCGGTATCAATAGCAGTTGAACCACCACACGATAGCGCAACGTGATTTAGATCGCCTGGGGCTAACTCAGCTAACTTAGCGCTCAATTGCGCCGCAGGAATATTAGTCATATCAACAAAGGGGCTGGCGTAGGCCATTTGACGTACCTGATGGGCAATGGCATCGGCCATTTCTTCGCGGCCCAAACCTATGTTAGTGCACCATAGCCCGCCAACAGCATCTAAATATTTACGTCCGTCGCTATCATAAATATAGGCATCACGTGCGGCCGCAATGGGCAGAGCGCCTTCCTCAGAAAACACATCAAACACTTGGAATGGATGTAGAAAATGCTCTTTGTCTTGACGGTTAATCGTTGCCGTATCAAACCGGTCAAAATACGTTTTGTCATCTATGTTCATGGTAAACCTGCGGTTGGATGATGTTATGTCAATCAGGGTAACGACTTAAACCCAGCAAGCCTTATACCCCTATAGGGTGGTGGTTGTATTAGTAAAATATAATCAAGTGGTAAAATCATTCCCTGCTTAAACTAACACCCAAAGGTGTATACACGCATTGGTTTTTAAGGGTAAAAGAACTCTAGCATGACTATAAATGAGCCCTATATCGACGTCATATGAACCTCTTAATGCGTAAACTATGATCTATAATTTTGTGGTAACCTAAAATAAAACCGGCATGGCAAAGCGATAGATTTATTACTCACTTTTGTAAGGTTGATTTAAGTGCTAGGTTAAAATAGCAGGTAAAAGATATGACCGATATTGTAGCGTTGAACAAAATTGCTAGTCAAAAGGCTAAGAACTACTGCGCCGGCGTGGCGTGGCCCACAGTGCTACTTTGCTTGGTGACATTCGCCTCTTATTGGTCACTTCCGTACTTAGTTATGTTGGCTGGGCTTACTCTCTGGCTGGCCATTCCAGGAATGATAGCGCTCACCTATGCTGCCTATACGGTATTACACGAGTCTGTGCATGGCAGTATCAATGGCAATAACACGTCAATGAAATGGGTAAACGATGTGCTAGGGTATCTTGCAGGTACTATCTTAGCAATCCCTCTGACAGCCCACCGCATTGAGCACCTTACCCATCATGCAATGACAAATCATGAGGGAAAAGATCCTGACAGCTATTCAGCAAATATCATGAGCTCCCCTTTAGGTATGCTTCAATCTGCATGGAAAGCTATAGCGATCCAATACCAACTATATTCTCGCCTTCATTGGCCTAAAGCCTCGCGAACGGTAAAGGCAACGTTTGTGCTTGAGGTTGTTTTTATAATCATGTTGAGAATCTTACCGTTTTTTGTACTCTGGCAGTCAGGCGACCCTGAAGTAATAGCAGGTTGGTGGAGAGTCCTCGCGCTATTTTTGGTTGCAGGATTACTAGGCACGATAGCATTAGTCTATCTTTTTGCGTATATAGTCCATAGGCCTCATAACGTTACTGGACGCTTCATCGACACAGCTACAATAGTTATCCCCAAGCCTTTCTCTACATTGGCAACAGTGCTTTGGGGCTACCAAAATTACCACTCTATTCATCATCTCTTCCCAAGAGTTCCGTTCTATAACTATCGTCGTCTATTTCATGACATTGCCGACACGATGGATGCGATGAACGCACCGGTATACCGTTTGACTTTGCGAGGACTAAAATCGATAAAAGCGATGGATGCCTAGCCCGTAAAGTTCTGCATTTATAAAAGCTTATTTTTGAGTCCGTAGGTAACCATTTTTTCGTACCTTACGTTCTACTTGGTCTGGTCCTATTGTCCATTTTGGCGATATGTTCAAGCCAGCTTCTTTAAGCGCATAGGCTGTCCAGTTGTTACATGTATTTAAAATACTGTAGGTACCACTAGCGCTAAAAAAAAGCTCTCCGGTCTCTTTTTTGCGAACGACAGTCAAATTATTAGATTCATTAAACTGAAAATATCGACTGATAAATAGCAAGGTAGCGTCCATAGCCGTCTTGGGCAAAGGAATAGCATATATGCGTGTCTGTGAATGAAAGTCGTTGGTGATGTCCGCGATACTGCGCACACCTATGATGGCCTTAGTCGGCATAAACAGCGCACGAAAACCCAATAGCTTAGTCTGCTTTGCAGACCCATAGTAACCAAAATCGCCCCAGCCAATTTGTAACCAGGGTTCGTCCAAAAAGTACTTGGATAGCTGAGGGACTAATGCCTTTAGTCCCTGACTTGGCAGAACCAAATGGGTGTGTAAGCCATTGTTAGTGAAATAAAGGGTCGGCACCGTTATGATACTCCGCACTAGCTATTAGGTTGAGTGGGTTAGTTTTCTTGATCAATTCTACCTAGAACAGACTCAATGAACTCAAATCGCTCTTTATCAAGCTCTGATTCCGTAGCGTTAGGCCAATTACCATTAAAGGCAACTACCAGCTGCCTTTTACGATCTATAAAGATCGTTTGCCCAAAAATACCTCGTGCGGCAAAGCTACCATCGGCAAATATCCACCATTGGTAGCCATAACCAACGCCCGGATAGCCAATATCAGCCTGTTCGGTGGTAGCCGCTGCAAACCAACCTTCAGGCAAAATAGAAGCGCCGTCTATTTTGCCATCTTCCAATACAAAAAGACCATAGCGAGCAAAGTCACGCAAACTTGCTTGTATGCAGCAACCAGACATCTCTACGCCATCCGGACTTAACAGCCAACTTGCTTGGCTTTCCATTCCAAATGGCTTCCAGATCTTTTCAGTTAAGTAGTGCGACAGTGTGCTCGCCGTTGCTTCACTCACTAAAACCCCAATAAGGTTTGTTTCCCCAGTGGAGTACTGCCACTGCTCTCCAGCAGGGTAGGCTCTAGGCAGTTTTCGCATGTAACTAACGATGCTGGGCAGACCATTACTGCCAACATGAGTGCTAAATTTAGCGACATCAGACTGCGGATCACCATAGTCTTCATTCCACTGCACACCCGATGTCATCGTCAGTAGCTGTGCAATGGTGACGTTGTCATAGGCAGACCCTTTCATGCCTTTAATATAGTCTGAAACACTGTCATCTAAACTCTTGATATAGCCTTCTTTGACAGCAATACCGACCAGGCTAGACGTAAATGATTTGGCGACAGAAAAACTAGTCCAACGCTTCTCTGGTGAATGCCCTAGGGCATAGCGTTCATAACGAACGTCACCATTGTGCAAAATTAGCGCGCCGGCCAAATGCTGCTCTGCGAAAAAGTCATCCATGTCAGTATCAAATTCTAATGGCTCACCATTAGGTAATTCTCTCACCGAGACACTTGGCTCAATCGATGTTGACTTCACCATCCAAGGGACTTTATCCATCATTTTAAAAGCAACTTCACGCTGACTTTGCTCCCAAAACAAAAGGTCAGTATTTTGTGGTGCGTCAGCAATAAGCGCACGCCAATCCGGGCCAATCGCCGACCACCCGATTCCAGCAACCATTGCCAGTGTAAAGCTCGTAATACCGATCCATTTAAATACTATTTTCATCTGATGCTGTCCTTTTCTGGTTACGAGGTAAAAAACGCCATATTAATGATAAGCGAAAAAAACATCTGCACAGTTGCTTAGGCGCGCAAAATTTACAGACGTGCGTCAGTTAGACGACTGGCACAAGGCTGGAGTATAGGTAAAAAAAAGACTCGGTGACAAATGAGTACCAGTTACCTTCCAGCGGACCGCCGCAATGGCGGATAAAACAACAATAAAGCCACGGCACGGGCGACAACATAAATAATCATTGCCCCCCAAAGTCCTTGAAGGCCGAATGGGTCTGATAACGCCCACCAAGCGACAAGATAAACCACAATAGACAGCACAGCGGCATCGCGCATTTGTCGCGTAAACGAAGCGCCTATAAATATGCCATCTAACTGAAATGCTGCGAAAGAGAACAGCACATAGAGTGCCGCAAAGGGGAGTAATTGATTGGCTGCCAAACGCACTGAGCTAATATCTGTCATTAACATTACGGCTATATGACCGGCCATCACAATAGCCAATGCCAGTAGTATTGCAGTGACCAACGCTAAAACAGTTGACCGCCGAACGGCCAGATCAAAAACATCCCTGCGCTTTGCGCCTATGGCGCCTCCCACTAAGGCTTCAACCACAAAGGCGTATCCGTCAAGAAAGAACGCTGAGAACGCAATTAACTGTAATAAAATATGGTTGCTAGCAAGAATGGTATCGCCAAACTTAGCGCTTTGATTAATAAAGAAAGCAAAGGAGAACACCAAAATAAGGGTTCTTAGCATAATATCGAAATTTGCAGAGGCAGTTTTTAATAGAGCCGATAAGTCCATAATTTTGGCCTTAGGCCAAAACACATCGGTTAACAGCTTACGCTCGTTTAACGTTCGATAGACTAACCAACCTGCCAGCAGCACCGTTGTCCATTCTGCTATCACAGTGCCTAGGGCTATGCCACTGGCACCCCAACCAAGGATGCCGGCAAACCACACATCTAATAAGATATTCAGCCCATTCAAGAATAACTGAACAATTAACAGTGTTCTGCTTTTACCCAGACCAATTAACAGTCCCATCAAGGCAAATGTAGAGAGGGTAGCGGGTGCACCCCATATGCGAATATCAAAATACGATTGCGCCACAGTCTCGACTGGAGCACTGCCATCAAGCAGAGAAAAAGCAGCCAATCCGATGGGCCATTGGATTAAAATTAAAGCCATGCCCAGACAGACTGCAATCAACAAGGCTCTGCCTAATACTGCTCTTACTTCTTGTTCATCACCAGCGCCAGAGGCTTGGGCAGCAAAGCCAGTGGTGCCCATTCTTAAGAAGCCAAAGCTCCAGTACACAAACGAAAAAATCAATGCACCAAAGGCAATCGCGCCCAGATCTGTGATACTGCCAACATTGCCAATGACCGCAGTGTCGACAAGCCCCAACAACGGAATCGAGGCATTAGCCAAAATAATAGGCCATGCCTTTTGCAGCAGATAGCGGTAACTTATAGAGTCTGGAATTTGCATTTAGTTAAGCTAATTTAATATGGGTCTATCAATGTACGAAGAGGTCGCTATTTACCAACAAGATTACAGGGTTTAAGCACACTGCGATAGCTTAACTTAGATGGACTGAGTGCTTGAGATCCCCTAGCTTTTCAATGATAAAATTTAACATCAACAGGCTTATACCTAACCAGGGGTATAGAGAAAACGCCCCAATAGCATTTATATTAACGGGAATTCCGCTATGCTTGCACTCTTAGCGCAGGGTTAAAGCGCAACACTGTAAATCGACTATTTAGACGGACTGAAAAAACCAATGACACTAATTTTACAAGATCCGAGTTTAATCACACATCAAGCGCACATTAACGGCCATTGGGTCGATGCTGACAGCGGCGAAACGCTTGATGTTACTAATCCGGCAACCGGAGAAGTTCTGTCTAAGGTCTCTAAATGTGGGACTGCTGAAACCAGAAGAATGATTGAAGCTGCGGCCGTGGCTCAAAAGTCATGGTCAGAAACCACCGCTAAGGAGAGAGCTGCGCTGTTGCGACGATGGTTCACCTTGATTATGGACAACCAAGAAGACCTTGCACAGATTCTGACCGCTGAGCAGGGAAAACCACTGGCCGAAGCGCGCGGTGAGATCGCCTATGGTGCAAACTATGTTGAGTGGTTTGGTGAAGAGTCAAAGCGTGTCTATGGCGACATCATTCCACAACCATCTAATGACAAACGCATCATGGTCATCAAACAGCCGGTTGGCGTTGTGGCCTGTATTACGCCTTGGAATTTCCCTAACGCTATGCTCACTCGAAAAATTGCCCCTGCTATTGCTGCTGGCTGTGCTGTGGTGTGCAAACCTGCAAATGCGACACCACTGTCGGCTTTAGCGTTAATGGTGTTGGCTGAACGAGCAGGCTTTCCACCTGGGCTGATTAACATTTTGACCGGGCGCACGGCTGAAATAGGCGCTGAAATAACCAGTAATCCACTGGTGCGAAAAGTAACCTTCACCGGCTCTACACCGGTGGGGAAACAACTCATGGCAGAATGCGCGGCAACCGTTAAGCGCACGTCTATGGAATTGGGCGGCAACGCGCCTTTTATTGTTTTTGACGATGCTGATATTGACTCTGCTGTGGTCGGTGCAATGATTTCTAAATACCGTAACGCTGGCCAAACCTGTGTTTGTTCCAACCGAATACTCGTGCAATCATCCGTGGCAGAGGAATTTACCTCTAAGTTTACCGCGGCGGTAAAAGAGCTGGTCATAGGTAATGGTGTAGGCGAGGGCGTCATTGTTGGGCCGCTGATTGATCAAAAAGCGGCCACTAGCGTTTGTGAGTTCATTGATGATGCTGTGTCAAAAGGAGCGAGCGTGATTGCTGGGGGTGGCATGAGTGCCATGGGCGATTGTTTTGTTGAGCCAACAATTTTGACGAATGTGACAAGAGATATGCGGGTTTTTTCTGAAGAAATTTTTGGTCCAGTAGCGCCAATATTCACCTTTGAGACTGAAGCCGAAGCCATTGAGATGGCTAATGACACCGAGTTTGGGCTTGCTGCCTATTTTTACTCTCGCGACATAGGCCGGGTTTATCGTGTGGCAGAAAAGCTGGAATATGGCATTGTCGGTATTAACGAAGGCATTATTTCCAATGAAATGGCGCCTTTTGGTGGTGTTAAAGAATCAGGAAGTGGGCGTGAAGGCTCTAAATACGGTTTGGATGACTACCTAGATATTAAATATATGTGTATTGGCGGTATTGACCAATAATCATTGCGATAGGAATAAGACATGACACACCTCATTTATCCAACCACTAATTTCAAGGCCATTGAACAGGTCACTGTCGAGCGAGGCGAAGGTTGCTATGTGTGGGATAACCACGGCAACAAATATCTTGAGGGGCTCGCAGGTCTTTGGTGCACCGCATTAGGCTATGGCAACCAAGAAGTTATTGCCACCGCCACAGAACAGATGAACAAGCTCACTTTTAATCATATGTTTGGCGGCAAGACGCATCAGGTGGCCATCGACTTAGCTGACAAACTTGCCGACATGATCCCTATGAAAGATGCAGTGATCTCTTTTGGTAACTCCGGCAGTGATGCTAATGACACCCATATAAAATTACTTCGCTACTATCACGAAGCTATTGGCAAACCTCATTGTCGAAAAATTATTGCCCGCGAGCGTTCTTATCACGGTGTGACTGTGGCGGCTGCATCCCTAACTGGGTTACCCGTCACGCAAAATCATTTTGATCTGCCAGTCGATGCCTTGGGTATTTTGCGCACTGACCACCCACACTATTATCGTGGCAAGCTGGGTGAAGAGACGGAAGTCGAATTTGTTGATCGCATTGTGGGTAATCTTGAGGCGATGATTTTGCGTGAAGGCCCCGATACCATTGCAGCCTTTATTGCCGAGCCTATTACCGGCGCTAGTGGTGTGATCGTGCCGCCCGAAGGATATTACCAAAAAGTGCAGGCAGTGCTTAACCGCTATGACATTATGTTTTGGGCAGACGAGGTTATTACAGGCTTTGGTCGCACCGGGAGTGACTTTGGTTGTAACACCATGGGTATTGAATCACCGGACATGATGACCTTTGCCAAGCAACTATCCTCAGCTTATATGCCAATTAGTGCCTCTGCTATAAACAGAGAAATGTACACAGCCATGATTGAGCAAACGGCGACTGCCGGAGCCTTTGGCCATGGTTACACCTATTCTGGGCATCCGGTTGCTTGCGCTGTTGCGTTAAAAGTTTTAGAAATCTATCAACGTGACAGCATTTTTGAAAAAGCGGCGGTGACTGGCCAGTACATGCAAAAAAGACTCGCAGAATTCACTGATCATCCTTTAGTTGGTGAAGTCAGAGGCAGTGGATTGCTAGGTGCTATTGAGTTGGTTGCTAACAAAGAAACCGGTGAACCTTTTGTCGGTGGGACTGTGGGCGGTTATGCGCAGAAAATGGCTCAAGATGAAGGCCTCTTGATTCGTGCGGTAGCAGGTTCGAGCCTAGGGTTCTGTCCGCCACTCATTATTAGCGAAACACAGATTGATGAGATGATTGAAAAAGTAGCAATTGCACTAGATAAAACATTGGACCATTGCACTCAGGAAGGGCTCTTAGCTTAACCTGCGTCACAGTTTTGAATTTATTTTTAGCATTTATGGCCCTTTACCTCTAATCTAGCCGTAAGCATTAATAAAGGGTCAACAATGATTATCAAAACCACATTGGCGAGTGAGTGCAAAGAGCATACGATAACTGATGAAAATATTTATCATCAGCGTCGTGAGCTTATAAAGAACATGGGTTTTTTGGGTGCAGCCAGTCTGTTCTCATCACCAGCCAGCGCAGGCATATTGGATATCTTCGGCGAGGAAAAAACACCCGAAGCTTTGTTTACTCAAAATAACCTGAGCTATGCTGCAGGAAAGGGTGGCTTTGCTGAGGAGTTAACGCCGGAAGCTAAAATCACCTCTCATAATAATTTTTATGAGTTCGGGGTTGAGAAGCAGCAACCAGCAGTACTATCTCAATCATTCAAGGTTGATCCTTGGCAGTTAAAGATTTCTGGTGAAGTCGAAAACCCACTAACCCTCGGTTACGACGACCTCTACTCATCGTTTGATCTCGAAGAACGTATTTATCGACTGCGCTGTGTTGAAGCCTGGTCCATGGTGGTGCCCTGGATTGGTTTCTCTCTAGCGGAGCTAGTCAAAAAAGCCAAGCCCACTTCCCGGGCTAAATACCTTGCCTTTGAAACGTTGTATGACCCAGTGCAGATGCCCGGGCAAAGAAGTCGACGATTAGGGGGTGGCATTGATTACCCTTATGTGGAGGGGTTGCGAATAGACGAAGCCATGAATCCTCTGGCGCTCATGAGTGTTGGCCTCTATGGCAAAACGCTACCTCCTCAGAACGGAGCTCCCATTCGGCTGGTAGTGCCGTGGAAATATGGATTTAAAAGCATTAAGTCGGTGGTTGGTATAAAGTTTGTTGAAAAAAAGCCGCCAACGACATGGAACCTACTCGCAGCGAACGAGTACGGCTTTTACGCTAATGTTAACCCCGCGGTCGACCACCCTCGGTGGAGTCAAGCCAGTGAACGGCGTATTACTACTGGCGGAATTTTTGCCCAAAACCGTATTCCGACACTGCCCTTTAACGGTTATGGCGAGCAGGTAGCAGATCTTTATAGCGGCATGAATTTAAGAAAATACTACTAGACATATGGCGATTACTGTTTCTCAAAAGAGTATTCCCTATCTTAAAGTTCTAGTGCATTTGGCTGCACTATATCCGTTACTTAAT
The DNA here is from genome assembly GCA_963854585.1 of Gammaproteobacteria bacterium. Classification (GTDB taxonomy): domain Bacteria; phylum Pseudomonadota; class Gammaproteobacteria; order Pseudomonadales; family Porticoccaceae; genus HTCC2207. The sequence goes on along the minus strand of CAWKZU010000026.1, from coordinate 9,353 downwards.
TTATATTATGGGGCCGTCACTGACCAACTTGGGGGTGATCCAGTTGAAGCGGTGATTCATTTCACCGGTATTGGGGCGCTTAACCTACTTCTGATCAGCTTACTGATCTCTCCTTTAGCGAAACGGTTTACGTTAATCTTCCTCATGCGTTTTAGACGAATGATCGGTCTTTATGCTTTTACCTACGGGCTGTGCCATATGCTCAACTTCTTATTTTTTGAAGTCCAATTTGATGTGAGATTATTCATTGATGAGGTGTTTGAGCGACCCTATATCACTGTGGGTATGTCAGCATTTTTGCTGCTGACCGCACTAGGGGTAACGTCTATCACTAAACTGCGTAGAAAGATGAAAGGTAGGTGGCAAACGCTGCATAATTTTACTTATCTCATTGCGCTACTCGCATTGATTCATTTCTACTGGTCGGTTAAATCTGAAATTATTGAACCATTGATTTATTTTGCCATATACGCAGCGCTTATGGGCTTTAGGTATAAGAAATTACGCGGCTGGAAAGACAAACTCTTTTCACGATAATGTCGCCTTAACCTAATTTGCTGGTAATAGACCGTATCGCCTCATAATTGGGTTTTAACTGCCCATACATCTTCATGTAGACATCAAGATATAAATCGTTGTAGATCGCCTTGTTCACAGCCTTAGGTTCGAATAAATCACCATCATGAGTCATCTTATCCACTGCAGTGGAGAAATCGGGATATACACCTGTACCTACGGCGCTGGCAATGGCGGCGCCTAAGGACGATGTTTCAAAAGTGTGTGGTCGATAGACGGTCATACCAAAAATATCAGCGGTGATCTGCATGACCTGATCACTTTGCGAGCCGCCACCTGAAACCACTAATCTGGTTATTGGTTTTTTACTGCGTTTTTCTAGAAGTTCTTTGCCTTCGCGAAGGGCATAGGTGAGACCTTCAATCATGGCCCGATAGAGATGGGCTCTGGTATGTTCCTCATTAAAACCAATAATGGCACCTCTTGTTTCCGGCCCATCGCCATTAGACGGCGACCAATAAGGTTGTAGCATAAGACCCTGGCAACCTGCAGGGACACTGGCAAGTAAATCGTCAAATAGTGATTCTGGGGATACACCCTGACTTTCCGCTAGTTGCTCTTCTCGCAGACCAAATTCTTTTTTAAACCAACTGACCATCCAATAGCCGCGTTGCACCATCATCTCGACATTGAAGGTATTGGGGATTACCCCCGGATAGGCAGGATAAAAGGGAATAGCTTCAAGATATTTATCAGAGGCAATATTGAGTGTGGCTAAGCTACCGTAACTGAGGCTGCCAGTCTGATTATCAATGCAGCCGGTACCTAGAACTTCACAAGCTTTGTCTGACCCGCTGGCGATTAATGGCAAGCCTAAAGGGATTCCAGTTGCCAGTGCCGCTTCAGCAGTAATCTCACCGAGTATGGACCCCGCGGGCAGTACCTCTGGTAGCATCTCTTGACGAATGGGCATGGCGCGCCATTTCCAATCTTTTTCATCAGCCCATTGCTGGCTTTTATAGTCAAAGGGTACAAACCCAACAGTACTGGCAATCGCATCGTTGTATTTACCGGTTAGCTTGTAATTATGGTATCCCGATAAGAGCAAAAATTTATGAACCTGCGCCCAGAGCTTCGGCTCATGTTGCTCGATCCAATTGGCTTCCGCCTGGCTATGCATCAAGTCTACTAGGGGTTTAGCTCTGACCAGCGTCATTAATGCTGATTCTAGGGCGCCCAGTGCGGGCTTGGTATCAACCTGGCGCTGATCTAACCAGCTAATGGCGGGTCGCAGTGGTTCGTTATCACTCCCCATAGGTACCACTGTGGCCCTCTGAGTGGTCACTGACACTGCACTAATAGACTCTTTGGGTACTGGCAATAATGGCCAAAGTGCTTGGCAGGCTTTACAAAGAGCATCCCAGAAATACTCGGCATGTTGTTCTGCCCAACCCGGTTGATCAGAAAAATATGGCTCTATCTCAACTTTACTCTTGGCGACTAGTTGACCGTTGCTATCAAAAACCATGGCACGGACACTCTGGGTGCCGTTATCAATGCTTAAAAAGTATTGTAGATTTTCCATAGCGACCTCTTATTTAAGGGTTGTTAGGCAAACTGTAATAGCTATTCCAAATAGCCTCATAGCGCGTTACTTCTGTTTCCCAGCGGCCATCATCCCAATGGCGTTCGGCAGAGAAAATAGCTTTTAACGCTGGATATAATACGTCACCGCCCCTTGGTAGGCACATGCCTAGCCGAGTTCGTCTGAGCAGTAGATCATCTAAGTGTTCTACAGCCTCATGCTTTATCGCCCATCGGCACTCCGCCAGACAAAACTCAGTCTCACCAAGGCTAACATGCTCATGCGTACCACTTTCAGCCAGTAATGTTTGGGCTTTTTTGCCATAGCGACCCAGCAGCCGCTGCGCCCACTGAGGATTGTCGGGCAGAAGATCATTTGCACTGATGGCTGGTGTAACAAACATGCTGTCATCGCTTACTGGAGCCGATTTAGGCAAGCTATCTGCGGCGGCGTTTAATGCGTCTAGGGCAATTAATCGGAAGGTGGTAAGTTTGCCACCGCTGACAGTGATCAGACCATTATCTGACCATACTGCATGGTCGCGACGTTCTTTAGAGGGATTCTTGCCTTGCTCGGCGCCAATAACAGGTCGCACGCCAGCCCAAGTGGATATGACATCGGCACGCGTCAGTTGGTTGTTGGGAAACTGGAGATTAAAGGCAGACAGCAGATAATCAGTTTCTTGATTAGAAATGCTCGCCTCGATGTCTAAATCTTGGGCATGATCAAGGTCAGTGGTGCCCAATACTGTGGTTCCTTCCCAGGGATAGACATAGACACCGCGTTTGTCATCTTGATGTAGGAAAGTCATTACATCGGAGACCGGATACAAAGATTTGGCAATAATGATATGACTACCACGCAGTGGGCGGATACGTATTTCACTATTGACTTCATTTCGTAACCGATCAGCCCATGCGCCTGTGGCATTAATCACAGCTGAGGCTCGCAACTCGATGGTACTAGTATTGTCAGCATCTTCGATGGCAACACCACAGACCTTATCATTTTCAAATAATAGATTGGTTACTTTGGTGTAATTTAGAGCCTGGGCCCCATCATCAATGCTGTCCTGTAAAACGCGCATGACCAAGCGTGAATCGTCCACCATAGCATCGGTATAGTAACTGGCACCTTTAAGATTAGCCTTATCAAGGCCCGGGAACTGCTTTAAAAGTTGTTCGTTATTGCAGTATCGATGGTCCTTTATTCCGGCAAGAAAATCATAGATAGCAAGAATGACTGTCATGGCAAAGCGGCCAGGAAATAGGCCCTTGCGGAAGGTAAAATAGAAGGCTATTCGATCTACTAAGCCGGGCGCTTCTTTTAGTAATCGCTCCCGCTCTAGTACCGACTCTTTGGTTAGCTTTAAATCACCGGCGGCAAGATAGCGCAGGCCACCATGCACCATTTTTGATGAACGACTGGAGGTACCCCAGGAGAAATCTTGCTGTTCCAATAGTAAAGCACGATACCCGCGACGCCTTGCTTCGCGGAGGACGCCAGCGCCAGTAATACCGCCACCGACAACAATCACGTCCCAGTCAAGAGACTGTCCTTTGCGCATTTCAGCCAATAATTGTTGGCGATTAGTGAATCCATTCATAGTGTTTTAGTGCTCGCCATCTGGAAGTAGTTTGCCGGGGTTCATCTGCCCCTCAGGGTCAAACAATTCACACAGATTACTAATGGCCGCGATGCCAAGCGGTCCCTTCTCAGCGCTCAAATAGTTTTTATGGTCTCTGCCTACGCCGTGCTGATGGCTGATCGTGCCGCCATGGGCGACAATCTGTTCGGCACCGGCTTTCTTAAGTTTGACCCAACGATCCATGCCCTGTTGATAGCTGTCGCCAAGACGGAACAGATAGGTGGTATAAATACTTGAGCCCTGACCATAGACATGCGAGAGGTGGGTGTAGGCGTGCACCTGTTCACCCTCATCGGCCAACGCTGTACGAATAGCCTGTTCTATTTTTTCTGCGGCCTGAGGCACTTTAGACCAGTCCACAGCGGTTTCCATGGTGTCGGCAGCATAACCGGCGGCACCCAATGGATCGCGCAGGTAGGGCGCACGAAATCGGCCATGCGCCCAGTTATCACCAAGCCCTGATTGATCGGCGACACCTCCATGATTAGCGCAGTGATCTAGAGCAAGTTGATGGGCTGTTTCACAGTGCCTGGCAGACCCAGTGACACCGAGCGTCATCATAACCTTACCCGAACCAATCCCTTTTTCAGCAAGTGCCTGTTCCAAGGCAACGACGCCGCTGCTATCTTCACCGGCACCCATGTAAAGCAGGCTAGTGGTTTCAAGTGGGTTACTAAGGCGCACCATGGAGAGCGCAACTCTTTGCTGAATAAGTTCTCTGGCGACAGTAATACCAACGTCCCATGAGGGGAAAAACACCACTTGAAATAACTCTTTCTCCGGTAGCGGTGTGATGCGCACTGTGACCTCAGTGATTATTCCCATGCGACCCTCAGAGCCGAGGATCATCTCTCGAACATCAGGTCCTGCAGATGAGGCTGGAATAGTCGGTATATCTAAGGTGCCAGCGAGGGTTTCGATGCTACCGCCCGCAAACAGATTCTCTATTCGTCCGTAGTGTATGGATTGCTGGCCACTTGAGCGACTCGCCACCCAACCACCCAGTGTAGAAAGCTCCCATGACTGCGGAAAGTGGCCGAGGGTGAACCCATGCTCATTGAGTGACTTCTCTAATGCGGGACCCGCAATACCAGAGCCAAAAGCTGCCAGCTGACTCTCTTTGTCGATATGAAGTAGCTTATTCATCTTGCCCATATCAATGGTCAGTACTGGCCTTTCACTTTCCTCAGGATTGATATGCCCAACCACTGATGTGCCGCCGCCATAGGGGATGACCACAATACTCTCAGCCTTGGCATGATCTAAAAGTGTACGCACCTCAGCGGATGATTCTGGAGTGGCAACGCCATCGGGAAACGTATTTACATCACCACTGTGCATGTCCAGCCAATCGGGCAGACTTTGACCGCGCGCGTGGCGCACACGAATCTCTGGGTCGGTATTAATTAATGGGTGCGCGGCCAACCTGGTAAGGGGCACTTTGGTGACAACATCACTTAAAGTTGCTTGAGGCAATGCTGTCCCAGATCCAACCAATGCCTGTAATAACATGCGTAAACCGCTGTTCAGTTCCATGTTTAGATCACTATTTTCATTACCCCAACCATTCCACAAACGCATCTTTTCCACCCTATATAATGTGACTGTTATTATCGCTAGCAATGCCCATTTTTACTCACGCAAGTATAGCGCTAATGGCACCGAAACCCTCAACTCTTGAGGTATACTATTGACGTTATAGTAACTGCTGAAGCACCGATAGTCGCTGTCTAAGTCCGACAGCCCAGTCACAATTTCAGTCATTGAGTAGGCGCGAAGAAAAGCACATGGAATTAACACACAATAGTGGTCTTGCGTCGGTACCGGCGGTCACCCAATACCTCAGGTCCGCTGAGGCATGTGGTGTTAATTACTCTTCGCTGTTAAGTCAGGTGGGAATTGATGCCGAGACCTTAAAAGATAACACCAAACATGTCTCCAACCAGTCAATGGAAGATCTGTTAGCGCTGTTAATTGATGCCAGTGATGATCCCTGTTTTGGACTTCACTCAGCGCAGTTTGTAGAGCCGGCGTCCTACAGTGTGCTTGGTTATATATCGATGAATTGTTCCACACTGCGTATGATTCAGGCAAAAATTCCAATTTATGAAAAAATTGTTGGCGATATGGGTGTCACCTCCATTGAGATCTCTGATGGTTTTGCATTGCAACGATGGACCTGTCAATTTAAAAATCCAGTGGTGCGTAAACATGAAATTGAAAACGTATTGGCATCTTGGTGTCTTTTTGCGCGGCGATTTCTTAATTTTGAGGGCTGGCATAGCATTTGGTTTGAGCATGAGGGGCCGGCTGATCCGGCCTTAATGTCTGACTACACCGAACTGTTTGGCTGCGAGGTTTTATTTAACCAGCCGGCCAGTGGATTCCGTTTTTCTGAAAGCGCTTTAGACGAGGTTTTTCCTCAGGCTAATGAGCAATTGCTGCAAATGCTACTAGACCATGCTACCACCATCTTAGGTGGTTTAGATAAGAAACAACTGGTGGCTGATCAGGTGAAAAATCTTTTGCGATTAGTGCTCAAACAACAAACCCCCTCTAGTCAGATGATTGCTGAAATGCTTGGTATGAGTAGCCGTACTCTGCAGAGAAAACTAGACGAGGAGGGCACCCGCTACAAGGATCTGCTCAATGAATTACGCTTAGAATTGGCACTTTATTATCTGAAAAATACCGATCTATCATTAGACTCAATTGCCTACCAGTTGGGTTACGCAGAGGCGCGTTCGTTCTACCGCAGCTTTAAGCACTGGACTGGCCGCACTGCTGGTTCTTATCGAATCGAACTTACCCCTGAGACTCCAAAATCCTAGCGTCACTGGCTTTTTCTGCAGCGCGCCACACACGAATAAAATTGCCGCCCCAAATTTTGATAATATCGTCTTTGCTGTAGCCGCGTTTTAGTAGCGCTAGGGTAACGTTTAGTGCATCACTGGCGTCATCAAAGCCAATAATGCCACTACCATGATTAAAGTCAGTGCCAATACCAACGTGATCAACACCAATGCGCTCAACGATGTAGTCAACATGATCCAGCATTTCGTCTAAACCGATGGGACCGAGCAGGGCGTTGGTGCGGGTTAAGAAATCTCTCTTTAGCGCTAGATCATCAATTTCCCAATACAGTTCAAAGGGATATAAATAGTCTTCTTCAATGCCGGACTCTTTGCGAACGGCACGGATATTTTTGTCCATGTTTGGGGCTGAAGAGTCAAACAGGTAGCCGCGAAATGGCGCTATATGAATGACACCGCCGGTCTCGCCAATCCGATCTATTTCTGGGTCAGAGAGATTACGGCTAACACTGGTTAGTGCGCCCACGTTCGAATGGCTAGCAATAACCGGCGCGGCAGACAGGTCAATTACTTGTAAAGCCGCCTGGCTGGATAGCTGGGAGATATCCACAATGCCACCGAGGGCATTGATTTTTACCACAGCCGCTTTCCCTAAAGCGGATAAGCCGCCATGTTCTGCGTCGGGCTCACGGGTACCTGTGTCACCATCAAATAGCGTGCGTGATGAGTCTGCAAAGTCGTTGTGACCCATGTGCGTGAGGGCAAAGACCCTGACCCCAACGTCGTATAAGCGGTCTATACCGGTCACGTCGGTGCCCAAGATTAATGCATTTTGAAAGCTAAGAATCAGTGCTGATTTACCCTCTGCGTGGGCTGCGGTAAGCTCGTCTGTACTTTTCGTGATTGTCGCATTATTGTCTGGGTTCGCAGCCAGGGCGGTCACTGCTGCGAGTTTGGTTTGCGCCAAGGCTTTGGCCGCGGCATAACCCTCTGCATTTCTGGGCATAGGGCCAACGGCTAAAGACATTACCACTGCATTCAGTCCACCAGCACGCATTTTCGCTGGCGCTACTTTAGACAGGCCATCAGAACCGACATACATGGAAGGCTTGCCGGGTATTTCAATGTCCGCGTGTGCATCCAAGGTCAATGCAGAGGCATGTATGGCCTGAGCTTTCGCCATTAGAGTAGCGTTTTGATCTGTGGGTGCAGCTGCTGTTGCCTCTATCTCAGATTCAACACTACAGCCGACTTGGCTGAGAATAAGGAGGAGTAGCGGTACTAATAATCTGGACATAGGGACAACCTTGTCATTAAGTAAGATTTAGTTTTCGTAGATAGCATAGATTTTTTGCGTTGGCTCTATGACTTCCCACTCACCTTCGAAACCAGCGGGCACGCAGATTTTGTCGCCGGCAACGACGGTCAATTCATTACCCTCGGTATCGCGCAGGATTGATTTACCGCTCAATATGTGGAAATACTCATTTTCGGTATAGCTGACTTTCCAACAGCCAACTTCTGCACCCCATTCTCCGACAAAAAATCGGTCTTCAACAGAAAAATGCAGCGCATTATTTTGCTCAGGATTGCCCTTAACTAAGCGATCCGGAGGGGTTGCATAGTGCTCTACTTTCGCCATGCTTTTTGCAAGAGTAACTAAGTCAGTAATATTTTTAGACATGAGACATTCCTTTGGCATCCAGCAGATACCATAACCATCATTTTCCTAAAAGACCATTGTCTGCAGCCCATTGTTTGGAGCGTTCCATCCCTTCGTCAAATGACATTTCAGGCTTCCAACCAAGAATTCGCTCGGCTTTTTTTATTGAGAACCAGCTCTTGGTCGCAAGTTGCACGACTGTTGCCGGTGAGGCTTCATTGAGATTTCCCATAAGATTGGCAACCTTTGAAGCGATGGCGGACACCCTAAGCGCAAGCTTTGTTGAGACAAGCATGGGCCCTTTTTTCCCTAGCCACTCATAATGTGGGGCAAAATAGTCCTTGGTGGCCATATAGCCTTCGCAGGACAAGTTAAATATCTCACCGGCCGCATCAGGATGCTGGGCTGCAAGTGCAATGCCTCTGACTAGATCATCAATATAAATTGGCCTAAAGAAACCCTCTCCTTTGGCGGGAAGCATAAATTGATTTTTAGCAATAGCCTCAAGTGGGGCGATGATCCAAGGGCGGCTGCCGGGCCCATAGGCGTCACCAGGACGCACGATGACGACTTCGATATCACCGTTTGCCTGAGCTGCAAGTACTGCATGTTCTGAGGCTAGTTTGGTCAAGACATAACTGCCGCCATCGGCGTGCACCGGGTGGTCCTCGTCAAGCTCCCCCTCAGCAGAGTTACCGTAGGCAACGATTGAAGATATCTGTACAAAACGACGTACCTTATGTTTTTTTGCCGCAGCGATTAAGTTTCGAGTGGCCAGAACATTGACTCGCCACATATCACTGTCTTCCATTGCATTTGAGACTAATGCCGCGGTGTGGACGATGACGTCGCACTCCTCTAGTAAATTAGCGATGGTATCCGGTTCGGCAATATCACCTTTAACAATATCTGAGCCATTGCCAACGAGATCGACACCAACGACGGCTTGATTGTTGTGCTTGTAATAACGCATCAGTGTATTGCCAATAAAACCATTGGCACCGGTGATAAGTACTTTTTTAATCGTTTGCTCGCTCATAAGTGTCTCTCTGATTAATTAAGCTAATATTTATTGTTTTAGTCCATATTATTTCTGTAAAAGCTGCCGACCAGTTTGGTCAATAACGT
>CAWKZU010000025.1:0-29265 GCA_963854585.1 Gammaproteobacteria bacterium | reverse complement strand
TTGCCATGACCTGACTTAAATTCACATCGTAAACATTACCTGATGTTGTTTCAGCAACCGCAAAGTACGACGTAATGTTACCAGCAACCGCTGCACCACTACTCCAACCTGTAATCCCATCTTGGAAGTCGCCGTTAACTACTAACTCAGAACCGGCAACTGGATCAACTGGATCAACTGGATCAACTGGATCAACTGGATCAACTGGATCAACTGGATCAACTGGAGCAGCAGAATCATTTTTAGCAAGATTAAAGGTCCACCAAACCCCAGCACCCGTTTCAAGCGTGACTGTGACGTATTTACCATCAGAAGTAGCGGTAAGGACTTTATAAGTAATTGAATCTGGAGCAGCACCTGGATCAGCTAATTCCTGACCATTAACAGCCTTAGGTAGACCTAAGTGAGCGCCTTTCCCGTTGATTGTAATAGTACCCGCTGCTTCATCATAGCTATAGGTAGCAACTGCGTTTCCATCATGAGGCGCAACTGGTGCACCACAGCTCTCAGCTTCAGCACCCTGCCACGTTTCTAGCCACGTCTCAGAACCCATTACATTAGAGAATGAACCGTCATCACCAAATACAAAGCTATCATCAAACCAACACGCACGTGCTTCAACAGCTGCCGCATCGGCTGACCACCACTCCATGCTACCCTCAGTGGGGCCAACACCCGCTGAGCCAGCGCCATCGAGCGACCAGCTTCCAGCAAGCGCTGAAACAGGAACTCTAACTAACTTGAACGTCCACCAAACACCAGCACCTGTCTCAACAGTGACTGTTAAATTCATGCCGTCGGCAGTGAGAGTCAAAATTTGATAAGTGATAGAATCTGGCGCCGCGCCTGGATCAGCCAATTCCTGACCATTGACCGCTTTAGCTAGACCTAAATGAGCACCCTTACCATTAATCGTTAAGGTCCCAGCAGTCTGATCGTGACTAAACGTGGCTGCAGCACTGCCATTATGAGGTGCTACTGGTGTTCCACAGCTTTCAGTTTCAGCACCCTGCCATGTTTCAAGCCATGTCTCAGAACCCATTACATTAGTAAAGGACCCGTCGTCACCAAAAGTAAACCGATCATCGAACCAACAAGCACGAGCCGCAACAGCCGCATCATCAGCAGACCACCATTCCATACTACCAGCGACTGGGCCAACGCCTGCTGAACCAGCACCGTCTAATCGCCAATTACCTGCCAATGGCGACGGAGGTACTTTTGCCAAGTTAAATGTCCACCAAACACCAGCACCTGTCTCAACAGTGACTGTTAAGTTCATGCCATCTGCAGTGAGTGTTAAAATTTGGTAAGTAATAGAGTCTGGCGTCGCACCTGGATCAGATAACTCTTGACCATTGACCGCCTTAGCAAGACCTAAATGAGCGCCCTTACCGTTAATTGTTAGTGTTCCTGCCGCCTCATCATGACTAAAAGTAGCTACAGCACTGCCATCATGAGGTGCGACTGGAACTCCGCAACCTTCAGCATCAGCACCCTGCCATGTTTCCAACCAAGTTTCAGAACCCAATTGGTTAGAGAAAGAACCGTCAGTGCCGAATACAAAGCTATCATCAAACCAACATGCGCGCGCAGTAACAGCCGCCTCATCAGCAGACCACCATTCCATACTGCCAGCTACTGGACCAACGCCGGCAGCTCCTGCGCCGTCAAGTTTCCAGGAACCCGCAAAAGGTGACACTGGCTTTTTGGCCAAGTTAAATGTCCACCAAACACCAGCACCGGTCTCAACCGTAACGGTTAAGTTCATGCCATCTGCAGTGAGTGTTAAAATTTGATAAGTAATAGAATCTGGCGCCGCACCTGGATCAGCTAATTCCTGGCCGTTGACCGCCTTAGGCAGCCCTAAGTGAGCGCCCTTACCGTTGATTGTTAGTGTGCCTGCTGCTTCGTCCCACGCCCAGGTCGCATCTGCGCTACCATCATGCGGCGCTACCGGCGCTCCACAGCCTTCAGCTTCAGCACCCTGCCACGTCTCTAGCCAAGTCTCGTCACCCAAAATATTGGAGAATGATCCCGCTTTAGTAAAGGAAAATACGTCATCAAACCAGCATGCGCGAGCTTCAACAGCTGCTGCATCGGCTGACCACCACTCCATGCTTCCGGGGGTTGGCCCAACACCTGCCGCACCGGCTCCGTCAAGCATCCAATCACCAACGAGTGGATCTTCGACTGGGGCAACACAACCCTCTGCACAATACTGTACACGGCTACCGTCAGTCGTTTCAGATACGTCAACGCCGACTTCACCACTAGTGTCTTCGAATGAGATATTAAATGTGACATAACCGTCAACATCATCTTCGGTCATTGCGCGTGAAGCCGACCAGTCACCAATTTTGCCTTCAAGACTCGCTGCTACGCCATTAATGGTAACCTCTGGAGTCATTAATGCTTCAGATGCTGTGAAATCAACCTTAATTGACTGTCCCAGCTTAGCCACACCATCTGGGCTCGAATTCTTTTCTTGCTGCTGAAGGATAGATACGCTTGTCAGCGTTGGCGTAACGCCATCGGAACCTGGATCAACCAAATCATTTTCTGTAACACTGTTGCCACCACCACCGCAGGCCGACAAGATCAATGAAAATGAGAGTGCAAGAATTGCACTAAAATGTTTGGCTTGGAAAAAAGCTTGGAACCAACCCTGATTGGTAACTATTGATTGCGAGTGCATAACTCCCCCTGACTAAGATTTTAATTATTCTTCCAGCACGCGCTGAAAGGTATTGACCGTCCGATTCTCTTCCCCCGCGCCGGCAACCTCCAGAGCAATTCGATGAACAGGTATTTATATGCGATGAACTGCCGGCAGAATCAGTAAACCGTAAAATTTAGTAAAAAGATGGCTTGGTATGAGGCAATAGTTACCTTTTGCCTGTGGCTTAAATTGACGAATTACCCACCATGACATTTTGGGGAATCAGGCGCACCTCCCTCTTTTACCTGCCACTCTTTAGACGTGTAAGTATGAATTGCTAGAGCATGGACTGGGCCTGCTAACTCGTCTGCCAGTGTGGCATAAACCATTTGATGACGTTGAACCAATCTTTTGCTTTCAAACTTTTCACTGACCACTATAAGTTTGAAGTGACTTTCAGACCCTGCTGGGACCGAGTGCATAAAACTCTCGTTAGTGACCTCTAGAGTGCTGGGATCTAAGTCTCTGGAGAGTTTAGTCACTATGGCTTGCTCGACAGGCTTCATCAGACTACATATTTCCAACTAAGTTTATCATTACACCGGCGGCTACCGCCGAACCAATAACGCCCGCAACATTGGGACCCATGGCATGCATTAATAGGAAGTTCTGCGGATTGGACTCAAGACCCACCTTATTCGCCACCCGCGCTGCCATCGGCACGGCTGATACGCCAGCAGCACCAATCAGTGGATTAACCTTGTGGGTGGATACTACGTTCATGAACTTAGCCATCAACACTCCTGACGCTGTACCAATGCAAAACGCAACGGCACCCAATGCTAAAATACCCATGGTTTCGGCATTAAGGAATTTTTCAGCACTCATTTTTGAGCCGACACCTAAACCTAAAAATATTGTTACGATATTTATTAAAGCGTTTTGAGTGGTATCACTAAGACGGTTAACCACACCACACTCACGCATGAGATTACCAAAACAAAACATGCCCAATAGAGGTGCGGCATCTGGCAACAACAAGGCCACGAGAACCAGTAATGTTAAAGGAAATACGATTCGCTCAGACTTACTGACCGGCCTTAACTGCACCATTTCGATCTTACGTTCCGCTGGTGTCGTTAGAGCCCTCATTATTGGTGGCTGAATGATCGGCACCAAGGCCATATAAGAATAAGCCGCCACAGCGATGGCACCCAATAAATCTGGTGATAGCTTGCTGGTGACGAAAATAGCCGTCGGGCCATCTGCGCCACCTATTATGCCGATTGAGGCAGCATCGCGAATGCTAAAGTCTAAAATACCAAAATGACTCAAGCCAACAGCCCCAAGCACAGTCGTAAAAATACCTACCTGCGCAGCCGCGCCAAGCAATAAGGTTTTGGGGTTAGCCAGCAAAGGCCCAAAGTCGGTCATGGCACCCACCCCCATAAAAATAACCAAAGGAAATAGGCCTGTTTCAATACCCGCATGATAAATATAGTAAAGTAACCCGCCCGGACTCTGCATATGACCAAGAGCATCATAGACTGGGGCGGCATCGAACCCAGCACCTGGGATGTTGGCTAAAACAGTACCAAATCCAATGGGCACCAAAAGAAGCGGCTCAAAACCCTTCCGAATAGCCAAAAACAGCAATGATAAGCCGACAGCCATCATTACTAATTGACCCAATTGAATCTGCGCAAGACCTGAACTCGCCCACAAGCTATACATATTTTCCATAGCGCGCCCCTTTAAGCCAGTGTCACTAGGAGGTCACCCACAGCACAGCTATCACCACTTTGCACTTTTACAGCGACAATGGTTCCTGCATTAGGCGCACTGATAGAGGTTTCCATTTTCATGGCTTCCAAGATAATAATCGACTCACCTTCGACGACAGCTTGGCCTGGCTGCACTAGCACCTTGACAACTGTGCCCGCTAATGGAGCATTCACTGGAGCAGCATTAGTAGCAGACTCCACTTGCACGACTGCGGATGCCTGGGCACCCAACTGTTTGATCGACGAGACATCGCCACCGGAGGCAACAGTAACATGGTAGGATTTCCCCTCCACCTCAACGGTATACGCCTCTTCACCTCCCTCGTTCACTTTAGCGGCCGATCTTCCTGTAGGTATGGGCTCAAACATGCTCGGATCATTTCTATGCTGTAAAAACTTTAACCCTACTTGGGGGAAAAGTGCATAGGTGAGCACATCATCGATTTCACCCTCACCCGAGGTCAGCATAAAGTCATTCTGTTGAGCAAGGCCTGTCACTTCGGCTCTTAAGCTATCTAACTCGGGCTCAATATTGTCGGCAGGGCGGCAGGTAATCGCCTGCTCCCCCTCATCAAGAACTCGTAATTGTAGTTCAGTATTCACCGGCGCGGGCGCAGCACCATATTCGCCACGCAAAACCCCCGCAGTCTCTTTAGTGATCGTCTTATACCTCTCACCAGTTAGCACGTTAAGCACCGCCTGAGTACCTACTATCTGGGACGTAGGAGTAACGAGCGGTATAAAGCCTAAATCTTCACGTACCTTCGGTATTTCGGCAAGCACTTCATCCAACTTGTCCTCGGCGCCTTGCTCTCGCAACTGCCCTTCCATGTTGGTTAACATACCTCCAGGAACCTGGGCGACAAGAATGCGCGAATCAATGCCTCTTAGAGAGCCTTCAAACTCTGCGTACTTTTTACGCACTGGCCTAAAGTAAGCGGCTATCTCCTCCAACTTTTCGATATTAAGACCTGTATCTCGATCAGTATCTTTAAAAATCGACACTACAGACTCAGTAGCAGAGTGACCGTAGGTCATCGACATTGACGAAATAGCGCTATCAATATTATCAATGCCAGCCTCGACACATTTCAGAATGGTACTCGTTGATAAGCCTGTGGTGGCATGAGCATGAAGCTGTATCGGAATGGCCACTGCTTTCTTTAAGCGAGTGACCAAATCAAAGCCAACATAAGGCGTTAGCAATCCGGCCATATCTTTAATACAAATTGAATCGGCTCCTGCATCCTCTATCTGTCGAGCCTGATCAATCCATAACTCAAGAGTATGCACAGGGCTTACCGTGTAGGAAATTGTCCCCTGAGCGTGCTTGCCAACCTGTTTTACCGCGCGTAAGGCTGTTTCTAAATTGCGCATATCGTTCATTGCATCAAACACCCGAAACACGTCAATCCCATTAACAGCTGCACGCTCAACAAATTTCATCACGACATCGTCTGCATAATGCCTGTAACCCAGAATATTCTGACCCCGGAATAACATCTGCTGAGGAGTATTGGGCATGGCCTTTTTAATTTCTCGAATACGATCCCAAGGATCCTCACCTAAAAATCGGATGCAAGAGTCAAAAGTTGCTCCACCCCAAGATTCCATTGACCAATAACCAATTTGATCAAGCTTTCCAGCGATGGGTAACATGTCATCGATTCGCATACGCGTGGCAAACAACGATTGATGGGCATCACGCAATACAACTTCGGTTATCCCTAGTGCAGTCTTTTTCGAGGGCATAAATATGTCCAACTAATTAAAAAATTTATCTTTCTGAGTTTAGCGTTCGAGTATTTATCAGTTTCCGCCTAACGAGCCCGGTGCTTATCAATTGCAACCTGAATTACTTTTGCGATGCGCGGATCGACGACGGCCCCAGAGGTATCAAGGGGCAAGGCTCCAGCCAACGCATCTGGCTCTGCAGGGGCTAGTTTATTAACAATCATCGACATCAGGTGGGTGACACCCACCAGTAGAGTAAGAAACGTAAATACGGTCCCCATCCCGAACAGCATGAGATCAAGACCCTGATCAATTAAAGTTGCTTCCATTGTTCTGCCTTAAAGGAGTAATTTTGTCGTGGGCAAATTAATCTTGCAGCCTTTGCCCTTTAAAACCAACTTCGCGCCAGCGATTATATCCTATGTCTAATTTTGTTACAGCTAGGACGCTCTTTTGGGTAACCAAACGACAAAAACTATAGCAACAAGTAGAGTTTTTGCAAGTTGCCCTTTGCTTTCTGCGACAGGAAACCTACAATCCGTGTTCAGCTGCACTACAGAACAAAGGAATCATCAAAAATGCGATTAAAAGCGCTCCTCACCCAGCGATTCACGGCGGCGATGCGTTCCGCGGGCATTCCCGATGATTGCTCTCCCATGCTCGCCTTAAGCGGGAAACCTCAATTTGGTGATTATCAAGCTAACGGCGCCATGGGTGCCGCTAAAAGAATGAAAGCTAACCCCAGAGATCTGGCTGCCAACATGCTTCAGCACCTAGATCTCGAAGGTATCGCTGAAAAGCTGGAAATTGCAGGCCCGGGATTTATCAACATCCATCTAAATAAGTCCTTTTTAGCAACAAGTCTTAATCATACGAAACGCGACCTACTGGCGTCGGAAGATCAACAAACGGTCGTCATTGACTACTCCTCGCCGAACCTTGCCAAGGAAATGCATGTAGGGCATTTGCGATCTACCATAATCGGAGATGCCCTAGCACGTGTTCTTGAATATCAAGGACACAGCGTTAAACGACAAAATCATATGGGTGACTGGGGCACTCAGTTTGGTATGTTAATTGCCGAGTTAGAAGAACACTTGGGCGAGGGAGAGCAAGCAGAGCTCGCGTTAAACGACCTAGAACTGTTTTATCAACAGTCTAAAAAACACTTTGATGAAGATCCAGATTTTGCCGACAAGGCTCGTGGGTACGTGGTAAAGCTGCAGTCTGGCGATAAACACTGCCGCAGACTGTGGCAGAAGTTCATAAAAGTGTCAGTCGCCCACAGCTTAGAAATTTATCAACAACTTAACGTGGGACTGCTTGAAGCTCATATCCAGCCTGAAAGCGCCTATAACGATTCGCTTGAAGCAGTGGTCGACGATCTTAGCAATCAAGGCATAGCGGTGGACTCTGATGGCGCAAAGGTTGTATTTCTGCCTGAATTGGCGGACAAAAAAGGTAACCCCTCTCCAATGATAGTGCAAAAATCTGGTGGCGGATTCCTCTACGCGACAAGTGATTTGGCCGCCCTTCTCTATCGAATTAATGAACTGCAGGCCAGTCGCATCCTATATTTTATAGACGCACGTCAGTCCTTACACATGAAACAGGTATTTATTACTGGGCGTAAAGCCAAGTATGTCCCACAGAACGTGAGCCTTGAGCATCACTCTTTTGGCACCATGATGGGAAGTGATGGACGACCGTTTAAAACCAGGAGTGGTGGCACCGTAAAATTAGCCGACTTGCTTGTAGAGGCTGTTCAGCGAGCTGAAAAACTAGTCCGTGAAAAAAACAGCACCCTTAGTGAAGAGCAAATTAAAGATGTTGCTAACAAGGTAGGTATTGGCGCGGTAAAATACGCGGACCTAAGTATCACACGCACCAACGATTATATTTTCGACTGGGAATCAATGTTATCGTTTGAAGGCAATACGGCACCTTACTTGCAGTATGCCTACACCCGAATTTCAAGCATTTTTCGCAAAGCGGAAATAAACCCTAAAACACTTTCAGCATCGATCAATATCATTGAGAGCCAAGAGAAAGCCTTAGCGCTAAAGTTAATCCAATTTGAGGAAGTAATTGATCAGGTCGCTCTAGATTGCTACCCACACACACTCTGCACATACCTGTACGAGCTAGCCAGTGCCTTCATGACATTCTATGAACACTGCCCTGTATTAAAGGACAGTGTTGCCAAAGAAGTTCAACAAAGCCGCCTGAAACTTTGTGCATTAAGCTCAGAAACATTGGCCTGTGGACTAGACCTTTTGGGCATCGACGTTATGGAAAAAATGTAAATGGCTAATTGTCGACCATAATCACCACTCTAACGCGACTGTTACTTAATCGACGCGTTTCTCACCTGCTCTTCCATAAGATCAAACTGACTAGCCACTATATCACTCTCAGGCTTTTTATCGAGCGTTGAAACTAGCCCGATAGCGATTAGAGACAATAAAAATCCTGGCACTAGAGCATAAAGATCAAAGATCCCACCCTCTAACTGAGACCAACCAATTACTGTCAGGCCACCCACCACTATTCCAGCCAAAGCTCCTGATGAGGTCATTTTCTTCCAGTACAAACTGACTAATATAGCCGGCCCCACCGAAGCTCCCAAGCCTGCCCAAGCATAAGAGACGACATCAAGGACCTTACTGTCTGGTTGCATCGCTAGCAGCGTTGCACAGAGGGCTAACACAACCACGGCTATGCGCCCTACCTGCAACCTATTCTCAGTACTCAGTTGCTTTTTAACCATCAATGGATATAGATCCTCAGCCAGAGACGATGAACAGACTAAAAGTTGAGAGTCCACCGTACTCATAATGGCCGCAAGAATAGCTGCCAACAATATACCCGCAATGAAGGGGTGGAAAATTAAGCCTGTTAGGGCAATAAATACTTTCTCAGAATCAGGCAATAGATCTGGCAAATAAGCAACACCGCTAAGCCCCACCATGATCGCGAGTAGATAACATACTGCTGCCCAAAAGACGCCTATACTGGCTGCTTTACTGGTCTCTGAGGCGGACCTCAGCGCCATAAATCGAGCCAATATATGCGGTTGCCCAAAATAACCTAGCCCCCAACCCATCGTACTAATAATAACCATCAGGCCTAGAGCATCTCCATTAGCATCAGTAAAAATATTGAGTAGCTCAGGGTTTGTTTGGTTAATTCCAGAGGCAAATTCGCCGACGCCACCCGCCTGCGATATGACCATAACTGGAACGCAGGCCAGCGCTAACAACATTAGTAGCCCCTGGAAAACATCGGTCCAAGAGACGGCTAAAAACCCGCCAAATAGGGTATAGACCAGAATCAAGGTGACGCTAACAAATACCGCTATATGGTAGTCGAATCCAAATACCTCATTAAATAGTTTTCCGCCAGCGATCAAACCAGACCCCACATAAAACAAGAAAAACAATAAAATACTGATACTGGCAATGACCTTAAGCCATGGCGTTTTGTCAGCAAAACGCCGTTGTAAAAAAGTAGGTAAGGTAACGGCATCGTCTAATAGCGCGCTATAGATACGTAATCTTTTGGCCACAAGCATCCAATTTGCGGCAACCCCAATGACGAGTCCAATAGAGATCCAAGCCGCCTCTAACCCAGCCAAGTAGGCATACCCAGGCAAACCTAATAGTACCCAACCACTCATGTCCGATGCGCCGGCGCTGATGGCTGATACAGCAGGGGATAAGTCGCGACCACCCAGAAAATAATCTGTGGCATTCTTAGTTTTCAAATAGGCGTAAAAACCGATACTGAGTACGATTGCCACATAAGCAACAAAGGCCACGACGGTAGAGACAGACAATTCAGACATGCTTATTCCTCACTATCACTTCCCATACTGATTGCGGATAAGAGCAACAGGCCTGCAAAAATACCCATGTTTTTAACAAAATTTTGGATTTCATGTTTGGCGTCAACACCCTCATAAACATTCCAAAAATCATGTAGATTTAGGTTAATGAGTAAAACCATCGCCGCTAAACCAAGCGCACAGATAACAACCTGTTTATTAAACAAAAGGCAAATGCTCGCACCAATTTGAGTGATTCCGGCAATCGCCAGGAGCGCCGGAACCATGCTCATGCCATGGGTTTCCATAAGCGTCACATGCATATCCCAAGCGGCGAACTTATTAATTCCCGGCAACAGAAAATACAGCGCCAGCAATACTCGACCAATATTTATTAATGCAGATTTCATAACTAATTCCTGTTATTTTTATTTTAAGGCTTCTCCGACCTGCGCGTGCCAAATCAGCGCTGAATTATGCCCCATCATCATCGCTATATGCTACCAATAAGCCTCAGATTACTGTACTTAAAAACAACGGATTAGATTTTTTAGGTCTTAGTGGCCTTAGTGATGACGATGGGTATCAATCGCAAATCTAAACATTAATCGCCTGAATCAAGGATTCTATTTCAATATGCTTGCTCTCATCTATGTCTAGCTCTCCCTGTGTCAAGCCGGCAAAATCAAACAGCTCTGTATCCGCGAGCTGTGAGGGCGCTACATTTTTAATTGCCCCAAAGATTGCATCGATACGCCCGGGAAACTGTCGCTCCCACTGCTTCAACATATCCTTTACCGCATTGCGCTGCAGGCCCGTTTGAGAACCACAAAGGTTACATGGAATGATCGGGAATTGCTTAAGTTCAGCCAGTGCAATTAAATCGGATTCTCGGCAGTAAGCAAGTGGTCGAATCAGCACATTTTTCTTGTCATCTGACAACAACTTAGGCGGCATCGCCTTAAGTTTGCCCTGATAAAACATGTTCAAGAACAATGTTTCAACAATATCATCACGGTGATGACCTAAAGCAACTTTGGTTGCCCCAATTTGCTCTGCGAAACCATACAAGGTACCGCGCCGTAATCTAGAACACAGACTACAGTAGGTCTTACCCTCGGGAATTTTACTGGTGACAATACTGTAAGTATCTTTTTCCAAAATATGATATTCAATATCAAGCTTATCAAGATAAGCAGGTAATACATGCTCGGGGAATCCAGGCTGCTTTTGATCCAAGTTAACCGCTATGAGCTCAAATTGAATCGGCGCATTTTTCTGCAGATTCATAAGAATGTCCAGCATCGCATAAGAATCTTTGCCCCCAGAGAGGCATACCATAATTCGATCGCCTTTCTCAATCATACGGTAATCTGCTACGGCTTTACCGACATTACGCCGCAAACGTTTTTGCAGTTTGTTCGACTCTAGTTGATTTTTCTGTAGCGACATTTCCTGGCTCACTTATCTTGGTGCGCGCAGTATAGTGGCTGGATGCTCTCATCAGCAAATGGCGACGCGTCATTTAAGTAATAAGTAGTTTTTATCGACAACTAAAAAGACTACCTTACAATCTCATCCCCAAAAGATAATTAACCAATTCTTTAAGCTCTTCGGGTGGATTGTCATCATCAAATGTCGCACTCCTATGTGTTTTACCCTCTGACTTTATAGCTAATGAGGTGACCATGGCTCCATCAAACTGATGGCGGTTAGAAGGCGCTTGGAGATCCTCGATAGCAGCCACATCTAAGCCCGCTAAAATTGTTGCCAAGACATTGAGATTGGTCTTAGTTAAAAGAGTTTGGAGTACTTTTTTATCATTTAAAAAGTAGCTATACCTACCCTTTTGCACAACGATTAGTTCCGATTTTCCTCGAGTAATCGCCGAGTATTCAATCTGATCAAAGTTTGTCACCTTCAAGGGGACAGGTCGTTTCACAATCTTATGAGCTGCCTTCTGTAACAGTGCAGTGTCATAGCCCAACGACCTCACCTGGGATACTAACTCGCTATAGTCTTTATCAGAAATGTGGGCTGTTCGCGCCATAACCCAAACATAGTCACGACTGGTACGCCCAATAATTGTTTGCTGGTAATTGTCATCCAAGTAGACGATTCTGTAGTCAGCCTTAATAGGCCAGATGAATTGCATTCCCCAAATCGCGTTATTGCTATTCTCAGAGACAAAGGCCCGCGGACGATAGATCTTCTGTTCTCCATCAAGGCTACCATCGTTAAAGGTAAAGGTGGTTGCAATAGTCCCGTCAGCATTCCTTTGATACGATTCCATCGGATTGTATGCGTCCTTTTCAAGAAAAGTAGGAATGTTAGCAATCACATACCAGTCACCCATGAAACGGTCCAAGTCCACAGAATCCACTACAGGCATCGGCGCTGGCGTACTGCAGGCAACACCCGTTAGTATCATTGTGATGAGTAAGGTAACTCTAAATACTTGCATTTGATTCTTCCTCCGATTCATCGATTCGTTCGTATCTTAGTTTGCCGGCAACTTTCACGTCAGACTCCAATGATTGCCACGCGCCTGATTCACTATATTGCAGACGGATATCGGTCTTTGGTAGTCCAAGCATTTTATGCGTCATTCCCGTACTCGAGTCCTGTTGTGACTGAAACGTAATCGGCGTGTATTGGCCCGTTTCTACATTGAGTAAGAATTCATTGTCGAGCCATTCGGGTCGCCAATAGGCAAAACTTTTTATACAACCATTAAGACTCACGTCAACGCCCGCATTAGTCACTACAAATTTGCCGGCTATTATTTTGGCGCTGATCTTGGTGCTTTTACTGTTACGTTGGGTGGAGCTTTTTACACTTTGTAAACAGCCATCCTTATAGACTTCTTTGGCCACGTGTCTATATTTGATTTTTTTAACCAACAGTACCTTAAAGTCCATTGAGGCCTGTGAAGTGACGCGAAGGTCACTCCCATCCTCAGTCAGGGTAAAGCTGTGTTGCCCCACCTTTTGATCATTTAGAAACACTTTAAATCTAATAATCTCGCTATCAGCTCTACAAATGCCTGTCGGTATTAATAGTAATAAAAACAGTAGCCGATACATAGTAATTCCCTTTGCTATAACTATTTAATGACCGACCTTGGCATCGAATCAACGTTTCATGCGCTTAGCTTGATTAATTTTATCTCCAGTCTCTCTGCGAGCGGCGCTATCTTTTTTGACCAAAATATAAGTAGCGCCGACTCCCCCGTGCGTTTTTTGAGCACTATGAAAAGCCAGTACCTGATCAAATTGTCGCAACCAATGATTAACGCAACTTTTCAGACGAGCAGGTTGCTCCCTACCTTCGCCTTTACCGTGCGTCACTAAAGCGCACCTTACCCCATGTTTGTGACAATCGTCGACGAAGTGCCACAACGCATTACGGGCCTGCTCGACGGTATGCCGATGCAAATCAAGCCGCGATTGAATCTCATATTTTCCCAAGCGTAAGTTTTTGTAGACACCATGTTGAACGCCGGGTCTCACAAACTCTAAATACGCAAGGGGATCTACCTGCTCAATGATACTCGCTGGATCAAGAATATTGGACTCAGCAACCACCTCTTCCTGTGCAGCTTTACGTCTTTCCAAAACGCCTGGCGTAATCTGGACCGGCTTGGCAATATGCGCAGAACCCTTGCCGCTCAACGGCTGGATGTCATCTCCAACCATATCAACAAATTGCTTATCACTTAGTTCGTCTGATTCTGATTTTTCTCGACCATCTATCGATGACATATTGCTTACCCTAGTCTTGATCAACTGAAATTAAAACCTAGTTAGTCGCTGAGAGACTCATGGTTGATGTATTATACCCGGCCCTTAAAGGAGCCACCCATGTACGTTTCCGCCCACCACATTATTAGCGTTCACTATACCCTTACCGATGATGATAATGCATTGATTGACTCAACTTACGATGATAAAAAGCCAATGGTTTACCTTCATGGTCGAGGGCAGATGATTATTGGCTTTGAGCAGGCAGTGGCGAAGGCTGAAATCGGTGAAAAAAGGCATTTTACGGTAGCCCCAAATGAGGGTTATGGCTTACGAAATGTTAATAACACGCAACGTATTCCCATTAAATACCTTAAACACGAAGAAAAATTGTCGATAGGTAAAGCCATACATGTCAATACTGACAATGGCGTTAAGCCAGGTACGGTCATTAAAGTCGGACGCTTCAATGTCGATGTCGACATGAATCATCCCCTCGCAGGAAAAAACCTTACCTTTGAGGTCGAGATTGTAGATATTAGAAAAGCAACCAAAGAAGAGACGGACCACGGCCATGTTCACGGGGACCAAGGTTGCAACCACTAATGGAGTTGTACTGGTACCAATACGCTCTGATTGCATTGGTCTTTACCTGGAGTGGATTTGTACGCTCTGGGCTAGGGTTTGGCGGGGCACTATTTACCATCCCTTTTTTGCTACTGATTCACGATGATCCGGTATTTTTTTTACCTATCATCTCTATCCATTTATTATTGTTTGCCCCTTTAACTATCTTACTTAGTAGACGAAAAGCACCTGATGCTGAAGGCAACCGTGTTACAGATATCCATCGTATTAACTGGCGCTTTGTGCGCTTTGCACTGACGATTATGTTTATACCAAAATTGGCCGGCGTTATCGGTCTCATCGTGTTACCTACTGATCTTATGAATAGCATTATTTTCTTGCTTATCGCTGGTTACTCTATGACTTATATCTTGGGTCGCCCGCTACAAAGCAGCAGTCAAACACTCGACATTGTATTTTTGATAATTGGTGCCTATATCAGCGGAACATCTCTGGTGGGAGGGCCAATGGTTATTGCAGTTGCTCTTCGTCACATTAAGCCTTATGAATTTCGTGACACTCTGTTTGTTATTTGGACTGTTCTGGTGAGTATTAAATTAGCAGCCTTTGCCTGGGTCGGTGTCAGCCTTAATCTGCTTCCTGCTCTATATCTGCTGCCCTTCGCAGGTATAGGTCACTTTATTGGCTTGGGTGCCCATGAAAAGCTACTGCGCCAGGATAGTAAAAAATTCTATCAAATACTGGGATCAATATTGCTCTGTGCCTCGGGGGCGGGGTTGTACCAAGTACTGAACTAAAAAAAGAGCGCTATGATCATTCTCATAACGCCCTTTTCCGGGGTAAATCTGTTTAAACTAGTCGTTAAGTAGCATCAAAATACTCTGTCGGCATAGCCATAACACTATCGGCACTAGCCTTCATAGTTTTAGCATGCATATCGGCACGCGGCAGAATGCGTTCAAAGAAAAAAGTCGCGGTATGAAGCTTTTCTTGTAGAAATATGGCGTCTCCTTCTCCTGCGGCTAATTGGGCGGTCGCCACTGCACTCATTCGAGCAAACATATAGGCCATATAGGCATAACCTGAAAACATCAAAAAATCTACAGAACCTGCACCAACAGAGTCTGGATTTTTCTTGGCTCCGGCACCCAATTTATACGCCAGCACTCGCCAACGAATAGCCAGTTTGGCAACTTGCCACGCTTGCTTGCGAACAGCCTTGTTCTTACCCGCTGCAGTCCACGGCATAAAGCCCTTGGCAAATGACAACATTTCCCCAGTGAACGCATTAAGCTGCTTAAATTTATCCATAAGTACCTTGCGACCCACCAAATCAAGAGCCTGAATACCTGTAGTGCCCTCATATAAAGTGGCAATACGACTATCTCGCAGTATCTGCTCCATACCCCATTCTTTGATATAGCCATGACCACCAAACACCTGAACACCGTGATTAGCCGCCTCAACACCTAGTTCAGTAATAAAACCTTTTAGTATTGGAGTACAGAATCCTAATCGAGTTTCCGCGTCCTTTTTTGCATCCTCTGTTTTACCGGCACGATAAACGTCGGCGAATTGGGAAGCATAGGTCACCATGGCGCGACCGCCTTCGGCGATAGCACGCTGAGTTAGCAGCATACGCCGCACATCGGGATGTTCGATAATGGCATCTGCTGGGCCCTCAGGATTTTTAACACCTGAAATAGAACGCATCGCCAACCGATCCC
This sequence comes from Gammaproteobacteria bacterium, assembly GCA_963854585.1. Taxonomy (GTDB): domain Bacteria; phylum Pseudomonadota; class Gammaproteobacteria; order Pseudomonadales; family Porticoccaceae; genus HTCC2207. The sequence goes on along the minus strand of CAWKZU010000025.1, from coordinate 13,201 downwards.
GGGCATAAGCTGATGCGCCTTGATAAGATCGCTCAGCTGCAGAGACCCCCTGACTAGCAGTGCCTATACGCGCCACATTCATATAGGTGAACATCGCATTCAATCCATCGTGGGGCTCTCCGATTAGAAAGCTCTTCGCACCGTCAAAATTTAGCACCGCTGTACCATTACCATGAATACCCATTTTGTGTTCAATAGAGCCACATCTGACCCCATTTCTTTCTCCCACGGAGCCATCTGCAGCAGGCAGAAATTTAGGAATAATAAATAAGGACAACCCTTTTGTGCCTTTGGGCGCATCAGGTAACTTGGCTAATACGATATGGACAATATTTTCGGTGAGATCATGCTCGCCAGCACTGATAAAAATCTTAGTTCCATCGACGCTGTAACTTCCATCTTCATTAGGCACAGCTTTGGTCTTCATCTGCCCCAGATCAGTTCCGCAGTGCGGCTCAGTCAAGCACATAGTGCCACTCCACACGCCACTGATTAATTTGGTTAGATAATCACTCTTCTGCTGCTCTGTACCATGATCTTCCAAGGTCGCAATAGCACCCTCACTAAGGCCCGGATACATTGCCCAAGCCCAGTTGGCCGTCGTTATCATCTCAGTAACCGCTAGCCCAACAGATGACGGAAGATGCTGCCCACCCGCATCTTCAGTGCCTGTTAGAGATGTCCAACCTGCTTCTATGTAGGTCTTATAAGCTTCTTTGAATCCTGCAGGTGTGGTCACTACACCGTCATCCCAGACACAACCTTCATCTCCAGATTGGTAGAGCGGTGCTAGTTCATTCTCACTGAACTTTGCTCCTTCGGCAAAAATTGCTTCGATCATATCGGGAGTTGCCTGATCGCCACCCTCTACTTGCTCATAAAGGGTTTGCATATCAAAGACATCGTTAAACAGAAACAATACGTCTTTCATGGGAACTTTGTAGTTAGGCATTGGTTAAATCCTGTGAAATAAAACCTTCTAAGTGAGCATGCTCACCCGTTTGGTTAAAAAGTGAAAACTGGGTCTGCCCCTGATTTTGTTTAGTATAAAACAAGACCTTTGAAGGCAAAAATAATGGGCGATGAAAATTGACATCAACCGTGTATCCGTCATCTGGCAAATACTCAGCGAGCATAGCGAGGCAACGAGCCTTGCTCCACATGCCGTGGACTATGGCTTTTTTGAAACCAAATAGTTTGGCCGTAACATTGGCTAGATGTATAGGGTTGTAATCACCAGAAACTTTGGCATAGCGCCTCCCCATATTGCTCTTTACCTGCCAATCCTGTGGGGCACCCTCCTTCATTACTGTGAGTTTTAGTTCTCGGTCTATATTAGTTTCACATCGATGTAACATGGTAGAAACACTCGACCAGACTATTTCTTTATCAACTTTCACGGACCCCTCAACTGTCCACTCAAGTCCTCTGGAGGTAACTTGGCTTTCACCTATCATCAAACACAAACTCATCGGTTGCCTGACATCAAAACTTTTATGAACCGTTATTTTGTTCGCCAAATGGACTTGCCCCATTGCTTTCATGGGAAAATTTGAATGCGTCATAATGTTAATCATCATGGGAAAAGTCAGCATATTGAGATAGGTTGCTGGTAACTTTGTGCCCACAGGAAAGCCACACAAAACTTGGTAGGCTCGTAGATGTTTTTGATCAATATAAACATTATCAACAGAATTGCTTAGCAGAGGTATTGTCTGACCCAACTTATATCTATCGGCTTTGAGTGCCGCCTTACAGAACAAGCCAGCCATGCGGGGCAATCGCTCTAGCTGAGCAGTTAACAAATAATCGTCAGAGTCGAGCGTAAAATCTTTGTTTAGTTTATTCATGCACTAACATTAAACATCTCGTCAGCGTAAGTCACTAGCTATAAAAATCACAGTTTTGTCATTTAGGTCAATTGTGTATGATGCTACCTCATCTTAGGATTTTTTATGACAGGCTTAACCGATTCTGGAACCTTAGTTCGACTTGCCTATCAGGGATTACGTTCGCTGGGCGTCGATGCTGACGAAGTGTTACGTCGATCAGGCTTTGACCCGGAAAAGCTGTACCAAGAAAATCTACGTACTCAATTTTCAGCACAACCGCATTTTTGGCGAGCCGCCGTAACTCTCTCGGGGGACTCTTGTATTGGCCTGCACCTAGGCGAGAAAATGCCTGCCTATAAGGGTCAAATTCTCGAATATCTATTATTAAGTAGTCAAACGTTTGGCGATGGACTAAAGCGAGTCATTAACTATCAACGGTTAATCAGTGACGCTCTGCATGGACAGTTGAGTGAATCGCCTCAACCTTGTTTGACCAGTTATTTTTCTAGCCATCAATACGCCACATCACATCTCGCTGAGGCCATGGTTTTGGGTCTAATTAAGGTCTTTCAGTCAGTCACTGACGGTACGTTCAAGGCAGAGAAAGTGGTCTTTAATCACTCCCCGAATACCAATATTGATGAATATGAACGCATATTTAAATGTCCGGTCGAATTTAACGCTGAATCATTTCAGTTGTTCTTTTCTGAGTCAGTCTTAAATTATAGATCTCTGTATGCAGAGCCACAACTGCTAACACTTAACGTCAAGGCCGCAGACCAACATATAGCGATGCTTGAACAGCGTGATTTTATTAACAAAGTTCGTGGTCAAATGGCTGCCCTTTTGGAGGCTCAAGATGTCACGTTGGAAAGAGTATCAGCTAATATGGGAATCAGCTCTCGAGGTCTGCGCCATCAATTAACTATCGCCAACACTAGCTTTCAGAAGATATTAAACGATCTCAGACACCGACTTTCATTGAGACTATTGTCAGAAACCAACGAGGGCATCAGTGAAATCATCTACCTCACAGGGTTTTCTGAGCCAAGTACGTTTTATCGGGCATTTAAACGATGGGAGGGTATAACGCCCATTGAATATCGCCGAAAACAGCAAAATAAAACATCATAAGACCTGATGCTAATCATTGGGCTTCTAATACATTAATATTCAAGTAGAATGAGCGGCCGCTAAATGGGAATAGAAGTCAGTATAGGACTTCGCTTTGGAGCAAAAACCAGTATGACCACGAATACACACCCTGCCTTTGAGCTTTTACGTGAACAATCTATTCCCTCTCTAAAATTACATTATCAGGAGTATCGGCACCGCGTGACCGGCGCTCAGCATATTCACCTAGCCGCGGACAATAAAGAAAATGTGTTTTTAGTGGCTCTGAGAACCGTACCTGACGACTCTACCGGCGTGGCCCATATTCTTGAGCATACGGCTTTGTGTGGTAGTGAAAAGTACCCTGTGCGTGATCCGTTTTTCATGATGATTAGACGCTCACTCAATACATTCATGAATGCTTTTACCAGCTCTGACTGGACGGCCTACCCTTTTGCTAGCCAAAATAAAAAGGACTTTAATAATCTTCTAAGTGTCTATTTGGATTCTGTTTTCTTTGCCCGTCTTGACCCCCTTGACTTCGCTCAAGAAGGTCATCGGCTTGAGTATTCAGACACAGCTGATACCACGTCCGAATTAACCTTTAAAGGTGTGGTCTACAACGAAATGAAAGGCGCCATGAGTTCGATCAATTCGACCCTGTGGCAAACCATGTCCAAGCACCTTTATCCAACTAACACTTATCACTACAACAGTGGTGGTGAACCGGCTGATATTCCAGACTTAACCTATCAACAATTCAAAGATTTTTATAAGGTTCACTATCACCCTAGCAATGCTATTTTTCTTACCTTTGGCGATATTCCGGCCATTGAGCATCAGACACAGTTTGAAGACTCAGCACTGAGTCGATTTGAGAAGCTGGATTGTCACATCGCGGTAGAAAATGAGCAACGCTATAGCAGCCCACAGTATGTCGAGGAGGATTATGCCTTTAACGAAGAGGGTTCAACTGATAATCAGACTCACATTATTGTGTCTTGGCTCCTTGGCGAGTCCACCGATTTAGAAGCCACGATGAAAGCTCGACTACTTTCAAGCGTGTTATTAGACAACAGTGGTTCGCCATTGCAGCAGGCGCTTGAAACAACCGATCTAGGAACCTCCCCTTCACCTATGTGTGGTCTTGAAGATTCGCAAAAAGAGCTTTGTTTTGCTTGTGGTATCGAAGGTTCTAATCCAGAACATGCTGAGGCTGTGGAAGCGCTCATTTTAGACGTTTTGGAAAGTGTTGCTAAAAATGGATTACCAGAAGATCAGGTAGCCGCAAGCCTTCACCAGATTGAGTTATCACAGCGTGAATTATCCGGAGGTGGCTATCCTTACGGTCTACAGCTAATCTTAACCTCACTCACCAGCGCCACTCATCGCGGCAATCCACTTGATCTACTCAACCTAGACCCAGTATTGGAAAAATTACAGCACCAAATCAAAGATCCTGATTTCATCAAATCATTGGCTCGAGAGCTGCTACTGGACAACCAGCATCGGGTGCGTTTGGTCATGAAACCTGACACCGAGCTGAGTCACGCGAAAGAACAACTAGAAAAAGATCGTTTGGCAAGTATTCAAGCTAGTTTAAGCGAGGCGGAAAAGCAGCACATTGTTGACTCGGCACTAGCTCTTAAAAAGCGTCAAGAGATGGAAGAGGACCTCGAGATATTGCCCAAGGTAGGTATAGAGGACGTTCCCTCTGACATTATCTATCCCGAAAAACATCAGGTTAAGAAAACCCCCCTCCCGTTGACTAGCTACAGTGCCGGCACCAATGGCTTGGTGTATCAGCAAATTATTACGCCAATGCCCTCAATGACCGACCAGCAAATGGATCTGCTACCTTTATACAGTACCTGTGTTACTGAGATGGGTGTGGGAAAGCGTAATTATCTAGACACACAACTTTGGCACTCTAGTGTTGTCGGTGCTTATTCTGCATCGGTTAGCGTGCGCTCGGACAAAGCAAGTTTGGACAAATTGTATGGCAACATTAGCTTTTCAGCTAAAGGATTAGCATCCAATCAATCCGCCATGACAGACCTTATGCAAGAATCTTTGCAACAGGCTCGCTTTGATGAATTGCCTCGATTACGTGAACTGATTGCCCAAATTCGCAGTCACCGTGAATCATCTGTCGTTAGTAACGGCCATATTATGGCAATGACGGCCGCAGCTAGTGGGCTATCAGCCAATGCCAACCTAAGCCAGCGCTGGGGGGGCCTAACAGGTCTTTCCTTACTTAAGACGCTAGATAATGGCTTAGATTCTGATGAAGGCCTTTCAATTTTAGCAACTCAGCTTGAAACGATTCATCAGTTAGTCCTCAAACAACCACGGCAATACCTGCTAGTGGCAGAAAAAGAACGTTTAAATGCCTTTAGTGGGCAGATGGAAACGAGTTTCGCGGGCTCTCCCATAGGCGCTTCCGGCGATAATTTAATCAGCTATCAACCCAAACTAACAGCCGTTAATCACTGCTGGACAGCCAACACTCAAGTGAGTTTTTGCGCCAAGGCATATCCTACAGTACCCGCTGCACATCCAGATGCTGCTGCTCTGACGATTCTTGGTGGTGTTTTGCGTAACGGTTTTTTACACCGAGTCGTTCGAGAGCAAGGCGGCGCCTATGGTGGCGGTGCATCTCAAGATAATCAGTCGGGTACTTTTCGCTTTTACTCTTATCGCGACCCCCGTATCGCTGGTACTCTGGCCGATTTCGATCAATCTATTGAGTGGTTGCTCAAAGAACCTATAAGTTTCGACAAAGTTGAAGAGTCTATCCTTGGTGTAGTGGGTAGCCTCGATAAGCCAGGCTCTCCTTTTGGTGAGGCAATGCAAGCCTTTCACTCAGAACTGAACGGGCGCAATAAAGCCTCAGCGATGGCATTCCGTCAACGTATTTTGGCCGTTACTTCTCACGACTTAAAACGCGTTGCTGAGCAGTACTTGCGCCAAGATTTAGCGCAAACCGCAGTCATAACCAATGTCGACTTAGCCGCTAAGACTGGGCTTGAGATAATGGCGGTTTAATCAGTATGCCAGACCCAAAGCACGATGATTTATTTGCTAATCCGTTAGGGGATGTGCCCGGCTTTGTCTTTGATCAAGCCGTGGTTGACGTATTCCCAGACATGATTAGCCGATCGGTTCCAGGTTATCAAACAATTCTGTCCCACTGCGGAGAATTGGCCGCGCGCTATGTGCAACCACAAACCCATTGTTATGATCTAGGTTGCTCTCTTGGCGCCTCGACACTCGCAATGCGTCCCCATATTGAAGGGCGTGATACAACCATTGTTGCCGTTGATAATTCAGCCGCCATGCTAAGTCGCTGTAAAACTATCCTTGAAACGACATCATCACAGGTTAAGACGCAACTCATCAATGCAGACATCTGTGATGTTGATATTAGTAATGCGTCATTAGTGGTCATGAACTTCACCCTACAATTTGTGCCCTTAGATAAGCGTTTAGCATTGCTAGAAAAGATTTATCAAGGATTAAATCCTGGCGGTTGCCTGATTATTTCTGAGAAATTATGTTTTGAACCAGAGTCACTAAATTCACTACTAAGTGACCTACATCACCAGTTTAAAAGAGCACAGGGTTATAGTGATTTAGAAATCAGCCAAAAACGAGACTCCATCGAGAACGTATTAGTGCCTGAAAGCTTGGATGCGCATATACAACGATTGAGGGCTTGTGGATTTCACTCCGCAAGCCCCTGGTTTCAATGCTTCAACTTTTGCTCTCTGGTAGCCTTCAAGTAAGCCAAACAGCATTTGAGGTTGATTATGATGTCATCTTAATCGCCATTTTGATCAACTTCCTGACCTTGGGCGTATACGGCGGATGCATCATTGATGCAGAACTAAATTTATCAGTTAGCACACTTCGCTCATGGGTAAAGGCGTTAAAGCCCCACACACCACCTGACTTACCAATGCCGCTGTTGTTAACCCCACCGAACGGCAGGTTAGGATGTAAGAAATGCATCATCGCTTGATTGACGCAGGTATCACCAGCACTGGTTTCAGTAAGTATTTTTTCAATATTGCGACTATCTTTGCCATAAATGTAGAGGGCTAAGGGTTTAGGTTTACTGTTTACATATGAGATCACTTCATCAAGATCAGTAAAGGTAATAACCGGCAATAAAGGACCAAATATCTCCTCATGCATGATCGCTGAATCCTTCGACATTCCTTCAATCAATGTTGGCGCTATAAATCGTCCCGCATCATCCGTTTGGCCACCCGTAATCAGCTTACCACCCTGCGCCTGCGCATCGGTCAGTAGACGGCTAATACGCTGATAGTGACCATCATTGACGACCTGACAATAATCACCGTTCTCCTTAGCATCAGTGCCCAGCCCATACTGCTTATCAACACAGGCCACCATCTCTTTAACGAATTCGTCTTTAATAGACTCGTGAACATAGAGGTAATCCGGTGCAATACAGGTTTGTCCGTTATTAATAAACTTGCCCCAAGCAATCGACTGCACAGCCTTTTTAATATCCACTGATTTGTCGACAATTACCGGGCTTTTACCACCCAATTCTAAAGTCACCGACGTTAGATTTCTCGCGGCCGCCGCCATCACATGTTTACCCACCGCAGGGCTACCTGTAAAGAAAATATGATCGAAAGGTAAGCTAGTCAAATAACTAGCCACATCCGCTTCTCCTTGAAACAAGCAAACTTCCTCAGGGATAAACGCTTTTTCGACAATTTCACTGATCACAGCCGACATGTTAGGTGTCATTTCCGAAGGCTTAATGATGACTGTATTACCTGCCGCAATAGACCAAATCATAGGGCCAAAAGTCAGATTAAAAGGATAGTTCCAAGGTGAAACTACCAAGGTTACGCCCTTTGGTTCCTTGACGATTTTCGATGAAGTACCAAATAGCGCCATGGTTGCTTTAACTGGCACTGGCTTCATCCATTTTTTAAGGTTTTTACGAACATGTTTAAGCTCCGCCAGCACTGCCATGATCTCTGACATGTCCACCTCAGCTTGAGGTTTTCCAAAATCATCGGCGGCAGACTTATATATTTTTTCTTCTGAATCGCGAAAGGCTTGTTCAAATCGATCGAGTACCGCAACTCTTTTTTTGTAATCTGATTTTCGCAGCTCTATGGCATAGCGCTGTTGGCGCGCAAAAGCATTATCAATATCTTGCTTAACTTGCTCATTTAAATCTGACATTTTAGACCTCTATTCTCTAATTTAATTCGAATGACAGCACATGTCTCTGGTTAATAGTGTGGTGGCCTCTCGCCCTCTTCCTGATCGCCCTGGTCGACCGTATCTTGCAGAGATTCAATACGCTGGAATAATTTACGGTGAGCCTTGGTTAATGTATCAATCTCTTTTTTCTGACGGAAAATCTCATCACCTAATTCGGCATTGGTCATCTCAAAAAATGCCAATTTTTCCTCAAGCTCCTGAAATCGTTCTTCACTCATTATATGTTCGTCCTAGCCGGTTGTTCATTATCACCATTATATGACAGTTAACGTTTAGTATGTGTTGGCATATTAATTTCAATCAACGATACTCAATTAAACATTCGAGTATTCGACCCCCACCTGAAATCTCAAATGACCAACCCAGATTGGCAAGTTACACCCTGTTTAATCAAAAAACTAACCAGCATTATAGGGCGCAAATTTGGAAAGATCCTATTTTTAATAGTAGCCAAAACACTTAGACCAAACTAATAACTTTAAACACTCGCCCTGTAATTAAAGCTTAGGGCAATTAAGGTGCAAGGATCGAAAATTTGAATTTTCAGCAATGATGACTTCGAGTCTACAGTCCTTTAAGGTATACCCTCAGTTAAATACTTGATCGCGCTGAAGAGCAGAAGATATCAATGAATATTTTGCCTAAAACAAGAAATTCAACACAATGCACCATAGAAAAACAAAGACCAAGGTTGAGCAACAATCGGCCATGGTTACTTTTATGTCTTACATCTTTGTTGATCTCGTGCTCTGACCAACAACATTTCACTTCAGATAGTGCAACCCTACCCTACGCCATCGGGTCATCAACGCGGTTTATACATGATGAATCTCGACCCTTTGATAGCGTTGCAGGGGTGAATCTTGGGATCCGCACATTGATTACTGAGCTTTGGTATCCTATTGATCACCCAACCATTAGAAAGCAGCCCAGTGAATTTCGTCGGGCCACTTATGGGGATTACGTTTTCGGCAATTTCAGCATGCATCAAAGAATGATGACTGATACCACTTTCTTCCACTTAACCCCAGCCACAGTGCGCGCCGGCGTGACCCAAGATGACATTAACCTAGCTATTAAAGAATTATTTTATCGCCCACGACAGAGCTATACCGATGCGCCATTGACCTCAACACCAAAAAAACTACCGGTGATTGTGATGACCCATGGCGATGCAGGTAGTCGGTACAATATGGAAACTGTTTGCGAGTACTTGGCCGCCAATGGTTATGTTGTTATTGCACCTGAGCACACAGGCAATTCACCCTACTCAATGACCGGCAGTGATCCAGCGCTAGCCATACAAGGAGGCGATAAAGCTTTTCGTCAAGCAATGGTCGACATAATTCCACTGCTTGATGATCAAGGTGCGTACGGCAGCAAAGATAATTATGGCCAGAGTTTTACGCCACTATCCGACTCCCCTGACCCGCTCCAAGCATTGCTGGATTTGGATAGATCCTTAATACAACGTCTAAATGATTTGCGGGCTGCCCTTGACGAGTTGGAGCAAATGAATACAAAGGGGCCGTTTGCGGGACGCCTAGATTTAGATCGTATCGGGCTAATTGGCCGATCCTTTGGCGGTTCTACAACCCTCGCGGGCCTAGCCATGGAAGATCGTTTTACCTCGGGCTTTGCCGTAGTGCCTCCAGGCTGGGTAGATCGGCGCAGCTTAGTACCGCAAAAGATACTCATTCCTGCTGAGAAAGAATCTGTCTTACTCAGTATCCAGGGCAACCATCCATTTACCCATTTCCGAAAACCCACATTTTTACTAAGCGGTAATGAAGATTCATTAATCATAGGGCTTGCTGCACAGCAGGCGACCCTAACAGGTACCACAGAACCCAGTGCGTCCAATCCACACCCTGCGATGCGAGATGCTTTTGAGCAAGCCAGTGTGCCTGTTGTCTGGGGGCTCTTAGAAAACGCCAATCACTCCACATTGGGCGTTTCAGGTGGATATTGGTGGCCCCAACTAAAATCTAATACGCAAAAACGAACCTTTGACCCAAGCATAGAGTTCACACTGGCTGAACCTGTTGATGGTCATAAGATGCAAAAAGAAAAAGCGTTGGCGTTCTTTGATCTCACCATACGCCAAGACTCATCCGCCCGCGGCGATCTTTTGAACCAAGACTACCGATCTCAAGGGCTTATTTTAGAAGCACGAAACTTCTAGACCATCCACCACAGATAACCAGGTAATTTCACCTGATGACATAAGGCAAACAAACCATGGCACTTATTCTTACTATCGCAATGAGCGCTGTCCTTCTAACCGCATTTATCATCGCTGTATATTGGCGAAATGTGGAATGCGTAGGCGAAATACCCACATCTTTTTTGACCTTTATGGCCATCCTCTTCACCTCAGGTTTAGATGTGGGATTAATAATGTTTCCGATACCTGATTTTAATATCTATGCCAACGAAGCATCCTATGCATTTACAAACCCACTAGCGCTAGAATTTGGGTTCTGGGGGTTTTTAGTCTGGGGTTTTTATTTCACCACAATCTTTTACTTTTGCATTGTAGAGCCCAAATTAAAATTATTTGAAATACCTCTGATCAAATGGACAAACAACATCGTCATTATTGGAACCTGTGCCTTTAGTGCCTATTTGTTTTTAGTCTACCTACCGGACTACATCGCAGCCATTAGCGACCCTCTAAAATACGGACTGGTTGGCACTGTCGTTCTAATAGCTGCCGCATCGAGTACTCATATTCGTTATGTGAAAATATTAAGCATTGGGTCAACTTGGTTATTTTTCGGGCTTATTTTTGGCATGTGGTGGTCAGGTGACATGGGTTTGGGGGGACTCGCAAACTCAATGATGAATATCGGAGACTACTTTTACAATATCAATCATTATCTCGCGCCTATCACTGATTATCACCAGTTTTACCTCTACTGGTGGTTTGCTTGGAGTATCATGATAGGTCAGTTCATATCTCGGTTCGTCAGCGGATTAAAGGCCTGGCAACTGTTGGCAGCCCTTTTAGTGGTGCCTTCCATTCCTATAGCAATTTGGTTTTCAGTGCTCTACTTCTACTTTGACAATGGAATGGATATTGCCAGTATTTGGCGCATTGCCATGGTGGGCGTGGGGGTAATATTTGTGATTAACTCACTTGATTCACTGATGCGGTTATACACACGTAATATTGGCATGACCGTAGAGCGATTGGGCAGACTGAAATATGTCGCCAGTAATTGGTTGATTATGGTTTCCTTAGTCCTGCTCTATCAGTTCACACCATTACAAATTGAATGGGTGGGGCTCGCGGTCATCGCCATCTATGCAGTTTGTTACTATCTAGTTGCTCAACGCAGACACCTACTTAATGAGAGTTAGCGATGCCTCTAAGCGAGTTGCCAAAAAATCATTTCGGACTTAGTGAAGTATGAGAATAGACAGTTAAAGTAGTAAACCTAGACGATTAGACCCATGAAATACTTTATAATTACCACTTAACGTGACAGGTAAAATAATGCTCCCCTCAGTAATAGACTACAAGCCATTTTTTGATTGGCTACAAACCTCTGACCTGAAAGCCTGGCATAAAAGCCTACCCGATCTGGTCAAGGAGCGTCTGGATGGTCGTCGCTGGGGAGATATGCCAGGTTGGCTGCAGGCATTTGAAAGCCTTCCCGAGATTAGCGCGAAACATCATGATTTTAGTTCTGGAATGACCATTGGCAACGCCGCAGATATTACCCCAGAGGTGCGTCATGAGCTACAACAAGCCCTCATGGGGCTTCACCCCTGGCGCAAAGGGCCCTATCAACTATTCGGCTTGCCTGTTAATACTGAATGGCGGTCAGATTGGAAATGGGATCGCGTAATGCCTCATTTACAGTCATTAAATAACCGCTTAATTCTGGATGTCGGCTGCGGCAATGGTTACCACTGTTGGCGTATGCTCGGCGCTGGCGCCAAGCGTGTAATAGGCATTGATCCCTCAGCCAAGTTCGTTTTTCAGTTTAACGCGATTAAAAAATATGCTGGGACTCAATTACCGATCGATGTGTTACCCATAGGTATAGAGCACATGCCAAAAAAACTAGCCGCCTTTGATACGGTATTTTCAATGGGTATTCTTTATCACAGACGTTCACCCATGGACCACCTACGCGAATTGCATGAACTACTTCGTCCTGGAGGACAATTAGTCTTAGAAACTCTTGTTATCGACGGACCTGAGGGTCAAGTATTAGTCCCTGAAGGGCGTTATGCCAAAATGCCCAACGTCTGGTTTTTGCCATCGCCAGACACCCTAACGAGTTGGATGCGAAAGCAAGGCTTTGTTAATCCCCGAGTCGTTGACATAGGTACAACCCGAGTTGAAGAGCAGCGCAGTACCGACTGGATGACTTACGATTCACTTAGGGACTTTTTAGACCCTAATGACATTACTAAAACGGCAGAAGGCCACCCTGCACCCCTTCGCGCAGTAGTGGTTGCAGAGGCGCCCTTCTAGCGTGTTTAATCGCTTTATAGCTAGGCTTTTAGAGCCTCATAAGCTGGGACATAGTCATAGCCCAAAGCATCAGCAACCGCCTTATAGGTAACTGAGCCCTTATGGACATTCAAGCCACTTTGTAAATTAGCATCTCTAAACAACGCACTAATAGGATCATCAGCTAATGCAAGGGCATAGGGAAGCGTAGCATTGTTGAGCGCCATGGTGGCCGTTCGGGCCACACCGCCGGGCATATTGGCGACACAGTAGTGCACTACGTCATCAACCACATAAGTGGGAGTCTGGTGGGTCGTCGCCTTGGATGTTTCGAAACAGCCACCTTGGTCAATAGCCACATCAACGACCACTGCACCTTTTTTCATTCGACTAATCAAATCTCGGCTCAGTAACTTAGGTGCTGCCGCACCAGGAATTAGCACCGCGCCAATCACCAGGTCAGCTTCCAGAGAATACTCTTCTATCGCTGTATTAGTAGAATAAACAC